>DASXVG010000076.1:0-22429 GCA_036504355.1 Candidatus Limnocylindrales bacterium
GCGAAGGTCGCGCGCAAGGCCGGCGAGCGCTTCGACCCCACGGACCAGGACATCGAGGTCACGAGCCGCATGGAAGGCGACTACGGCACTGCGTTCGGGATCCCGTCACTCGTCGCGCCCGAGGACCGGGAGCCGGTCGACGCCCGCGAGGCGATGCGGATCGCCGCGATCGTCGAGGCCTCGTGGGCGGAGTTCGACCGGATCGCCGCGGGGGCATCCGAGGCGTTGCGCAAGGGCCCACGAGGTGGCGGTCGCGACCGCTCGAAGATCGAGGAGCACGTCAACGGCGCGGACGCCGCGTATGCAAACGTCCTGGGGCTGAAGCACAGGTCGGACACCCGAGCGCAGGTGGAGGCGCTGCGCGCCGCCGTCCTGGCAACGCTCCGGGAGCCATCAGACGGGAGCCCCATCGCGGGCAAGAAGTGGCCGGCCCGCTACGCCGCGCGGCGCATCGCCTGGCATGCCCTGGACCATGCCTGGGAGATCGAGGACCGCTCGGAGCCCGGCTGACAGCGTCCCGGCGTCCGACTATGGGACCCGGAACAGCGACCCCAGCTCGCCCGGCTCGAGGGGGGCGTCGGAGTCCCGCGTGCCGGCGAGTCGCGCCGCGAGGCCGAACAGCTCGGCGGGCGTCCGCCCCGCGTCGAGGAGCGACCGGATCGCCGTGTCTCCCTCCGCCTTCGAGAGCTTCTGGCCGGAGACGCGTCGGATCAGCGGGTGATGGAGAAAGCGTGGCGGCGTCTCCCGACCAAGGAGCACGGCCAGCCGGAGCTGGGCCGGTGTCGCGTCGAGGAGGTCGCGCCCGCGGATCACGAGATCGATGCCCTGGCGCAGGTCGTCGACGACGACGCACAGCGCGTACGTCCAGTTGCCGACCCGATCGCGGACCAGCAGGTCGCCGGCCGCCGCGGGCTCGCCGGCCATCGGCCCCAGGAGCAGGTCGAGCCAGCGCTCCGACCCGGCGCCGAGGGCCACCCGCAGCCCCACGTCGCCGGCCTCGTCGAGGCCACGCGACCGGCAGTCGCCGGGACATCCGATGCCCCGGAAGGGCCGGCCCCGCTCGGCCTCGTAGCGGTCGAACGTCGAGCGAGCGCAGTCGCAGGCGTAGACGAGCCCGTCCGCCCGCAGCCGCTCGACGGCGGCCGCGTAGATCTCGCCCGCGTCCGACTGGCGGAACGGCGTGTCGCCGTTGAACTCGGCCAGGGGCGGTTCGTCGGGCCCGACGCCCAGCCGCTCAAGGTCCTCGAGGATCGACCACTCGTGCTCCGGACGCGACCGCTGCCGGTCATGATCCTCGATCCGCAGGACGACCCGCCCGCCCGTGGCTTGCGCGATCCCCCATACGTACAGCACGTTCACGAGGTGCCCCAGGTGGAGGTGACCCGTCGGCGCCGGCGCGAAGCGGGTGACCGGGGCGTCCGGCAGCAGACGTGGATCGGGGAGCGCGCCGCCCGTCACGAGCGGGACGAACAGCCCCTCGTCGTCAGCCGTCTGAGGATCGGGCGTCATGGCCGCGGTCCTTCGTCTCGAGCGTCCGTGTCGCGGCGACCACCCGGCGGTAGATCGAGAGCAGGTCGGCCTGCGTCAGCGGCCCGCCGTTGGCCATCGCGACGCGCAGGAGCACCTCGCGCTCGCGCTCCGGGTCCCGGATCGCACGCCGGCCCGCGAGCGCCTTCGCCCGGCCCGCCTTCCGCCCCAGCACCGCTCGCTCGTTGAGCAGCTCCACGATCCGCTTGTCCAGCTCGTCGATCCGGTCGCGGATCCGGACGAGCTCGAGCGCGGCATCGTCACGCTCGGCCGTCGTGGGCCGGCGCGGTCTCGACCCGTCGTCCCGCGGGCTCACGCTCGGCGTCCGAATCGTTCGGCGATCTGCTCCAGGGCCACGTGATAGCCGCGTGCGCCCTGTCCGACGATCGACGCGGCCGCGACGTCGTGCAGGAAGTTGACCTTGCGGAACTCGTCGCGCTGCCACGGGTCGGACAGGTGGACCTCCCAGAACGGGCGGTCGATCCCCGTGAGGGCGTCCCGAAGGGCGACCGACGTGTGGGTGAGCCCGGCGGCGTTGACGATGACGACCTCGAAGTCGCGGCGGTGCAGCCGGTCGATGAGCGCGCCCTCGTGGTTCGACTGGTAGAAGTCGACCTCGAGGCCAAGGTCGGCAGCCCGGGCCGCGATGCCAGCGTGGATCTCGTCCAGCGTCTCGGTGCCGTAGATGTGCGGCTCGCGCGTCCCGAGCAGGTCCAGGTTGGGCCCCTGCAGGACGAGCACCCGGGTCATGCCCGGGACCCCGCGCCGGCGCCCGCGAGGACGGCCGCCGTCGCCTCGCGCACGACCTCGGCGGGGACGTCGTCGCGGATGGTCACGCCGTCCGCGGTCGGGAGGACCCAGCGCAGCCGTCCGCCGATGTGCTTCTTGTCGGTCCCCGTCGCCTCGACGACCGCGTCGAGCGGGCAGGGGAGCGGCGCCCGTCCCAGGTCGAGCCGGTCGAGCAGGTCGACGATCCGCCGCGCGCGCTCGGGCGGGGTCACCCCGAGCGCCTCCCCGATCAGAACGGCAGCCCTCGTCCCGTACGCGACGGCCTCCCCGTGGAGGATCGTCGCGTAGCCGTCCGCGGCCTCGATCGCGTGCCCGATCGTGTGTCCCAGGTTGAGCGTCACGCGCCCTCCCGCCGCTGCGTGCTCGCGCTCGTCCGCGCTCACGACCTCGACCTTGGCCCAAGCCGCGCGCTCCACCGCCTCGGCGATCGCCCCGCCATCGAACCCCTCGTCGGCGCCGCGCGCGATCGCCCCGCCGTCTGCCTCGAGCGTCGCGAACAGCGCCTCGTCGCCGAGCGCGGCCACCTTGACGATCTCGCCCAGCGCGGCGCGCAGCTGGCGCTCGGGGAGCGTCCGCAGGGCCGCGACGTCGAGCACGATCGCCGTCGGGTGGTGGAACGCCCCCAGGAGGTTCTTGCCCTCGGGCAGGTCCACGCCCGTCTTGCCGCCGATCGCGCTGTCCACTTGCGCCAGCAGCGTCGTCGGGACCTGGATCCACGGCACGCCCCGGAGATACGTCGCCGCGAGGAAGCCGGCCGGGTCGCCCAGCGCCCCGCCGCCGACCGCGATGAGGGGCTCCCCTCGCTCGACCCGCCGCTGCGCGAGGTCGCGCGCCGCGCCCTCGATGACCGACAGCCGCTTGGCGCCTTCGCCGGCGGGGAGCAGCACGGTCTCGACGGGCCACCCTGCCGCTCCGAGCGCCCCAGCGAGCCCTTCCCCGAACGCGGCCCAGGCCCCGGGCTCCGACACGAGGATCGCGCGCCGGGCGTCGTGCCGGCGCAGCGCGTCTCCGACGGCATCCGCCGCGATCCCCTCGCCGATGACGACGCCGCCGATCTTCGTCGTGGCACGCAGGAGCGTCGTCCCGCCGGGCACGCCCCCGGCGACGAGCGCCTCGATGGCGTCCACGACCCCGGTGACCTCCGCTACGCCGTTCACCCGATGGGCGGCCCCGTAGAACCGCTCGCGCGCGGCGGCGAGCTGGCGCACCCGACCCAGGGGATCGCCGCCCTGGACGAGGGGGCGCACGTTCGGGGAGCGGCGCAGCCGCTGGGCGAGGACCTCCGGTCGCACGTCCAGCCACACCGCGAGCCGGCCGCGGAACAGCGCCCAGCGGTTGCGTGGGTCGACGACCGCGCCCCCGCCCGGGGAGATGACCCGGCGAAGCGTCGGCGAGGCGTCGGCCGGGCCCAGCGCGGCGACCGCCGCACGCTCGAGGCGGCGGAACCCCGCCTCGCCGTCCTGGGCGAAGATCTCGGGGATCGTCCGGCCCGCGGCCTTCTCGATCTGCTCGTCGAGGTCGATGAAGGTGGCGCCGTGTCGCGAGGCCACGCGCCGGCCCACGGCGCTCTTCCCGGAGCCTGGCAGTCCGACGAGCACGAGGTCCATCGGCGGTCAGTCGTCCCCGCCCGAGCCGGCCTCGCCGCCATCGGACGCCGCCGTGTGCCCGCCGGACCCGTCACCGGGGGTCGGGGGCACGACACCCGCGGCCATCCGCTCGCGCGCCCGGCGCAGGTTGTCGACCACCTCGATCATCGAGTCGCCGCCCGTCTTCTCGAGCACGAACCGGGCGAGCGTCAGCATCACCATGGCCTCGCCGATGACGCCGGCCGCCGGGACGACCGAGATGTCGGAGCGCTCGTAGTGCGCCTTGTCGACGGCCTGGCCCGTCACCAGGTCCGCCGTCGGCAGCGGCCGCGCCAGCGTGGAGATCGGCTTCACCGCCCCGCGCACCACGATCGGCTCGCCGTTCGTGACGCCGCCCGTGAGCCCGCCAGCGTTGTTCGAGCGGTGGACCCACGTCCCGTCCTCGCGCCGCCCCTCGATGACGTCGTGGACCTGCGACCCGAAGCGACGCGTCTGCTCGAACCCGAGCCCGATCTCGACACCCTTCACGATGTTGATGCTCATCACCGCGGCCGCGAGCGCTGCATCCAGCCGGCGGTCCCACTGGACGTACGACCCGAGCCCGATCGGGGCCCCATGGACGACCACCTCGAACACCCCGCCGACGGTGTCACCGTTCGTGCGCGCCTCGTCGATCCTCGCGATCATCGCCTCCTCGGCGACGGCGTCGGGGCAGCGCAGCGGTGAGGCGTCCGCCTCGTCTCGGGGCCGCGTCGCACGGGCTGGATCCACGGCGACGCCGCCGACCTCCGCCGTGTACGACCAGACCTCGATGCCCAGCTCGCGCAGGAACGCCCGGGCAACGCCGCCCGCGGCGACCCGCGCGGCGGTCTCGCGCGCGGACGAGCGCTCGAGCGCGTTGCGCACGTCATTGAACCCGTACTTGAGCGAGCCCGCGAGGTCCGCGTGCCCCGGCCGGACCCGGGTGATCGGCTGGGCGCGCTTGTTGCCGCTCTCGGCGAGCTCGGCGAGCTCGGCGGCCTCCTCCTCGCTCAGCGGCCCGACCTGCATCACGCGGGTCCAGTTCGCCCAGTCGCGGTTGTCGACCTCGAGCAGAATCGGCGACCCGAGCGTCCGTCCGTGCCGCACCCCGGACAGGATCCGTGCGCGGTCGTGCTCGATCGCCTGCCGGGCACCGCGGCCGTATCCGCGCTGCCGCCGCGCGAGGTCGACCGCGAGGTCGTCCTCGGTCAGGGCGAGCCCGGCGGGCACACCCTCCACGACGGCGCCGAGCATCGGGCCATGGCTCTCGCCGGTGGTGAGGAAGCGGAAGCGGTCCATGCTCACGCGGTGGCTTCGGCCCCGTCCCCGGCCGGTGCCGCCTCGCCGCCCTCGCCCTCCGCGGAGGTGACGCCGCCCGCGCGGGCGGCCCTGAGCGCGGCGCCCATGACCTCCAGCGGCGCCGGCTGCCCGGTCCACAGCGTGAACGCCGCCGCGCCCTGGTGGAGCAGCATCGTCTCGCCGTCGGAGACCGTGCAGCCGGCCGCGGCCGCGTCCCGCAGGAGCCGCGTCTGCGCGTAGATCAGGTCGAGGACCAGCAGCTCCGGCGTGAGGATCTCCGCCGGCACCGGCGACTCGTCCGCGCCGAGGCCGATCGACGTCGCGTTGACCAGGAGCTTGGTCTTGGCCAGCTCGGCCTCGATGATCGACTCGTGCCAGGGCATCGCCCTGAGGTCCATGTGCGAGGCGCTGCGGCCGAAGTGCTTGACCATCGACTCGGCCCGGTGGAGGTGGCGGTTGAACACGATGATCCGCTGGAAGCCCTGGCGGATGAGCCCGTAGGTGACCGCTCGAGCGCCGCCACCGGCGCCGAGGACCACGGCGTGGCGGGGCATCTTCTGGCGACCGACGAGCTGGTCCAGGGCGACCGTGAAGCCCGGCACGTCCGTGTTGTGGCCGACGAGCTTCTTGCCCTCCTTGGTGAGCGTGTTCACCGCGCCCGTCGCGTGGCCTTCCTCGGTCAGGCGGTCGACCTGCGGGACGACGCGCTCCTTGTGGGGGATCGTGACGTTGGCGCCCAGGAAGTCGTCCGTGCGCAGCTCGGCGATGGCCTCCGCCAACGCGATCGGGGCGCGGTCCCAGAGCTCGTACCGCGCATCGATGCCCAGCTCGTCGAAGGCCGCCTGCTGCATCGCGCCGGACAGCGAATGGGCCACCGGGTGGCCGATGAGGACGACGCGCTTCGTCATGCCCGCACCCCTTCGAGTTCATGGAAGAAGCCGGGGTAGGAGACTGCCGCCGACCCGGGCCGGTCGATGACGGTCTCCCCACCGGCGATGAGGCCGGCGATCGCGAACGTCATCGCGAGCCGGTGATCGTCGTGGGTCTGGGTGACCGCGCCCGTGAGGCGCGCGCCGCCCTGGATCTCGATGTCGTCGCCCACCACGCGCACGTGCACGCCGAGGGCGGTGAGCCCGGCCGCGATCCCCGCGATCCGGTCGGACTCCTTGTGTCGCAGCTCCCCCGCGCCGCGGAACCGGGTGGGGCCCGCGGCCATGGCCGCGGCCAGCGCGAGGATCGGGATCTCGTCGATCGCCGCCGCCACATCGGCGGGCGACAGGTCGACGCCCCGAAGGTCGCTGGAGCGGACTACGAGGTCTGCGAGGGGCTCGCCGTCGGCTCCTCCCGGGGCCGGTCGGTCGTGCTCCTCGATGGAGGCGCCCATGCGCCTGAGGATGTCGATGATGGCACGCCGGGTCGGGTTCGTGCTCACCCCGACGAGGCGCAGCTCGGCGTCGGGATGGGCGGCCCCCGCGACCAGCCAGAACGCCGCCCCCGACGGGTCCGAGGGAACGGTCTCCGCGATCGTGCCGGGCAAGGCTGGTCCGTTGAGGCGGACGGTGTGGGCGCCGTCGGGACCCGTCGTCTCCTCGACGGCGATGCCCCGCGCGCGGAGCATCCGCTCCGTGTGGTCGCGTGTCGCAACGGACTCCGTGACCGCCGTCTCGCCCCCGGCGGCAAGGCCGGCGAGGAGCACCGCGGACTTCACCTGGGCGCTCGGGACGGGGGTGTCGTACCGGATCGGGGAGAGGACCGGGCGACCGGTGATCGCTAGCGGCAGCAGGGTTCCGCCTCGACGACCGGCGAACACCGCCCCCATCTTCGCCAGCGGCTCGGTGACCCGGCCCATGGGTCGGCGGCGGAGCGACGCGTCGCCGTCGAGGACCGCAAACAGGTCGCGGCCGGCGAGCAGCCCCGCCACGAGGCGGGTCGTCGTGCCCGAGTTGCCGCAGTCGAGGACGCCCTCGGGCTCGGCGAGCGCCGCGCCGCCCGGGGAGACAACCCGGTAGTCGACGCGGCTCCCGTGCACGGCCGTGCGCTCCACGAGGACCCCGAGCGCAGCGACGATGCCGGCCGTCGTCCGGACGTCCTCGCCGTCGCCAGCCGCCGCAATGGTGCTCTCCCCCTCGGCGAGCAGCGCGAGCAGGAGCGCGCGGTGCGAGATCGACTTGTCGCCCGGGAGCGCCGGGGTGCCGCGCAGGCGGCCCGCCGGACGGACGACGAGCGGTTCGTCGCCCGCGCCGTCGCCGCCCGGCGCCCGGGCCGGCGCGTTGCGCGTGGTCATCGGGTCAGTCCCCGGCGCCGGCCGCGGCGCCCGATGCCCGGAGGAGGTCGCCGTGGAGGTCCTTGACGTGCGCGTGGACGCCGGTGACGGCGGTCATCATCGACTCGAACATCGGGAAGTCCAGCTGCTGCTCGGCGTCCGAGAGCGCCTCATCGGGGCGCGGATGGACCTCGACCATGATCCCGTCCGCGCCGACCGCGACACCGCCGATCGCGAGCGGCTTGACGAGCCAGCGCTTCCCGGTCGCGTGCGACGGATCCACGATGACGGGCAGGTGGGTCAGGTGGTGGACGAGCGGGACCGCCGTGAGGTCGAGCGTGTTGCGCGTCGTCGTTTCGAACGTCCGGATCCCGCGCTCGCACAGGATGACCTGACTGTTGCCCGCGGACGCGATGTACTCCGCCGCCATGAGCCACTCCTCGATCGTTGCCCCATAGCCGCGCTTGAGCATCACCGGCCGGCTCGAACGCCCGCACGCGAGCAGCAGCGAGAAGTTCTGCATGTTGCGGGTGCCGATCTGGAGGATGTCGGCGTACTCCGCGACGATGTCGACCTGGGACGGCTCCATGACCTCGGTGATGACCGGCATGCCCGTCCGCTCGCGCGCCTCGGCGAGGTAGCGCAGGCCCTCGACGCCCAGCCCCTGGAAGCTGTACGGGCTCGTGCGGGGCTTGAACGCTCCGCCGCGGATGACGGTCGCGCCGTGCTCCGCCACGAAGTCCACGGTCTCGAGCAGCTGGTCGCGGCTCTCGACCGAGCACGGCCCCGCCATCACGGTGAGGCTGCCATCGCCGATGACCGCGTCGAGGACCCGGATGACCGTGTCCTCCGGGTGAAACTCGCGCGACACGAGCTTGTACGGCTTGGAGATCGCGGTCACCTGGGCGACGCCCGGCGTCGCCTCGAGGCGCGCCTTGAGCGGCTCCCGTCGCTTGCCGATCTCGCCCACGACGGCGATGACCGTGCGGTTGGTGCCGGCGTTCTCGAACGGCGTCAGCCCCTCGGCGAGGATGAGGCCCTTCACGCCGTTGACCTCGGCCTCGGTGGCCCCGGCCCGCATCACCACGAACATCGTGTCTTCAGCTTCCTTGCTGTCTCATCGGCTGGCTCGGCAACAAAAAAGCAGAGGTCAGGGACCTCTGCTCACCCGGCACGACCCGCACACCCCGGGTCTCAGTCTCCGGGATCGGTCATGCCGGGCAGGTAAAGCGATAGATGGCGCACATCGGATGGCCGACGGTAGCGGGTGGCAGGGCCCCGCGTCAACCGGACCGCCGGTCAGGGCTGGTATGATCCCCGGCGCCTGCACGGAGAGGTCGCATAGAGGTCTAGTGCAGCGGTTTGCTAAACCGCCGAGTGGGGTAACCTGCTCCGAGGGTTCGAATCCCTCCCTCTCCGCCAGTCACAGGCGCCCGTAGCTCAGTGGATAGAGCACCAGCTTGCGGAGCTGGGGGTCGTGGGTTCGAATCCCGCCGGGCGCGCCAATCCGCATCGATGACGAGGACCTCCGGACGACCGGAGGTCTTGTTGATTCCTCCCGCTCTTTGATGCTCGCCTTCCCGATCGATCGACGTAGACTCGGTCGGGCGTCCATGGCCTGGAGGGGAGCGAGATGAACCGGATCACCGTCCGCCACATCGACGTCATCAGGGCGGCGAACCTCGTCGCGATCCTGTACGCGGTCGTCGTCGTCGCGTTCGGTCTGCTGATCCTGGTGCCGTTCGCCCTGGTCGGCGGGATCGCAGGGGCGCGCGGCGACTCGTTCGGTGCCATCGGCCTCGGCATGGGCGGCGGGCTGGTCGTGCTCCTGATCGGCGTCGTGTTCTACGGCGGGATCGGCTGGGTCACAACCGCGATCGCGTGCGCCCTGTACAACGTGGTTGCGGCGCGGGTGGGTGGCTTCCGGTTCGTCGCCGACATCGAGGGTCCGGGCGCGTCGACGCCTCCGTACGGCGGACAGCCAGCTCTCCCGGCGGCTGGTTCGCCTGCGATCTGGCCGGTCCCGGGCCGTCCGCAGGGGGGTCCGCCCGCCCCGCCGGCCTGATCGTCGCCGGCCCGGTCAGGCGGTGCGGCCCAGGATGTCGGTGAGCATCGCGACGAACTTCGGCTCGTCGGCGTCCATTGCGAAGTAGACGTTGGCGGGCTTGGGCCCGCGGAACCGGAAGTCGCACACGGTCCGGCCATCGGAGAGATAGCCGCCTGTCTCCACGTCGACCGGGATGAAGTGGGTCGTGATGACCGACGGGTCGATGACCGCACACACGGCCAGGGCATCGTGGACGGGCGCGGCCCCGGCACGGTGCATCGGCTGGGTGGCGTCGTAGCCCTCGATCCGCTTGAGGATGAACCGGGCGGCCGCCTCCCCGGCGGGCGTGCCCAGCGCGCGCAGGTGCTCGGCGTCCGCCGTCGACACGAGCGCGCGGTGGGTGGCGTCGAGGGGCACCATGCGGATCGGGCGGCCACAGTTCACGACGATCCGCGCCGCCTCGGGGTCCAGCCAGATGTTGAACTCGGCGGACGGCGTCGAGTTCCCGTGGTCGTGGGCGCCGCCCATGATCACGATCTCGGGGATCATGTCGAGGATCCGGGGCTCCTTCTGGATCGCGGTCGCGATGTTCGTGAGCGGCCCGACCGGCACGAGCGCGATGTCGCCGTCCGACGCGAGGTAGGTGTCGATGAGCCAGTCGACCGCGTGCTGGGGCTGCGCGCCGATCGTCGCCTCGGGAAGATCCAGCCTGTCGCCGTGGATCCGGGTTGCCGGGTTGCGTTGCGTCATCTGGGGCCGGGCGAGGGGACGCGACATGCCTCGGAACACGGGCACGTCCGGCATTCCGATCCACTCGAACACCCTGAGCGTGTTCTCCACGCACGAGTCGAGCCCGGTGTTGCCGTTCACCACCGTGGCCCCGACGAGCTCGACGTCGGGGGAGAGGGCCGCGGTCATGAGCGCGACCGCGTCATCGGTGCCGGTGTCGACGTCGAGGATGATCTTCGTGGCCATGCCCCCAGTGTGCCGCACCGGTCCGGTCTTCGCCCCCCGCGGCTCGCCGTCCCGGGGCCTCAGGGGACGAAGCGCTCCACGATCCTCGCTGCCGCGTGCCCGTCGCAGCCGCCGAGGTTGCGGGCGATGAAGGCGTCGTAGGCGTCGTCGTCGACGCGTGCACCCGTGATCGCTGCCGCTGCCGCGTCCGTGTCCCGCACGAGCGTGCCGACGACGTCCGTCCGCAGGTCCAGGTACAGCCCCGGATCCCGCTCGTATGCCTCGAGATCGGGGGCCACCAGCACGATGGGCCGGCGCAGCAGCGCGAACTCGAACACGGACGACGAGTAGTCCGTCACGAGGACGTCGGCGAGCGCCAGGAGATCGTTCAGGTCATCTGCGGGGGAGGCGACGACGTCGTAGCCCGCGGTCGGCATGAGCGTCGGGTCGAGGTTCGGATGCGACTTGAGGATGAGAACGTCGCTCGGCGGGAGCAGCGCGCGCAACCGGATCGGGTCGAGGACCGCGCCGTCGGTCTTGGCGACCCCCCGGCCGCGGAACGTGGGCGCATAGAGGACGACACGCCGCCCCGCGAGCGCGGGATACGCGGCGAGCGTCCGGGCGCGAGCCGCCGCGAGCCGCCCCGGGTCGAGGAGGTCGTCGGTGCGCGCGGAGCCGAGCGGCAGGACCCGCTCCAACGGCGTCCGGAGTGCGGCCGACCATGGGGCGCGCGACGCCTCGCCGGCCGTGATGACCCAGTCGTAGTAGCGGTGGAGGAACGTCCGCTCGGGCTCGTCGAGGGGCTGGGCCGTGTCGACCCCGAATCGCTTGAGCGCGCCCGTCGCGTGCCACACCTGGACGACGGTGGTCCCGGCGCGGTGCGGCGCCACGTGGACCGGCAGCCACGCGTTGTCCACGATCACGAGGCCGGCGGTCCGCACGTGGTAGGTCCCGCGGATCATCCGCACCAGGTAGCGCAGCTTCGCCGCCCGGCCGTAGCCGTACGGCTCGAGCAGGAGGACGACGTCGGTGGCTGGCCTGTGGCGGCGGATGGCGTCGTGGATCGCGCGCAGGTTCCCGTCGAGGATGGGCACGCGCGCGGTTGCGAGCACGACCCTGCCCCGCCGGAGCGGCAGGAGGCCGAACAGCGCCCCCAGCGCGCGGAGGAGCAGGCTCGACAGCCGGTACTCGAGGACGCTCAGGAGCCCGCTCCGTGGACGCCGGCCGCCTCCACCGCGGCCGCTGCCGCGATGGCCACGTCGTGCTGCTTGACGTCCACGACCTGGCCCGTCAGGTCGGAGCGGATGAGCCGGATCGTCGCCGTGGCGACGTCGTCGGCGCGCAGCATCCCGTCGCGAACCTCGGACGGGAACGCGCGCCGGCGCATCGGGGTGTCGGTCCGCTCGGGGCTCACGGCGTTGACCCGGATCCCGTCCGGCGCCCACTCGTCGGACAGGCCCTGGGCCATGTTCACGACGCCGGCCTTGCTCGCGCTGTACGCAACGTAGTCCGGGCGACCGCGCGTGAACGAGCTCGAGGTGAAGACCGTGAGCGAGCCCCGCGTCGCCTGCAGATGCGGATACGCCGCCCGCGCGACGTTGAGGGTCCCGGTCAGGTTGACGTCGATGACCTCGGCGATCTCGGCCGGGTCCGTGCCGGCGAGCGGCCCGATCCGCAGGACGCCCGCGGTGCACACCACGTGGTCGATCCCGCCGAGCCGAGCCGCCGCCTCGGCCATTCGCGACTCCACGGCGGCGTAGTCGCGGACGTCCAGGCCGAGCGACGAGCCGTCCACGGCCGCCGTCGCCCCGAGCCGCTCGGCCTGGTCGGCGATCGCGCGCCCGATCCCGTTCGTCCCGCCGATCACGAGCATCCGCGCGCCCACGAGCGGGTGCGTCGGCCGCGGCTCCTGCGTCGGCACGAGGACCGACAGCTGGAGCATCCGGTCCGCCATCACGAGGTCGATGGGGGTGGTGATCTTGAGGTTGACCTCGTCGCCCGCCACGGCGATGACGCGCGCCCCCGGGACGTGGCGCAGGACGAGGCTGCAATCGTCGGTCGCGGTCAGGTCGCCCACCCGCTCGGCCTCGGCGTACGCGCGCGTGAGCACCGCCTTGCGGAACACCTGGGGCGTCTGGCCGCGGCGGTAGCGGCCGCGATCGGGGATCTCGACGACGTCCTCGCCCTCGACGATCACGAGCGTGTCCGCGGACGGGATCACGGTGTCGGTCGCGTCGGCGCGCCCCGAGGCGACGGGCTCGATCGACCGCTGGACGACCTCGACGGGCACGAGCGGCCTGACCGCGTCGTGGACCACGATGACGTCGTCGTCGGCCGCCTCGAGCGCGGCGAGGCCGTTCCGCGTGCTCTCGTTGCGCGTCGCGCCGCCCGCGACGACGAGGACCTCCACGTCGAGGTTCGCCTCCGTGACGAGGGCGCGCGTCTCCTCGAGCCAGCGCGGGTGCGCCACCACGACGATCCGGTCCATGCGCACCGATCCCAGGCGCCGCAGCGTCCGCAGCAGGATCGCGTCGCCGGCGAGGCGCACGAACTGCTTCGGCAGCTCGCCGCCGAACCGGTTGCCGTCGCCGCCCGCCAGGACCAGGGCATGGATCTGCATCTGCCGGACGTGCTCCTCGTGGCTGTGAACCAGCCACAGAGTAGCCCCCGGCGGCGATCGCGGCGACGCGGCGCCGGAGCCCGCGGCTATGATCGGACGCGATGCACGGCACCCGCCCGAGATGATCCGGCTCCTCCGGATTCTCAGGACGCTCATCACCCGGCTCGGGTTCGCCGTCGGCACCGTCCGGCCGGTCCGGCGGCACGTCGTGATCGCGACCGCGCACGCAGCCAGGCCCAGCGGCAATCTCGCCTGGGTCCTGGACGAGCTCCGGCGGCGCGACCCCCCGATCCCGTGCCTGGTGCTTGCACCGGGCACGAGCCCGTCGCCTCTCGACATGCTGGGCTTCACCTTCCGCGCCGGGTACCACCTCGCGACGGCGCGGGTCTTCGTCGTCGACGACTACTTCTTCCCGATGTATGTCATCACGCCGCGGCGGGGCACGATGCGGGTCCAGGTCTGGCACGCGGCGGGTGCCTTCAAGAAGTTCGGCTACAGCGTCATCGACAAGGGGTTCGGCGCCGATCCGGACCTCGTCGCCAAGGTGCCGATCCACTCCAACTACGACCTCGCGCTCGTGTCCGCGATGGCCGTGGCCCCGTTCTACGCGGAAGCGTTCGACGCTCCGCTGGACATCTTCACCTCGTATCTCGGGATCCCGCGCACGGACCTGCTCACCGACCTGGCGCGGCGCGCGGCTGCGGAGGCCGCCGTGCGGGCGCGATACCCGGGGATCTCGGGCCGCAGGGTGGTCCTCTACGCGCCGACCTTCCGGGGCACATCGGTTCGCCTCGCCCGACATGCGGACCTCATGGACCTCGACGTCATGCGCCGGGTCCTTGGCGACGAGTGGGTCGTGCTGCTCAAGCTCCACCCGTTCGTGCGCGACGGGTTCGAGATCCCGCCCGGGCTCGCGGGATTCGCGATCGACGCATCCGCGGAGGCGGACGTCAACGTGCTGATGCCGGTGTCCGACGTCCTCGTGTCCGACTACTCGAGCGTGATCTACGAGTTCGCCCTGCTCGGCCGCCCGATTCTGTTCCTCGCGCCCGACGAGGACGCCTACGAGCTGGAGCGTGGCTTCTACTTCGACTTCCGGGCCGATGCGCCCGGTCCGATCTTCGACACGACGGAGGCCCTTGCGGAGGCGATCCGGGCCGGCGACCATGATCTTGAGCGGGTGCGCGCGTTCGCTGCAGCGAGCTTCGACGTCACCGATGGCCACGCGACCAAGCGGCTCGTGGACCGGGTGCTGGTGCCCGCCCTCGACGGGCGCCGCGTGACGGCGGCGGACCTTGCGCCGCGGCCCGCAACCTGAGGCCCGGGCCCCGTCGCCGGCACTGACGCGGCGTCGGGCCGCGCTCGCTACGTCGTCTCGCCGAGCCGCCGCAGCCGGAGGCCGAACCACGCACAGCCCGCGCCGGCGACGGCGAGCCACGCGACCAGGAGGCCGAGGAGCAGGATCCCGCCCACGACCAGCCCCACGAGCTCGCCCGTGGCGCCGGCCGAGTCCACCCGTCGGGTGAGCGAGCTCAGCTCGTCGCGCAGCCCCTTCACCCTGGCGGCGAGCCCGGTGGTGTCGTCGGCGTTCGCGCGGAGGTTCCCCACCAGCGCACGGGCCTTCCCCTGGAACCCACGCACCTGGACCGAGAGATCGCCGAACTTCGCAGCCGCGCTCGCAAGCGGCTGGCTGCCCAGGATCGAGAAGTTGAGCGACGCGCTGAGGTCGTCCGACGTCGTCGCGACCTGGGCGAGGACGTCCGAAGCAGATGCCAGGGTCTCGCTCGTCCCGGTCAGCGTGGTGCCCGCGTTGTCGATCGTCGTGACGGTCTGGGCCATCGCCGCGTCGACGCGGTCGAGCGTGCCGACGAGGCGGACCTGCTCCGCCGATACGCGATCGGCGAGGTTCCGCGCCGCGAACGCGCCAGCCACGAGGCCGACCACGACGATCGCCGCCACCACCATCCCGACGACCCCGAAGGCGAACAGCGCGGTGCCCGTGCGGCGAGAGTCGACACCGAGCCAGTCCATCGCCCGGAATGGTACGCGGCCACGGTACGCTCGGCCGATGCAGGAGGGCTGAGCGTGGAGCGCATCGGGTTCGTCGGGCTCGGGACCATGGGGGCGGCGATGGCGGCCAACCTCCGCCGGGCCGGCTTCGACGTCACGGCATGGAACCGCACGCCCGGTCGTGCCGGCGATCTCCCTGCGCTGGGCGTGGTCGAGGCCGCGTCGCCCGCTGCGGTCGCTCGGGCATCGGACGTCGTGGTCATCTGCGTGTCCGACACGCCCGACGTGGAGGCGGTCCTCCTGGGCGACGATGGCGTCTCGGCCGGTCTCGCGCCGGGCGGCCTCGTGATCGACTGTTCCACGATCTCGCCCGCGGCGACCGCCCGGTTCGCCGCAACGCTCCGGGCGCGAGGGATCGGCATGGTCGACGCGCCGGTCTCAGGCGGCTCCGAGGGCGCGAAGCAGGCGACGCTCACGATCTTCGTCGGCGGCGAGCCCGCGGACGTGGACCGTGCCCGCCCGGTCCTCCAGGCGATGGGCAGGACCATCACCCACTTCGGGCCCGCGGGCTCGGGGCAGGCCGTGAAGGCGATCAACCAGGTCGTGCTGGCAGGCGCCTACCTCGGCGTCGCCGAGGGGATCGTCCTCGCGCTCAAGGCGGGCCTCGATCCCCAGGCCGTGGCGGGGGCCCTGGGCGGCGGCGCCGCGAGGAGCTGGGTCCTCGAGAACCGCAGCGGCCGGATGATCGACAACGAGTACCCGCTCGGGTTCCGCACCTCGCTCCACCTCAAGGACCTCGCGATCGCCCTGGAGATGGCGCGGACGCTCGGCGCCACGCTCCCGGTGGCCGGGCTCGCGGCGCAGCTCGAGGCGGGCCTCGTCGCGCGGGGCAAAGGTGACGAGGACATGTCGAACCTCGCGCGGGCGATCCGCGCGCTGTCGGGGCTGGACGGGTAGGCGGGTCGGACGCCGCCCGTCAGTCGAGGGCGGGTCCCAACGACGGGGTGAGGAGCAGCGGGTCGCCCTCGCGGTCCGAGTACTTGGGCCGGAAGCGGTCCGTGTCGTACGCGTCGAGCTGGACCCGCCGCGGCGGCTTGCCGGTCTCCGCGAGCGACACGTGGCCGTACTTGCCGTCGCGGATCGCCGCCATCCGGCCGCCGATCCCGTCGCGGATGAGGTCCATCGCGACGTTGGCGAATGTGGTCGCCACCATCGAGTCCAGCATGTCCGGCTCGCCCGAGCGCAGGTCGTACGTCAGGTCCGAGGCCACGGCCTCGATCCCGGTCTTCGCCTTGAGCTCCGACGCGAGGACCTCGCCCACGTTCATCTTGTGGCGATGGCCGAACGCGTCCACGTCGCCCACCTCCGCGATCTCGGCGCCGCGCCAGATGGCGCCCTCGGCGGTGATCACGATCGCATACCGGCTGGGGTTGTTGCGGTGGTCCTCCTTGAGGATCTCCGCGAGGGCGTCGACGTCGTACGGGAACTCGGGGATGACGCACCGGGTGGATGTCACGTAGGCCGTGTACAGCGCGGTGAACCCGGCATCGCGGCCGAAGATACGGAACACGCCGATGCGCTCGTGCGACCCGAGCGTCGTGCGCTGGCGGTTGAGGACCTCCTTGGCCCGCGTGATCGCGGACGAGAAGCCGATGCAGTACTCGGTCCCGTTGACGTCGTTGTCCATCGTCTTGGGGATCGCGACGAGGGGCAGGCCGCGCTCGTAGAGGACGGAGCTGAACGACAGCGTGTCGTCGCCCCCGATCGTCACCAGGTTGGTCAGGCCCAGGTGCTCGATGGTGTCGAGCACGTGGTCGGTGAGGTCGTAGACGCCCTCGGACGTCTGCTTGTCGGCGACCGTCCTGGGGTCCAGCCACGATGGCAGCGCCGCGGTCTTCATCTTGCGCGGGTTGGTGCGCGAGCTGTGCAGGACGGTGCCGCCGGTCCGGTCGATCGTGCGGGTGTTGATCCGGTCGAGGACCCGCACGTACTCCGGGTCCAGATCTGCGCCGCGTCGCTGGTGGGTCAGGCCCTCCCAGCCGCGGCGGATGCCGATGACCTCGTAGCCGAGGTCCGTCGCGCGATAGACGACGCTCTTGATGACCGAGTTGAGGCCGGGGACGTCGCCGCCGCCGGTGAGGATGCCGATACGCCGAGGTGCAGCCATGGGGGCTCCGCTGTGGGTCGCCGGCCGGGGGCCGGTGCTGGGTCGAAGGTGAACGCGGGTCGAGCGCCGGGACGAGCGCGACGCGTGCAGGACGGGCACGCTCTCGAGGCCAATCCTACCGCCGCCGCCGGTCGTTATGATCCGCGCATGAACTACGAGCTGTTCATGGGCGAGGCGCTCGCGGAGGCACGCCAGGCGGCCGAGCGAGGCGCGCCGGCAGTGGGCGCCATCGCCGTCATGAACGAGGCGATGGTGGCGCGCGGCGCGAACCGCGCTGGCGAGGCGAACGACCCCACGGCGCATGCCGTGATCAGCGCCCTGCGCGAGGCCTCGCGCAAGCTCGGGACGACGCACCTCACGGACGTCACGATCTTCACCACCCACGAGCCGTGCCCGATGTGCGTCGGGGCCCTGCTCGAGTCGGACGTCGCGGCCCTCGTGTTCGCGGTGCCCAACCCGGTCGATGGGGCGGCCGGCACGGTGCTCCAGCTCGCCCAGCATCCCGCGCTGGGCCGACGCCTCCAGGTAGTGTCCGGGATCCGCCGCGAGGAGGCGGAGGAGCTCGCAGACGGGCTCGCGGCCGTCCCCACGGGCGCCTGACCGCGCTTTGCTATCCTCTCCCGCGGAGAGGTGTCCGAGTGGTTGATGGTGCCGCTCTCGAAAAGCGGTCTGCGAAAGCAGCGTGGGTTCGAATCCCACCCTCTCCGCCACTCCAACGGCAGCCTGGCCCGGCGCGATTTGGCGCCGGGCCGTATCGTTTCCGGCGGAGAGGTCGCCTAGTGGCCTAGGGCGCCGCACTGGAAATGCGGTATGGGGCAACCCATCGCGGGTTCAAATCCCGCCCTCTCCGCCAGCCCCTCGCGATGCGCTGGCGTGAAGCCGCCCCCTGCTATCATCGCCGGGCCGTGCTAGGCGGGGAACTAGCGGTGCCCTGTACCTGCAATCCGCTCCAGCAGGGCTGAATTCCCTCCCGAGGTCGGCGCTTCTCGAGAGCCGGCGACGTACGCGACGTTGAGGACCGGGTCCCGCGCAGCGGTGACTCGCGAACCGTGTCAGGTCCGGAAGGAAGCAGCACTCAGCGCTGATTGCCGGGTGCCGCGGAACGGCCTGGTCCGAGCCGCGCACGCCGCTGGGCGCGGGGACGTCCGTATCGACGGAGGGTGCACGGCACTACCTATCCCGGCCGCGCGCTGCGCGAGAGCGCCCAGGAGCAGCAGTTGCCCGAAGCGACCACCCATCAGGCCCTCTACCGCCGCTGGCGGGCCCAGACCTTCAGCGAGATGGTCGGGCAGGAGGCCGTGGTCGCCACGCTCCGGAACGCGGTCGCCACGGGCAAGGTCGCGCACGCCCTCCTGTTCACGGGCCCGCGTGGCACCGGCAAGACGTCGCTCGCGCGGATCGTCGCCAAGGCGCTCAACTGCACCAATCTCGGACCCAACGCGGACCCGTGCGACACCTGCGAGGCATGCAACGCGATCCGCGAGGGACGGGCGCTCGACCTCGTCGAGATCGATGCCGCGTCCAACCGCGGCATCGACGCCATCCGCGAGCTCCGCGAGCGGCTCAACTACGCCCCGACCGACCTCAAGCGCAAGGTCTACATCCTCGACGAGGCGCACCAGATCACGAAGGACGCGTGGAACGCGCTCCTCAAGTCGCTCGAGGAGCCGCCGGCGTTCGTGACCTTCATGTTCGCGAGCACCCACCCGGGCGAGTTCCCGCCCGCGATCCTGTCACGGCTCCAGCGGTTCGACGTCCGCCGCCTCACCGTCCCCGAGATCAGCGGCAAGCTCGGCCGGATCCTCGAGGCCGACGGCCGCGAGGCGGACCCGGAGGCTATCGCGCTCGTCGCCCGGCTGGCTGCCGGCGGGATGCGCGACGCCGAGTCCATCCTGGACCAGCTCCTCTCGTCCACGGGCGGCCGGATCGAAGCGGACGCCGTGCGCGACCTGCTCGGCCTCGCTGACGCGGAGCTGGTCGACGGGTTCGTGGATGCGCTGGCCACCGGCGGCGCGATGGACGGCATCGCGCTCCTCGAGCGCCTCGACGAGCGCGGCCGGGACCTCCGGGTCTTCCTCGATCAGGTCGTGGACGCGATCCGTGAGCGGCTGCTCGCCGCCCTGGCCGCCGGGGGCGACGACCCGTCGCTGGCGGTCGCCGCCCGACGGCTGTCGTCCATCGACCCCACGCGGCTCGGGCCAGGCGGCTTCCGTCTCCAGCTCGAGCTCGCGCTCCTCGAGCCGGGTCCGGGCCGAGCGCTCGCGCCGGTCATGGCTCGCGGCACGGTCGTCCGCTCCACGACCCGGGGCACGCACGCCGCGACCCCGCCGCCCGAACCTTCCCCGCCCGCCGCGCGTCCGGCGCGATTCCAGGCGCCGGCGTCGACCGCCCCCGATGCTCGGCCCGCAGCCGCCTCCGCCGCGCCATCTGCTCCCAGCCCCGCCCCGGCGCTCGAGCAGCCAGTCCCCCTCGCCCCCAGCGGGCCGGGCGGCGACGACCTGGAGCGTCTGCGCGCCGGGTGGGCCACCGTCGTCGCTGCGATCAGCAAGAGTCCGCCGCTCAAGCCGCTCATCGTCGTCTGCCGGCCCATCGGCGTCGAGGGCAGCATCGTGACCCTCGGGTTCCCGGAGGAGCAGGCGTTCCTCAAGGACGTCGCCGAGCGGAAGCGGGCGAACCTCGAGGAGCGGATCGGGGAGTTCCTGGGTCACGAGGTCGGCGTGCGCTGTGTCGCCACGAACCTCGACCTGCTGCCGCCACTCCCGGCCGACGCCGAGGCGGCCCACATCCTCGCCGAGGCGCAGCGCATCTTCGCGGAGGACCTCGCGGAGGTCCCGGAGGTCGACTGACCGCCGCTGGCCCGGCTCGCGCCTGCGGCGCACATGGGCGAGACTGGACCCGCACCAAGACACGACCACGACCGGAGGAGCCGTATCCATGGGCATGGGCAACCTGCAGCGCATGGCGATGCAGATGCAGCAGGAGATGGCCCGCGTGCAGGCGGAGCTCGAGACGCTGACCGTGGACGGCCAGGCCGGCGGCGGCGTGGTCAAGGCAACCGTCACCGGCAAGCAGGAGCTCGTCGCGGTGACGATCGACCCCTCGGCGGTGGACCCGGAGGACGTCGAGATGCTGCAAGACCTCGTGGTGAGCGCCGTCAACGATGCACTGCGAGCCTCACAGGACGTCGCGGCCCAGAAGATGGCCGCCGTGACCGGCGGGCTGAAGATCCCCGGCCTGGGCTGAGCGAGGGCCCACCCTTCGTGTCCTCCGCCGTCATCGAGCCCGTCGCCCGGCTCATCGAGTCGTTTGCGCGCCTGCCCGGGATCGGCCCCAAGACCGCGCAGCGCCTGACCTACCATCTGCTCCGGGCGCCCGACGCCGAGGCTCGCGCCCTCGCGCGGGCATTGATCGCCGTCCGTGACGAGGTCGTGTTCTGCGACCGCTGCTTCAACATCAGCGACGCGCCCCTGTGCCCGATCTGCCGTGACCCGGGTCGTGATGCCACGCGGCTGTGCGTCGTGGAGGAGCCCCTGGACGTGCTCGCGATCGAGCGGACCGGTGAGTTCCGTGGCCGCTACCACGTGCTCCATGGGGCCATCAGCCCCATCGACGGCATCGGCCCGGACCGGCTGAAGATCCGGGAGCTGCTCGGCCGGGTAGACGAGCAGGCCGCCGAAGGCTCGCGGATCGAGGAGGTGATCCTCGCCACCAACCCCACCCTCGAGGGGGAGGCGACCGCGATGTACCTCAACGAGCGCCTCGAGGGTCACGTCGGGTCCGTGACCAGGATCGCCCGCGGGCTTCCCGTCGGCGGCGACCTCGAGTACGCGGACGACGTCACCCTGATCAGGGCGCTCCAGGGACGTCGGGCCCTCTGATGCGCGAGCTCGTGTTCGAGATCCTGCTCCGCCTCTCGAAGGCGCTGTTCGCGGCGCTCGCCGGCCTGGTCTTCTGGCTGCTCGCGGTCGGTCCGCTCGGTGCCCGGACCTCGCCAGAGCTCCTCCTGCTCTGCTGGCTCAGTGGCGCGGCCTTCATCCTCCTCGTGGAGGAGAGCCCGATCTAGGCCGGTGCCCGTGCGTCCGTGATCCGGGACCGCGTCGCGTCCGCCCGGGTCACGTGCTCCGATGCGGAGCGTTTGACAGCCCCGGGGGCCCGCCCTACCATCCGTCCTCGCGCCTCACGAACCCGAGGCTCGCCGGTCTCCCGCAACGGCGGGGACCACCCGATCCCCCGTTTGACACGGGGAGCGAACTGCTCCAAACTAGGCAGTCCGCGCTCCGGGCGGTAAAGGCCGGGCGCTGCACCTTAACAACTGAAGAGTGGTAGGAACTTCAGCACGAGAACGTGCCTGGACCAAGCTCTTGAGATTCAACTCGATCGCAAGATCGAGTTTTCGCGGAGAGTTTGATCCTGGCTCAGGATAAACGCTGGCGGCGTGCATGAGACATGCAAGTCGAACGAACGAGCTTGCTCGTTAGTGGCGGACGGCTGAGTAACGCGTAGGTGACCTGCCCCGAAGTGGGGGATAACTGCCCGAAAGGGTGGCTAATACCGCATGTGGCGACACACTCATTTGTGTCATCAAAGCCGCGAGGCGCTTCGGGAGGGGCCTGCGTCCGATTAGCTCGTTGGTGGGGTAATGGCTCACCAAGGCGACGATCGGTAGGTGGTCTGAGAGGACGATCACCCAGACTGGGACTGAGACACGGCCCAGACTCCTACGGGAGGCAGCAGTCGGGAATTTTGCTCAATGGGCGCAAGCCTGAAGCAGCAACGCCGCGTGCGGGATGAAGGCCTTCGGGTTGTAAACCGCTTTTACCAGGGACGATAATGACGGTACCTGATGAATAAGTCACGGCTAACTACGTGCCAGCAGCCGCGGTAATACGTAGGTGACCAGCGTTGTCCGGATTTACTGGGCGTAAAGAGCGCGCAGGCGGTCGTTCAAGTCGAGTGTGAAAGCCCCCGGCTCAACTGGGGAGGGTCACTCGATACTGATCGACTTGAAGGCAGGAGAGGGAAGCGGAATTCCCGGTGTAGTGGTGAAATGCGTAGATATCGGGAGGAACACCAGTGGCGAAGGCGGCTTCCTGGCCTGTTCTTGACGCTGAGGCGCGAAAGCTAGGGGAGCAAACGGGATTAGATA
>DASXVG010000077.1:0-17251 GCA_036504355.1 Candidatus Limnocylindrales bacterium
CGATGAAGTCCTCCAGCACGCCGTCGGTGAACACGCGCGGATCCACGCGGTTGGGCCACAGCGATCGGAAGGTGACGTCGAACGCCGCCCAGGTCTCGGCGAGCAGGCCCAGGAGCCACGCCGCCCGGTCATCCTCGCCCAGCGCGTACGCGCGCGCCGCCGCGATCACATAGTTGGCGTAGGTGAGCCCGAGGTCGAAGCCCACCGGCCCGTAGAACGCGAACTCGCTGTCGAACACCTTGGTCGATCGGGGGGCGCCCTCCGAGGCGGAGCGGACCATCACGGAGCCCGTGTGGAGGTCACCGTGGATCAGCGCCTCCGCGTGGGTCATGAACACGAGCTTGAGGTTGCCCATCTCGCGGACGGTCGCGTCGTCCTCGATGAGCTCGCGGGCGTCCGGCTCGTTGGCCGGCAGGCAGCTGTTGCGCTGCGCCGGGCGGGTGGGCTCCGTGAGGACGAGATCCTCGGTGATCTCGCACAGCTGCGGGTTGACGGCGGCCGCCAGGGCCGCCTTCTGCGCGTCGGCCGTCATCCCGAACACGGACGTCCCGAAGGCAACGCTCGCGATGTACGTGCCGACGTCGGTTGCCGCGCCCTCGTGGCTCTCCCCACGGTTCAGCGCGTGACGCCACACCGCGTGGTCGCTGAGGTCCTCCATCGCGATGATGTAGCGCCGGGTGTCGTAGGCGTAGAGCCTGGGCACGAGGTGGCTCACGAGGGCGCCGTGCGCGCGGAGCGCCTCGGCCTCCTTCGCGGCCCGGTCCGGCGTCATTGGCCAGTCCGGTCCCACGAGGCGGACATAGGGCAGCGCCTGCTTGAGCACGAGCCCCCTGCCACCGGCCCCGGCGAGGATGAACACGAGGTTCAGGTTCCCGTCGCCCACCTCGCGGATCTCGGTGATCTGCTCGGGCGGCAGCACGGCCGCGAGGGCGGGGTTCGCGCCAACGTAGCCCGGGACCGTCTCGGGCCTGAGGATCTCGTACTCGTCCGGCATGGCAGACCTGCTGTGGAGGGTGGTGTGCTTCGGGACCGGCCGACCGGGCGGGTCAGACGGCCGGGACGTACCGCGCCTTCTTGCGCGACAGCGTATAGCTGAGGATCAGGGCGACGATGACCACGACGCCCTTGACCACGTCCTGCGCGTAGTAGGGCGCGCCCGCGATCGTGAGGCCCGTGATCAGGATGCCCAGCATGACCGCACCCAGGGACGTCCCCCAGGCGTTGGGCAGGTTGAGCCCCATGACGCTGGTGCCGACGAGGGATACGGCGATCGAGTCGAGCAGCAGCGAGTTGCCGGCGGAGATGTCGCCCTGCCCGATGCGCGAGGCGAGGATGAGACCAGCGACGGCGGCGAGGATGCCCGAGATCACGTACGCGAGGATGCGGTACCGGGCCGTGTTGACGCCGGCGAGGCGGGCAGCCTCGGGGTTGGCGCCGATCGAGTACATGATCCGGCCCCAGCGCGTCCGGGTGAGGAAGGCCCAGATGATGATCGTGGCGACCGCGAACACCAGGACCGGGACCGGGATGGGCCCCACGAAGCCGTTGTCGATCCACAGGAAGTCGGCGGTGAAGCGGCCGGGGGCCGTCGTGCCGTCGGGGAGCGGCATGCCGGAGCTGACCGACCGTCCGGACACAAACAGGAGCTTGAGGCCCGAGACGAGGAACATCACACCCAGCGTGGCGAGCATGTCCGGGATGCGCAGCTTCACGATCAGGAAGGCGTTCACGAGGCCGACGACGACGCCCGAGACGAGGACCGCGAGGATCGCGATCCAGCCCACCTGGTTGTAGATCACCATCGACATCGCCGCGATCGTCACGGCCATGCCGGCGATGCCGCCGACGGAGAGGTCGATGCCGCCGACGACCATCGCGGTGGTCACCCCGAGCCCGGCGATCGCGATGACCGACGCGTACTTGAGCATCGAGAGGATCGTCGTCGGGCGGCGGAACGTCTCCTCGGCCACCGAGAAGAACAGCAGCAGCCCGATCGTGATCGCGATGACGCCGTACGTCACGAGCCAGGTGCGCAGCCGCTCGCTGATCGGGATCGCCGGCGCCTTCACGGGGGCCACGGCCTTGGGGACATCCATCTCAGGCAATCTCCGACATGCGCTCGATGATCTGGTCGCGATTGGTATCGGTGAGGTACGAGTCCATCCGGATCTTCCCGTCGGTCAGGACGAGCACCCGGTCCGAGCCCTCGAGGATCTCGTCGACGTCGCTCGAGGTGATGACCACGGCGCACCCGCCGGCCGCGAGCTCGCGCAGGCGCCGTCCGATGCCGGCCCGGGCGCCGATGTCGACGCCGCGGAACGGCTCGTCGAGGACGAGGACCCTGGGCTTGCCGGCCAGCCAGCGCCCGACGACGACACGCTGCTGGTTGCCGCCCGAGAGCTCGTCCACCCGGTGTTGCTCGCCGGTGGCGACGACGTCCAGCTGGTCGATGACCCAGCGACCACGGGTCGCCTCCGTGCCCCGAGGCACGAAGCCGCGCGGCGCAAGGTTCCACAGGAAGGGAAGGGCGGCCGTGCGCGCGATCGTCCACCCGGGCAGGAGCGCCTCCGCGGCCCGGTCCTCCGGGACGAGGTATACCCCGCGGCGCACCGCGTCCGACGGGCTGCGGGGGGCGTAGGCCCGGTCGTCCAGCTCCATCGAGCCCTCGGTGAACGGCGTGGCACCGAAGATCCCCCGGGAGAGCTCGCTCTTGCCGGCACCCAGGAGCCCGATGATTCCGGCGACCTCGCCCGCCCGGAAGGTCACGTCCTGGGGCGGCTTCTCCGGGAACAGCCGGATGCCCGTGAGCCGCAGGCGGTCGATGGTGCCGCGCTGCTCCTCGTGTGTCCGCTCCGCGACGATCGCCTGCTCCCCGAGCATCGCGCGCAGCGCGTCGTTCCAGCCGAACGGTTTTGCCTGCTGGAGCCGGATGCGGCCGTCACGCAGGACGACCAGCTGGTCCGCGAGCGAGTCGATCTCGGACAGGTGGTGGGACACGTACAGGATGGCGACGCCCGCGGCCTTGAGGCGGCGGATGACGGCGAACAGGCGCTCGACCTCGGCGCCCGAGAGCGCGGACGTCGGCTCGTCGAGGACGAGCAGCCGCGGCTTCTGGTCCAGGGCCCGGGCGAGGAGCAGCATCTGCTGGTCGGCGATGCCGAGCTCGAACACGTCCTTGCGCAGGACGTCGTCGCTCCACTCGAGATCGAGCTGCGCGGCGACCTGGCGGGCGCGCGGCATGATCTTGCGCATCGAGAACGAGGCGCCGAACGACGGCTGCGTGAGCTCGTCGAAGACGAGGTTCTCGGCGACCGACAGGCCCGGCACCACGCCGTCGGCGATCTTCTGGTGGACGGTGTGGATCCCCAGGGCGCGCGCGACGCGCGGCGTGTCGACGGAGATCTGCTGCCCGTCGACGAAGATCTCTCCGCCATGGTCCGGGTAGACACCGGACAGGATCTTGATGAGGGTGGACTTGCCGGCGCCGTTCGCGCCGATGAGGGCGAGCACGCTGCCCTCCGTGACCGTGAGGGACACGCCCTGGAGCACCCTGACGGTGCCGAAGGCCATGCTGACGTCCGTCAGCTCGACGACCGTGCGGCCAGTGGTGCCCGGCGTGCCGGGGTCCGTCGCGGTGGCTTCCATCGTGGGAAGGTCCGTCCCTCGTGCAGTGCGCTGGATGGGTTGCGGGGAAGGATGCGCCCCCCGGCCGGTGGCCGGGGGGCGCCCGTGGGGTCTAGTACTTGACCTCGATCCAGTCGGCCGTCATCTGGCTGGCTTCCGCGAGCTCGGGCATGAGCGTGCGCAGCTGGTCCATGTTGGCGACGTTGTTGGTCTTGAGGTAGTCCTGCGTGATCAGGGCGGCCGGGAACTGGAAGTCGGTGCCTTCCAGCTGGCCGGCGAGCTTGAGCGCCATGGCGCGGACGACGGCAGCGCCGACGCCGGCCGGGTCCGTGGCCGCCGTGGCGACCCACGGGGAGGCATCGGCGGTCATGAGCTCGATGTCGGCATTCGAGATGTCGATGCCGTAGACCTTGATCTGGGCCCCGAGGCCGTTGTTCTTGATGCCGGCGAGGGTGCCCTTGGTCAGCTCGTCGTACGGGGCGAAGATGCCCTTGACGTCGGGGTTGGCCTTGAGCGCGGCGTCGACGAGGACGGCGTTGTCCGTGGCGACGGCGTTGGTGAACTTGCCGACGAAGAACTTCTCGACCCAGCCGTTGGCCTTCTTGACCTCCTGGTAGACCACGTCACGGCGGTCGAGCGGCGCGATGCCGAGGACGTTGACGTAGCCGACCTGGGCACCGCTGCCCATGTCCGTGGTCATGACGTCGAGGACCTTCTTGGCCATGTCGGCGTCGGACTGCGTGGTGTGGATGACGCGCGGGTCGACGGTCTCGACGTCATAGACGACGACCGGGATGCCCTTGTCGAGCGCGGTCTTGATCAGCGGGTTCATGGTGTCGGCGAGGCCGTGGTCCACGATGATGCCGGCGACGCCGGAGTCGATCGCGGTCTGCATCTGGGTCGCCTGGGTGGCGTTGTCGGCCTGGGCGTCGTAGACCTGCATCTCGAAGCCGATGGCCTTGGCCTGCGCGTCGGCGCCGCCGCCCCACTGCTGGAAGTAGTCGCCGGCGCCGGACTGGCGGACCATGGCGATCTTGACGGGACCGGCGTCGAACGGTGCCGGCTTGGCGCCGGCCTGACTGGAGGCGGCCTCGGAGGCGGCCACGGAGGCGGCCGGAGCGGTCGAGGCACCGGTGGTGGCTGGGGCCTGGGTGGCCGCAGTCTGCGAGCAGGCGGCGACGAGGATCGTCGACGCGAACAGCCCGGCGAAGATCTTGCTTCGGGTCATGCATCTCTCCCTGGAACAACGAACACGAGCGTGAGCTTCTCGGCGATGACGGCTCGGATCTCCTCCTCCTGTGTCTCTCCTCCTGGCCGGGTCAGCGGGGGAAGGCTGCAGCGACGCCGCCATCCACGGGGATGACGGCACCGGTCGTGCGTGACGAGGCCTCCGACAGGAGGAACATCACGGCGTTGGCGACATCGTTGGTCGTCACCTGCCGGCGCAGCAGGTTCCGCTTGGCATAGAACGCCTCGAGCTCGTCGGGACTGATCCCGTGCTCCGCGGCACGCTGCTCGCGCAGGCCGCCCTCCCAGAGGCGTGAGTTGTCGAAGACGGCATCCGGGTTGACCGCGTTGGTGCGGATCCCGATCGGCCCGCCCTCGAGCGCGGCGATGCGCATCAGCTGGAGCATCCCGGCCTTGGTGACCGAGTAGCCGCCGAAACCCGCACCCGGCGCGAAGGCGTTCTTGCTGGCGACATACACGAGCGACCCGCCCAGGCCCTGGATACGCATGCGCCGCATGACCTCGCGGGTCATGAGGAACGCGCTGGTCAGGTTGACGTCGATCCCGCGCTGCCAGCGGGCGAGCTCCAGCTCCTCGAGCGGGCTCGCGACGCCGATCCCGGCGTTCATGACCACGCCGTCGATGCCCCCGAAGCGCGTGACCGCCGTGTGGACGGTCTCCTTGACGACATCCTCGCTCGACTGGTCGCCTGCGACCCACGCGGGCTCGGGCGCGCCGGCGTCGAGCGCGTCCTTGACGAGCGTCTCCAGGAGCGGTCCGTCGAGGTCCGCGGCGACGACGCTGGCGCCCGCCTTCGCGAGCTCGAGCGCGATGGTCCGGCCGATGCCGGACGCGGCGCCGGTGACGATCTGGACGGTGCCCGCGAACGGGCGGAGCGGGTCTGCGAGCGTCAACTTGTACAGCTCCATGGGCCAGTAGTCGAAGCGGAACGTCTCCGCCCCGGTGAGCGGTTCGAGCACGCCGAAGGCGTCCTTGGTGCGGGCGAGGGTGGCCTGTGCGTGGAGCGCGACCTCGGCACAGCGCCGCGCGTCCTCGATCGACGCCCCGGCGACGACCGACCCCAGTCCGGGCACGAGCACGACGCGCGGCGCCGGATCGTGCATCGGCGTGGCGTCCTCGAGGAGCGGGGCGTTCTCGTCGAAGTAGGCGCGATAGCGGGCTTCGTAGGCACCGACCGCGGCGGTCACGGCGTCACCGCCCTCGTGCGCGGGTGCGACCGCCGGCCACGGCTTCATCCACAGCATGTGGTCGCCGGTCGGGACGCCGGCCGACGCGAGCTCAGCCACGTCCGCCCGGTCCGCCACGGACCGCAGCCGCCGGTCCGTGTGGAGCACGCGGCGCCCCGTCTTCGACAGGGCGCCGCGGAGGAGGAGCAGCAGCGTCTCGATGTCACCGGCGCCGAGCTCCGGCGCGGGACCGGAGGAGGCCAGTCCCGCGGCGGGCACGGCGGCGGTGCGAGCGGACAGGTACGCATCCGCGGAACGGACGGCGGCCAGGGTTCGCTCGTAGCAGGCGTCGGAGTTCTCGTCCCAGGTCACCAGACCGTGGTGCGCGAGGACGACGCCGTCGTAGGAGGCCAGGTCGGCGACGATCCGCGCCAGGGCGAACCCCGGACGGATCCAGTCGACGTAGCCGAACCGCTCACCCAGCGCCTCGCGCACGACCTCGCGGCCGTGGGGCTGGTTCGTGAGCGCGCAGATCGCGTCGGCGTGGACGTGGTCTACGTGCGCGGCAGGGACGAACGCGTGGAGCAGCGTCTCGATGGAGGGTCGGCGGACGGTGCCGTCCACCATGGCGGCGCGGACAAGGCGGACCATCTCCGCGTCGTCGAGCTCCGTGCGGTCCCGGATCGCCAGCAGCTCGTCCATCCACAGGGCGGGATACGCATTGCCGTCGCTCGTCGCCAGGTCGGCGCCGGAGCCCTTGACCCACAGCGTGCGGCGCGACCGGCCCAGGGGATCGACGAGGAACCCCTTGGCCGACGTGTTGCCGCCGCCGTTGACGACCAGGCTCGAGTCCGCGCCGATGCGCCGGGACCGCTCGACGAGCTCGTCGAGCGGCGTGACGGCCACGCCCGCTGCCCGGACGGTCATCGCGGGGCGACCAGCCGGCTGCCGGGGGTCTCACCCATGCGCACCTCCATCACGCACGTCTCGGTGACGAGCGCGGCGATCATGCGGGCCGGGGTGACGTCGAACGCGGGGTTGTGGGCCCGGGCGCCCTCGGGCGCGGTGCGCACGCCGGCCCAGTTGACGACCTCGTCGTCTCCGCGCATCTCGATGTGGATCGCGTCCCCGTCGGGGGTGGCCATGTCGATCGTCGACTCGGGGGCGGCGACCATGAACGGGATGCCCGCCTCCTGGCAGGCGAGCGCGACGCCCACGCTGCCGACCTTGTTCGCCGTGTCACCGTTGGCCGCGATCCGATCCGCGCCGATGATCGCCACGTCCACGAGGCCACGCAGGATCGTGCCGGCCGCGGCCCCGTCCGCCTGGACGAAGTACGGGATGCCGTCGTGGGCGAGCTCGTACGCCGTCAGTCGAGCGCCCTGGAGCAGGGGTCGGGTCTCGTCCACGTAGACGACCTCGAGCGCGCCCCGGTCGTGGAGCTCGCGAATGACGCCGAAGGCCGTCCCCCACGCGGTGGTCGCGAGGGCGCCGGTGTTGCAGTGCGTGAGGATCCGCACCCGACCTGGAACCCGGGCCTGGATCCAGTCCGCGCCCAGCTTCGCCATCGTGCGATTGATCCGCTCGTCCTCGGCGATGAGCTCCAGCGCGGCGGCGAGGACGGCGGCCCGGCCCTGCGCGACGAGCGGGCGGACCTTGTCCACGCCCCACATCAGGTTGACCGCGGTCGGGCGGGCGTTGCGGACCCGGTCGATCTCGGCCTGGAGGCGGGCGTCGTCCCATCCCTCGCGGGCGCCCTGGTCCATCGCGATCACGACGCCGATCGCGCCCACGGCACCGAGCTGCGGCGCGCCACGGACGGCCAGCCTGACGATCGCGTCGACGACGGCATCCACCGTGGACAGGTCGACGTGGATGAGCCGGCCCGGCAGCGCGGTCTGGTCGATGACGCGCAGCCCGCTCCCGGTCCACTCGATCGGCCGCAGGGGCTCGGTCACGGCGTGCTCCTTGTCGTCCATCGCGGTCATCGACGATCGCCTGTGTACTGACCGGACGAATAGTCGTCCTACAACTAACACTATCGCAACTGGCACGGGCGGGTGTCAAGCCGGGTCCGGGACGGGGACGCGTGCCGGGCGACCAGCCCCTCAGCCGCCGTGGCTGAGGGTCCCCACCCCTGTCCATGCCGGCTGCCACTGCTCCCGGCGGATCCGTTCGACGTCCTCCGCGGGAACCTCCGGAACCGGGCCGAACGGGAGCGCCATCAGGTACGCGTCGGCGACGCCCTCCACGGTGGACGCCGCGTTGTAGGCGTGCTCGACCGTGGGTCCGATCGCCAGGACCCCGTGGTTGCGAAGCAGGCACGCGCTCCGGGACCGCAGGGGCCCGCGCGTCCGCTGTGCCATCTCCGGGGTGGCCCCGCGGGCATACGGCGCCGTGACGATCCCGCCACCGCAGGCGCTGACGAGCCCGTGGAGGATCGGCGGCAGGTCCATGCCCATCGCGGCCATCGCCATTGCCGCGCGGCTGTGCGTGTGCACGATGCCCCAGACGTCCGGCCGGTCGACGTACGCCAGGGTGTGGAGCGGCAGCTCCGCGGTGGGCCTGCGGGTGCCCTCCACGACCGTCCCATCCAGGCGCACGATGACGATGTCCTCGGGGCGGAGCGTGTCGTACGCCGTGCTGCCGGGCGTGACGGCGACGAGGTCCGGCTCCGACGCGATGCGGGTGCTGATGTTGCCCGCGGTGTAGCTGACCAGGTGCTCCGAGAGCATCCTGCGGCTGAACAGGACGACCAGCTCCCGCGCCTCCGCGCGCGTGGCCGGGATACCCGGCCGGTCGCCGACCGTCGTCATCGAGGGACCCCCTCGGCGGTGCCGACGGGGACCGGGGCGGCCTGCAGCAGCGTCGCGGCCATCGTGTCGTCGATGACCGCCTCGCGCACGATCCCTCCCGCGAGCGCGGCCCGGAGGGCGTCCGCCTTCTCCGGTCCGCCGGCGACGGCGATGACCCGCCGGGACGCGCGCAGGTCGTCGAGCGTGAGGCCGATGGATCCCGTTCCCGCCCCCTCGACGTCCTGTCCGCCCTGGTCGAAGTAATGGCCCAGGATCTCGCCCACGGCGCCACGGGTCTGCAGCTCGGCCATCCGCCTGGCATCGATGCCGCCAGCCGCGGCGAGCAGCGATCCGGCGCCCACGACGCCCACCGAGACGAGGGTCACGTCGGCGCGCCGGGCGCGGGCGAGGGCGCGGGCAACGGGCTCGCTGGCGAGCAGCGCGTCGCGTGACGGACCCGGGTCCACGAACGCGGGGGCGGGCACGTGGGTCACGGCCGCGCCCAGCGCGGCCGCCAGCGACCGCGTGACGTCGACCGTCGGCACGAGGCCCTCGCCACCGGGGTGACCCACGGCGTCGAGGATCTCGACGTCCCGGGTCGTCCGCGGCCGCACCATGCGCGCCGTGGCGGCGAGCGTGCGGCCCCAGCTCACGGCGATCGTCGCCGGGCCGGCATCGACGATCCGATCCACCAGTCGCGCGGCCGCGCGGGCAGCCGCGGTGAACGGCTCGTCGCCGTCGGCCGCCACACCGACGATGGCGGTGATCCCCAGAGACCGGGCGAGGTCGGCCGACAGGCGGGCCTCGCGCGGCAGCGGCGCGGTCACGACGACCTGGATGATGCCCAGCCGCTCCGCTTCCGCGAGGGCGCGGCTGATGGTCGAGCGCGAGACGCCGAGCCGCGTCGCGATCTCCTCCTGGGTCCGGTGGTACCCGTGGTGGAGCCAGGCGACCTCCGCGAGCAGGTCCCGACGCGCGTCCGTCACGCCCGGGCGCCCTCGACCACGGCGCGCATCTGCGTGATGTTCTGCGCGAGGTCGCCGCGGTGCAGGTCGCCGCCGACCAGGAGCGCGGTGTCCGGTCCGTAGAACCGGTGGATCTCGGCGACGCGGTCGAGGGTCATCCCTCCACCGGGTGCCGGCAGGATCGCCGGAAAGGTGCCCATCGGCCGCCGGCAGGCGTCGGCGATGGAGTGGCACTCCGCGGCCGTGAAGCTGAACCGGCCGCCATAGCTGGGGAACACCGTGAGATCGGCGCCGGCCAGGCGGTAGAGCGTCCCGAACAGGAGCCCGTGCTCGATGCCCGCGACCGGCGAGGTCACGTTGGCACCCAGGTAGGACGGGTGACCCATGATCGGCAGCCCGATCGAATCGTCCGCGGCCAGCCAGCGGATGGAGTCCATCCCGGTGAGCCCCGGCAGGACGAGGAGCCCGCCGGCACCAGCGGCCTTCGCGATCCGCGCCCGCTCATGGAACTCGGAGAGTGGCCCGTTGAGGCTGGGCATGTACAGGGCGTGGCGCCCGGTGGAGGCGTTCGCCTGGCTGACGGCGGCCGCGCAGGCGCGCACGCGCGCCTCCCACGGGGCGAACGGCTGGTTCGCGAGCCCATGGTCGTCCTTGATCACGTCGACGCCGCAACGGGCCATCACGGCCGCGATCTCCGCCATGACCTCCGGCCCGAGGCCCATCGGCTTGATGGCGGTCGCGAGGATGGGCCGGGTCGGTGCGTCGAGGAGGGCACGCAGGCCCGGTACGCCGAACCGCGGCCCTGGGAACGCGCGAAGCAGCGAGGGCGGGAGGTCCAGCGCGGTCAGGCGCACGCCCGGGTAGAGGGAGCAGTTGCCGAACAGCACGTTCAGCAGCTGGCCCAGCTCCCAGCCCGTCGTCTCGACGGCGTAGCTGATCGTGGCGATCGCCGTCTCGGGGGCCGCCTGCTCGAGCGACTCGACCCGTCCGATCACCTGTCCCCTGATGTCGTCGTCGGCGACGAGGTCTGCCGGGAACTCGATGGTCTGCTCCACGCAGATGCTCTCCGCGCGGGACCGGGCGAGGTCCGCGGGTCCCGTGAGGACGTACGTCGCCCGGAAGCGCTCGCCGGAGACCGAGAGTGTCGTGTGCGGGATCACAGCGAGTCCGCGTTGGCGGCCGAGACCACGACCTCGGGCTGGGTGTCCATCGGCTCAGCTGCCAGCTCCTCGTCGGACAGGCCGAGCTGCTCGCCCGTGGCGCGCTCCACCGCGCGGACGATCCCGGCCGCGTCCAGCCCGTACTCGCGCATGAGGTGCTCCCGGCTCGCGCCGTGGGCGTACGTGTCCTGGAGCCCGACGCGCACGAGCTTGCGACCCAGCCCGTGGTCGGCGAGGCGTTCCGCGATCGCGGACCCGAGGCCGCCCACGACCGTGTGGTTCTCCGCCGTGACGACGGCACGCGTCCGCTCGAGCGCGGCCAGGATCGCGGGATCGTCAAACGGCTTGTGGGTGCTCACGTGCAGGTGCTGCACGCCGACGCCCCGCCGCCGGAGCGCGTGGACCGCCCGCAGGCCCTCCTCCGTCTCCACTCCCGAGGTGATCAGGGCGACGTCCGTGCCCTCGGCGAGGACCCTGACGCGGTCGAGCCGCATCGGGTCGGTGCGCGGGAACAGGCGCGGGACCCCGCCCCGGAGCATCCGGACGTACACCGGGCCGTTCACGGCCTGGGCAACGTCGAGCACGGACTCGACCTCGGTTGCGTCACCGGTCTCGAGGACCGTCATGTTGGGCGTGGCGCGGAGGATCGCCACGTCCTCGATCGCCTGGTGCGTCACGCCGCCGGGCGTGAGGATCCCGGGCAGGAACCCGATCATCCTGACGCGCAGGTTGGGATACGCGACCGACATGGCGAGCTGGTCATAGGCGCGGCGGTAGATGAACACGGCGAAGGTGTGGATGAACGGCGTGTAGCCCTCGCGTGCGAGCCCGCCGGCGAAGCTGAGCATGTGCTGCTCCGCCATGCCCATCGAGAAGAACCGGTCCGGGTACGTGTCCCGCCACCTGCCCACCTCGGAGCTGTTCGTCAGGTCCGCGGACAGGACGACGACCTCGGGCTTGTCCGCGGCCCAGTCGATGAAGTTCTGGACGTGCGGCCGCGCGACCGTCTCGACGCTCATCGGGGGGCCTCCCTGACCATGTCCTCGTAGGCCTCCTGGTAGCGCGCCTTCTCGGCGGGCGAGGCAAAGCGCAGGGTGTGCAGGAGCGGCGCCTTCTCGCGCAGGAGCGGGACGCCGTGCGCGGGATCGGTCCGGCACAGGACGATGTGCGGGCGCCCGGGCGTCGGGCGGCGCATCGCCTCGTCGAGCGCGTCGAGGTCATGGCCGTCGACCTCGTCGCAGCTCGCGCCGAACGCGCGAACGCGCTCCGGGAGCCGGTCGAGGTTGCCGACCGACGTCACCAGCCCGTCGCACTGCTGGCCGTTGACATCCACGACGGCGCGCAGGTTGTCCAGGCCGTGGAACGCGGCGCTCGCGAGGGCCTCCCACGTCTGGCCCTCCTCGAACTCGCCGTCGGACATCAGCACCCACACGAGCCCGCTGTCCCCGCGCATCCGCCGCGCCAGCGCGATCCCGGCCGCCTGCGACAGCGCCTGCGCGAGCGATCCCGTCGTCGTCTCGATCCCCGGGGAGTGCTCGGCCCCGATCATCTCGACCGTACCGCCGTCCTCGTTGAAGCGGTCGAGGCCGTCGGGCGCGAGGCGGCCCACCTCGATCAGCGTCGCGTACAGGGCGAGCGCGTACTGGGCGGGCGAGAAGATGAACCGGTCGAGCTCCGCCGCCTTCGGTCCGTGGTACACGGCACCCGTCTGGTAGCCGGGGTTGGCGCGCCCCGGCGTGCCGGTGAACGGACCGGGACGGATCGGCTCGGGCAGCTCCGCGAGGCGGAGCGTCCGGGTGTACAGCATGGCGAGCATCTCGGCCGCCGAGCACGCCTGCGACAGGTAGCCCTCGCCGTTGGCGAGCACGTGCTCGAACACCCGCAGGCGGATGCCCGTGGCCACGGCGCTCGTGCGGGCCTGCCAGGCGGGAACGACGACGGATCCCATGCGATCTCCCGTTTATGCACGTTTGTGCATGGCTGGTCAGATGTGCATGCCCAGTATGCCACGGCGCGCGACGATTCCCCAGGACGCGCTCGCGCACGCGGGCCGCGTCGTGGCGCCACGGGCGTCGCACCACGGACAACGGCCCGTCCCCGGCCGCGCCGCTCCCCTACCCTGTCCCTCCGACGCGACGCGAGCCGTACAGCCCCCGGAGGGCGCCATGACAGAGACCCCGATCCCCGACAAGGCCGAGTCCCAGGCGGCCATCGACCGCCTCGAGCTGCGCACCCGGCTGTTCATCGACGGTCGGTTCCGCGACGCCGAGGGCGGGGCCCGGTTCGCCACCGAGAACCCTGCGACCGGCCAGCAGATCGCGGAGGTCGCCCTCGGCGGCGCCGCCGACGTGGACGCGGCCGTCGCAGCGGCACGAAGGGCGGCCGACGACGGGCGCTGGAGCCGGGTGAGCCCGGGCGACCGCAAGCGGATCCTCATCCGCTGGGCGGACGCCATCGATGCGCACGCGCGCGAGCTCGGGCTCATCGAGACGATCGATGCCGGCAAGCCCATCACGGACACCGTGGGCCTCGACATGCCCGAGGCGGCGACGTGCATCCGCTGGCACGCCGAGGCGACGGACAAGCTGTATGGCCAGGTCGCGCCGTCGCCCGAGGGCACGATCGCCACGATCACCCGCGAACCGGTGGGCGTGGTGGCCGGCGTGATCCCGTGGAACTACCCGGCCCAGATGGCCGCGTGGAAGCTCGGACCCGCGCTGGCGACGGGCAACACGGTGGTCATCAAGCCCGCATCCACGACCTCGCTCAGCCTGCTCCGGATCGCGGAGCTCGGTGCCGAGGCGGGGTTGCCGGACGGGGTCCTCAACGTCGTGACCGGCCCGGGCGACGTCGTTGGCGAGGCGCTGGGGCGCCACGCCGACATCGACTGCCTCGCGTTCACGGGCTCCACCGAGGTCGGCCGCAGCTTCCTGACCTGGAGCGCCCAGTCGAACCTCAAGCGGGTCCTGCTGGAGCTCGGTGGCAAGAGCCCGCAGGTCGTGTTCGGGGACGTGACCGACTTCGAGGACCTCGCGGCGAACGTGGCCCTCGCGATCTTCTGGAACATGGGCGAGAACTGTTCCGCGGGCTCGCGGCTCCTCGTCCATCGGTCGGTCAAGGATCGGGTCGTGGAGGCGGTGCAGGCGGAGCTCGCGAGGTGGCCCGTCGGCGACCCACTGGACCCGGCGACGCGGATCGGGGCGCTCATCAGCCGCGGGCACATGGAGCGCGTGCTGCGCTACGTGGACATCGGCCGGCGCGAGGGCGCCCGGGTCGTGACCGGCGGCGAGCGCATCCTCGAGGAGACGGGCGGCTACTTCGTGCCGCCCACGATCTTCGACAACGTCCGCAACGACATGACGATCGCCCGCGAGGAGATCTTCGGACCCGTGCTCTCGGTCATCGAGTTCGACACCGAGGCGCAAGCCGTCGCCCTCGCCAACGACACGCCCTACGGCCTGGCGGCCTCGCTGTACACCAACGACCTCAACACCGCCCACCGCGTCGCGCGCGAGATCAGGGCGGGCGTCGTGGGGGTCAACGCGTACGCCGAGGGCGACATGACGACGCCGTTCGGGGGCTACAAGCTGTCCGGGTTCGGGGGCCACGACAAGAGCGTCCACGCCCACGACCAGTACACCGAGACGAAGACCGTCTGGATCCAGCTCAAGCCCGCGGGCTGACCCGGGCCAGGGCAGCGCGACCCGGCAGCGAGGGCGGAAACCTCGCGAAATCTACGTTGCTCCGGGCGGTAGGCTGGAGGCTGGTCTCTCCCCGAGACCCCCCGGGCGCCCGGCCTTCCCCCCCAGGCCGGGCGCCCCTCGATACCCCGGCCCGGAGGGTCACCCGGGCGGTGGCTGGTACGTGGGCCGGCCGAGGATTCCGAGCGTCGATGCGGGCCAGTAGCGGAGGAACGCGCGGCCCACGATGTTGCCGACCTTGACCGGCCCGAACGACCGCGAGTCCGCGGAAGCCTCGCGGTGGTCACCCATCACGAACACCTCGTCGGGGCCGAGCGTCCACTCGGACTGGTCGGTCTCGACGGTCGTGGGCTCGTTGGCGCCGGCATCGTCGCGGTACGTGTACAGGGACTCGTCAAGCGCCCGCCCGTCGACGTAGACGATGCCGTCGTCGCCCAGCCGCACGGTCTCTCCCGGCAGCCCGATGACGCGCTTGATGAACGGGGTCCCGGACGCGTCCTCGACACCCTCGGGCGGGTGGAGGACGACGATGTCGCCCCGCTTGAACGCGTCGAAGCGCGGGGTGAGCTTGTCCACCAGCACGTACTGGTCCGGCTCGAGCGTCCGCTCCATCGATGTCTGGCGCACCTGGAACGGCTGCGCGACGAACGTCTGGATGACGAAGAACGTCAGGAGGGTGAGGGCGAGGGTCTCGACGACCTCGATCAGCCAGCGCGGGGGACGAGTCACCCCGGGAGTATGCCCGCGATGCTAGCCTCGCGGGAATGCCGCTCGATTTCGGCGCGTTCGACGCGCTCACGTTCGACTGCTATGGGACGCTCATCGACTGGGAGAGCGGCCTGCTCACGGCCATGCGGCGGGTGCTCGACGCCCACGCCGTGACGGCGGGTGACGACGACCTCCTCGAGCGCTACGCGCGCCACGAGGCGGCGCTCGAGGCCGGGCCGTACCTCCGCTACCGCGACGTCCTTCGCCGAGCCCTGGCGGCGGTCGCGGGCGAGCTCGGCGTCACGCCCACCCGGGCCGAGCTGTCGTCCTTCGGCGGGTCGGTCGGCGAGTGGCCCGCGTTCCCGGACACGGCGGGCGCACTCGCGAGGCTCCAGGCGCGATTCCGCCTGGTCGTCGTCACCAACTGCGACAACGACCTGTTCGCGGCCTCCAGCAAGCGCCTCGGCGTCGCCTTCGACGAGGTCATCACCGCGGAGCAGGCGAGGTCGTACAAGCCGTCGCACCACAACTTCGAGGTCGCGTTCGAGCGCGTGGAGCGGCTGGGCGTCCCCCGGGAGCGGATCCTCCACGTCGCCCAGAGCCTGTTCCACGATCACGTGCCCGCGCAGGCGCTGGGCATGACGACGGTGTGGGTCAACCGCCGCCACGACCGACCGGGCACGGGTGCGACCCCGGCCGCCGCGGTCCGGCCGGATCTCGAGGTGCCCGACATGGCCACCGTGGCATCGCTCGCCGGTGTCTGACCTGGGCTCGGCGCCCCGCTCGCCCCAACGGCGTGCCGATCCGCCCGATCTGGGCCAGGATGTGCGGGTCATGGATGCGATCGCCACGTTCCCCACCCTCGACGACGCGGAATCGGCCCTTGACTGGATCGGCGTGGACTTCGTGGATGGCGATGGGGTGTTCGAGGGCGAGCTCGGCGGCGACGACCGCGAGCTGCTGGAGGCGGCGCTCGCGGACGCGGAGACGCCCGGGCCCGTACGCGACCTCGCCCGCGCGCTGCTGGCGCGCTGGGATGCCGACGGCACGGACGCGTTCCGGTTCGCCGTCGCCTGGAGCCTCTGACCCGAACCCGGCGGCACCTTGCACGGCGGCGCGGGCTGGCGTTCCGCGTGCAGGTTGGACGCCTTCTGTTCGTGCGCAAATGGCACGAACGGTCCGGAATGTCATCCACGTTCGATCCATGCCAGCAGACCTCCACGAATTTGCCGCGATTGATCCCGCTGCCGCTCCTGTGACATTCCCGCACGCTTGCGGACCGGAGCGCGATCCTGCGTGAGCGCGATAGAGTCCCAGCGGCCCGAACGCACTCCGGGCGCATGGGAGATTGGAGGGGCTGTGCGCGCCCTCGTCTGGGCATTCGTCGCACTGTTGGTCATTGCGGCGGTCATGGCCATCATCTACATGGTTTTCTACTCGCCCGGTGACCTTCAGCCCACCATCACTCCATCGCCATAGGGCTGGTCAGGCTGCATCTGCGCATCACCGCTCGAGCCGATGGAGTTCGAGCTCAACCCCGCCTCGTGACATTGGCGAACACTCGGGGAAGCCACTTGGTGACGGCCAGAACGCGGGCGCGCCTTGCCGCGGACACGGAGTCAATGGGTCCGATGGGACGACTGGGCCATAGCCTCACCGCTCGCAATGGTGCTTTCCTCGGCGCAGGAGCGTCTCGGAATCACGAGGGCGGCATGGTCATCATCGGCTGGCTGCGACGCGCAGTCATTCTTGGCGCGAAGTTCGATGAGTGCCCTGCATGTCATCGCCCGGGACCGCACATCCTGTTCCGCAAGACGCATTGGTTCACTGTCTTCTGGGTGCCGGTCCTCCTGCTGTGGGTGAGCCACGGTGTCCTCTGCCCGG
>DASXVG010000078.1:0-40215 GCA_036504355.1 Candidatus Limnocylindrales bacterium
TCCGCCAGCCGACCACGTCGCACAGCCACGGCCAGGGCGAGCGCACCCGCGAAGATGACCCCCAGCGTCGCCACGGCCTCCCACGTGGCGCCGGCGGCGAGCGCCCCGGCCGTCAGGCGCTCCACCGTGGGTGCCGCAGCCGGAATCCACAGGGCCGACAGGGCAACGGTGACTGCGGCAAGCACGACCAGGGCGGCTCCCTCGACGGTCCCCGGCCGCCTGATTGACCGCTGCACGCTCCCCGGGCCGAATGCGAGGATGACGAACCGGCCGGCATAGATCACGGTCAGGAACGATGCGGCCAGCACGCCCAGCGCGAGCCACACCGACGCATCGGCTGCCGCTCCCAGGATGGCCTCCTTGCTCCACGCGCCCCCCAGCGGGGGAACGCCCGCGAGGCTCAGCCCGCCGACGGCTGCGACGACCGCGATGCCGGGCAGCAGTCGGCCGAGTCGCATCGCTCGCAGATCGGGGGTGCCGACGGCGTGGATCGCGACGCCCGCAGCGAGGAACAGCAGCGACTTGAACGCTGCGTGCGTGACGAGCTGCGCACCGGCGGCGGCCGTCGAGCCCGCTCCGACGGCGATGAACATCAGGCCGTACTGCGCCGACGTCGACGCCGCGAGCACTCGCTTTGCGTGCGACTGGGTGAGCGCAACGACGCCGCCCGCAATCGCCGTCACCATGCCGATAGCGGCGATCGCCGGAAGGAACCAATCGACCAGAACCAGGGCTGGCGACACCCGGATGAGGAGGTACGCCCCCGCTGCGACGAGCGTCGCCGAGTGGAGCAGCGCGGACACCGGCGTCGGACCGGCCATTGCTGCGAACAGCCACGGGCTGAATGGGACCTGCGCGGACTTTGCGGAGGCGGCGAGGATGATCCCACCGGCAATGATCTCGCGCCACGGAGAGGCGGCGGCAGCCACTCCATCGAAGGCGAAGCCGCCACTCCCGGCCAGGGTGGCACCGGCGGCCGCGTACAGGCCGAGATCGCCCAAGCGTGTCGTGAGAAAGGCCTGCGTACCGGACTCCACGTTCTCGCGATCGCGCCACCCGTGGCCGATCAGCGCCCACGACGTCGCGCCGACCAGCTCCCAGGCGATGAGGAGGCTCACGAAGTCGCCGGCGATGACGAGTAGCAGCATCGCGGCCGTAAACGCGAGCAGGAAGGCGAGCAGCCGAGGTCGGCCGTCCGGCTCGGTTGCGGCTGCGTAGGCCACGATCGGGGCCGCGATCGCCGGTACGAGCACGACCATGACCCGCCCGAACCCCGACACCGCGAGGGTCAGCTCGATGGCCGGTCCCCAGCCGATGACCACCGATGGCCGGGCGATCGCCGCCGTGGCCGCAAGTGCGATCGTTGCGACGAGCGTGGCGACGGCGGCAGGTGCGAGCACGCGGGGCCTCGCACGGAGAAGAACGACGATACCCGCCCCAAGGAGCGGCAGCAGCGGCAGGACGAGCGGGTTCATCCCTTGAGCCGTCGCAGCTTCTCGGTGATGTCGGCGCGGCGGACCCGGTAGACGCCCGTGATGAGCGCGAACCCCAGGGCCATCTCCACGGCCATCACGGTCATGAACACGACGCCCAGCATCTGACCCTCCGCGTTTCCGGCCGCGGTTCGGGCCCAGAGGACGACCAGCACCAGCAGGGCGCCGTTGATCATCAGCTCGATGCCCATCATCAGCATCACGAACGACTGCTGGCTGAGCGCACCGTAGACGCCGATCCCGAACAGGGCGGCGCCGACCACGATGACCGCTTCCGTGCTCACGCGGTCTCCTCGTCAGGCTGCAGACCGGGCTCGATCGAGCCATCGTCGCCGGACCCGAACCTCCCGCGTGAACCGGCGATCGCCACGGCACCGATCATCGTGGCGAGGAGCGTCACACCTGCCGTCTGGAAGACGAGCATCGAATTGCCGAGCAGCTCCCGCCCGAGCTCTTCCGTCGCCGCGGGCGGGTCGGGGGCCGGACGGTCCGGCAGCTGCCCTCCCACCCCCACGGCAGCCAGCGCCAGGAACGCGACGATGCCGGCGATGGCCGAGACCCGGTTCTGGTGGACCATCACCATCGGGTTGAGCCCTGCCGGGTTCATCATGTACATGACCATCACGATGGCCATCACCAGCATCTCGGCGGCCATCATGAGGATCAGGACCATGCCCAGGAACTCAGACCCGAGCAGGACCATGATGGCGCCGACCGCCGCGAACGATGCCAGCAGGTAGAAGGCGGCACGGACCATCGAATCAGTCCGGAACACCCGGTAGCCGCTGACGACGGCGACGACGGCGAAGACGACGAACGCGCCGTCCACAACGATCGGGTCGATCACAGCAGGAACGCGCCCGAGACGAACACGTTGAGCAGGGCGAGGGGGATGAGGAGCACCCAGCACAGCACGACAAACTGCTGGATCCGCATGCGCGCGAGGACGTGCCCCGCACCCACGATCAGCGCGAGCAGCAGGAGTGTCTTGACGACGACCCAGACGGGCCCGGGCAGCACGGGGCCGTGATAGCCGCCGAGGAACGCGGCGGCCCCCATCGCGGCGACGGCGACGAGCATGGCCGACCGCGCGGCGCTCCAGAGAAGGCGGGCGATCCCGGCGTCCTCCGCGGACGTCCCGCCCCCGAGGTCCTCGCCGTCCGGAAGGTTGAGCGGTCCCCAGAAGCTCACGGCGAGTCCGGCGACAAGGTAGAGCGGGAGTCCAAGGGGCTCCCGAATGACATTCCACAGCGCAGCCTGCGCATCGACGATCCGCACGAGGGACAGGGACTCGGCCGGCAGCGCCGTCGCGAGCATCGCGAGCAGGAACGGGATCTGGAACGACAACGCCTGGGCGCCATACCGATACGCGCCATGGAGCGGCAGCACCGAGTTGGGCGACCAGCCATGGAGGAAGACCGCGATCATCACGAACGCGATCGCAGCGGAGAACACCACGAAGCCGGTGTCCGGATTGGACATGGCGACGCCGGGTGCGAGCGGCACCATCGAGATCGCGAGCGCCGCGAGGGCCGCAAGGAGCGCGGGTGCCAGGGCCCAGCCAGGGCCATCCGGCCGTTCGGTCGTGGTGCGCGACATCACCAGGAGCAGGGCGGCACTGGTAAGCGGTGTCACGAGCGCCGCACGGACCGTCGGGCGCTGGCCGGCGACGACCCCCGCTGCCCAGCGATCGCTGACGGCGATGACGTACGCCCCGGCGGCAAGGAGGAAGGCAGCGGTGACGATCGAGACGATGATCCCCGGCGACTCGCTCACGCCGCGACACCAGGGCGTCCGTCAGCAGCCATGGCGAGGTCATCGAGGTCCAGGTCGAGGCTCACGATGGATGCGATCGCGTCTCCCCACTCGAGGCCCGTGATGAGGTCGGGCACCAGGTCAAGCGCCCGTCTCGTCGGCACGTCGCCGAAGGCAAGGCGCCCCCTCGGAGACTCGACGACGCCGGTGACCGACGTGTGCGCGTCACCCGCGACGGCGGCCAGCTCCGCGCTCCGGGCAGCCTCCTCGATGCGAACCCGCCATCGAGACCCTGCGTCGTCGGCGTCACCCAGCACAGGCTCGAACCCGAGGGCGAGGTAGGCCGGATCGCCGAGGCGCTCGTCATCGCCGAACCCGGCCGCCCGCGACACGGGGCCCAGCGCTGCACCGGCGAGTCGCTCGGCGACCCGACCGCGCGCCGGCGGCAAGGACCATCGGTAGACGCCGCTACGCGCGACGGCGCGACCCAGCCTGCGGATCTCCGATCCGGATCCTCGGTCGATCTCGTGCGCCAGGGCGAGCGCGCGCAACCCGAGTGCCGGCAGGCCCTGCACGCGGAGTGCATCCGCAAGCCAGCGAAGATGATCACGGGAACGTGCGAGCTCAACCTCCGCGATCGACACGGGCTCGACCAGGGCCCGCAGGAACGGCGACGACAGCGGCGGCTGGGCCACCCCGACCGCGCTGCGCGTCACGGCGGCCTCTACGACGACGTCACCGGCGACGGTCAGGTCAAGCACGAGGCCCGCCGGGAGGGGCGCAAAGAACGGCCCGATCCAGGTCGGCAGCACGTCAAGCCGGAGGCCGTCGCGGTCCGGCCCGAGCTCGGCCATCGGACGGCCGTATGGCGTCCCCCCTGTCATGCCGCTCCCGCCCTGGCCATACGGCCCGACGCCTCTCCACTCGGATGGATCGACATCGGGAAGCAGGGGGACCGCTGACTGCACGGCGCCGGCGATGAGCCGGGCGAACAGGGACTGGATTGCCGGCACCGGGTCAGCGGCCGATTCCACCGCCACCGCGTCGTCGATGCTGAGGCCGGCCGCGTCGGTTCCCCAGAGCAACGTCCCCCGCGGGTGCGGGAGCGCGTCGTGGACTCGCGCCAGCGCTTCAGCGTGATCGGCAGACACGGACCCCGCGACGACGAGGATGCTCGCGGCGCGAGGCGTGCGCACGGGCACAAGCGCGTTCGACAGCCACAGGTCCTGCACGCGATCGCGGGCGCCTGCGCCGGCAATGCAGTACACCGGGACTGGGGCGCGCGCCGCAAGGCGGCGTCGGATGGGGATCACGTCCAGTCGAGGGCGCGCTCGCGCCACGCATACAGGACGCCAAGGAGCAGGATCACGATGAACATCCCCATCTCGATCATCGCGATGATCCCCTCAGAGACGAAGACCACGGCCCACGGATACATGAAGACCATCTCCATGTCGAAGGCCAGGAACACGAGCGCCATCGGGTAGTAGCGGGCGTGATAGCGGCTCCACGCATGCGTGCGCGGCTGGCGCCCGCCGCTGAACGGCACACGCTCCGGAGCGGTCGCGTGGCGCCCTCGACCCCGTGCCCCCGCCCACCACGATGCCAACGCGGCGAGGAGCGCCGCGAGCATGACGGCGGTGGCGACGGCGAGGGGGCCGAGGGCGATCACGCAGGCACCAGCTACACGTAGTCGTCCGGCGACTCACGGAAGCTGTCCGCGCAGTCCTGGCTGCAGAAGTAGTAGGTCGTGCCCTCGTGCTCGATGGTCGCGGCGGCTTCGGACGGCCGGATCTTCATCTGGCACACGGGGTCCAGGACCAGCTGGTCGTTCTCGGTCATGCAGACGCTCCTCGGGTGTGCGATTGGGGCACCCGGTTTCGTACCGGGCGCCGCGATCAAGGGTACGCACCTACATGAGCGTCACCTGAGGCTCCGATGAGGACCCACGGACCAGACTCCAGCCGCACACACGGCCAGGGGAGTCTCAGGACTGGCTCATCTGCACTTCAGCGTGCGTGTCGACCGTGGACAGCGCAACCCGAGAATTCCTATCGAGCCCCAGCGGAGGTAAGGCGGTGGGCGGCGGCGACTTCGGCGGGGCCCTGTGGCTCGTGGCCGCGTTCGACTCGGCACTCTTCATCGCGTTCGGGGCCGCATTCTTCAGGCCCCACGGTCGCCGCGATTGGCGCGCGATGGGCGCGTACTCGGCGTTCGTCGTTGCCTTGTTCTCGGAGATGTACGGCTTTCCCCTCACCATCTTCATCCTGTCCGGGTGGCTTGGCGACGCGGTGCCGGCGATCGTCCCCACGCATGCTGGTGGCCACCTCCTCAATGATCTTGTCGGCTGGTCCGGCGATCCACACCTGAGTCCCTTCCACATCGCGAGCTACCTGTTGATGGGCTCGGGTTTCCTCGTCCTGTCTCGGGCGTGGCCAGTCCTGTGGCGAGCGCAGCGGACGGGAGAGCTGGCCGTTCGCGGGCCGTATGCACGAGTCCGACATCCCCAGTACTCAGGCTTCATGCTCGTGATGATCGCCTTCCTGCTGCAGTGGCCGACCCTCGTGACGCTGCTGATGTTTCCCGTCCTCGTGGTCGCGTACCGGCGACTGGCGAAGGGCGAGGAACGCGAGGTCGAGCGCCAGTTCGGCGCGGCATACGCGGACTACGCAAGCGTCACACCGCGCTTCGTGCCACGGCTGCGACGCCCTCGGGCATCTGCGGTCGCCCGGTAGGCGACCGCATCTGGCGCCCCCTCAGGCGACGAGGGCGCGCACCGCAATCACGATCATCGCGCCGACCGCAGCCAGGCCGACCAGCATCGGAGCTGCCTTCGCGTCGTGGTGCTGGGCCTCAGGGAGCAGGTGACTCGCCCCGATCGCCACGAAGACGCCCGCAAACCACGCCAGCATCAGCCCGAGAACGGCGGGTTCGATCGTGATCGCCACGCTCAACGCCGCTCCCACGACTGGCGCGATCGCATCGAGCACGAGAAGTACCGCGGCGACCTTGACGCCCCGCGCGGCGCCCAGAGCCAGCGTCACCACGTTCAGGCCGTCAGCAAAGTCATGGGCAAGCACGGCCAGAAGGACGACGAGCCCCACGCTGGTGCCAGCTTGGAAACCGAAGCCGATGGCGAGACCATCAAGGGTGCTGTGGGCAATGAGGCTCGCCGCGGGGAGGGCGGCCACGAGCGGCGCTCCGCCCGCCAGCGCGTGACCGTCGTCATGATTGGTGCCCGCGTGTTCGAAGCTCGCCTGGTGGATGAAGGCTTCGAGGAGCGCGAACGCAAGGTACCCGCCGAGCGCCGCGACCCCGACCTCGAGCACGCCGGTCGGCCCGACCAGAGCGTGGGCTTCGGGAAGCAGATCCACGATCGCCGTCGCGACGAGCACGCCGGAGGCGATCGCCATGAACGGATGCAGTCGGTGGCGTAGGCGGATCGCCGCAACGCCGCCCGCAAGGGTCGAGAAGAACGGCAACAGGACGGCGAGCGGAATCGGTCAGTCTCCGATCAGGGATCGTCAGGACGGTAACGCTACAGAAACAGCCGTGGGTTCACGAACTCCCCGTTGCGCATCACTCGCCAGTCCAGGTGCGCGCCGGTACTGCGCCCGGAGCTTCCTTCGTACCCGATCACCTGCGCAGCCTGAACCGTGTCGCCAACGCGAACAGGGCGCCGCGGCTGCAAGTGCGCGTACCACGTCTGAATGCTTGAGCTGTGCGCAATGATCACGATCCACGCGGGATCTTGAGGGTCGTCGTACGGGTTGTAACCGATGAACACGACGCGGCCTGATGCTGCGGCGCGAACCGCTGTCCCGTACGGGGCGACGATGTCGATGCCGCTGTGAAAGTGCGCACAGCCCCCTCGGGGCGGCTCCCATTCGAAGCCGGTGCAGCCGTAGTCCTGGCTCACCGCACCCGGCATCGGCCAGCGCATGGTGCCACTGAAGCTCGAGGGGATGCCGCCTCGGTCGACCTGCGATTGGATGAGCCGCTTGATCCGCGACTCCAGGCGCCGTTGCGCCCGTTCGGCCGCGGCGATCGACGACCGCAGCAGCGCCTTGTTCTGCGCCAACAGCGCGTAGTCGGCGCGTTGCGCCGCGAGCAGTGCCTCGGTCCGCCTCCGAAGGGCCGTCAGTCGCGACTCTGCCGAGCGCAGCTCCTTCAGCCGGGCTCCGAGCGCAGCCTTCTGCACAGCTGCGGCCTGGCGAAGGGTCGTTGCCTGTGCGCGTCGCACTCGCAGCGCGCTGGCCAGCGCGACGAGCGTCGCGCGGTCGCGGACGATCTGTCGGGCAAGGATGCGATCCTGCTCGGCGGCGTCGAGCTGGGAGCTTGCCTCCACCATCAGGTCGGTGAACGAGGCGCCGGAGACGATGGCCTCGAATGGCGACCGCTGGCTCGCCTCGTAGGCAGAGCGGATCCGGTCGGCGAGCTGTTCCTTGCGCGCCCGGAGCTCCTCGCGTTTCGCCGCCTCTGCCGCCTGCGTCTTCGCCAGGCCCGCGTCGAGGCCGGCGACTTCCTGTACCAGCCGCCGGTAGTCGGCCCGAACGGTCTCGAGACTCGCCTTGAGCCCTGAGATCTGTCGCCGAGCCGCCTGCAGGTCGCTCACGGTTGCGTCAAGCTTGTTCGTCGCGGCGGCGATCCTGACGCTGAGGTCCGCCTCCGAGCGTGTGAGGCGCGCCACGAGGGCCCGCTGACTCGCGATCCGTGACTCGAGCGCCTGCTGCGCTGCCCTGGCCTCGCTGAGCTCGTCTCCGGAAGCCGTCGGCGGCGCTGGCGCGCCTGACGTCAGCAGCGCGAGCCCGAGTGCCGCAACGCCGATCAGCCGGAGTGACGCCGTGCGCGAACGGCGACGCGGGTGGGGGCTCGCGGGCACGAATCCTCCCGTGGAACCTGCGTGGACATGGGCCTGAGGAGCGTCATGGTTCCGGCTGAGGCGAACCTGAATCGAGCGTGAGACTTGCACCACGGAGCCGAGTACCTGTGTGCCGCGCGATGAGGACCATCGCGGGACAGGCGCGACGGCGTGCAGGCTGCAGGCTCTCACTCATCGGCGTCCCAACCGTGCAGTCCTCAGTTGGGAGCCCACGTGACGAACGTCTATTCCCATCGCATCATCTCCGGCGGATCGCCCCGGCGCCGCCTGGCGTTCCTCGTCGCGGCGGCTCTCGCGGTCACGGCCGTCGGCGGACTCTCCACTCCGCGATCGGCATGGGCGTGGGACCCGGGCGCGTCCAGCGGAGACTCTGAAGCCCGACTGGTCGCCCTGCACAATCAGGCCAGGGCGTCCGCCGGGCTGCGAACGCTGACGCTCGACCCCAGGCTTCGGACCATCGCGCGATGGCGGGCGAAGGACCTGGCAGAACGGGACTACCTGTCTCACACCATCAAGGGCACCAGCCGGAACGTCTTCTGGTACATGCAGTACCGGTACGACTACTGCTTCCGGGTGGCCGGGGAAAACCTGGGTACGCTGCGCTGGGACGGGGCCAGCGAAGCGGACGCATCCAAGTGGGTCTTCGACGCGTGGATGAAGTCCGCCGGACATCGCACCAACATCCTCGGCAAGGCTTGGGACTCCATCGGCGTCGGGGCCTACCGTGGGTCCGATGGCACGTTCAAATGGACCGTGCTGTTCGCGGACAGGTGCGCATCCTCGGGTGGCGGCCCTGCGCCAGCGTCGAACGGGAGCGTGTCGGCGAGCGCGAACCCGCGGTCGACCCCTCGCCCGATCGCCGAGCCCATGCCCAGGGCCTTTCCCAGGCCGGCGCCCAGGACGCCTACCGTTCCGGAGACTGTCACCCAGTTGTCCCCAACACAGAGCCCCACCCCGGCGTCGCCGCCGACGGAGCTCCCGGCACTGACCGGCGACACCGATCGGCCGACGCCGACACCGCCGCAGTGGCTCCCCTCGGGAGGCCCAAGCCCCGTGCCGGTCGGCGATCTGCAGCCGTCTGCCCGCCCAGGCCCACCCGGCTTCGGATTTGGCCTCCCGGACTACATTGCCGACATCGGGCTGGCGCACACGATCCTGATGCTGGTGATCCGTCCGTTGCTCGGGGCGTGAGCGGGCGACGCCTCAGACGCCGATCAGCGTGACGCCGTCGACCTGTCCGTAGTGCGAGTAGAACGTCTCGCGGTGGATGACCTTCCCCTTGCGGTCAACCACCCGCCTTGTCACCCATGAGTCGAAGCCATCGGTCGGGTACTCGATGCGCTTCCTGGTGCCGCTCGGGATCGACGAGGACTTCTCGACCAGATCACGTGCCTGCTTCACGTTCTTGACGATCGGCCGGCTGAACGAAACGGTTCGTCCGTCGGAGATCCCGTAGATGTCGAATCGGACCGACGTTCGCGTGCTGCTCCCACGGATGAGGATGGGCGTCGGCGTGTCGTTCCGGAAGGCGAGCGTGATCTTCGCCCCGGACGAGCTGATGAACACCGTCGCGTCGAGGCCGACCGGGTACCGGTCGATGTAGTAGAAGTGGGCACGTCGGGACACGATCTCGAGCCCGGCTCGCGCCGCCGTGTTGAACAGGGTCGTCGACGTGGAGCAGATGCCGCCACCGAGCGCACCGGACGGCTGCGTGCGTCCATTGATGATTGCGCCCCCGGACCGATATCCCTTCGCGGTCGTCACCGAGCCCACGGCGTCCCAGAAGTTGAACGTCTCGCCCGGGAGCACCACGGTCCCGTCGATCGCTCGCGCCGGGATCCGGATGTTGGCGCCAAACCCGTTGCGCTCACTCGGCTCGAACGGCGTGGTCCAGGAGGAGAGCCGGACCATGCGACGGGCCAGTCCCTTGGCATCTCGAGACGAGAGCGCAGGAGGGACCGGTCGCGTCACGAGCTCGACCGGCGCAGATGGCGCGAGGGTCCCCGCGGCCTTTCGAGCGAGGGCGGCAGCGATCTCGCTCGACGATGCCTTAACGTCGAGGCGCCGGCCTACCCGTGAGCGCCCCGTCGCGACGACCCGTCCGGCTCGGAAGGCGAACGACGCGTTCCCCGCAGGCCGACCCACCTGCTTCCGCAGCCCGGCAACAGCCTCCTGCACGTCGGTGGTGCTGACGAGGGGCACACGCTCGACGCCGGCCGGGAACCGCAGCCACGACCTGACCGTCGACGCTGGGATCGTCCACCGCTCATCGCCCAGCTCCAGGTCGAGGCCCGTCCCTGCGACACGCTCCCCGGCCTGCCGAAGGCGCTCGGCGGCCGCGTCGTCCACGCTGGGCGATACCGTCACGATCGTCGCCTCGACGGCTGCAGACAGCGCGGCGTTCGCCTCGCCCAGGAGCCGGGCGATCGTGCCCGTTGTCTCCGCCCGACGCAGCGCCTGACCGGGCACCGAGCGCTGGATCACGAAGCCGTTCTCGCCCGCGGTGACGGTGGCGTCGCGCGGCCGACGTTCGACGAGGTCGCCGACACGCTCGACATGCGAGCTGAGTTCGGCCATGTCGAACGTGATCCGTGGCGCGATCGAGATCCTGCCCATGGCGGCATCCAGCGACTGCTGCACCCGACCGAGGAGGTCCTCCCCATGTCCGATGGCGAGCGCCTCGTCCAGCATTCGGTCGAGGTCCGGGCGACGTCCCACGTCCGCGTAGGCGATGGGGTGGGCTCCAGCCGGCGTTACGACCACGACGCGACCGCCCGGCGGAGAACCGAAGGCTTCGTCCAGACGAACCGACGCGGACGCTCGGTCGAGACCCGAGAGGTCGATCCCGGCCACTCGGACGCCGGGCACGACGGAATCGCCGTATCGCGCCTCGAAGGCGAGGGCTCCCACCGCGAGGACTGTCAAGCCAAGCCCGAGCGAACCAAGGACCAGCCGGGTAGCGACTGAGACGCGGCGCCTGCGCTCATGGCCCGTGCCGCCGCCTGCGGCATCGCGCGAACCCCCGTTCTCGATCATGACCCTCCCGTGGTTGCGGTGACGCGAGGCTCGTCGAACGGAATGAGCGTCAGATGAGTTTCACCTGAGGGATGCCGCCGGAACGCGACCGGCAGCGGGTCGCCGCGGAGCGCCGGACTCAGCCGCCGGGCAACCTGACAGAGAACGTGCTGCCGCGCCCGAGCCCGGCGCTCGCGACCTCCATCGTCCCACCCATGGCCTCCACGAGCGACTTCGTGATCGCGAGTCCCAGTCCGTTGCCCCCGGCATCCCGCGAGCGGGAGGAATCGGCGCGATAGAACCGTTCGAACACGCGGGACGCCTGCTCGGCATCAAGCCCAGGGCCATCGTCCCGGACGGAGAGGACGGTCCATCGACCGTCCTTGGCCAATCCGAGCTCGACGCGGCCTCCGGGCTGGGTATAGCGAACGGCGTTCCCCACGAGATTGTCGAGGACCTGGGCGATGCGGACCCGGTCGGCGAGGATCCGACCCGGTCCAGTGGCCTTATGGTTCAGCTCGATCGACCGCTCGGCGGCCTCCGCCCGGTATCGCTCATGGACGTCGCTGAGGAGCCCGTGCCCATCGAGCGATTCGATCTGCAGCCGGAGGTCGTCCGACTCGGCGCGCCACAGCACCGCGAGATCGTCCACGAGGTGCTCGAGGCGTGCGGTCTGCTCGTCGAGCACCCGCCAGGCGGCGGGCCCGGGTTCGAACACCCCGGCGGCGAGCCCTTCGACGTACCCGCGAACGGAGGCGATGGGGGTCCGCAGCTCGTGCGCGACATCGCCGATGAGGTCCCGGCGGCGTCCTTCGTTTGCTTCGAGGCTGGCCGCCATGGCGTTGAAGGACACCGCCAGGTCGCCGAGCTCGCCGCTGGCAGGGGACACGCGCTGCGCGTAGTCGCCTCCCGCCACGAGGCGGCTCGCGGCGGCGAGCTCGTCAATGGGGCGCGACAGCCGGCTCGAGAGCAGCAGGGAGACCGCGACTGCAACGACGACGGCTGCCAGGAAACCGAGGACCAGCGCCGCTCCAACCGCCTCCCCGAAGGCGGCGCGGAGCAGTGGATCCATCATCCCGGCGCCAGACCCGCCCATCATCCCGCCCGATCCCGCCATGCCCATCGAGCGCTCGAACGCCTGGGGGGCAGCCAGCCACACGCCGATCACGACCGCAATCACGCCCGCCGCAGCAACCGCCAGGTTCGCCGCGAGGAGACGCCAGCGAAGCCGGCCGAGGTCGAACCGGCTCATTGGTCCGCCGCACGGAGGCGATAGCCGACCCCGCGCACCGTCTCGAGGTACCGCGGGCTGCCGGGCTCCTCGCCCAGCTTCCTGCGCAGATTCCCGATGTGCACTTCGAGCACATGCTCGTCGCCGACGAAGTCCTCCCCCCAGGCCGCGTCAAGCAGCTGCTGGCGGGTCAGGACCACCCCGGGGTCGCGGCCAAGCGCCTCGATGATCGCGAACTCCAGCGTCGTGAGCTCAACGGGTTCGCCATTGATCGCGACGGATCGCCTGGCTGCGTCGATGACGAGGTCGGCAATCCGGATCACGCCTGCCGGCCCCGCCTCCGCCGTGCGTCGCCGTCGCAGCAACGCCTCGACGCGGGCGACGAGCTCTCCCGGCGAGAAGGGTTTCGTGAGGTAGTCGTCGCCGCCCACCCTGAGGCCGACGATTCGGTCCACTTCCTCGGTTCGAGCGGTGAGGAAGATCACCAGCGGGTCGGCGAACGAGCGGATGCGGCGGAGCACCTCGAGGCCGTCGAACCCGGGAAGCATGATGTCGAGCACCACCACGTCCGGAACGAAGGCTCGCACCTGCTCGACCGCCTCGGGCCCGTCGCCAGCTTCGGCGAGGACCATCCCCTCCCGCTCGAGGAACCCGCGAACGATCGCCCGGATCGGCGCCTCGTCGTCCACGACGAGGACACGAGGCTGACTCGCGGCGGTGCTCATGTGCTCCTCGGTGACGCCGGGGCCGGCGGGCGGGATGTTGACCGCGGCGTCATCGTACGGCGCGTTCAGCCGACGACGGTGATCGTCCCGCGCATGCCGGCCTCGTAGTGACCGGGGGCATGGCAGGCGAAGGCGTACGGCCCGCTGCCGTCAAACGTGAACGTGACCGACCTCGTCTGCATCATCCCGATGTCGGCGACCTCGGGGGTGCCTTCCTGGTCTGCCGCCACGGCGTCAGCGGGTCCGACCATGAACTCGTGTGCCGTCGGGCCCATCGTGGTGACATCGAACGTGATCGTCTCGCCCCGCGCCACGGTGATCCCTGCGGGGCTGAAGGAGTAGCCCGGACCGGCGATCACGCGAACCACCCGCGGACTCGCGGCTGTGCCGGCAACGAAGCCCGCCTGGCCAGGGTCGCGAGTCTCGCCCCCCGCGTTCCAGGGGCCGCTCATCATGCCGCCGGTGCCCATCATCCCGCCGCCCATCATCCCACCCGAGCCGCCAGCCCCGATCGACCCCATCATGGCCGGGAGCCCACTGGCCCCGCCAAGGGCCGACCCGGCTCCAACGAGGAGGGCGCCTCCAAGCACGAGGGAGCTTCCGAGCAGCCCGAGCCTGGCGGTCATCGCCCGATCTCCAGCGTCTGCTTCGCTGCGGTGAATTCGTCGGCCGTGATCTCGCCGCGGGCGAACCGCAGCCGGAGGATCTCGCCGGGATCCTGCGCGGTGGGCGGCGGAGCCTGCACCTGCGAGGGCTGCGTGGGCGCGACCTTGCCAATCGCCCAGACGATCAACACGACGATCCCGATGATCAGAAGGACGCCCCCGAGCATCGCGAGCCATCCCCCCATGCCGAACCCGAGTCCGGCCCCGTATCCCATCATCAACGTTGCTCCTGTGGCACGACACCAACGGCCGTGGCTCGATTGCTACGGTGGACCCGCTGCCTCAGGGTGGCCGCTGGACTGCCTCAAGTTCGGCTCAAGATGGCCGGAGGCGCGCGCGGCGACCGCGCAATGCCTCGCCCCGGAGCAGCCGATCCACCGCACGCCGGCTGAGCGACGGGACCCGCCAGTGCAGGGTCCCGAGCCCATCCGCGCTCGAGCCGCCCGGCTCCGCGGTCTACTCCGCCATGTCATCCATGCCGTCATCCGCGTGTGCCGGCATCGAGATCGCGATCGACGCGGCACTCGGCGTCGCCGGGGCGATCGCCGAGTAGCTGATCCCGTTCGGGCCATCGCCGCTCGCGATCGTCTTCACGACCCTGCGGCCCGCGATGTCGAGCACGGCGACGTCGTCGTCGAAGATGTTCGTGACGTATGCGTAGCGACTTCCGGGATCGATCACGATGCCGTGCGCGCCCTCACCCGTCTCGACGGTGCCGACGGAGGCAAACGTGGACGTGTCGATGATCGAGACAGTCGTCGACGGGTGCTCCTTGGTGCCCTGGTTTGCCGCGAGCAGGTATCGGTTGTCCGGGGTGACGTACACCTGGATCGGTCCGGTGCCCACCGTGACTTTGCCGGTGACAGTCCTCGTCGCGACGTCGATCTTGACCACGGCATTCTCACCATTCAGCGACGCGTAGACGAACTGCCCGTCCGGCGAAAAGCCAACCTGAACGGGCTTTCGCCCGACCTCGATGTCTGCGACCTTGGCGTTGGTCGAAGTGTCAATCACGCTCAGCGTCGTGCCCTTGGCGTTCGCGACGTAGACCCACCGCCCGTCCGGGCTTGGTCGGAGGCCGTGTGGGTAGTCCCCCACCGGTACGGTCGCAACTGCCTTCATGCGTTCGACGTCGATGACGGTGACCGTGTCATCGGAACCATTCGTTGCGTACGCGGTCTTGCCATTCGGGCTCACGACGATGTGCGCCGGATCCTTGCCCGTGGGGACCGCTCCGTGCAGGGTGTACGTCGCGGCGTCGATCATCGCCGCCGTCGATTGATGGCCGCTCACCACCCATACGCTCTTGCCATCGGGCGCGACCTGGAGGTTGTGCGGTCCCTCAATCCCGGTCAACGTCGTGACCGTCTCGTCAGTGGCGGCATCGATCACCCGCACGGTGTTCCCGTATTCGTTTGCGACCCACACCGTGCCCTTCGCGGCTACAGACGCAGGCGCCGATAGGCTCGAGGCCCTGAACACACCAATGGCGATGACGACGACAACAGCCGCGGCGACGATGCCTACGAAGGCGACAGGCCGGATGCTTGTGGTCAAGAGACTCCTCCGGGCGCTGGGCGGGCGCTATTCGCCCGTAAACTATTAGTGAGTTAGTAGGAGTTTCTTGGCCGGGAGTTAAGCGCCAGGTGAGATTGGCCTGAGGGCACGCTAAGAAGTTGGCGCCTCAGCCTGTCATCGGGCCTTTCCGGCTGCTAAGGCTGGAATGCACCTGCTAGGGTCGAAGGCGAGGTTCACGGGTCGTCCCCAATGCGGGATCGGCCTCGGGGGATCGAACCGAGCACCGAGAGCGACCGCGGGATGTCGGGCGCGTGCCACTGCGGTGGCGCCAGTCCAGGTCTGGCATTCCCTCCAGGGAGACCGTATTGCAGAAGCCGACGGTCGGCGCGCCGCGTCTTGAGGACGCCGGACACACCGACCGCGAACAGGCACCCGCGCCCTCTCCGCTGCACCGCCTCACGAGGAGCGCCACGCGCGCCGTCCGGGGCTGGGCGGGGAAGCGCGCCGCAGCCGTGAGCGACACCGTCTCGTCGTCGCTGCGTCCGTTCACATCCGCCGAGCGCGCCCTCCCGATCGCCGTCGCGTCGATCGTCGCGGTCGCTGCGCTCCTCGCCTTCCTCCCGACCACCCCCCAGGGCACCGTCAGCGGCATCCAGGGCGCAACGTCCGCCCCCCGGCTCGCCGTCGGCGGCAGCGTCGAGAGCGGGGCGAATTCGGTGGGGACCACATTCGACAGCGGCCAGGACAACACTCGTCTCGCCGGCCCGACAACGAGTTTCTCGCCCATCTCGCTCCCGGGCGACGTCGTGAACGACACTGCGGACGAATCGTTCGGCGTAGAGACGGCCCCACTGCCAGGGTCCGCGGTCGCACCCGCGCCGGCCACGGAGCCCGAGAGCGCGGTCCTCGAGGACGGCACGCTGCTGACCGGCTACGCCCCGGAGACGACCGTCGAGGACGGCGCGGACCTCGTCCGGACGTACAAGGTCCAGAAGGGCGACACCCTCAAGGCCGTCGCGAAGCAGTTCGACGTCTCGATGATGACCCTGTGGTGGGCCAACAAGCTCACGAAGATGGACCTCAAGCCGGGCCAGGTGATCCGAATCCCGCCCGTGTCCGGGCTCGTGTACACGGTCAAGGACACGGACACGCTTGACTCGGTCGCCAAGACCTTCAAGGTCGACTCCTCGAAGATCATCGAGCTCAACGGGCTCGAGGACCCGACGCTCGTCGTCGGCCAGGTGCTCGTGTTGCCCGGTGCCAAGGGCGCCCCGATGCCCACGCCGAAACCGGTCGTCAAGCTCGGCTTCGGGACGTCGTCGACCGGGGGCGGCGTGCTAGGCGGCGGACCGGCCACGTATGCCGGCGGGAAGTTCACCTGGCCAGTCATCGGCGGCAACAACTATGTCAGCCAAGGATTCAGCTCCGCCCACGGCGGGCTCGACATCGCCGCGGACTACGGCACCAAGAACGTCGCGGCGGCGGGCGGCAAAGTGATCTTCGCCGGCTGGAAGAACAACGGGGGCGGCTACCAGGTCTGGATCGCACATGGGTCCGGGATCTACACGACGTACAACCATCTGTCAGCCGTCACGGTCGGTGCCGGTCAGCGCGTCGCCCGGGGACAGCAGATCGGCCGAACGGGCTCCTCAGGCAACTCCACCGGGCCTCACACCCACTTCGAAGTCTGGATCGGGCCCGTGTGGTCCGGGGGATACCGAGTCAACCCGCTGAAGTACCTTTAGCGGGCCCCGCGCGCTTGGATTCTGACTCGCGAGCGCCTCAGCAGCTGGCGAACCAGTCTGCACGCCACGACGGTTGCGGAGGAGAACGACATGGCGGACCGATCCGAGTCCGATCAGGCAAACCGTGACGTCGTCGAGCGCTTCTTCATGGCGTCCGGGCGCGGCGACGCCGACATCGTGGCGACGCTGATCGACGACAACATGACCATGGAGTGGCCGCAGTCCGGCGAGCGCTTTGTCGGGCGCGCAAACGTGCTCGCCGCCATGGGTGCCGTCGAGATCAAGCCCGAGTTCGCCGGAAAGCCAAGACTGGTCGGATCGGGCGGCATCTGGGTGCTCATGGTCCCACTGCGCTACGGCGAGGACGTCCTTCAGTACGTGGCTGTGCTCGAGGTGGACGGCGGCCGGATCAAGCACGCCACCGGCTACTGGGGAGCCCCGTTCCCAGCTCAGGCGTCGCGAGCGCCATTCGTCGATCCCGGCTGAGACCTCGTCGACGTCTCCCTAGAGGGCGTACCGACCGAGGCGCTGGCCCACCGACAGTGGACCCCAGACCTCACCGGGCGTCGCGCTATGAGCAGTCGCCCTTCTGCCGCTTGATCTTGACGACCTGGAACGATGGCACCGTGGTGTTGCCGCCCGCCTGCGTGTCGTAGCTGTAGCTACCGAGGATCACGACGCTCAGGGTGACGATGTCGCCCTCCACGAAGTCGGAGAGCTTGCCCGCGTCGCCGCCGAACGCCGCGTTGTCGCCGTACAGGTTCCAGTACGTCTGCTTCTTGTACGACGCATTCGCGAGGAACCCGTCCTCGCCCGTCGCCGCGTCGAACTGGAAGATGCAGGCCCACAGCTTCAGGCCCTTGCCGATGTACTTGTCGGGCGCTTTCACGACCTTCGCCCAGGTCCGTTTCGACGGCGTGTTGTAGGTCGACGGCAGCGTGATCGCCGGCGTCGCCTCTGATTCGACGGCGACCTCCGCCGTGGGCTCCGGCGTGGCCGCGTCCACCAGGGGTGCCGCGCCGCCCCCGGCCGAAGGGAGGACCACACCCGTCATGCCACATGCGCCGGCGACGACGGCCAGCATCGCCGCCGCGATCAGCGTTCGGAACCCCCGCATCCCCCACCTCCCCATGTGCGCCGCCCGTTGCGCGGCACCACCATCATGCGCTCGCGACTGCCCCGCTGTCCCTCCTCGTCAACGCACTTTCCAGGAGTCGCGCGTCCAAACCCCCGGGGCGGCATTGCGGACTGTTTGGGGGAATGCCGGAACCTTGCTTCCCGCACCGAGTCCCGAGTTCGCACGTTGGCGCCAAGCCCAGGGTCGGTGCCGTCCGCGAGCGTAGCTACGCCAGCACCGCCGAAACCCTAGTCCTCACCGAGGACTATCTTCGGCGGCGTGGGGCAAGCAAATGCCAGAGTTGACAGCCCGTATGACAGCCACGGCGTCGGACGTCCTCAGTCAGGCGTGGCCGACAGGGGATAACGAGCGTCCGACTTCACCACCCGCGGTGCTTCAGGGGACGCCCCTGGATCGGCCGCCAATGTTTCGTAAACAGCAGGTCCTCGGTTCAAATCCGAGTGTCGGCTCCAGCGACCATCACCCGAAGCCGGCCTCGAGGCCGGCTTCTTCCGTTCCGGCGCAGCTCACGGTGGGCTTCCTCCCAGCGCTCGTTGGCGCACAATGGCCGGGACGGCCCGCAAGGAACCGCCCCGCGCGCCTCGACGGGCGCGGACGATGGGTGTTGCCTGGTCCCCTGCACGCCGCCGATCGCATCAGGAGGCAGATATGGCCGGCATGGAGAATGACCTGTTCAAGCTCAAGGGGATCGGACCCAAGCACACCGAGATGCTGGAGTCCATCGGCGTCGACTCCATCAAGGAGCTGAGCCACCGCAACGCGGCATCCCTCACGAGCATGATCGAGACGCGTCACGGCAAGGTCGTCGCCCTGTCCGAATCGGTCGTCCAGGGCTGGATCGATCAGGCCAAGGCGCTGCAGAAGTAGCGCGACGCGGACGTCGGCGCGAGTCCGCCAACGAGCCGTCCCCGTTGCGGGGTGCGGCAGCCCGGAGCACAGCGAGAAGGAGACACCTTGGACGATCTCAGCAACGCCGCCAAGTCTGCCGAGGACACCGCGGCATCAACCGCCGCCGATGCGACGGCGGCCGCGACGTCGGATGCCGAGGCGGCGTCAAGCGCCGCGGAGGATGCGCTCGCCGGGGCCGAGGACCGCGCGGAAGGCATCGTCGAAGAGGTCGAGGAGAAGCTCGGCGAGGCTGCCGACAAGGTCAAGGGCTTCCTGGGCGGCCTCACGGGGCGCGGCGGCTGACGAGCACTCACGCACCCGCCGCCATCCCCGACAACAACGACAGAGCGCATCCGTCGCGAGGCGGATGCGCTCTCGTCACCTGGGTGTTGTCAGCCGACCGCCGCGTGCACGGACCACGCCCAGATCGCGGCTCGGCGACGCCTGCGGAGCCGCCTATTCGTCGAGGACGAAGGTCACCAGCATGTTGACGCGATAGCCGACGATCCGGCCGTCGACGACATCGACCTGCTGCTCCTTGATCCATGCGCCCTTGACGTTGCGGAGCGTCTTGTTCGCCCGGTCGACTCCCTGGTTGATGGCGTCCTCGAAGCTGCGCTCGGAACGACTGCTGATCTCGGTCACGCGCGCGACGGACATGACTGCCTCCTCGTGACGATTGACGCCGGCGCCCGGCCGGCCAGTCCTCTCATTGTCCGCCCAGGCGCCAACCGCGTTCAGATGGTTGGCGCGGCCGACCGGCGCCCGAACAGCCCGATGATCCAGAGCACGATGAGCTCCAGGATCGTCCAGCCAACGAAGGCGATGATCGCGGTGATGTCGAGGACGGAGCCGGCGGCGTGGAGGGAGTCGGTGCGGAGCATTCCCTCGAACGGCGCCACGAACAGCTGGCTGGTGTTCAGGATCGCAGCGACGAGGTCGTTGGCCTCTCGCGCGTCGAGCAGCAGCAGGACGATGCGCGCCCCGATGAGGATCTGGATGAGCCCGAAGACGAGGATCACGATGCGGCGGCTCGTCTCGGCCCGACCGGGACCCGCCCGCGAGATGCGGCTGCTCTCCGTCTGCACCGTCGCCTGGCCGGGGGCGGTGGGTTCCTGCGTGACGACCGTCCGGTCGACCTGATCGATGGCCATGGTGGTTCTCCCGTGCCTTTGGCATCCGGGGAAGCGGGGTCTGGCGACCGCCGCCGGGCGAAACTCCGGCCACTGCTTGCGTGGAGTGAGCACCCGGAATGGCGCGACGTCATGACGACCCGTCATTCGCACAGGCCGACGTCATCGCCTCCACGTCCGCCGCGATCACCGGCGCGGGAGGACGGGGCAATGACCCATGCGGGATACGAAGCGACCTGCTCCTGGCACCGAGGGAGGGGAGGCGCGCCAGGAGCAGGCCTGGAGGAGGTTGTTCGCGTCCGGAGGATCGCGAGCCGCCCGAGGGATGCGACCTGAATCTGGAAGGAGCAAGGGCCCGCGTCATGACGGGTCGTCATCCGCTCGCCCTCGGCGTCACGTGACGGCGATCGGCTGCTGCGTGCCGACGCTCGAGGACCGAGCGCCAAATTGGAACGTTCCGCCGCCGCCAGGCGCCCTTAGTAGGGAAGCGGCCTGCATCGGGTCGCCGACCGCACGGAGGCCCATCATGTCGTCCCAGGTCCGCCACATCATCCATCGCGCGCCGCGGCAGATCGTGGTGGCGGCCATGATCGCCGCGGTCGCGATCGCGGGGCCCGTCGCAGCACGGGAGACCGTGGATCCCAACACGCTCAACCCCGCGCCGCCGGACTTCTTCAACGCCGAGTGCTACGAGGGCGCCGGCGGCACGCTGTGCACGCTCCACTTCAGCGACGACCCGATCGTCGACGAGCCGAGCGGCATCGTCTGCGGGAGCACCGAGCTGCTGTTCTCGCAGGAGCGATCCGTCGTTGGGAAGCGCACCTATGACGGGGACGGCAATCTAGTCCAGCGCCACTTCCGCGAGACCTTGAGCGGCACGTTCACGAACCCCCACACCGGCACGAGCGTGCCCTGGTTCCAGCACGACACGATCGTCCACGACCTGTCGGTTCCCGGGGACCTGGACAGCGGCACGATCAGGACGACCGGCCTCCTCACCCGCGTCTGGGTGCCGGGCGGCGGATCGGTCCTCCTCGACGCAGGCACGATCCTCGAGGACTCCGCGACCGGCGATCTCATCCACGAGGGCGGCATGCACCCGTTCCGCGACTACTTCGCGAACGGCGACGCCGACGCGCTCCAGGCGCTCTGCGACGCGCTCGGCTGATCTTCGGGCCGGGTCAGGGGGCCGGTGACGAGACCGCTGGCCTCCGCCCCGCAAGGTACGCCTCGAGCGCCTCGACGATCAATGCGTGGTCGTCCTGCTGCGGCAGCCCGGACACGATCGCCACCCCGACCGGTCCGGTGCCGGCCACGACCAGCGGGACGCCGCCGCCATGGGGCGCGTACTCCGGGAACGCGAGCGACGTCGCTGCCTCGAACGTGGTGCCCGCCTCCTCGTGCCGCAGGCGCTCCAGCAGCGAGGCGTGGCCGAAGCGCTCGACCACGCGCGCCTTGCCCGCGACGTACATGTCGTTGTGGGCGTTGGTCCCCGTCCTCGCCGCGCGAAACACCACCCGGTTGCCCCTGCGAACCTCGATCGTCACGGCGAGCCCACGCTCGACCGCCATGGTGAGCAGGAGGAGGCCGATGTCGATCGCGTCGTCCTCGTCGAGCGACGGCAGCGCCAGGCGCCCCTCCTGCTCGCGCAGCTCGTCCAGGGTCGGCCACGGTCCGCCGGTCGTCATGGGCATCACCTGTCGGCTTCGACTGTCCCCCACAGGCTACGCCCGCGAGCCCTCGGACATCGACGGCGGCAGGGTCAGCGCGAACGTCGGGCGGAGGGCTCGCGCACCCGCGATGCCGCGAGCAGGCCGAGGACAGCCCCGACGACGATCACGCCCCAGAACGCCGAATCGAGGAGCGCACGGTGCTCCGGGGGAATGCCCGAGTCAAAGTGGGCCATGCCGTCCATGAAGGAAGTCATCGCCCAGGTGGCAAGTCCGCCGCCGATGATCGCACCGACGATCGCGATCCGCGCGATCCAGCGCACCCACTGAAGGGCCGTGGGCCGGCGGCCGAGCAGCCTCGCGATGCCCAGCAGCACCAGGACGCCCCACGACGCGAGGATGAGGACAACCGCGGCGATCATGCCGCCCTCGCCGTCTCGGCGATCGTGAGCACCGTGCGCAGGCGGCCGCGGGCGCGGCTCAGCAGCGCCCGGGTCGCCACCTCGCTTCGACCGAGCGCGGTCGCCATCTCGCGCCCGGTCACGTTGTAGGCGGCCAGCCCGAGGATCACCCGGTCCGGCGCCGCCAGCCTGGAGAGCGCTGCCGCCATGGCGTCCTGGTCCTCTCGCAGGAGCGCGATCGCCTCCGGCTGTGCCGGCTGCTCATCGCGCACCAGGCGGGGCGCGTAGCGGTAGGCGACCGCACGGTGCCGCGCTCCGCTCACGATGAGGTTCGCGCTGGTGCGGTACAGCCAGCCCGGGACGTTCTCGGGCATCCGGCCGGCGGACGCCTCCGTGAACAGCCGCAGGAACGCCTCCTGCGTCACGTCCGCCGCGAGCTCCGGATCACGGGTCAGCTGGAGCGCCTTGCCGCGGACGGCCGCGGCGTGATCTTGATACTGCCGCTCGATCATCTCGTCGATGGACATCGGTCAGGCCCTCAGGGAGGCGTTGATGTCGCCACCTTGACCGCGCCGGACTGCGGCGCCACTGCGGCGGGACTCCGGAGGTGCTGCGGACCGTCGATCAGGCGCCCGCGATCCGTGCGAGACCGGCCACGGCGGCCGGACACTCGTCGGTCGCGACCGCCGCCGCGTCGCGGTAGGCGGCCGCCGCGGAGACCGGATCGCCCGTCTCCTCGTAGCCGTGGCCGAGCGCCACGAGGAGATCCACGGCCCTGGCGCGGAGCGACCCGCGACGCTCATCGACGTGCACGCTGTCGCCGTAGAACGGGCAGTCGTCCAGGTACTCGCCGCGATACAGCACGCGCGCCTCCTCGAGCAGGCGCATCCGCTCCGGCGCGGACGAGGCGCCGCGAGCCGCATCGAGACGGCCGAGGAACGTCGCGACGTCCGACCATTGCACGATCCCCGGATCCAGGCGGTAGCGGTCGTTGCGGAACCGTACGGCCCGCTTGCCGCCGTCCCCCCGCGGATCGAGCGTGTGACGGAGACCGCCCAGCGTGCGGTGGAAGGCGAGATCGGCACGGTCGACCGCGGTATCCGGCCAGATGAGCTCGAGCGCCTCGTCCTTGTCGAGGCCACGCTCGCCGCGATCGAACAGGAAGGCGAACAGCCCCTGCGCCTGCCTGGTGCCGGCCTTCTCCCCGCCCCACCGCTCGATCGTGTCGTCGCCGCGCTCCACGCGGAGCGGTCCGAGGGCATAGACACGCAGCCCGTCGCCGTCCGTCGCCCGCCGGGCGAGCGCGTCGTGCAGCTCTTCCGCCGCGTCCTGGACCCTGGCCCGCTCCTGCGTCAGGTCGGTCAGGAGGTCCACCTGCTCATCCTCGCGGCGACCGGCTCGGAGGGCCGCGGCCACGTACGCGGCCGACAGCCTGAGCAGCGCCTCGTCGCCGGCGCTCAACGGCGCACCGGATGTCGTGGGCCCCACCCGCAGCTCCCCGAACACCTCGTCGTCGACGACGAGCGGGATCGCCGGCGAGCGATCGTGCTCCGGCACACCCTGGCCGGGCCTCGTCTCGCCCTCCCGGAGGACGATGGCACCCGCGAGATCGAGCGCGCTCGCGACGCGGGCGAGTGCGGGCTGGACGCCGGCGGAGGCCGTTGCCGTGCCGAGCGACGGTTCGCCGATCGCACGCAGGAGTCGCTCCCGGGCGACGTCGCCCGGGGACCGGCCGTCGATGCGCGAGCGCCACCAGGTGACCGCGGGTTCGTACACGGCGAGGGCCACGACAAGCGCTGCGACGGGGAGGAGGGGCACGTCCAGCCCCAGGACCTGGCGGCTGATGGCATCGAGGGCGAGGAGGAGCCCGACGACGAGAAACACGCCGAGCCCGACGCCGATGGACCGCCGAAACGCGCGCCCAGCGACGTCCGGTGCGAAGAACACGCCAGCCGAGAACACGACCGAGGCCGAGAGGACCATGCCGACGGTCACGAGGGACACGCCGATCCATGGATCGGTCGGCATGACCACCGACAGCAGCCGGATCATCCCGCCCAGCGTCCCGATCACGACGAAGGCGAGTGTCTGGCCGAGCTGCCGCCGGCGGGCGGCATCGGGCGAGCTGCGGCGAAAGGCCTGGAGCAGCCAGCCGGCGGCGGCGAACAGGGTGACGACACGCGTGCCGATCCACGCCCATCCGAGGAGGACGGCGGGAAGTGGACCGATCGCCAGCTGGGGCGTGCTGATCGCGATCGGCGCCGTGCGATCGATGGCTCCCGGGATCGCGAAGGCGACGTTGAGGACATAGGCGGCCACCACCGCACGCCACTGGCGCCGCGAGGGATGCCCCTCGGTCGCGATCAGCAGCGAGAAGTGTGCCGTCGCAGGCACGATGACGGCCGCCGCGAGCTCCTCGATCGCGTGCAGCACGGAGCCCGTCGACGGCGCGGAGGACAACCGCTGCACGATCACGCTCGTGCTCCACAGCGCGAGGGTCAGCGCCAGCAGCCCGAACACCCGTGCGTAGACCGTGCGCGACCGGGTGAGCACGGTCAGCCCGAGCCAGGCGCCGAGGATCGCGGTCAGCGCGTGCGCCGTGACCTCGAGGTGGCCGGGGGTGAGCACGCCGGATCCTCCGTCCCTCCGGCACCGCGAAGCCGGCGGCGGGAGCATCGATCGTGACGGGACACGTCAGCGTCAGGTGGCTGGCGGCTGGATCAGAGGGACGACCTCGCCGAGGCGCGCATCGTGGCAGGTCGGAGGTGCCCTGTCCACGCGCCCGTGCGGGTCAGGCGGTCTTCGTCCCGGCCGTGTCGAAGGCCATCACCCGCTGCAGCGCGGCCGCGCGGAGAGCGCCAGGGATCTCGACCGGGCCGCCCAGCGCGGCGGCATTGATGGCCGCCTGGGCGGCCTCCTCGACAACGCCGCCCACGAGGACTGCGAGGTCCGAGGTGCGGTGGAAGACGAGCACGCCGTGATTGGCGAGCAGCACCGCGGGCACACCCGGCCTGACTGCCGCACGGATGCTGGCAACCGCCTCCTCGGACCCGCGTGGGCCATACCCGGCGACGGGGACGCCGTCGGGCAGCCCGAACATCGCGAGTGCCTCGATCCAGCAGCCGATCGGCCGGTTGGCGACCGCGAACGCGGTCGCGTACGGGGAATGCGTGTGGACGACGCACCCGACGTCAGGGCTGTCCTGGTACATCGCCGTGTGCATCGCGACGACGGCGCCCTGGATCGGCGTCAGGCTCCCCTCCAGCAGCGTCCCGTCGAGCCCCACGCGGACGATCCCGTCCGGTCGAAGTCCCTTCAGCGATGGCGCCGACGTGTAGTACATCTCCTCCGCGCCGGGGACCCGGACGCTGACGTTGCCGTGGCCGTTCGCCGAGATCGCCCCGCCGGCGACCACCCGCGCGGCGGCGTCGATCACCTGGTCGACGAGGGAGCTGTCCATGGCGCCTCCGGCCGTCATCGGCCCATCGTCGCGAGCCGGCCGGCCCGCTGAACGCGACATGGTAGGCCGCTGATGCGTGTCCGCCTGCTTCGGCAGGACGAGGCTCACTCCGGTTCGTGCGGGTCGTCCACGTTCACGACGGCCGGCCCGGGGCCGAGACGCACCAGCACGATCTCGCCGGGCTCTCCGGGTGCGGTCCGCTCGCGGTGGACCACCCCGGCCGGCATGAGCGCGAAGTCGCCACGTCCAACGAACAGTCGCTCTCGGGCGAGGCCATACTCGAACTCCAGTCCGCCGGCGAGCACGTACATGTAGGTGTCGGTCTCGCCGTGGTGGTGCCATCCGCTCCACTCGCCCGGTTGCGTCTCGACGTGCCCGACCCAGCGGTCCTCAGCCGCGAACGCCTGGCGTCGGCGGATGCCAGGGGTCTGCTGTCCGGCGAGCTCATCGAGCTGCGAGGAGGGTCGGACGACGGGCCGACGCATGTCTGGCGAGGAGTGGGAATCACGCATTGGGGCCTCCTGCTGCGGGATCCTAACGCTACGCATCGCCGACACGGGATGCCTGGCGCTTGTGCGCGGGACCCCTGCCGACGCGAGAGATACGGATCGTTCCCCTAGTGCTGGGGTGTCGGGTCTGGTTCACCCGTCAGCACGAGGACCTCGCGCCAGAGCGTCTCCCGGTCGTCGGCCGAGAGGCGGGTCGAGGGGATGCGATCGAAGGGGCGCGGCCGACGGTCGAGGAACAGGCGGCCGCTCATCGCCCGCGCCTCCGGAGCCGCGGCCAGCCACAGGATCGTGTCAATGCCTTCGGCCGCTGTGCGGAGCTGGCCGCCGACGAGCTTCGCGAACCCTGGCAGCGACGCCTCGAGGCCGGGGGTGTTCGCCCAGCCGGGGTGCATCGCGTTCGCGACGACACCCGTGTCGCGCAGTCGGCGAGCCCACTCGCGGACCAGGGCGACCTGCGCCCGCTTCGCCCTCGCGTAGGCGCGAGCGCCGTCGTAGGTGCCTCGCTCGTACGAGAGGTCGTCGAGCGGCAGCGACTGCGTGTACATCCCGCCGGACGTCACCGCGATGAGGCGCCCATCCGGGCTGGCGAGCAGGCGGGGCAGGAGCCGCGAGACGAGCACGAACGGCCCGAGGACCATCGTGGCGAACGTGCGCTCGAAGCCCTCGTCGGTGACCTCACGCATTGGGAGCATCGTGCCGGCGTTGTCCACGATCACGTCGATGCGCGGCACGCCCCGGAGGATCTCGTCCGCGGCCGCCCGGACCGACGCGAGCGACGCCATGTCCGCGGCGATGGCGATCGCTTCGAGCCGCGGCGTCTCCGCGACGAGCTCCGCGCGCGTCCGCTCCAGCTTCACTGCGTTGCGGCCGACCAGCACGAGCGCCGCGCCCATGCGCGCGAACGAGCCCGCCGCTTCTCGACCGAGCCCCGAGGTGGGGCCCGTGAGCACGACGGTCCGCCCGGTCATCGAGTACGAGCTCGCTTCCGGCCAGTTGTACAGGCGGCGTCGGAAGTCGAAGCCCAGGCGCGTGAAGCTTGGGAGGACGAGGACCTCCGCGAGGTCGTCGAGCAAGTTGCGAGGATTCATCAACACCATCTTCGGGTGCCGGACCCGTCCGGATCGGCCGCTGCTGCGAAGGTACTGCAGAAGGGTCCCCGAGCCGGACCCGTTGGAGACCCCCGGACATGCCCCGCCTGCACGAGACGATCGAGACCCGCCTTCCCATCGACGAGGCCTTCGAGTTCGTCGCCGACTTCGCGAACTGCCCCGCCTGGGACCCGAACACCGTCAGCTCGGAGCGCCTCGACCCGGGGCCGGTCGCTGTCGGCGCGCGCTACAAGCTTGGCGTCCGCCAGCGCGGCACCGTCGTGCCGATGGAGTACCGGGTCGTCACCTGGGAGACAGGCCGCCGGGTCGTGCTCGCGGGCGAGGGGTCCAGCGTCCGGGCGACGGACGAGATCCGCTTCCAGCCGACCTCGACGGGCACACGGATCGACTACACGGCCGACATCAGCCTGACGGGCTGGATGCGGCTCGTCGAGCCGCTCGCGGGCGGCGCGTTCACGAAGATCGCGAAGGACGCGGCCGCGGGCATGGAGCGCGCCCTCGAGGATCGCGCCGCGGCGGCGGCCCGATGAGGGTCGCCGTCATCGGGTCCGGCGTGAGCGGGCTGTCCGCCGCCTGGGGCCTCAACCGGGACGGCCACGAGGTCGCCGTCTTCGAGCGTGAGACCACCGCCGGCGGTCACGTCGCAACGGTCACCGTCGACGCGCCCGGAGGCCCGGTCAACGTCGACACCGGGTTCATCGTCTACAACGAGCCGACGTACCCGCGCCTCGTCGCGCTGTTCGAGGAGCTGGGCGTCGAGACCCAGGCGAGCGACATGTCGTTCGGGTCGACCTGCCGCGCGTGCGACGTCGAGTTCGGATCTCGCGGCGCGCGCGGGTTCTTCGCCCAGCGGAGCCTCCTGGCACGGCCCGGCTACCTGCGCATGTTCCCGGACATCCTCCGCTTCTACCGCGACGCGAGGGCGATCCTCGACGGCACGACGCCGACCGGGATGACCCTGGGCGAGTACCTGGATGACCGGCGGTTCGGCGCCTCCTTCCGGGACCACTTCCTCGTCCCGATCACGGCCGCCGTGTGGTCCACGGCGCCGGGACGGACGCTCGAGTACCCGGTCGACTACCTGCTGCGGTTCCTCGACAACCACGGGCTCATCGGCGTCGGCGCGGCCCATCCGTGGCGCACGGTGACCGGCGGCTCTCGCGCGTACGTTGACCGGCTGCTCGCGCGGCTCCCCGTGGGCGCCCTGCGTGCGGGCGAGCCGGCGATTGGCGTGACCCGCGACGACACCGGCGTGACGGTGCGGACGGCGCACCGCGGACCGGAGCGCTTCGACGCCCTCGTGCTCGCCGCCCACGCCGACGACTCCCTCGCCGCCCTCGGCGATGCCGATCTCCGGGAGCGCGCGGCTCTCGGCGGGTTCGAGTACAACCGCAACGCGGTGGTGCTTCATACCGACGAGCGCGTCATGCCCCGCCGGCGCGACGCGTGGGCGTCATGGAACGTGGACCAGTCGGCCTGTACGCCGCGCGGCGCCGCGGTCACCATGACCTACCACATGAACCGCCTCCAGGCGATCCCCGGCCCCACGGAGTACCTCGTGTCGATCAACCCGGGCGACAGCGTCCGCGACGATCGGGTGATCCACTCGCGCGCGTTCAGCCATCCCCTGTACACCTTCCGCTCGCTGGAGGCGCAGGCGGCGATCGGCGGCCTCCAGGGGCACCGGAACACCTGGTACGCCGGCGCCCACCTGGGCTACGGGTTCCACGAGGACGGCTGCCGCTCCGGGTTCGAGGCGGCCGAGCTCGTGTCGGCGGCCGCCGCGAGCGTCATGGCGCTGCGGCCCGCCTCCGCCGACGAGGAGCGTGCCGCATGAGGTCGCACCTTCTCGAGGGCACGGTCCGCCACCGTCGCTCCCGACCGGTCGAGTACGCCCTGGAGCATGACGTGTTCTACGTCGCGCTCGACCTCGACGAGCTGGACGAGGTCGATCGGTCACTCCGGCTCATCGGCCGCAACCGGCGCGGTGTGCTGGAGTTCCGCGACTCGGACCACTGGCCGCAGCCCGCAGCGGACATCCGGACGACCGTCCTCGACCACCTGCGTGCGCAGGGCGAGGACGTCACCGACTGGCGGATCACGCTGGTGACGAACCTGCGCGTGCTGGGGTATGTCTTCAACCCCGCCAGCTTCTACCTGTGCCGCGACCGGGAAGGACACTTGCGCGTGGTCGTCGTCGAGGTCCATAACACGCACCTGGAGCGCCACCTCTACACGCTGCGTCCGCAGGCGCCGGGCGCCCGCTTCAGGGCCTCGATGGACAAGGACTTCTACGTCTCGCCGTTCATCGACATGGAGGGCACGTACACCGTGCACGTCGCGGACGATCCGGGCAGCCTCCGGATCGCGATCAACGAGCGCCAGGGCGATGCGCCGGTCCTCGCCACGAGCCTCGTGCTCCGACGGCGGCGACTGACCGACCGGATGGTGCTGCGCATGCTGTTCGACCACCCGTTCATGACGCAGCGCACGATCGCGCTCATCCACGTCCACGCGTGGCGCCTGTGGCGTCGCGGGGTGCGGTTCCAGCGGCACGGCGAAGCTGTGGCGGCGCACGCGGCCTCGCGGACGGAAGCCGGCGGCAGCCCAGTCCAGTCGACCGAAGCGCAGGTGGCGGCATGAGCCAGGGAACGGCAACCCGGTCGGGCGCGCGGCCCGCGAATCGCCCGCTGGCAGGCCTTGCCACTCGCCTCGGGCTCGCCGCCGCATCGCGCATCCGCGTGGGCCGGCTATCCGTGGTCATGCCGGACGGGCGCCGGCGCGTCTTCGGCGACCCGGCCTCCACCCGGACGGCCGAGATCCGCATCCACGACGAGGCGGCCGCGGTCCGCATCCTGCTCCACGGCGAGACCGGCGCGGGCGAGGCGTACATGGACGGCCAGTGGTCCTCCCCCGACCTCGAGGCGCTGATCGAGCTCGCGGCCCTCAACCGTTCGTCGCTGGCGCTGACCTCGGGCTGGTGGCGGCTGCCGCTCGAGGTTCCGCGCCGGCTGGCGCATCGGGCGCGCCGAAACACGAAGTCGAAGGCGCGCGAGAACATCTCGGCGCACTACGACCTGGGCAACGACTTCTACCGCCTGTTCCTGGACGAGTCGATGACGTACTCGGCGGCCGTGTTCGAGACGCCGGACCCGTCGCTCGCCGACGCTCAGCGCGCGAAATACCGCCGGATCGCCGATGGCGCGGGGCTGCGGGCCGGCATGCACGTGCTCGAGATCGGGACGGGCTGGGGCGGGTTCGCGCTCTATGCCGCGGGTGAGCTCGGCTGCCGGGTGACGACGATCACGATCTCGCGCGAGCAGCACGCGCTCGCGACCGAGCGGGTCCGCGAGGCGGGCCTCGACCACCTCGTCTCCGTGGAGCTCCGCGACTACCGGGACGTCGCCGGCGAGTTCGACGCGATCGTGTCGATCGAGATGCTCGAGGCCGTGGGCGCCGAGTACTACGAGGCGTACTTCGAGGCCGTCGACCGCGCCCTCAAGCCGGGCGGCCGGCTGAGCCTCCAGGTCATCACGTTCCCGGACGTCGCCTACGAGGCGCAGCGCCGTGGCGCGAACTGGATCCAGACCTACATCTTCCCGGGTGGCCTGTGTCCGTCGCTCGCAGTCATCGAACAGTCGTCGCACGGCACCCGACTGCTCGTGCGCGAGGTCCGCGACATCGCGTCGAGCTACGTCCTGACGCTGCGCGCCTGGCGGACGCGGTTCCTCGAGAACGTCGACGCCGTTCGAGCCCAGGGCTTCGACGACCGCTTCATCCGGATGTGGGAGTACTACCTCGCGCTGTCGGAGGCAGGCTTCGCGACCGGGCTCACGCAGGATCTCCAGATCGTGATGGAGAAGGGCCGCGGCCTCGACGTCTGACGCCGCCGATCGCGGGCGGGCCAGGGTGGCCAGCCGTTGGCGAGCGCGGCCGCAGCAGGACGTTGCGAGAGCTCCGCAACCTGGTGAACATGCCCCATGAGGCGGCTGTGGCCCCCGGCGATCGAGCCTCCGTGGGAACGGCGGACCGAGCCGCCGCTGGATGACGGAGGGCCCAGATCATGGCCACGCTCGACGAGGCGAAGCGCGACACGCTCAAGGATTCGACCTTCGGGCTGCCCGAGGAGCGCAAGTACCCGATGCCCGACAAGAGCCATGCGCGCAACGCGAAGGCCCGGGCGAGCCAGGAGCTTCACGCGGGCAACCTGACGAAGACCGAGAAGGCGAAGATCGACCGCAAGGCCGACAAGATCCTGGGCAGGGACTGACCGGGCGACCTCGATCGGCCGGGTGTGAGATGAACGATCGCAGCGGCGGCCAACCGCGGGCACCCGGGCCGCGCCCACCGTCGGCACAGGTCGTCGAGGACGTCGCGCGACTCCGTCGAAGCGGGTTCACCGCGACGGAGGCGAGCCTGCTCGCCGCTCGGCTGCTGGGCCTCCCGAGCCTCCTCGGCGGTCCGTGGACCTGGCGCGAGCTGCAGCGCCTCGCGTTCCTGCGCTGGCTTGTCGATACCGGCCGCTTCGAGCCGTGACCGTGCTCGGTCACCACGACCGTTGCCCAGGGGTCGATCGCCGGGGATGATCGCCCCCGCCGGTCGCGCTCAGGCGATGCCGAGCTCGCGCCGGGCCTGCTCCCTGCGTGCGCGAGTGGCACGACGCTGCCCGGGCCGGGGGTCCGGGGTCGGGACCGCCGTCACCGGTGGATCGCGTCGAGCGTGACCCTCCGGGCATGGATCCGGACGATCACTCGGGTCTCGCGCGCCCGCTGTGCCTCGGGATAGATGTACCCGTAGTAGGCCGGGTGACTCGTATAGCGTCGGGTGAGCGCGTCGAGGTGCGCCTCCGCGCCGCTCGTGACCAGCTCCCCGACGCCGCGGACCTGGACGAACCGGCTCGTGTCGTCGGGGTCCACGACGAGGAGCGAGACACGCGGATCCGAGTCCAGGCAGCGGCCCTTCCGCCGCTCGAGCGTCGTGTTCACCAGGGCGCACCCGTCGGCAAGGTCCACCCAGGCCAGGCGCGACTGCGGCTGGCCGTCCGGGAGCATCGTCGTCAGCACGCCCACGACGGGGCGTTCGAGCAGGTCGCGATGGGAGTCCGGGACGGGGACGTCGACGGCCGTGGCCTCGGCCGGGAGCGAAGGCGCCGTCATCGCCGAGCCTCGGCGCCATGGACGTCCAGCGCCACGACATGGGTGGGACGGATCCGGCACAGCACCGGGACCTCGGTCGCCTCGAGATCGGCCCGCACGCACTCGCCGAAGTAGCGCATCGGCCGTCCCGCGTACTTGGATGTCAGGGCATCGAGATGGGCCATCGCGCCGTCCTCGGTCATCTCCTCGACCACGCCCCGCACCTCCAGGTAGCGGCCGTCGTCCGCCGGGTCGTAGCACAGGAGCGTCACCCGCGGGTTGCGGCGCATGTTCCGCTCCTTCTGGAAGCCGCGCATCGTGTTCACGCGGATGCGCTCGCCGTCGGTGTCGACGTCACACCACACGACCGACGTCTGTGGCGAGCCGTCGGGCATCACGGTGGTCAGCGCTGCCACCCGGGGGCACTCCACGAGGTCGCGGTGCGATGCCGGGATGCGGCGCCGGTCGCCCGGCAGCACCCCGATGATGGCGCTCACGCCGTCTCCGTCGCCACCCCGGCGAACCGGTCGAGCGCGGCTCGGCCGGCGTCGGTCAGGTGCGCGCCCCGGACCTTGAGCTCCAGGTCCACGTGCGGTGTCCGGCCGCCCAGCGCGGCGCGCATGCGCGGGAACATGGACCCCGTGACGAGCTTGTAGGTGGTGAACAGCCCGACCCGGGCGTTGGGCAGCGGCGGCAGGTCACGGACGAACGCGAGCCACGGCTCGTCGGGGTGCTGGGCGATCACGAACAGCCCGCTCGTCCAGCAGCCGAGGAGCACGAGGTCTGCCGTGGCGAGCGCCGCGGGATCGGCATCGCCCACGGATCGGACGGTCGCGTCAACGCCCTTCGCCCGGAGGTGCGCGCCGATCTCCTCGGCCAGCTGGCGGGTCGTCCCGGTCGCGCTGCGATAGACGACGGCCGCGGTCGTCATTGCCTACCCCGCCTTCGGGTAGCTGCCCGTGAGCTTCTTGCCCCAGGCGTGCATCACATGGAACGCGGGTGTCCCGGGCAGGAACATGTACGGGCAGAGGCCGGAGACGGCCTCGAGGCCCAGGCGGTCCGCCGTCCGGATCGTCACGTCGCTGGTCGCGCCACCGCCGAGCCCGCCGTACAGCCACACCTTGCGGATGGCGGCCGCCGCGCACTGCTCCAACACCTGCTCGGCGACGCCGGCCGTCGTGACGATCAGCGCACCGTCGACGGCGGGCACGATGTCGGCGACGGACGGGTAGCACGGCACGCCGTCGATCTCGGTCGTTGACGGGTTGACGGGAATCGCGTCGTACCGGCGCTGGCGGAGCTCCTGCCACAGCGTGTAGCTGAGCTCCTTGGGGTTGCGCGACACGCCGACGACGGCGATCCGCTTGAGCGCGAGGAACTCGTCAACCTGGTTCATCGAGGTGGGCATGGGTCTCCTCCGGCGTGGCCGGGACGCTGACAGGGATTCGTACCGCGTGGGACCGTCGGCTGGGGAGGGCCGGGTGTCCGGTTCCGGACGGCCGAATCGACCGGGTGCCGGCGGGGTACGCTCCGCCATCGATGCACCAACGAGACATCGCCCTCCTGTTCGCCGCCCGCTCCGTCCGGATGTTCGGGTACGGGCTCCTCGCGGTCGTGCTCGTGCTGTACCTCGACGCGATCGGCCTGTCGGGCGGCGAGATCGGCCTGCTGCTCGCGTTGACGCTGCTCGGAGACGCGGCGATCTCCCTGTGGCTCACCACGCACGCGGACCGGATCGGCCGGCGGCGGGTGCTGATCGCGGGCGCGATCCTGCTGCTCCTCGCCGGGCTCGTGTTCGCGTCGACGCCCGTGTTCATCGTCCTGCTCGTCGCGGCGACGATCGGCGTGATCAGCCCCAGCGGCAACGAGATCGGGCCGTTCCTCGCGATCGAGCAGGCGTCGCTCACGCAGCTGATCGACCCGACAACCCGCACCAGCCTGTTCGCCCGCTACCAGCTGGCGGGCTCGCTGGCCACCGCGCTCGGATCGCTCGCGGCCGGCGCCATCGGACAGCTGGCCGTGGGACGAGTCGGCGCGCCGGAGGACGCGTACCGGGCCGTCATCGTCGTCTACGCCGCGATCGGCATCGTGCTCGCCGTCCTGTTCTCCCGCGTGTCACCGGCCGTCGAGGTGCCGAAGCCGGACGTGACCGACCCGACGATCCGCTCGCGCCTCGGCCTTCACCGGTCGCAGGGCGTGGTGCTCCGGCTGTCGATGCTGTTCGCGCTCGACGCGTTCGCCGGCGGATTCGTCATGCAGAGCTTCATCGCCTTCTGGTTCAGCCAGAAGTTCGGCGTGGACCCGGCGCTGCTCGGCGCGATCCTGTTCGGCGCCAACATCCTCGCGGCGGCCTCTGCGCTGGCTGCGGGACCGCTGGCTGCCCGATTCGGGCTGGTGCGCACGATGGTCTACACGCACCTGCCGTCGAACGTGCTGCTGATCCTCGTGCCGCTGATGCCGACACTTCCGCTCGCGGCGCTCGTGCTGCTGGCGCGGTTCAGCATCAGCCAGATGGACGTGCCCACGCGCCAGTCGTACACGATGGCCATCGTCGAGCCGGACGAACGGTCCGCGGCCGCGGGCGTCACGGGGATCGCGCGCAGCCTGGGCGTGGCCGCATCACCGCTCATCGCCGCGCCGCTGTTCGTGGGCTCGGCGTTCATCGGCGCCCCGTTCGTGATCTCGGGGACGCTGAAGATCGTCTACGACATCCTGCTCTACCGCCGGTTCCAGGCGCTGCGCCCCCCGGAGGAGCAGCCCTAGCGAGCTACTGGACGACGACCGTCGCGGTCATGCTCGGGTGGATGTTGCAGTGGTAGGTGAACGAGCCTGCCGTCGCGAACGTCTGGCTGAACGTCCCACCGCCGGCAATCGTCTTGCTGTCGAACGAGCCGTCGTCGGCCGTGACCGTGTGCCCTGCGCCGTCGTTGTTCGTCCACGTCACGGTCGTCCCGGCGGCGACCGTGATGGTCGACGGGTTGAACGCGAAGCCCTTGATCGAGACCGCGGAGCCGCCCGCGGCCGGTGCCGCGCTCGCGGGGACGGCGCTCGCGGCCTGTGTCGGGGCGGCGGGCGTCGCGGCGGCGGACGTCGCGGCGGCGGGCGTGCTCGAGCCACCGCCACAGGCGGCGAGCGCGAGGGCGAGACCGGCGGTGGCCAGGACGAGGGTCGCGCGGGTGCGGCTGATGGCGACGTGCATGTTCGGGTTCCTCTCGGGGCGCATGAGATGGGGGTTGTGCCCTGTCCTACGCCAGCATGCGCCCACCGGTTCGCGGGTGCGCTGGCGCCCGATCACGCGCCCGGGTCGAGCGCCCCGAGCCGCTCCGTGAGCCGCAGGTTCTCGCGGTAGTCGATGGGGACCTCCACCAGCGCCGGCCCGTCGACCGCCAGGCTGTCGCGCAGGCTCGCCGCCAGGCCCGCGGAGCCCTCCGGCCGGAACGCGGGCATGCCGAACGAGCGCGCCAGGGCGACGAAGTCCGGGTTGCCGAACTCCACGCCGAACGGCCTGCCGAACTCGTTGCGCTGCTTCCAGTCAATCAGCCCGTACCCGTCGTCTCGCCAGACGACGACGGTGACCTTCGCACGCAGCCGGACCGCGGTCTCGAGCTCCTGGACGTTCATCAGCAACCCGCCGTCCCCGCACAACGCGACGACACGCCGGTCCGGGTGGACCAGCGAGGCGGCGATCGCGCCCGGCAGGGCGATCCCCATGGCCGCGAACCCGTTCGAGATGATCACGGTGTTCGGCTCGTACGCCTGGAACAGCCGCGCGACCCAGATCTTGTGCGCCCCGACGTCCGAGACCAGCACGTCGTGCGGCGCCAGCGCGCGGCGCAGCTCGAGGATCGCCTTCTGCGGCTTGACCAGCGCCGAATCGTCGTCCTCCCACGCCCGCAGGTCCTCGAGCAGGTGGTTGCGCAGGTCCGCGTGAACGAGGATCTCGCGTGAGGCGTGGCGCTCGGACGCGGTGCGGCCGGCGATTCCGCGGGGCTCGACCGCGGCGAGGAGCCGCCGGAGCGAGCCATCGATGTCGCCGATGAGCTCGACCTCGGGCCGGTACGACGCGTCAACCTCTGCCGGCTGGGTGTCGATGTGGACGATCCGCTTGTGCCCGTCCGGGTTCCAGCGCGACGGCCCGTACTCCACGAGGTCGTAGCCGACGCAGATGACGAGGTCCGCGCGGTCGAAGCCCGACAGGACGTGGTCCCTGGCCTGGAGCCCGACCGCCATCAGCGAGAGGTGGCTGCGGTCGTCCATGGCGCCCTTGCCCATGAACGTCGTCGCGACGGGGACGTGGAGGCCCTTCGCGAACGCGCGCAGCTCGTCCGAGGCGTGGCGCCGGAGGACGCCGTTCCCGGCCAGCACGATCGGCCGTGACGAGGCGGCGATGAGCGAGGCGGCGTGGGCGATCGCCTCGCCGGTGGGCTCGGGGAAGTAGGCGCGCGCCGGCGGCAGCGGGCCGAGCGCCGGATCCACCCGCGAGGCGGCGATGTCCTCCGGCAGCTCGATGTGGGTGGGGCCCGGCTTCTCGAGGCTGGCGGTTCGAAACGCGCGGGTGACGGTCTCGGGGATCGCGTCCGCGCGTCCGACGCGTGTCGTCCACTTGGTCACCGGCCCGAACATCCGGGGGATGTCAACGAGCTGGTGCGACTCCTTGTGGAGCTTGTCGGACCCCGTCTGGCCCGTGATCGCGACCATGGGCGCCCGGTCGAGGTACGCGTCGGCGATCCCGGTGACGAGGTTGGTCGCACCGGGGCCGAGCGTCGCCATCGCGACGGCCGGCCGCCCGGTGAGCCGGCCGTGGACGTCTGCCATGAATGCCGCGCCCTGCTCGTGGCGGGTGGTGACGTGCCGGACGCGTGTCTCGTCGGCCAGGGCCTCGAGGATATCCATCGTCTCCTCGCCGGGGACAGAGAACACCCATTTGCACCCCTCCGCAGCGAGGCAGTCGACGAGCAGTCGGGCGGCGGTGGGGCGCGGGTCGGCGGTCACCGACCCAGTCTAGGCCCCGCCGTGGTCGTCCGCGTCCGGCGCCGACAGCGACGGAGAACCGCCGCCTGCGACGGAGCACCGCGGCGCGGTCGCCGGCCTCAGTCGCTGAGGGCGCTCCGCAAGAACGGCCGACCGCGAACGACCGGGACGCGCCGCTCGCGACGGGAGATCCCTCCCTGGGCCATCGCGAGCGCCAGCAGGACGAGGACCGTCGGACCGAGGAGGTTCGGGAGCCCACTGCCTGCTGTCGCCGCCGGCGTGTCGCGCATCGGCTGGCCGAACCACGTGTACAGCGCCGCGAGCGTGGGCGGCAGCCCGTCGGCCGGCTGCAAGCCCTGCGGATCCACGTACCCGTCGGCGCTGATCTGCCACGCACGTGTCGGCGCCGCGGCGTCGATGGTGGTAGGGGCGCTGAAGGCGATGACGGCGCGACCCCCGTCGACGAGCGCCGGCGGGTCGGCGGGCGCCGGGAACACGATCGCCGGGACCGCCGGGGCCGCGCCCGCGAGGACACGCTCGACGTGGACGACGATGGCGCCGTCCGTCCGGAGCTCGGTTGTCGCGACGACGACGAGGTGCGACGCGGCGATCGCGGCGTCAAACGGGATGCCCGGGCCGCTCGCCTGGGCGCGGACGGTCGGGGCGGCGATCATGCCTGCGCCGATCATCCCCACGAGACCGACTCCCAGCACCAGGTTTCGCATCGACAGGACCCCGACCGGCATGTCTTGGAACGCATGCCCATGACGCAGCATCGCGACCGGTTGTTGCATCTGCCATCAATGGCGTCGCAGGCGACCGATTCGTTCGCATGTCGGGAAAGATCCGCCCCGACTCAGTCGACGGGTTCGGGACGGTCGAGGCGCATCTCGAGGCGGTTGAACTCGGGCATCGCGAGGTGGATGACGCCCAGGCCCACCAGCGTGAGGATCCCGCCGGTCACGACCGAGCCCGCCGGGCCGATGACCGACGCGACCGCGGCCGCCTCCGCGTCGCCGATCCGCGGGCCGCCCGTGACGACCAGCACGTGGATGGAGCTCACGCGTCCCCGGAGCTGGTCCGGCGTCAGGACCTGCATCATCGAGCTGCGGAACACCGCGCTGATGACGTCCGCACCCGCGGCGATCGCGAGGAACAGCAGGGCGAGCGGGAAGCTGAACGTGGCGAGACCGAACGCCACGATCCCGAGACCCCAGACGGCGACCGCCACCAGGACTGCGCGACCCGGCCGGCGGACGCGCCCGGTCCAGCCCGACAACAGTGCCGCGACCAGCGCGCCGAGGCCGGCGGCCGATGCCATGAACCCCACCCCGGCCGGCCCGGCCTTGAACACGTCGAGGGCGAGCGCCGGAAACAGCGCCCGCGGCGAGCCGAAGACCATCGCGTTGATGTCGACGACGAAGGTCGCGAGCAGCTCGCGCCGGCTGCGCGCGAACCGGAGGCCCTCGAGGATGCTCTGGACGCTCGGGCGCGGCCCGCCCGGCGTCGGCGGGATGGGAAGCATCAGCAGCAGGGCGGCGATGGCCGCGACGAACGTGACGACGTCGGCGGTGTAGGCGGCCGCGATCCCGAGCGTGGCGAGGATGACCCCGCCGATCGCGGGGCCGATGACGGCGCTGCCGTTGAACACGACCTGGTTGAGCGAGATGGCGGCGGGCAGACGCTCCGGCGGTACGAGCCGCGGGATCGAGCTGGAGCGAGCGGGCTGGTCGACCGCCCCGAGGCCCGCCGCCACGAACGCGATGGCGTACAGCGCGACCAGCGGCGGGCTCGGGAGGAGCGCGAGCCCGGCGAGGGCGGCAGAGGATCCCATGAGGCCCAGCTGCGTGACGAGCAGCAGCCGCCGGCGATCGACGGCGTCGGCCACCGCGCCGCCGCCGAGCGAGAACGCGAGGATCGGGACGAGCTGGACGATCGACAGCAATCCGACCGCGAGCAGGTCCCCGGTCAGGACGTAGACCTGGTACGGGAGCACGACCTGCGTGATGAACCGGCCCATCGTGCTGATCGCCTGCCCTGACCACAGCAGCCGATAGTCGCGGTCCAGCCGGAGCGGGGTGGGGTCGATGACGAGGCCGGTGGGCCCACCGACGGCCCTGCGGCGGCGACCGGGCGGCGGGAAGGCGGGCGCGGAATCGGGCTGGGCCATGGCTCCCGACTATCGCACGGGCGTGCATCGGGAGTGGTCCGATCCGCGATGGCCCACGTACGCGTCCCCATACGGCTGGCCGGGGCCGGCCGCGCTACCGTGTCACGCATGGGCCGACTGCGCTTCTCGATGTCCGTGTCACTCGACGGGTTCGTCGAGACGCCCGTGCGGTCGCTCGACTGGGTGCGCGTCGATGACGAGCTGCACGAGGCGTTCAACGACGAGTCGCGGTCGATCGGCACGTCCCTCTACGGGCGCCGGATGTACGAGCTGATGGCGGACTACTGGCCGACCGGCGACCGAGACCCGGCCGCCACGCCGGCGATGGTCGAGTTCGCGCGGATCTGGCAGGCGACGCCCAAGGTCGTGTTCTCGCGGACGCTGGACGCGGTGGCGCATGGGGCGCGTCTCGTTCGTGGCGACGCAGTCGCCGAGGTCGCGCGACTCAAGGCCGCGAGCGAGGCGGACATGGACGTTGGCGGGCCCACGCTCGCAGGCTCCCTCATCGCGGCCGGACTCGTTGACGAGTACCGGCTCTACGTGCACCCGGTGGTGCTGGGCGGCGGGACGAGGTTCTTTCCGCCGCTCGCCGAGCGGGTGGA
>DASXVG010000079.1:0-70153 GCA_036504355.1 Candidatus Limnocylindrales bacterium
GCAGCCTCCTCATTTGCGCGATGGCCCAACGCCGGCACGCGAAATGAGGAGCTGCCTAAGGCGCTGCCGGATGTGCCAGACCTCGCAGGGTCGGACCCTCCGGCCACGCGCCACCCGAACGGGCGGCGGACATGGAGCGAACCAGTGAACAGATGCACGCGCCCCGCAGCCGCCATCGTGCTGTGCCTCATGGCATCCCTTGCCATCCCCGCCGCAACCCTTGCGACGGCACCCTCCACGAGCCCCACCGTGACCTCACCGATCTCGTTCGCCGCGGGCACGCTGTGCGACGACGCGATCCTGTTCGAGAACCTCAGCCTCAACTCCCGCGACAGCCTGTTCGCCCCGGGTCCGGACGGCGCGCAGCGACTGCTCCAGCGGGGCTTCGGCGCTTCGCGAGTCACGGACCAGGACTCGGGCAACGCGCTCGAATTCAAGGGCGGCTACGCGATCTCGATCATGTTCTCGGCGGACGGCACGGTCCGTGTCGACGCCGCCGGGACCGACATCCTCGCCTGGTACTTCGCTGGCGATGACTCCGACCTCGGCGCGGGGATCTTCCACGTCAGCGGCCATGTCACCGAGTGGTACGCGAGCGACGGCTCCTTCGTGCGGGCCGCCTTCAATGGCACCAGCACCAACGTCTGCGACGTGCTCGCGGACTAGCACTGGAGTCCGCACGACCGGCGGTCACCGCACATGCCCGGAAACGGGTTGCCACGACCGCATCGGACACGGGGGTCGTCGGCGCGACGACCCCCTTGTCGGCGTGCCCGGGCGCGGGCACAATCGCCGTCCAACGGAGGGCGATACCCGGTGCCGACCAGCGTCCATCGCCGCAGCGCGTCCGTGCTCGGCAGAGACGCGGATCGCCAGCGGGTGAGCGCGCTCCTCGACGAGTCGAGGCTCGTGACGCTCACCGGTCCGGGTGGGATCGGGAAGACGACGCTTGCGCGAGAGGTCCTCGGTGCGCACGAGGGTGATGGCTGGTTCGTCGACCTCGCCCCGCTTCGCAGCTCGTCCGACGTTGCGGCGGCGGTTGCCGGCGCCATCGGGCTGGTCGGCACCCGCAACGAGGACGCCGAGGCCGCCCTCGTTGCGTTCCTCGGTCTGCGCGAGGCGCTGCTCGTCCTCGACAACCTCGAGCACCTCGACGGCGTGGGGCGCCGCGTCACCGCCTGGCTGGACGCAGCACCCGCGACGCGCGTCCTCGCGACGAGCCGGATCCCCCTGCGGGTTCCCGGCGAGCGCGAGCTCCCGATCCCGGGCCTCATGCTGCCCGCGACCAGAAGCCCTGCCGATGTCGAGGCCTCCCCCTCGGGCGCACTGTTCCTGCGTATCGCGCGGCTGCTCGGGGCGATCGAGGTGCTGGACGCGGCGACGGCAGGGGACCTGGCCGATCTCCTGCGCCGCCTCGATGGGATGCCGCTTGCGATCGAGCTCGCGGCGGGCCGGAGCCGGATCCTCTCGCCCGGGGCGATCCTTCGCCGTCTCGATGATCCCGCGGTGGTCTCGACCCGCGACATCCTGGAGGGGGAGGAGCGGCGGCACACGTCGCTGGATGAGGTGCTCGCGATGAGCATCGACCTCGTCCCGGCGCCGGAGCGCGCGTTCCTCGGGGCGCTTGCCGTGTGCGGGCCGTCCTTCGACATCGACCTCGCGCAGGCGCTGTCGCCGGACGTGCCCGCCGTCCCCGCGCTGGACCTGCTCGTGTCCTCGGGCCTCGTGCGCGCGCTCGGGGAGGTCGGCGGCGAGCCGCGCTTCGGACTCCTCGAGACCGTTCGTGCCCACCTCTCGCGTGGCCTTCCGCTGGCCGAACGGGAGGTCCTGCTCGAGCGGCTCGCCCGGGCGACGGTCCGAACGGCCGAACGGCTGGACGCTCGATGGGCGATGGCGGAGCGGGACGCCATGGCGGTGTTCCTCGCGGAGCTCGACGCGATCGCCCTGGCGGAGGACTGGTGCCTGCGGCACGACCCGTCACTCGGCCTGCGGCTGCTCGCGGCGTTCGACCGGATCGCACAGACGGGTGTCCAGCTCGCGCGCTCCGTCGCCTGGTGCCGGGCGATGCTGGACGCCGCGCGGGCCGATGACCCCAACCGCCTCGCGGTGACCGGCTCGCTGTTGCGGCTGCTGACCCGGTACGCCGGCCCCGAGGAGGCGCTCCGGCTGGAGCCCGAGCTCCTCGCGGGAGTCGACGGCCTCCCCGCAGTCGACCGGCGTCGCCTGTTCCTTCAGCTCGCGCACGCGCGGTACGCCCTCGGCGATGGACCCGGACTGAGCCGCAACAACCTGCTGGCCGCGGAGGCGGCACCCGATCCGGACGACCGCGCTGCCCTGACGCTGAGCGGGCTCGCCGATGCCGCCTGGTTCGAAGACCACGACGCCGCCACGTCGGCGACGCGCCACCTGGAGGCGGCGGCTGCGGGCGCGCGGATCGGTCGGCACGGGAACCAGGGCATCGCGCTGTTCAAGGCGGCTCTCGCGTTCCTGCGCACGGGCAGCGTCCGCGCGGCGGTGACCCAGGCCTCGTCGTCGATCGAGCTCTGCCCCCCGGGGAACGTCCGTGCCTTCGCCCGCGACATCCTTGCCCTTGCGCTCGCTGAGGATGGGCGGCCGGAGGAAGCGCGAGCGTCGCTCACGGCGGCGTGGCCCGAAGTCGAGCGCGAGGCACGCATCGACCGCGTGGAGGCGCTGGAAGCGGCGGTCGCGGTGCTCGCCGCTGAGGGCCGCCACGCCGAGGCGCTGACGGTCCTCGCCGTGGCCGACCGCGACCGGCCGTCGACCGGGTGGACCCGTGACGATCACGTCTCGTTCCTCCTGGAACGATGGCGCCAGCGATCCGTGAAGGTGCTCGGCCCGGTGCCGGCGCGGATCGCCGAGCTCGCCGCGGACGGCCTGTCGCTCGAGGCGGCGATGGCGCGGTCGCTGCGTCCGGCCGGGGATGCGCCGGGTCGCCGTGCGTCTCGCCGCCCCCACCCGCTGCCGCACACGCTGGACGGGCTGACCGCACGCGAGGTGGAGGTGCTGACGCTGATCGGGGAGGGACGGACCAACAACGAGATCGCGGCGAAGCTGTACATCAGCCACAAGACGGCGTCCGTCCACGTGACGAACGTCAAGGGGAAGCTCGGCGTCGGCTCGCGGCTCGAGATCGCCCTCCGCGCCCGCGAGCTCGGCCTCGTGCGCGAGACGCCCGTCACGACCTGACCCCCGCGCCCACGAGGAGACTCGCCGGGGGAAGCCGGCGCGGTGGGGTCGAACCCCTTGTCCGGGTCGAGCTGGCCGCACACAATGGGCCGCCAGCTGGAGGAGCCACGGTTGTCGTCGAGCGTCCACGCGCCCCTGTTCGCATCGGCCCGCCCGCGATGACCCTCCTCGGTCGCGACGACGCCGTCGCGAGACTTGCGCGCGTCGTCCTCCAGGACCGTATGGTGACGCTCACCGGTCCGGGCGGGGTCGGGAAGACAACGCTGGCGCGGGCGGTCCTCGACCGCCTGCGTGACGGCGGGCACGAGGCGTGGTTCGTGGACGGGGTCGCCGTGCACTCCTCGGCCGGGCTCCTCCGCGCGATCGCGGCGGCGCTCGAGCTGGTTGCCGGACCGGCGGACGAGGCGACCGCCCTGGATGACTACTTCGGACGCCGGGAGGCATGGCTGGTCCTGGACAACCTCGAGAATCTCGTCGCGGACGGCGTGGCCGCGGTCATCGAGCCACGTCTCGCGGCTGCACCCGGGCTGCACATCATCGCGACCAGCCGGGTGCCCCTGGCCATCGCGGGCGAGGTGCAGGTCCCGGTGCCGGGCCTCGAGCTCCCATCGGGCGACGACCCGGGGGCGGTTGCGGCGTCGCCGTCGGGCGCCCTGTTCCTGGCGCGTGCGCACGCCATGGGTGCCGACCTCAAGCTCGATGCGCCCGCCGCCGCTGAGGCGTCGGCCATCCTGCGCAGGCTCGACGGCATGCCGCTGGCGATCGAGCTCGCGGCAGGGCGTACGCGGGTCTTCGGCCTGGCCGAGCTCCGCCGGCGACTCGACGATCCGCGGACGCTGGCTTCACAGACGGTCGCCGACGGCCGCCATCGCTCGCTCGCCACCGTCCTCGCATGGTCGATCGCGCTGCTCCAGGATGACGAGCGGCGGGTGCTCGATGCGGCCTCCCGTTGCCCGGGCCCATTCGACGTCGCCGTGCTCGAGGCACTCGCCCCGGGGGCGGATGTCGTGTCGGCGCTCGACGGGCTCGTGCGAGCCGGGCTCGTGACCCCCGACGCTGACGAGGATGGACGCCGCTGGTTCCGGGTGCTCGACACCATCCGCGCCGCCTGCCTCCGGTCGCTCGACCCGGGCCGCGAGGCTGAGCTCGACCGCCGTCTCGCTACGCATGTCGACGCCCTGGTGGCCGCCATCGGCCGAGACCTGTGGGGCCCGAGGCAGGCTGAGGCGACGCGTCTCGCGGGTCGGCTCAGACCCCTGATCACTGGCGTGCTCGAATGGGCGGAGGGCAACGACCCGGCCGCCGGCCTCCGGATCATCACGGCGCTCGACCGGTACTGGGGACAGAGCCCGTGGGACGCGACGCCGCTCCGCTGGCTCGATGCGCTCCTGGCCGCTGCGACCCCCGACGACCCGAGCCGCCCGTACGCGGAGGTCGTGCGGGTCGAGCAGATCCTGGTACGGGACGGCCCGGCGGCCGCGCTCGACCTCGCCCGCGGCGCGATCGAGATCGCGCGTGCGGCCGGGGTCAGGCACGTGATGCGGCGAGCCATCACGACGGCAGCGCAGGTTTGCCTCGGCAACGGCGACCGCGAGGCCGCCGGTCGATGCCTCCTCGAGGCCTCGGAGTACGTCGACGACCCGGAGGTGCGCGAGGGGCTGCGGATCGCGGGATGGGCCCACGAGGCGATTGCCCGCGGGCTGGACGAGGACGCTCGGGCCAGCCTGCTCGCATCTGCGGCCGCGCACGAGCGGAGCGGCGACGCCTGGAACGCCGCCGTCACCCTGCTGTGCTGCGCCCAGGTCGAGTGGCGCCTCGGCGAGGCCGAGGCGTCCGCTGCCACCGCGGTGCATGCCGATGAGCTGCTGCAGTCGGCGGGGTTTCCGGACGATCAGCGACCGGTCGTCATCGCCGCGCTCGGCAACGCCGGCCGCGTGGACGTCGCCCGGGCGGTGCTCAGGGACGCGTGGCCGGTCGTCGAGCGGGCGCATCCGGTCGCGAGGGTCGAGCTGCTCGAGGCGGCGGTCCCCCTGGTCCACGCGCAGGGCCGCATGGCGGATGCGTTGAGGATCGTCGCGGCCGCGGACCGCGCCCGAGCGGGGCTCGGGTGGGCGGTGGACGAGCTGAACGGCTGGCTGGTTGCCGAGCACCGCTCGGTGATCGAGCGGGCCCTCGACCCCGTGGCCATCGGGCTTGCGCTTCGCGATGGTGCCTCGATGGACGTCCACGAGGCGTATGCCATCGCCGTCGCGGAGCCGGACGGCACCCCGGTCACGACGACGAGCAGGACGGTTGAGCGCCTGACGACACGAGAGGTCGAGGTGCTGGCGCTCGTCGGGTCCGGGCAGTCCGACACGGAGATCGCCGAGGCGCTGTTCATCAGTCCCAAGACCGCGTCGGTCCACGTGTCCAACGTGAAAGGCAAGCTCGGAGCGGGGTCCAGGCTGGAGGTCGCCCTGCGAGCCCGCGAGATGGGGCTCGTCGACGGTGCCGTCCGGCGGGGAGACCGCGCTCGAGGGTGACCCGCCCGTACATGGAAGCGGCCCGCCGGGAGGATCCCTGCGGGCCGCGGTATGGAGGTGAACGGAGCTACCCGCTCGTCGTCGGCGAGGCGGACGGGGAGGCGTCGGGCCCGATGCCCTTGTCGCCACCGAACCAGCCGCCCATGCCGTGGCCGCGGCGGCCACCACCGCCGAACAGGAACCCGCGCCCGAGGCCCTGGAGCTCCTCGATCGTGATCTTGCCGTCGTCGAGCAGCGTGGTCAGCGTGCGAAGCTGGCTGTCGGCGGGGAGCTGGTCGATCTCGGCCTGGGTGATGACGCCGTCCGCGAGGAACGACTGGAGCTGCTGGCGCTCGGCCTGTCGGGCCGCCTGACGGGCGGTGCGCTCGGCGGCGAGGGCGTCGAGGATCGCGGTCTTCTGGCCGCTGTTGATCGTTCCCTTGGTGACGAGGCTGTCGAGGACGTCCGACAGGATCGTGTCCTTGGGTTCGATGGGCGTCGTGGTCGTGCCGGTGCTCGGCGACGGGGACGCCGCAGCCGGGACCACGGCGCCCGTGCCCGACGGCGCGCTGCCGCTGGTGGCGAAGACGGCGCCCGCGCCCGCGATGACCAGGAGGCCGGCGAGCGGGAGGACGACGCTGGTGCGGTTGAGCTTCACGTTGGTCTCCGTGATGGGTCGCGGCGGCAGGCGGCCGCCGGGGTTGATGACCTAGACGATGGGCCCGGTCGCTGAACTCGGGCCGGGACCGGGCTGTGAAGTTCCTGTGAGCGGCAGCCGGACGACGAAGGTGGCGCCGCCACCCGGGGTCGCCTCGTGCCATATCCGCCCGCCCAGCGCGGCGGTGATCGAGGCGACGATGGAGAGCCCCAGGCCGGACCCGCCGCGGTCCCGCGATCGCGCCGGATCGGCGCGATAGAACCGGTCGAACACGCGGGCGCCGTGCGCGGGGTCGATCCCCGGGCCGTGGTCCACGACCCGCACCTCCGCAGCCGGCGCCGTGTCGGCCGGATCGGCGTCTCCCCGCAGCGTGTCTCCCCGCCTCTCGGACGTGCGCCGCAGGATCACCTCCATGGGTGTCGCCGCCGGCGTGTGGACCCGGACATTCGCGAGCAGGTTGCCGATCACCTGGCGGATCCGATCCTCGTCGCCGGTGACGACGATCCCGTCCTCGATCGTCCCGTCGACCGGTCGCCCGGGATCGACGGCGCGCGCGTCTGCGACGACCTCGAGGGCGACCCGGCTCAGATCCACCGGGTCGGCGCGGAGCGGGCGGCCCTGGTCAAGGTGGGCGAGGAGCAGGAGATCGTCGACGAGCAGCCCCATCCGCCGGCTCTCGGTTCCGATCCGCGTCATCGCCGCCTCGAGCTCAGCCGGATCCGACAGTCCGCCGGCCCGGTAGAGGTCGGCATACCCGCGGACCGCCGTCAGCGGCGTCCGGAGCTCGTGCGAGGCGTCCGCGACGAAGCGGCGCAGACGCTCCTCGCTCTGGGCCTTCGCCTCGAGCGCGGTCCGCTGGGTCGCGAAGCTGTCCTCGATCTGGTCGAGCATCGCGTCGAACGCCGTGCCCACGCGCCCGACCTCGGTCTGGTCGTGCGGGATGCCCGCGCGGTGCGACAGGTCGCCGGCCGTGATCTCCTGCGCGGCACGCTCGAGGCGCTCGAGGGGCACCAGGCTGCGGCGGATGATGACAAACGCCGTCGCTGCGAGGGCCAGGATCGCCAGCCCGCCCACGAGGACCAGCGTGCGGGCAAGCGCGCGGGTCACCTCCTCGACGCCGTCGAGCGGCGCTGCGACCGCGATGACCGCGCCCGCCCGCCCCTGGCCCATGACGACGCGGTAGTCGAGCGAGCCGTCCAGCGCCGGTCTCGTCGCGATCGTTCCGAACGCCTCGGCGGGGATCCCGCCCGGGTAGACGGGGAGGACGGGCAGGGGATCGGGGTCGTTGGCAAACCCGGACGGGAACGAGCGCATGATGGTGCCGCGGCGGTCGAGCCGCATCACGGCGAGCCGCCGGCCGGCCTCGCCGCCACCGGTGAGGTCCTGGAGGGGGCCGATGCGGTCCGCCGTCGACGCGAGGGTCAGCAGCTCCTGGTCCACGCGGTTCACGAGCGACTGGCGGGTCAGGCCGACCAGCGCAACCCCCGCAATGACGAGGGCCACGGCGAGCGTCGCGACGAGCGACACGACGAGGCGGGTGCGGAGGCTCATCCCGCGCGTGGCCGCTACTCGGCCCGGAGCACGTAGCCGAATCCGCGGACGGTGCGCACGAGCCTCGGCTCGCCATCGTCCAGCTTCCGGCGCAGGTAGCTCACGTACGTCTCGACGACGTTGTCCTCGCCGTTGAAGTCGTACTGCCAGACGTGGTCGAGGATCTGCTGCTTCGAGAGCACCCGCTCCGGGTTGAGCAGGAAGTAGCGCAGCAGGCGGAACTCGGTGGGGGAGAGCTCGACCTCGCGGCCGGCACGCCAGACCTGGTGCCGGTCCTCGTCCATCTCCAGGTCGCGATAGCGAAGGCGGGCGGCCCCGTCCTCCGCGCCGCCGCGGACCCGCCGCAGGAGGGCACCGATGCGCAGCGTGAGCTCCTCCAGCGAGAAGGGCTTGGTGACGTAGTCGTCGCCACCGCGGACGAAGCCGGTCACGCGGTCGTCCTCGGAGTCGCGCGCCGACAGGAAGATCACCGGGACGAAGTCACGCTGCTCCCGCAGCCTGCGGCAGACCTCGAACCCGTCGAGGTCCGGCAGCATCACGTCCAGGACGACCAGGTCCGGGCTGGCCGTCGCCGCCGCCTCGAGGGCCGCGTTCCCGGTCGCCGCAGTCGTGACCTGGTAGCCCATGTACCGGAGCGCGGTGGACAACAGGTCGGTGATCGCCGGCTCGTCGTCGACGACGAGGACGTGCGCGCCGGTCACGGAGACGCCGGGGGACTGGGCTGCCATAGGGACATTCGACGCTTCCGACCTGAGAGGTTCCTGTGAGTGCGCCGTTAACTCGGTGTCCTCGGTGTCCACGGTGTCCTCGGCAGGCGCAGGGTCCAGGCGCCGCGCGATGTCGGTTCCGGCGAGCCAGGCGATGACTCGCCCGGTCGCGCGGGGCTCGAGGGCGTACAGGTAGCTGCGCTCGTCGGTCGCGAAGGGGAGCATGCGGATCAGCCCTGCCTCCTCGAGGACGCGGAGATGATGGGAGATCGTCGACCGTGCCTTGCCCAGCTCGCTGGCAAGCACCGACGGACGGTACGGCCGCAAGGCGAGCCGCGCACAGATCTCCCGCCGCGACAGGTCGACGAGGACCTCGATCCCGGGGCCGCGCCCATCCATCGCGTCACGATGACCAAGGCCCCTTACGCGCCGCTCAACCACGACCGCCCGGCCAGCGGCGCTGAGATGCCCACCGCTCCGCGCCGTGCTTCGACGTCGCCCCACGCTGTGGGTCGCCGCAGCCCGAATTGCGGAAACGCACACGGTTCGATGGCCATCGAACGCCGATGCCCAACGCGTGTTCGATGGTGATCGAACCATCCCGAAGTGCGCCTTCGCGGGCTCCCCGCTGCCGCCGAGGAGGGCGAGCGAAGGGGATGGCGCCCGCGAGGGGACGGGGGCTGCGGCATGATTGCCGCATGCACGACCTGCCCGCGACGTTCCGCGCGTATGTCGTCGACAAGCGGTCCGATGGTGCGTTCAGCCGGGGAGTGCGGGACGTTGCACCGGCCGAGCTGCCGCCGGGCGGGGTCACCGTGCGGGTCGAGTGGTCGAGCGTCAACTTCAAGGACGGGCTGGCGGCTCGCGAGGATGGCCGGGTCGCGCGGAGCTACCCGCTGATCCCGGGGATCGATCTCGCGGGCCTGGTCCTCGACAGCGACGACGACGCATTCCCGGTCGGCACCAGGGTCGTCGCCAATGGCTATGACATCGGGACCGCGCGCCATGGCGGGTTCAGCGAGCTGGCGCGCCTCCCGTCCGGCTGGACCGTCGCGCTCCCGGGAGGGCTCACGACACGCGACGCGATGGCGATCGGGACCGCGGGTTTCACGGCGGCGATGAGCGTGGAGGCCCTCGAGCGCTCCGGCGTCGTGGCTGGGGATGGCCCCGTCCTCGTGACGGGCGCCTCGGGCGGCGTCGGCAGCACCGCGGTCGCGATCCTCGCACGTCGCGGCCACGAGGTCTGGGCCGCAACCGGCAAGCCCGACGAGCACGATCGCCTGCGCGATCTCGGCGCGACGGGGTTCCTGACGCGCGAGGAGGTCACGACCCCGGGCAGGCCGCTCGACAGCGCGCGATGGGCGGGGGCCGTGGACACGGTCGGTGCGGCGACGCTGCCGTATGTCCTGCGGACGCTGCGGATCGGTGGGGCGGTTGCGTCGTCGGGGAACGCGTCAGGCGCCGAGCTCGCGACGACCGTGTTCCCGTTCATCCTGCGGGGCGTGTCGCTGCTCGGGATGGACAGCGCGAACATGGCGATCGAGGCCCGGCGGGCGCTCTGGGCGCGGCTCGCCGACGACCTCCTCCCGCGTGGCATCGACGACGGGATCACCGAGGTCGATCTCGACACGCTGGAGCCGGCGCTGGATGCGATCGTCGAGGGCCGGGCTCGCGGCCGCTGGGTGGTCCGCGTCACCGGCTGAGGGAGCGGGCCTGCGCCCGTGCGCTACCCGTGGAGGTCGCCCCGGAGCTGCGCGGTCGCGCGCTGGACAGGCTCGCGGGCGTCCGCCGCGGGGTAGGGGACGAGCGCGAGGACCTCCTCCATGGTGGCTTCGCCGGCGTGGACCCGGCGCGCCGCGTCCGCGACGGCACGGAACCCGGCGAGCGACGCCTCCACGAAGGCGCGACCCCCGTGGTCGCCGTGGCCCGGGACGACGACCGTCCGCTCACCGGTGAGCGCGAGCAGCGCCTCGGCGGTCGCGGGCCAGTCCATCGGGTAGCCGTCGCCGAAGAACGGCGTCGCGCCGTTCTCGAGCAGGTCGCCCGCGCACAGCACGTCCGCATCCGCGACGCGGAGGACGATGTCGTTGTCCGTGTGGCCACGCCCGAGGTACGCCAGCTCGACCTCGCGCCCGTCGTCCATGCAGACGGTCGCGCGGTCGCGGAACGTCCGCTCCGGCGGGTCCAGGACGACCTCCGCGAGATCCGCGGCGATGTCAGGGATCTGGGCCGCGGCCCGATCGCGCTGGCGGTCGCCGGTGCGACGGATCATCTCGGCGGCGCGCTCGTGCCCCCAGATCGGAGCGGGTCGGAAGACGCTGTTGCCGAACGCATGGTCGTAGTGTCCGTGGCTGTTCACGACGATGCCCACCACGGGCGACCCGAGCGCGCGCAGGTCGTCGAGGATCTCGCGCGCCTGGCGGGCCGTCGTCCGCGTGTCGAGCAGGAGCGCCTCCTCCTGCCCGAGCACGACCACGATGTTCTGGTCGAAGAACGGGTACCTGCGCACGAACACGCGCTCGCCGATCTCCACCCAGCCTGACGCCATGCGGCAATCGTACGACGCGGCCCAGGGCGCGAAGGACTACGATCGGGCCCATGGACCCCCTCGTCGTCACCCCGTCGATCGGCGCGACCCAAGTCGCCGACGGCACCAACCTCCGCACGCTCCACTGGCCCGCGGTCGGTGAGCCCGTCGCGGCTGCGCTCGTCGTCCATGGCCTGGGCGAGCACGGCGGACGCTACGACAACGTCGCCGAGGCGCTGACGGAGGCGGGGATCGACACCCATGGCTACGACCACCGGGGCCACGGTGGCTCGGGCGGGCGTCGCAACCACGTCGAGCGCTGGGCGCAGCTGCACGACGACCTCGCGGAGCAGGTGCTGCGCGTTCGTGCGGACCACCCGGAGCTGCCGCTCGTGCTCTACGGCCACTCGATGGGCGGCCTCATCTGTGCCGGCTACGTCCTGTCAGGGTCACCGCGCCCGCTGCCCGACCTGCTCGTGCTCAGCGCGCCGGGCCTCGACGCGGACCTTCCGTCCTGGAAGCGCTCGCTGGCGAGGCTGTTGACAGGCGTCGTACCCAAGCTCCGGATCGCGAACGGGCTCCCGCCGGGCGGGCTGTCACGCGACCCCGAGGTCCGGACCCGGGCCGACGCCGATCCCCTGAACTCGAGCTCGTCCACCGTCCGCTTCGGCGCCGAGGCGTTCGACGAGCAGGACCGCGTGAACGCCGAGCTCGCGAGGATCGACGCGATGCCGGTTCCGACGTACGTGTTCCACGGGTCCGCGGACCCGATCGTGCCGCCCCGGGCCAGCGCCGTGTTCGATGGCATCGGCAACGCGACCCGCCACGTCCACGATGGGCTCCGGCACGAGTGCCACCACGAGCCCGAGCACGAGCACGTCCTCGCCGAGGTCGTCGCGTGGATCGGCCGCCAGGGCGTCCCCGTCCACGTGACCCGGGTCCCGCACCACGAGGCCGATCACGCCAAGGCGGTGTAGACTCCGGCCACAATCGCATATCCGCCTCCGGGGAGCGCCCACGTGCGCTGAGAGTCTGGTGCAGACCAGAGACCCGCGGAACCTGATCCGGTTCGTACCGGTGTAGGAAGCAGGCCCGCTCGCGTCGACGCCGTCCCGGTTCCGGAGGCGGCGTTCCTGTTGCCTGGAGGCTCCGACGCGTTCGTGAACATCCCGTCCCGCGCCCTCGCCGCGCTGCTCCTTGCCGTCCTCGTCGCCGCGTGCGGCTCCGGGGGCGGCGGTGTCTCGCCAGCCTCATCGGCCGCTGCGCCTGCGTCGGCCTCGCCATCGGCATCGCCGACCACGGTCTCGCCCACCGCGCTCGTCGAGCCCATGAAGGTCCGGCTCGCCCTCGACTGGACGCCCAACACCAACCACACGGGGTTCTACGTCGCACAGGCCAAGGACTGGTACGCGGACGCGGGCATCCAGCTCGAGGTGCTGCCGTACGGCGGCACGACGCCCGAGACGATCCTTGCCGCCGGCCAGGCCGAGTGCGGCATCAGCTTCCAGGACTCGCTCACCTTCGCGGTCGCCGCCGGGGCCCCGATCACGAGCGTCATGGCGATCCTCCAGCACACGGCGCAGGAGATCGCCGTCCTCGACTCGTCGCCGATCACCCGGCCCAGGGAGCTCGACGGCAAGACGTACGCGGGCTTCGGCTACCCGAATGAGGTCCCGACGCTCAAGTCGGTGATCCAGCACGACGGCGGGACAGGTGCGTTCGACGTCGTGACGCTCGACACCGCTGCGTACGAGGCGCTGTACGCGAAGCGCGCCGACTTCGTGATCACGTTCGCCGCCTGGGAGGGGATCGAGGCGGGCCAGCGGAAGGTCCCGCTGCGCACGTTCAAGTTCACCGCCTACGGGTTCCCGGACTTCTACCAGGTCATCCTCGCCTGCAACAACGACTGGCTGGCCGCGAACCCGGCTGTGGCGAAGGCGTTCGTCGGGGCGACGGTCAAGGGGTTCGAGTTCGCGGCCGCGAACCCGGACGAGGCCGCGGGGATCCTGATTGCGCAGAACCCGGGGGTGTTCGACTCGAACGCCGAGCTGCCGCTCGCATCACAGCGCTACATGTCGGAGCAGGGCCTGCTGACCGACGCTGCCGGCGCCGTGGGCACGCAGACGCTCGCGACCTGGACCGGCTACTCGTCGTTCCTGTACGACCAGGGACTCCTGGTCGACGCGAACGGCAAGGCGCTGGCCGCCGCGCCCGACTACGCGACGCTGTTCACGACCGACTTCCTGCCGTGAGGCGCCCCTGACGATGCGGGAACGCTTGCCGACGATCGCGCTCGTTGCCGGCCTCCTGCTCGCGTGGGAGGCGTACGTCCGGCTGGCCGGCGTCGAACCCGTCGTGCTGCCCGCGCCGACGCGGATCCTGGGGGCGCTGTGGGAGTACCGCGACGACGCGGTCCGCCATGCGCTGCCGACGCTGCTCGAGACCGTGGCGGGGTTCGCGCTGGCGGTCGTCCTCGCGATCGTCGCCGCCGTGCTCATGGACCGGACGCCGGTGGTTCGGCGCGCCGTCGAGCCGCTGCTGGTGACGTCGCAGACGATCCCGATCGTCGCGCTCGCGCCACTGTTCCTGCTGTGGTTCGGGTTCGGGCTGTTGCCCAAGGTGCTGATCGTCGTGCTGGTGACCTTCTTCCCGATCGTCGTGTCGCTGCTCGACGGGTTCCGGACGGCGGCGCTCGATGCGACCGATCTCCTGCGCTCCTACGGCGCGACGGACTGGCAGGCGTTCCGGAAGCTGCGCTGGCCGAGCGCCCTGCCGGCGTTCTTCACCGGGCTGCGGATCAGCGTCGTGTACGCGGTCATCGGGGCGGTGTTCGGGGAATACGTCGGCGCGCGCGAGGGACTCGGGATCTGGATGCAGCTGTCGCAGAACTCGTTCCGGACGGACCTCGTGTTCGCGGCGATCGTGGTCACGAGCGCGATCTCGCTGGTCCTCTACTGGGGGGTTGGGCTGCTGCGCCGGTTCGTCATCCCCTGGGCCCTTGGCGTCCGCCGCGAGCCCGACCTCGAGTCGCTCCCGTTCTAGCGCGCCTGGGCGCCGCCAACAGCGAGCGGGCTCGCCCGGGACTGCCTCGCAGGCAGCGATCGAGACCGATGCTGGGTGGGATGCTGCCCGGAGAGCAGCGAAGCGACCGCGTGCGGGGTACGGACGCGCCGATCCGGCGCCATTTCCTGTCCAGGGGGCAGAAGCGCGACGCCGGAGTGCCCGATTTGCTGCCTCGGAGGCAGGAGGGTGCGGGCTGCGTCACCGTGGGCAGGCCGCGGGCACGGTCGTCGAATGCTCGGCGACAGCGAGCGCCGAGATGCGATCATCGGGCCCCTGAGCGAGCGATGATTGAGGTGGAGCGGTGGCGGACGGCCGGACGATCGTGTTCTTCCCAGAGGGCGCCTACGGCCCGACGAACAACTGCGTCGGCATCGGCCAGGTCCTCCGCGAGCGCGGCCACCGGGTGGTGTTCATCGTCGAGGAGAGCTTCGCCGGCAACCTGGAGGCGAAGGGGTTCGAGGAGCGGCTGATGCGCCTGGGGCCGGCGCCCGAGGAGCCGGAGATTCCCGGCCAGTTCTGGATCGACTTCATCCGCGACACGGCGCCGGTCTTCCGGAAGCCGACGATCGAGCAGCTGGGCGAGTTCATCGCGCCAACCTTCCAGGCCCTCATCGACGGCGCGAAGTACGTGCAGCCGCGGCTCGAGGCGATCATCGGCGAGCTCGAGCCGGATGTCATCGTCGAGGACAACGTCGTCAGCTTCCCGGCGATCATGTCGACGCGCCACCCGTGGGTCCGCCTCCTGTCGTGCAACCCGGCCGAGATCAAGGACCCGCTCGTCGCGCCGTTCTCGTCCGGCTACCCGGCGGCGGACCGCAGCGCCTGGCCCGCGTTCCTCGAGGAGGTCGAGCGGACGCATCGCGAGCTGTGGGACGACTTCGACGCGTTCTGCCGCGACGCCGGCGCCGGCGGGCTCGCGTGGACGAGCACGGGACCCGACTTCATGCACGAGAGCCCGTACCTCAACGCGTACTCGTACCCGGCCGAGGTCGACTACGCCCGCTCGACGCCGCTGGGTCCCACGTGGCACCAGCTCGACTCCACCGTCCGCGCCGCCGACACGACGTGGGAGCTCCCGGATCACCTCGTGGGCCGTGGCGGAGCCCTGATCTACCTGAGCCTGGGCAGCCTCGGCTCCGCGGACGTGGGCCTGATGCAGCGGCTCGTCGACCTGCTTGGGCGGACCTCGCACCGCATCATCGTGTCCAAGGGACCCCTCGCGGACCAGATCACGCTCCACGACAACATGACCGGCGAGAGCTTCCTGCCGCAGCCCGCGATCCTGCCGCAGGTCGACCTCGTGATCACCCACGGCGGGAACAACACGGTCGTGGAGTCGTTCCACCACGGCAAGCCGATGATCGTGCTGCCGCTGTTCTGGGACCAGGTCGACAACGCCCAGCGCGTCGACGAGACGGGATTCGGAACACGGCTCGCGACGTACGACTTCGAGGATCGCGAGCTCACCGGCGCCATCGACCGGCTCCTCGACGACCAGGCGCTCAGGACACGCCTCGCCGCGGTGTCCGCCCGCCTCCAGTCGACGCGCGGGACGGTGCGCGCCGCCGACCTCATCGAACGGGTCGCGGTGACCCAGGCGCCGGTGACTCGCTGATGGGCGAGTCGTCCGAGCCCCCCGAGCCGCCGGCGCCCCCTCCGCCTCCGGCCCCGCCGCCCGCGAGCGCTCCGCCGCCCGGCCCGGTCGCGCCCCCGCCGCCGCCCGGCACCGCCCCGGGCGTCAACCCCCTGCGCGAGCTCCTGTTCGCCGACCTCGAGCCGGCCGAGGTCAGGGCCGTGTTCACGAAGGGCGGTGCCGCGACCGCGTACCTCCTCGAGCTCGCCGACGCCGCCGAGCGACTGGACGCGGCCGCCGCCCGGGCCGCGCTCGCCAAGGCGCCGGCCTGGGACACGGAGGCGCGCCTCCACCTGCAGGCGTGGACGCTCGCACGGCAGGCGGGCGTGGACCCGGGCGAGCACGCCAAGGACGTGCTCGGCGTCGTCGTGGACATGGGGCTGGACGATGGCCTCGACACGCTCGCGGGGTTCGCCGACGGCTCCGCGCGATACCTCAACCACGCCGGGTCGGGGATCGTGTGGGAGGTCCCCGACGTGGCGATCGGCCAGCTCGTGCGGGCGCTCCTCGACGAGGCGGCGATCGTCGTCAGCATGGGCGCCGCACTCGACGGGCCGCGCCTCGCGGCGCCACCTCGGGGCAACACGATGCTGTCCGTCCTCACCCGCGGCGGGATCTACGTGGGCGTGGGTCCGATCGCGGCGATCAGCGCGGACCCGCGCGGTGGCCCGGTCATCGCGGCGGCGACGGAGCTCGTGCGGGTGCTCGTCCAGCGGGCGGACCAGGCACAGGCGGCGAACGAGCCGCGCTGATCACCCGTCCCGGCGTCGCACGCGGTGGGCCACGCTGGATCGGACGGAGCGGTTGGCGCACAATCGGCGGACGCATCCCGTCCTGCGGTCTGATTCGCCAGCAGGCATGCCCGTGGAGGCCCCCGTGACCGAGACCCTCGATCGAACCAGGACGTACCAGCAGTTCATCGGCGGCCAGTGGGTCGACGCCGCGTCCGGCGAGACCATCGCCGTGGAGAACCCCGCCGACGGGACGGTCGTGGCACATGTGCCGTCCTCGGGCCAGGTCGACGTGGATCGCGCGGTCGACGCGGCCGAGGCCGCGTTCGAGACCTGGAGCCTCACGACGCCCCAGACGCGCAGCCTCGCGCTGCTCAAGATCGCCGACATCCTCGACGCGAACGCGGACGAGCTCGGGCGGCTCGAGTCCAGCCAGACGGGAAAGCCCGTTGGCGCCGCCATCGACGAGATGGCCGTGAGCTCGGACCTGTTCCGCTTCTTCGCCGGGGCGTGCCGGGTGATGGAGGGCCTCGCGGTCACGGAGTACCTCGAGGGCCACACGTCGATGGTTCGCCGCGACCCCGTGGGCGTCGTCGCGAGCATCGCGCCGTGGAACTACCCCCTGTACATGGCCGCCTGGAAGCTCGGCCCGGCGCTCGCGACCGGGAACACCTGCGTGCTCAAGCCGTCGGCGCGGACACCACTGTCCGCGCTGCGCTTCGCGGAGCTCATCGCGGACGAGCTGCCCGCGGGCGTGCTCAACGTCCTGTCCGGGTCGGGCGGGGCGATGGGCGACATGCTCGTCGCGCACCCCAAGGTCCGGATGGTCTCCATCACGGGCGACACGGTCACCGGCAAGCACATCGCCGAGGTGGCCGCAGGCACGGTCAAGCGGCTCCACCTGGAGCTGGGCGGCAAGGCCCCGGTCATCGTGTTCGACGACGCCGACGTGGCGCTCGCGGCCGAGATCCTCAAGAGCGCGAGCTACTGGAACGCGGGGCAGGACTGCACGGCGGCCTGTCGCGTCATCGTCGGTCCAGGCGTCTACGACAAGTTCGTGTCCGCGCTCTCGGACCAGGTGAAGAGCATCAAGTGGGGCAACCCGGCCGACGCGGACGACCTCGACATGGGCTCGCTCATAGCGCAGGCGCAGGCCGACAAGGTCGAGGGCATGGTCAACCGGGCCCTCGAGGCGAAGGCCGAGCTGGTGCTCGGCGGCAGCCGCCCGGATCGCCCGGGCGCCTACTTCGAGCCGACGATCATCGCCAACCCGGACCAGCGCTCCGAGATCGTCCAGGACGAGGTGTTCGGGCCGGTCGTCACGGTCCAGCGCTTCACGGACGAGGAGCAGGCGATCGCCTGGGCCAATGACGTGAAGTTCGGCCTCGCGAGCTCCGTGTTCACGGGCTCGATCGGCAAGGCGATGCGCACGGCGCGTCGCCTCCAGTTCGGGACCGTCTGGATCAACGAGCACTTCACGCTGGCGTCCGAGACCCCGCACGGCGGCGTCAAGGAGTCAGGCTGGGGCAAGGACGGCTCCAAGTACGCCCTCGAGGACTACACGGTCATCAAGCACATCACGATCAACACCGGCGTCTGATCCGTCGCCCCTTGAACCTCGTGCCGGCTCGCAGCCGCCGGCCCAGCCGGCGGCTGCTCCGCTTTCCGGGCAGCCGCCGATGACGCCCGAGCGATCCGCGATCGCTGCCGCCGTCCGGGCGCTCGACCCGGACGACATCGCCGGGCGTCGCTGGTATGCCGCCAAGGGCGCGACGCCGTCGTCCTTCTCCTTGGCCCACGCGTTCGCGCTGGCGGACGACGCGGTCCTCGCGCTCGTCGACGTGCGGACCGGGGAGCACGACGGACGGGACGAGCACGCGGATCGCTATGCGATCGCGTTCGTCGGGGGCACCGACGGCGGGTGGCGCGAGGCAGTCGAGGGTGACGGCGCGTGGCGCGCCCTCGCGGCCGCGATCGCCGAGGGCCGAACCATCGCCGCGCTCACCAAGGACGGGCTGCCGCCGATCGGATCATCGGGCAGCGGCGCGGGGCAGGTCGGGGCGGCGCTCGTGTGCCGGCCATCGCCGGGGCTGGCCGCGCTGTGGCCCGTGAGCGCGGGACCACTCCGCGCGGCTGCCGAGGCTGAGCTCGGCCGTGACCAGTCGAACACCTCGGTCGTGCTGGGTGACCGCCTGCTCCTCAAGGGCTACCGGCGGATCCAGCCCGGGCTCAACCCCGACCTCGAGCTCACGGCGTTCCTGTCCGAGGAGGCCGGATTTCCGGGCGTGCCGCGACTCGCCGGCTACGCGGAGGTCGTGACGCGCGACGCCGGGGTACCGACCGTGGCCATGCTCCAGGAGTTCGTCGCGACCGCGGCGGACGCGTACGAGCAGACCGCGGAGTTCCTCACGGACCTGGTCGCGGCGCCCGGGACGGCGAGCCTCGAGTGGGCGACGGAGGTCGCCGCGGACCTGGGCACGCTCACCGCGGGGCTCCATGCAGCACTGGCGTCGGCGCCGCCCGACGCGCCGGACCTCGCTCCGCGCGAGGCGACGCGAGAGGAGCTCAAAGCATGGCGGTTGGACGCGCATCGGCAGCTCAGCCTGGCCCTCCCGGCCGTGGCCGCGGTCGACCGCGAGACCGCAGACGAGCTGCGCGAGGAGGCGGCCGCGATCGCCGCACGCGTCTCGCGCTTCGAGGCCGTCGCGACGACGCCGCTGGTCATGCGCATCCACGCGGACCTCCACCTCGGGCAGATCCTCGTGGGCGAGGACGGCTACCGGGTCATCGACTTCGAGGGTGAGCCGCTGCGGTCGATCGAGGACCGGCGCCGGCCTGATTCTCCGCTGCGCGACGTCGCGTCGCTGCTCCGAAGCCTGGACCACGTCGCCCGGTCCGCGAGGCGGCGAGCGGAACGGCGAGCCATCGACGCCGGCGGGCGGCTCGAGCGGCCCGGACTCGACGTCGACGCATGGATCGAGCGGGCCCGCGAGCGGTTCCTCGCGGCGTACGTCGCGGGGCTGCGCCAGGCGGGCGCGCCGTTCACTGTGGACCGCGACCTCCTCGACGCGTTCGAGGTCGCCAAGGAATCGTACGAGTTCGTGTACGCGGCGACCGTGCTGCCATCGTGGCTGTGGGCGCCGCGCGAAGGGATGCGCTGGCTGCTGGCGCACGGGGAGGCGGGATGACCACCGATGCCGATGGCGGGACCACGCGCTTCGACGAGTTCGTCGCCGACATCCTCGCGGGCCCCGACGAGCTGGCGCGCGCGATCGACCAGCACGGCCGCAAGATCGGGGAGCTGCCGGCCGAGGTGCTCGCGCGGCCGCGCTGGCGCTTCAGCGGGATGGGCTCCTCGCGGTTCGCGGCGCTCGACGCGGCGGCGTTGCTGCGGGCCGCGGGCAGGGACGCGGTCGCCGAGCGGGCATCGGCATCCTCGTGGTCCCCTGCGGCCGATGACACGCTGCTCGTCGCGATCTCGAGCTCGGGTCGCACGCCCGAGGTCGTTGCGGCGGCCGCGCATCACCGGGGCGTGTCGTTCGTGCTGGGGCTGACGGCCCGCGTGGACTCACCGCTCGCCGCGGGCGCGGACGCCGTCATGCCGCTCGTCGCCGTGCGCGCGGAGGCATCGGGGATCGCCTCGCTCTCGTACCGCTCCACGGTCGCAGCGTTGTCGCTGCTCGTCGGAGCGGAGAACCCGGCCCTCACCGGCACGGGGATCGCGGCCGCGGTGCCCGCGCTCGAGGCCCTGCTCCGCGACCGCGCCGCGTGGCTGGCCGGAACCGCCGACCTCGTCGACACGGGCCGCGGGATCCACGTCCTGGGCGACGGGGCGCGCATCGGGACGGTCGAGCAGGCCGCGCTCATGCTCCGGGAGGGCCCGCGGATCGAGGCGACCGCCTGGGACACGGGCGACTGGCTCCACGTCGGGTTGTATACGCTGTTCCCGGGCGACGCGGCGCTCCTGCTCACGGGCTCGCCCGCGGACGGGGAGGCGATCGCGACGATCCACGCGCGAGCAGGGCTGGTCGTCGCCGTGGGGGAGCCCCATCCCGATGCCGACCTCCATGTCCCGCTCCCGGATGCCGCGCTCGCGGACCCGGCGATCCGCGCCCTCGTCGAGCCCACGGTCGCGGAGCTGCTTGCCGCCGAGCTCTGGCGTCGCACCGATGCGCGCCTGGTCCGGGAGGCGCCCGGCGGGGAGTGAGCGCACGACGGGGGTGCGCGCCCCGCGGGGAGTCCGCGCCCCGCGGGGAGTCCGCGCGTCGCGGGGAGCGGTGACCGTTGCGTTCTCGCCCCCGACGCGCCGGCTATTCCGTCGCGGACTCAACGGTTCTGTGATGGACGATCTCAGTCATCCTGGGAATGGCCTGTTGCGCCGGCACGGTCCCAGACGGAACAGACGAGTCGGCCGGGGAATATTCCGTTGAGCGACGCAACCGTAGAGTCGGTGGCGGAATATCCGTCCCGTGGCGAACCCGGGCCGAGCCCGGCAGGCGAACCCGCTCCGAGCCCGGCGTCGACGGCCTCCTAGTCCTCGCCGGCCACCGTGGGCAGGGGCGCTCCCCGTGGGTTCGCGCAGCAGCCGCGGGCGCAGACAGCCGGCCAGGGCCCGAGCTCGCTCAGCGCCTCGGCCGGGCCGCCGCGGACCCGCTCCGCGACGAGGTCCACGATCCCCTGGACGAACGCGGGGTGGGTCCCCGGCGTCGCGACTCGCACCATCCGCACGCCGAGGTTCTCGCACGTCTCGCGCGCCTCGTTGTCGAGGTCCCAGATCACCTCGACGTGGTCGCTCACGAACCCGACCGGGACCACGACGGCGGCCGTCATCCCGGCATCCGCGGCCGACCGCAGGGCATCGTTGACGTCCGGCTCCAGCCACGGGGTGTGCGGCGATCCGCTGCGGGACTGGTACACCAGCTGCCACGCGGGCACGTCGACCCCTCTCGCCCGCACGGCGGCGAGCACCGCCTCGATCGCGGCGAGGTGCTGGGCGACGTACGCCCCGTTCGCGTCGAACCGTCCGGGCGGGCCGGAGGCGGCGGCCATCGCCGTCGGGATCGAGTGGGTCGTGAACAGGAGCCGCGTCGCCTCCACCGGCATGCCTTCGCCCGCCAGCGCCTCGAGCGCAGCCGCGACGCCCTCTGCGAACGGCTCGACGAACCCAGGGTGGTCGAAGTAGTGCCTGACCTTGTCGATCACGAGCTCGTCGCCCAGGCCCGTCTCGGCCAACGCCATGCCGAGGTCCTCGCGGTACTGCCGGCACCCGGAGTACGAGGCGTACGCGCTGGTCGCGATCGCGAGCACCCGCCGGTGCCCGTCCGCGTGGATCCGCCGAAGCTCCGGCACGAGGAACGGGTCCCAGTTGCGGTTCCCCCAGTACACGGGCAGATCGAGGCCGCGATCGGCCAGGGCCGGCCGCAGCGCATCGAGCAGCGCCCGGTTCTGCGCGTTGATCGGGCTCACGCCGTCCAGGGCCAGGTAGTGGTGCGCGACGGCCTCGAGCCGCTCCGGCGGGATGCCCCGGCCGTGGGTCACGTTCTCCAGGAAGGGCATCACGTCGTCGGGCCCCTCCGGACCGCCGAACGAGACGAGGAGCAGTGCGTCGTACGCGCTCAACGCAGGATCTCGACGACTCCCGCCGCGTCGATCCGCCTGCCGGTGTAGAACGGGATCTCCTCGCGGACGTGTCGGCGGGCGGCGGTCGACCGCAGGTCGCGCATCAGGTCCACGAGGTCGTGGAGGTCGTCCGCCTCCAGCGCGAGGATCCACTCGTAGTCGTTGAGCGCGAACGCGGCGACGGTGTTCGCCTGCACCCGTGGGAACGCTCGACCGGCCACGCCGTGCTCGCGGAGCATCTCGCCGCGCTCCTCCTCGGGCAGCAGGTACCACTCGTAGGAGCGCACGAACGGGTAGACGCACAGCCAGTCCAGCGCGTCGGTCCCGCGCATGAACGACGGGACGTGGTCCCGGCTGAACTCGGCAGGTCGGTGCGTGCCCATGAGGCTGAAGGCGAGCCGGGTCGTCACGCCGGCCGCGGTCCGCCGGAACCCGCGGAGCGCGGCCTGGAGCGACTCCGCGCTCGGTCCGTGGAGCCACAGCATCACGTCCGCGTCTGCGCGCATCCCCGAGACGTCGTACATGCCCCGCACGACGACGTCCTGCTCGGCCAGGTCTGCGGTCCACGCGTCCAGGGCGCCCGAGGGGTGCCCGTAGGCGGCCATCGCCTGCGTGCTCGCATCGCGGGCGTAGACCGCCCAGACCGTGTACCGGACGACGGCGTTGAGGTCCGGCGTCGACGCAACGTCGGGGGCTGGTTCGGACGCGGATCCAGGTTCGGTCACGGCGGTCCTCGACACGGTCAGTGCAGATCTGGGGTGATGCCGTCACGGTAGCGCGAGCGGCGCCCAGATTCGCGCAGGTTCCACGCGGCGCACGTCGGGGCGGGGCTGGGATCCGCTCAGGCGATCCCGAACAACCGCGCGAGGAACGCCCCCACGCCGATGGCGAGCGCGAGCGACCCGGCGCTGATCCCGACCGCCGCCCGAGTGCCGAGCTCACCGCGCAGCGCGGCCAGGGTGGCCACGCACGGGATCGACAACGACGTCACGACGGCGTACACGAACAGCTGCGGCGGGCTGAGCAGCTCGCCGAGCCCCGCCTGGTAGCCGAGCTCGACGGCCGCGAACGCGATCAGCAGCTGGAGGGCGAGCTCCTTGCGCAGGAAGGCGAACGCGATCGCGACGCCCGCGATCGCGGGCAGCCCGAGGAGCCACTCGACCGACGGTCCGATCGCGCCGGCGATGCCCTGCCAGAGGCCCGCCTCGTAGATCAGCCCGAGCACGAATGACCCCGCCAGCATGATCGGCGTCGCCGTCACCACGAACGCCCGGAAGCGCCACCACGCCTTCGTGGCGACGAACCGCGGGACGGGGGCCCGCAGCGGCGCGAGCTCGAGCACGAGCGACGGCTGGCGCCCCGGGATCATCGCGTTGGCGCCGAGCCCCGCTCCGATCGTCGCGACGGCGACGACCCCGAACGCGGCGAGCGCGGCACCGAGGCCCACGAACGGCGCGAGGGCGGCGATGACGACGGCCGAGCGAGCCGAGCACGGCGTGAGCGTCACGAGGAACGAGGCGAGGACCCGCTCGCGCCGGGTGCGCAGGACGCGCGTCCCGTAGATGGCCGGGACGTTGCAGCCCGCCGCCGCGAGCAGCGGGATCGCGGCGCGGCCGGGCAGCCCGAGCGTGCCGAACACCCGGTCCATGAGCACGGCGGCGCTGGTGAGGTACCCGGAGTCCTCGAGGACGGCGAGCAGCAGGTAGAACGTGAGGACGTACGGGACGCCGACGGAGAGCATCCCCAGCATCCCGCCGTCGAGCGCCCACAGGGTCGCGCCGGCCAGCACGGGGACCGGGATGACCGCGGGCAGGGCCGCGGCGAGGAATGGCGAGACGGTCGCGGCCCAGGCCTGACCGAGCGCCGCGGCGAGCCAGCCGCCCACGAGGATCACGGCGAAGAACGCGGCGAAGCTGACGCCGAGGAACAGCGGGATCCCCGGCCACGGCGAGGTGCTCCAGCGGCCGATGCGGTCCGCGAGCGGCTCGGCGACGTCCCGCCGCAGCTCGACCTGCGTCGCCCACGTGGCGGCAGTCTCCCAGCGGATCGGCTCCAGGTCGCGGCCAAGCCGGATCGAGGCCCCGCCGCGCGGCGAGATCCGGCCCGCGAACACCCCGGCCTGGAGCGGCTCGAGGACGGCGGCCGCACCGAGCGAGCGCGGCTCGAGGGCCAGGGACGCGGCGGCGTCGGCGAGGCGGCCCTGGAGCTGGTACGGGTACATCGGGGCGGGGACGGTGCCACGCGGCGACCGGTCGCCCGCCGCGACCGCACGGCGCTGGGTGGCGAGCCGCACGGCCTCGCGCAGCGTGACGTCGACGCCCTCGCCCGTCCGGCCGCACGTCGCGTGCGCCGGGACGTTGAGCACCTGGCCCAGGCGTCCCGTATCGACCGTGATGCCGCGCTTGGCCGCTTCGTCGGTGAGGTTGACCGCCAGGACGACCGGCAGCCCGAGGTCCCGACACGCGATCGCGAGCGGCAGGTGGCGCGCCAGGTTCCCGGCGTCCGCCACGACGAGGATGGCGTCGGGCGCGGCCCCGAGCAGCAGCTCCCAGAACGGCGCGTCGCCCGCGGGCTGGTCGTCGAGCGAGCGGGTGCCGGGCAGGTCCACGAGCCACGCGTCGGTACCGTCGACGGTGACCGGAAGGCGCTCGAGCGAGACGGTGGTCCCCGGCGCGTTCGCGGTCTCGACGAAGCGCCTGCTCGCGCGGGCCACGAACGTGGACTTGCCGACGTTGGGCCGGCCGACGAGGGCGATGACGGGCCGCTCGGCGGAAGTTCCCGCGGCGGCAACGCCCGCGGGATGGCACCCGGCGGCCGCCATCAGTCGGTCTCTGCCGCCGGGAACGGCGTGCCGATGGGATCGGTCCACGGTTCCGTGGCGACGCGACGGGCGATGCTCGCGGACAGCGCCAGCCGCGCACGTCCCAGCTCCACGACGACGGGACCACCGAGCGGCGTGCGCGCGGTCACGACGACGACGGCGCCGGGCATGAGGCCCTCGCGCTCCAGCTCGTCGCGCGCCACGTCGTCGATCGCGACGACGCGGCGGCGCCAGCCGATCGGGGCGCGGGCGAGGGACGAGGGCTCATCGGAAGTCGCGGGTCGGCGGGGGGCGAGGAGGGACGGCGTCATGCCTGCAGTAGGCGCAAGCGGGGCGGCGCCGTGGAAGGGAGAAACCGCCCGACGTTCGCGGGACCTGGGGACCGGCCGTCCCGAGGAGGCAGGCCGGGTGGCGGGTCCGGCGGCCGTCGCCGAGCGTGAATTGCCCAGATTCGGGCCGCCGGACATGGCCGTGGCCAGGGGTAGGGCCCGGTCCATTTGGGGACGAACCCGGGCCGGAATGCCCTGTCGGCAGGCCCCGCACCTTCCACAGGATGGTGCTACCTTCCGCGAGGATTGGTAGATTTGGGAGGTTTTCCCCGGCAATGAGCATGCGTCCCGCACCCAAGGATCCCGGCTGGGTGACGCTCACCGAGGCCTGTCGCCTGCTCGGCGTCTCCCCGTCGACGATCCGCCGCTGGGGCGACACCGGCATGGTCCGGACGTTCGTCACGCCCGGGGGCCATCGCCGCTTCTCGCGCGCGGGCCTCGACGCCCTGCTGCCGGAGCGCCCCACCGCACGCCCCTCGCTCATCGACCTCGGCGAGACGGCGGGCCGGATGGCACGGGGCTACCGACGCGCCGCCGAGACGGTGCCCGGACACATGCCCTGGATCGACGACCTGGACGAGGGCCAGCGCGAACGCTTCCGCGGCTACGGTCGGGGGATCGTGGTCGCGCTCGTGGCCGCGCTCGACAGCGACGACCCGGTGCGGCGCCGGGAGCTCCTCCGCGACGCCGACGACGCCTGCACGGAATACGGACGGATCGCCGGTCGCGAGGGTCTCGCCTCCGCCACGACCGCGGACCTGTTTCTCCGCTTCCGGTTGCCGTTCCTCACCGAGCTCGGCTCGCTCGCCCGCCGGCGCGAGTTCGATGCCGCCGCAACGGCGTCGCTCATGGCCGATGCCAACGCGGCCCTCGACGGTCTGCTCCTCGCCACGCTCCGTGGCTGGGAGGCGGCGGCGATGGGCCTGGGCCGACAGTCCCGGCGACCCGCCGCAGCGGCCGGGAGCCGGTCGTGATCGACGCTCCGCACGTAGCCGCACCCGCGGACCCGGCCATCGGCGTCGGCCTCGTCGCGCTCGTCGCGCACGCACGCTTCGTCCCGAGCGAGGAGCGCGAGGCCTTCGGGGATGCCGCCGCAGCGCTCGCCTCGGACCCGCGGGCGATCCTCCTGCGCACCTGCCATCGCATCGAGCTGTACGCGATCGATGCGGCCGCGCACGGGCTGCCGCCGCTCACGCTCCCGACCCTCCCCCACGGCGCCCGGCGCCTCGAGGGCATCGCGGCCGCACGCCACGTGTTCACGGTCGCTGCGGGCCTGGACAGCGTCGTCGTGGGCGAGGACCAGATCCTCCACCAGCTCCGGGAGTGCCTCTCGGACCGCCATGTCCCGGCCGCCGACAGGTGCCCCGTCGACATCGGTTCGCACAGCGCCGGCGCCATCGGCCTGCACCCGGCGATCGAGCGGCTGTTCCAGATTGCGCTCCACCTCGGGCGCGAGACGCGCTCCTGGCGTGAGGGGCCGCCGCGCTCGCTGGCGGACGTGGCGCTCGACCGGATCGTCCCCGTGACCGGTCCACTGCTGGGCCGGCGCGTGCTCGTGGTCGGCGCGGGTCGAATGGCCCGCCTCGCGGCGCTCGCGACCGCTCGCCAGGGCGCTCGCGTCCTCGTTGCGAACCGCAGCTCCGATCGCGCGGCCGCGCTCGCCTTCGACGCCAACGGCGAGCCCGCCGCGTTCGGCGCCGAGGTCGCCCTCCCGGGCGCGGACGCGTACATCCTCGCGATCTCCGCCCGATGGCCGCTCTCGGAGGAGGCGCGGGCCACGCTCCTCGCCGGATCCCAGCCCGTCATCGACCTGTCCTCGCCGCCGGCGCTCGACGCCGAGACCCGCGAGGCCCTGGGCACCCGGTACACGAGCGTGGACGACCTTGCCCGGAGCCCCCAGGACGAGCTGCGCAAGCGCCTCCGCGTCCGCTTCGAGCGGGTCCTCGACGACGCCGAGCAGCGCTACGCGCAGTGGGTCCGGGCCCGCGGGTCCGTCCCCGCCATCCAGGCCCTCACCGACCAGGCCGAGGCGCGTCGCGCCGAGGAGCTGGATCGCCTGTTCCGTCGCGCCGACCTGGCCGATGCCGACCGCGAGCTCATCGTCCAGATGAGCCATCGCCTCGTCGCCGGCCTGCTCCACGCCCCGCTCGTCAAGCTGCGTGACGACGACACGGGCGAGCTGGAGCGTGCCGCCCGGGACCTGTTCGCCCTGTAGCCAGGTGATGCGTCCCATGACCCGAACCCTCCGCATCGGCACTCGCGGCAGCCAGCTCGCGCTCGTCCAGGCGCACTGGGTCGCCGATCGCCTTGCCGAGCACGGCGTCACCACCGAGATCACGATCATCCGGACCGAAGGCGATGACCGCCCGATCGATACCGCGTGGGGCGAGGGCGCATTCGTGGGCCGGATCGTCGGCGCGCTCCTCGAGGGCACCGTTGACCTCGCGGTCCACAGCGCGAAGGACGTCCCCACCGACGAGCACCCGCAGCTCGTCATCGCGGCCTACCCGCCGCGCGAGGACCCCCGTGACGCACTCGTCTGCCGGGTCCGTGGCACCACCCTCGACGCGCTCCCCCCGTGCGCGCGTGTCGGCACCGACAGCCCGCGCCGCATCGCGTTCCTGCGGGCCGTCCGTCCCGACCTCGAGCTCCACCCGCTCCACGGGAACGTGGACACGCGCCTCGCCAAGCTCGACCGCGGCGACTCCGACGCGCTGGTGCTCGCGGTCGCGGGCCTGACCCGCCTCGGGCGCGCAGATCGCATCGACGACATCCTGCCGACGTCCATGCTCGCCTCCGCGCCCGGGCAGGGGAGCCTCGCGCTCCAGGTCCGAAGCGACGACGACGAGGCCATCGGCGCGGTCGGCCTCCTCGACGACCCGGCGACGCGCGCCGCCGTCCAGGCCGAGCGGGCGCTGCTCAACGGGACCGGGGGCGGCTGCCGCTCGCCGATCGGGGCGCTGGGCCGGCTTCGCCCGGACGGCCGGCTCGAGGTCGTCGCGGCGGCGGAGCGGACCTGGTCCCCGCTCGCCCACGCGCCGCTCGCCGACGCGACCGCGCCCATCGCCTGGGTGCGCGGCGACGCTGACCCGTCCGCGAACCTCGCCCTTGCCGCCCGCCTCGCTGACCGGATCGTCACGCTTCGCCAGCGGCCACGGGTGCTCACGTGCCGGACCGACGCGCAGGCGACGCACCTCCTGCGGGCGCTCGACGCCCACGACATCGAAGCCGTCAACGTGCCGGCCATCGAGATCGTCGCGGCCCCCGCGGGCGCCGACCTCGATGCCGCTCTGCGCGAGCTCGCGCCGGGCGAGCGGATCGTCGTGACCAGCGGCAATGCCGCGCGCGCAACCCTCGCCGCGCTTGGCCGCATCGCGGTCCCCGCCGACGTCCCGTCCTGGGCGGCGGTGGGGGACGGCTCCGCCGCCGTCCTGGCGGCTGCGGGCATCGACGACCCGTTCATCCCGTTCGTTGCCGACGCCGCGACGCTTGCCCGCGACCTCCCGCTGATCCCGGGCGAGCGCGTCCTGCTGCCGCGCAGCGACATCGCCGACGACGCCCTGCCGGCCGCCCTCCGCGAGCGCGGCGCCGCGGTCACCGAGGTCGTCGCCTACCGCACGGTCGAGGCGCCGGACGCCTCCCGGCCGCGTCTCGCCGCCGCCTTCGACGACGGGCCCCTGGACGCCGTCGTCCTGACCAGCGGCTCCACGGCCCGAGGCATCCTCGCGCTGGCGGCCGACGGTGAGGCCCGGGCGCGACTGCTCGCGGCGCCAGTGATCGCGATCGGTGAGCCGTCCGCGGCCGCCGCGCGCGAGGCCGGCTTCGCGCGGATCGTCATCGCCCCGGGACCCGAGCCGTCCGCGGTCGCCGCGTTCACGGCGATCGCCCTCGGGACCCGCGAGGCGCCACACCCGCTCGCGCATCGCCACCTGCCGCCGACGCTCGAGGCAGCGGCGTCTCGCGAGCCCGCCACCACCGGAGGAGCCAGATGAGCCTCACGGTCGACCGCCTCGGTGCCCCCGGCGACGACGCGCCCGGCCGCGCCGACCAGATGGGCGCCGTCACCCCGGAACCCGCCCACCGCCTCAGGCGAACCCGCCGGACCGAGACCCTGCGCGCGTTCGTGCGCGAGACCCGGATCCACCCTCGCCAGCTCGTCGCGCCGCTGTTCGTGTACCCGGGGCTGGGCGGCCGCCAGCCGGTCGGCTCGATGCCCGGCGTCGAGCGGGTCACCCCCGACGAGGCGCTCAAGGACGCCCGCGCGCTCGAGGCGCTCGGCATCGGCGGCGTGATCCTGTTCGGCCTGCCGGCCGAGAAGGACGCGATCGGGACCGGCGGCTGGGTCGCCGACGGGATCGTCCAGGAGACGCTGCGCCGGTTCCGCGACGCGGACCTGGACCTCGCCCTCATCGCCGACCTGTGCCTGTGCGAGTACACCGACCACGGCCATTGCGGCCCGCTCCTCGCCGACGGCAGCGTGGACAACGACGCCACGATCGAGCTGTACGCCCGCACGGCGCAGAGCCAGGCCGAGGCCGGGGCCGACATCGTGGCACCGTCCGGGATGATGGACGGCCAGGTGCGCGCGATCCGCGCGGGCCTCGACGCCGCGGGGCACCACGAGACCGCGATCTTGGCCTACGCGGCGAAGACCGCGTCCGCGTTCTACGGCCCGTTCCGGGACGCCGCGGGCTCGACGCCCAGCTTCGGCGACCGGCGCGGCTACCAGATGGATCCGGCGAACGGCCGCGAGTCGCTGCGCGAGATGCAGGTCGACGTGGACGAGGGCGCGGACATGCTGCTCGTCAAGCCGGCGCTGCCGTCGCTCGACATCCTGGCCTCAGCGCGCGCCCGGTTCGACCTGCCGATCGGCGCCTACCAGGTGAGCGGGGAGTACGCCTCGATCGAGGCCGCGGCGGCCAACGGCTGGCTGGACCGCCGGCGCGCCCTCACCGAGTCAACCACCGCGATCCTGCGCGCCGGTGCCGGGTTCGTGATCACGTATGCGGCCGCGGACCTCGCGACCTGGTCACGGGAGGCCTGAACCGATGCCCGTCACCGCCCCCGGCCGCCAGGCCGACCTCCGCGCGCGCGCCGAGGACCTGTTCCCGGGCGGCGTGAACAGCCCGGTCCGGGCGTTCCGCTCCGTCGGGCGCGCACCGCTCGTCCTCGACGCGGGGTCCGGCCCGCGGGTCCGCGACGCCGACGGCAGGTGGTACCTCGACTACATCTCGTCCTGGGGCCCGGCGATCCTGGGTCACGGCCACCCCGCGGTCATCGAGGCGGTCCGCGAGGCGGTGCTCGACGGGTTCGCGCTCGGAGCCACCTCGCCTCGCGAGGTCGAGCTCGGGGAGCGGATCCGGGCCGCGATGCCGTCGATGGAGCGACTGCGCTTCACGTCCTCGGGCACCGAGGCGGTGATGAGCGCGATCCGGCTCGCCCGCGGCGCGACGGGACGGGAGCTCATCGTCAAGTTCGCGGGCGGCTACCACGGCCACGGCGACAGCCTCCTCGTCGAGGCGGGCTCGGGGCTCGCGACGCTCGCGATGCCCGGGTCCGCGGGCGTCACCGCAGCTGCAGCACGGGACACGATCGTCGTGCCGTACAACGACCCGCTGGCACTCGCCCGCGCGTTCGAGGCGCACCCGGACCGGATCGCGGCGGTGATCGTGGAGCCGGTTGCCGCCAACGTCGGCGTCGTGCCGCCGGCGCCGGGCTTCCTGGAGACGCTCCGCGAGCTCACGGCGATCAACGGCGCGCTGCTCATCTTCGACGAGGTCATCACCGGGTTCCGGCTCGCGCGGGGCGGCGCCCAGGAGCGCTACGGCGTCCGGCCCGACCTCACCACGCTGGGCAAGATCATCGGCGGCGGGATGCCCGTCGGGGCGTACGGTGGCCGCGCGGACCTCATGCGCCAGGTCGCACCCGAGGGCCCCGTCTACCAGGCGGGGACGCTGTCGGGCCACCCGCTCATTATGGCCGCGGGCGTCGCGACGCTCGACCTGCTCACGCCCGGTCTCTACGCCACGCTCGAGGCCACCGGCGCCGCGCTCGAGGCCGGGCTCCGCGAGGCGGCTGCGCACACGGGTCGCACGGACGTCTGGATCAACCGGGTCGGCTCCCTGCTCACGGTGTTCTTCCTCGCCGAGGCGCCGCGGGACGGGGCCGAGGCGCTCGCCGCCGACCGGGACGCCTATGCGCGCTTCTTCGGTTCGATGCTGGACCAGGGCGTCCTCCTGGCGCCGTCGCAGTTCGAGGCGTGGTTCGTCGGCGCCGCCCACGGCGAGGCCGAGGTCCGCGAGACGATCGCCGCCGCACGAACGGCGTTTGCGGCATGAGCGCTCCGATGCCCGCCCCGGCCCCGGAGCGCGTCCCGGCCCCACGGCTCGACGCACGCTTCCTGCGCGCGGCGCGCGGGCTGCCCGTCGACGCGACCCCCGTGTGGTTCATGCGCCAGGCCGGCCGTGCGCTCCCCGAGTACCGCAAGGTGCGCGAGACGGCGACGCTGCTCGAGATCACCCGGGACGCCGACCTGTGCGCGGAGGTCACGCTCCAGCCCGTCCGCCGGCTCGGCGTCGACGCGGCGATCATGTTCGCCGACATCACGACCCCGCTGGCGGGCCTCGGCATCGCGTTCGACATCAAGGAGGGCGTCGGCCCCGTCATCGAGCAGCCGATCCGCACGCTCGCCGACCTCGCGCGGTTCCGCCCGTTCGAGCCGGAGGTCGCCGTCGCCCCCCTGCTGGACGCCATCCGGATCGTCCGCCGCGAGTCACCGGTGCCGCTCATCGGGTTCGCGGGCGCGCCGTTCACGCTCGCCTGCTACCTCGTGGAGGGCGGCCCGTCGCGCGACTTCGTCAACACCAAGAAGCTCATGCACGCGCAGCCCGAGACGTGGGCGGGCCTGCTCGACATCCTCGTCGAGGCGACGCTCCGGTACCTCCGGGCGCAGGTCGAGGCCGGCGCGGAGGCCGTCCAGCTGTTCGACTCGTGGGTCGGCGGCCTGAGCCCGCTCGACTACGAGAAGCGCCTCATGCCGTGGATGACCCGCCTGCTCGACGGGATGGCCGAGCTCGGCGTGCCACGCACGCACTTCGGCGTGGGCACGGCCGGGCTGCTCGGGCTCCAGGCCGCCGCCGGCGGGGACGTCATCGGGCTCGACTGGCGGATCGCCCTGTCCGAGGGCCGGCGGATCGTCGGCGACCGCGCGGTGCAGGGCAATCTCGATCCCGTCCTGCTGCTGGGCCCCTGGTCCGGCGTCGAGGAGGGCGCCCGCTGGGTGCTCCAGCAGAACGACCGCCGACCCGGCCACATCTTCAACCTGGGGCACGGCGTGCTCCCGTCCACCAACCCGGACCACCTCGCGCGCCTCGTCGACCTGGTCCACGACTTCGGAGCCTCACGATGACCCGCGACGCGGTCCTGCTCATGGCCTATGGCTCGCCCGACCGGCTCGACCAGGTCGAGGCGTACTACACCGACATCCGCCGTGGCTCGCCGCCCCCGCCGCACCTCCTCGCGGAGCTCACGGCACGCTACGCGGCCATCGGCGGCGGCTCGCCGCTGTCGCTTGTCGTCGAGGCACAGCGTGCGGCCCTCCATGCGGAGCTCGCGTCACGCGGGACGCCCATGCCGGTGTACGCGGGGATGCGCCACATCGCGCCGCGGATCGGCGACATCGTCAAGGGCATGGCCGCGGACGGCGTGGAGCGCATGGTCGCGATCGCGATGGCGCCGCAGGCGTCGTCGAACGCCGCCGGCTACCGGCGGGCGGTCGATGGCGCGCTCGCCGACATCGAGGCGGCGGGCGGCACGCCGCCGCGTGTCGAGTACGTCGCCTCGTGGCACGACGAGCCGCGGTTCATCGAGGCACTCGCGACCACGACCCGCGAGGCCCTCGCGCGCTTCGACGACCCGTCCGCGCCGCTCGTCATGTTCACCGCCCACAGCCTTCCCGCTCGTGTCCTGGCGGACGGGGACCCGTACCCGGACGAGCTTGCCGCGACGGCATTCCTCGTGGCCGAGGCGCTGGGCCTGGAGCGGTACACGTTCAGCTTCCAGAGCGCCGGCCGGACCGGCGAGGAGTGGCTGGGCCCGGACATCCTCGCGGAGCTGCGCCGCCTCGGGGCGGACGGCGTCCGCGAGCTCGTCGTCCGGCCGGTCGGCTTCACGGCGGACCACCTCGAGGTGCTCTACGACATCGACATCGAGGCCCAGGCCGTCGCCCGCGAGGCGGGGATCCACCTGGAACGCGCCCGTTCGATGAACACCGATCCGATCTTCATCGCCGCCCTCGCGGACGTCGCGACGTCGGCGCTCACCCCCGTCCCCGTCGCCTGACGCGACCCGAGGAGCCACCGTCATGTCCGCATCGATCGATCCCGTCCCCGCGGCCCGCCAGACCGGCCATCCCGGCGGCCATCCCGGTGGTCACCCGGGTGGGATCACCGGCGTCGGCGCCGTCCGCGCCGAGGGCTATGTATACGACCGCGCGCCGATGCTCGTGTACTGGGAGACGACGCTCGCCTGCGGGCTGGCCTGCCGCCACTGCCGCGCCACCGCGCAGGCCGAGCGCAACCCGCTCGAGCTCACGACCGACGAGGGCTACGCGCTCCTCGACGAGATCACCAAGTTCGGCCGCCCCTACCCGCATGTCGTGTTCACCGGCGGCGACCCGCTCAACCGGCCCGACCTCCACGAGCTCGTCCGGGCGGCCACCGCCCGCGGCATCGGCGCGTCCCTTGCCCCGGCGGCGACGCCGCTCCTCACCCGGGAGGTCATGGAGAGCCTTCGTGACGCCGGCATCCAGAACATCAGCCTGAGCCTCGACGGCTCGAACGCGGAGCGCCACGACGGCTTCCGGATGGTGCCGGGCACCTTCGACAAGACGCTCCAGGCCGCGAGGTGGGCGCGGGCCGCCGGGCTGCCGATCCAGGTCAACACCCTCGTCACCGACGAGACGCTGGAGGACCTGCCGGCCGTCTACGAGCTCCTGAAGGGCATGGACATCATGCGCTGGAGCCTGTTCATGCTGATCACGACCGGCCGGGGCGCCGGCCTCCGGGAGGTCACGCCCGGCCAGAGCGAGAAGCTCCACGGATGGCTGTTCGAGCTGGCGAAGACCGCGCCGTTCCAGGTCAAGACGACCGAGGCGACGCACTACCGGCGTCTCGCCATCCGCTCCTGGCTCGCCGAGGGCAAGACCGAGGAGGAGATCCTCGCCACGTCCGTGGGCCGCGGGTTCGGGATCCGGGACGGCAACGGCATCGTGTTCATCAACCACGACGGGACGATCAACCCGTCGGGCTTCCTGCCGATCCCGCTGGGCAACGTCAGGACCGGGTCGATCGTGGACATCTATCGCGACCACCCGGTCATGCGCGATCTCCGGGCGCCCGAGGCGTTCAAGGGCCGCTGCGGGGCCTGCGAGTACGGCCGCGTCTGCGGCGGGTCCCGGGCGCGCGCGTACGCGTGGACGGGCGACCCGCTCGAGGCCGACCCGCTCTGCCCGTACGTCCCGTCCGGCGACGTGCCCGCGTACGGCATGCCCGTCGCGGTCACCGCGTAGCGGTCCCTCCGGCAATGGGCGTCCTCGTCGTCGGTGGCGGCATCAGCGGTCTGGCGGCCGCGCGTGCGCTCGCGGGTGAGGGCGTCCCGGTCACCCTCGTCGATGCTGCGCTGCGGCTCGGCGGCAAGGTCGACACGGAGCGTGTCGACGGGCTCGTCATCGAGCGCGGCCCCGACTCGTTCCTCGCCACGCGTCCCGCGGCGGTGACGCTCGCGAGCGAGCTTGGCCTCGGCGACGAGCTCGTGGGCACGAGGGACCCGCGCGCCGTGTTCATCCGCCACCGCGGTCGGCTGGTACCGATGCCCGAGGGCCTCGGCCTGGTGCTCCCGACGCGCGCCATGCCGTTCGCGCGGACACGCCTGTTCTCGCTGCCCGAGAAGCTCCGGATGGCGAAGGACGTCGTGTGGCCGCGGATCCTCCCCCCCGACGACGTCGCCGTTGGCACGTTCCTGCGCGAGCGGCTGGGCTCGCCGCTGGTGGACCGGCTCGCCGGGCCCCTCGTGGGTGGGGTCTACGGGACGCCGATCGACGAGCTGAGCCTGGACGCGGTCGTGCCCACGCTGCGCACGGCCGAGCGCGAGCACCGGAGCCTGCTGTTCGCCGGGCTTGCCGACGGCCGGAAGATGCGAGCTGCGATGGCGGCGCGACCCGCCGGGCCGAAGCGCCTCGGCGCCTTCGCGTCGCTGGCGCACGGGATGGACACGCTGGTCGGCGCGCTCGAGGCCTCGCTCCAGGAGCGGGGCGTCGACGTCCGGACCGGCCTCGGGGTGCGCACGCTGCTGCGAGCCGGGACCGGCGTCGCGGCGCGCTTCAGTGACGGAAGCCTCGACCGCTTCGACGCCGTCGTGATCGCCGCGCCGGCGCCCGTCGCCGCCACGCTCCTCGCCGACGAGGTCCCGGGCGCATCGACCGCCCTCCGCGAGATCCCGCACGGCACGTCGATCCTTGTGACACTGGCATACCCGCGCGAGCGCGTCGCGCACCCCCTCGTGGGGCACGGCTACCTCGTCCCGGCAGCGGAGGGTGGCGCCATCTCCGCCTGCACCTGGACCTCCGAGAAGTGGGCCGGCCGGGCGCCGGACCACACCGTCCTGCTCCGGATGTTCGTCCGCGACGAGGGCGCCTGGACGTCGCTCCCGGACGATCAGCTGGTGGCTGCCGCACGGGCCGACGCGGAACGGACGCTCGGGATCAGCGGTGAGCCGGTGCTCGTCCGTGTCGCGCGGTGGGCGGGCTCGATGCCGCGCTACACCGTGGGGCACCTCTCGCGGATCGCCGCCGTCGACGAGGCGATGACCGCGTGGCCCGCGGTGGTCCTCGCCGGCTCGTCGTACCGGGGGGTTGGGCTACCGGACTGCGTGACGGGCGGCCTCGCGGCGGCCAGCGCGGTCACCGCACGGCTCGGCGGGCTGGCCGAGGAGACCCCGGAGACGGCCCTCGTCGGCTGACGGCTGACGCTCAGCCAAGGGCGGCGCGGAGCTCCGGGAGGCGGTCCATCGTCTCCAGGTCGAACGGCGTCCGGAAGATGAGCACCGGGTGATCGAAGCCCACGGCGCGGTAGCGGTCGAGCTGATCGGCGACGTCCGCGACTGTCCCGTAGGCGGTGAGCCGGTCCTCGCCGGCCTGCGGGAGGTGGCCCTCGACCCAGCCTGTCCACGCGCGCTCTGCCTCCTCGCGCGTCCCACGGATGACGACGTTCGCGTTGTACGTGCGCTCGATCTCGCGCTGGTCCCGCCCGACGGCGTCGCAGGCGGCACGCAGGATCGTGTCCGAGGCAGCGAGCTCGTCCGGGGTGCCGTACGCATTCCACAGGGCGCCCGAGCGCGCGATGAGCGGGAGCGTCTTCGTCGGGCCCGAGCCGCCGATGAGGATCGGCAGGTGCGGCTGGATCGGGCGGGGTGCACAGATCGCGTCGTCGAACCGGTAGAACCGGCCCGCGTGGGTGACGCGCTCGCCGTCGAGCAGCCGGCGGATGAGGGGCACCGCCTCCGCCAGGCGGTCGAGCCGCTCCCCGAAGCCGGTGCCGAAGTCGAGCCCGAATGCCTCGTGCTCGCGGGCGAACCAGCCCGCGCCGATGCCGAGGATCGCGCGCCCGTCGCTCAGGTGGTCGAGCGTCGCCGCGAGCTTCGCCGTGAGTCCCGGGTTACGGAACGTGTTCGCGGCGACCATGAGGCCGAGCCGCGGCCGGTTCGTCACCGCGGCGACCGCGGCGAGCGTGGACCAGCCCTCGAGCTTGGGGTCCCGCCACGCGCCCTCGTCGGAGAGCAGGTGGTCGTCGATCCACAGGTCGTCGAACCCGCACGTCTCCGCGTGGAGGGCCGCCTCCCGGAGCTCGGGCCACCCCGTCCGCTGCACCCAGTACGCCGCCCCGAACCGCATGCGCCCTATCGTAGGGGCGTGGACCTCGCCGTCGACGCCCCACAGCCCCTCCCGCCCGCGCTGCGGGACGCGATCCTCGCCTGGTACGACGCGACCGGCCGCGAGCTCGCCTTCCGTGCCACCACGGACCCGTACGCGGTGCTCGTGAGCGAGCTCATGGCGCAGCAGACGCAGGCGCTCCGCGCCGCAGCTTCGTGGACCTCGTGGATGGCGCGCTTCCCCTCCGTCGAGGCATTGGCAGCGGCGCCGATCGCGGACGTCCTCCGGGCGTGGGCGGGGCTGGGGTACAACCGCCGGGCGGTGCACCTCCATCGGGCGGCAAAGGTCATCGTCGCAGAGCACGGCGGACGGGTTCCGTCGTCGGTCTCCGAGCTCGAGGCGCTGCCGGGCGTCGGGCCGTACACGGCGCGCGCCGTCGCCGCCATCGCGTTCGGGGTGCCGGTCGGCGCGGTGGACGTCAACGTGAAGCGGGTGCTCGGACGGATCGCGGCCGGCGGGCCCGAGGCGTTGACGCCCGGGGCGATCCAGGCGCTCGCGGACGCGTCCGTCCCTGTCGACAGGGCAGGGGAGTGGACCCACGCGCTCATGGACGTGGGCCAGCGGGTCTGCAGGCCGTCGAAGCCGAACTGCGCGGACTGTCCCGCGATCGCGTGGTGCCGCTACGCGGCCGGGGAGCGGCCGACACCGGGTGCAGCGGATGCGTCGGCGACGCGCGCGCGCCGGTCGGAGCCCGCATTCGAGGCGACGAACCGCTGGCTCCGGGGCAGGATCGTCGATCGGGCACGCGAGGCCCCAGGGTGGGTACCGTTCGCCGACGGCATTGGCGACCATGGGCCGGGCGCCGTCCGTGCCGCGATCATCGCGCTCTCGCGCGACGGGCTCCTCGAGGTGCGCGAGACGCCGACGGGGGTCGAGGCTCGTCTGCCCCGCTGACACGCTCGCCGCGCCATCCGCCGCGTGGTCTCGCAGGGGGGGTTGCCCGGCGACGGCCGACCGGGCACCCACGGTCCGGCGACGGCCCGCTCGCGATACCCTCTCCGACGTGCCGACCCGATCCGTCCCCCCGCCCGCCGACGACCCGACGCTGGCGACCGCCAGCCTCGACGAGCTGGCCCTGCGTTGGGCGGACGTCGCCTCCCGAGGCGCCATCTCGGCCGAGGCGATGACGGGGCTCGACCGCAAGGCCCAGGGCCTCGGAACGACCGGTGCGACGCTCATGGAGCATGCGGGCACCGCGGTCGCGGCCGCCGCTCGGGCGCTGCTCGCGCACAACGACCGGCTCGATCGCCCGGTGCTGATCCTCGCCGGGCCAGGGAACAACGGCGGCGACGGGTTCGTGGCGGCGCGCAAGCTCGACGAGTGGGGGATCGCGTCGATCGCGGTGCTCGTCGCCGCGGACGAGCGTCCGCGTACGCCCGACGCGGCGCGCAACTGGAAGCGTCTCGAGGGGCTGCCGAACGTCCAGATGATCCATGCTCCCGTCGCCCGAGACCTCGCGATGCTCGGCCAGGGAATCGACAAGGCGGGCATCGTCGTCGACGCGCTCCTTGGCACCGGGGTCCGCGGCCAGCTCCGCGACCCGGTCCGGGAGGCCGTCGGCGTGATCCGTCGCGCTCGCGAGGCCGGCGTCCCGGTCCTCGCGGTCGACACGCCAACGGCCGTCGACCTCACGAGTGGCGACGCGTCGGATCCCGTCGTTCGCGCGGACCTCACGATCACCTTCCACCGGCCCAAGACCGGGCTCCGGGCGCGGGTCGGCAGGGCGCTCGCCGGCCGGATCCTCGTGGCGCCGATCGGCATCCCGCCGGAGGTGGACCGTGGCTGACGCCCGCCAGATCGGCATCCGCGAGGTCCTGCTGGTGGCGGCAGCGGTGGTGATCACCGTCCTGGTGGCCGCCGGCGTGACGGCCCTGCTCCCGCGGGAGGGCCAGGGCGTCGTGTTCCACACGCCGCTGCTCATCGTCGTTCTCATCGCGGGGACGGGGCTGGTGCTGTGGCGGATCCTCCGGTCGCAGGGACCGGGCCCGGACGCCTGACCCGGCAGCAGCGATGACCATCCCGGCCGGTCTGCACGACTCGCGGCCGCCCCTCGCGCGCCGGGGCGCCGACCTCGAGCGCCTCGCGAACGAGCACTGGGACCTGCTCATCGTCGGCGGCGGGATCGTCGGCGCCGGCGCGCTCCTCGATGCCGCCAGCCGGGGGATGCGGGTGGCGCTCGTGGAGCAGGAGGACATCGCGGCCGGCACGTCGTCTCGCAGCTCGCGGCTCATCCACGGCGGCCTGCGCTACCTCCAGCGGCTCGAGGTGGGACTCGTCCGGGAGGCCCTCGTCGAGCGGGCACGGCTCCTGCGGCTCGCGCCGCACCTCGTCAGGCTCGAGGCGTTCCTGTTCCCGCTCTACGGCCCGCCCGCCGTCACCCGCGCGTTCTACGAGGCGGGGCTGACCATGTACGACCTGCTCGGCAGCCGGAGGACCGGCGGCGGCCACCGCCACCTCGGCCTGGACGAGACGCTCGCGTACGCACCGAGCCTCGTGCCTACGAACCTCCGCGGCTCGCTCCTGTACCACGACGCGATGGAGGACGACGCCCGGTTCGCGCTCGCGGTCGTGCGCACCGCGCAGGCGCGCTTCGGGGAGCACGCCGTCGCGGTCACGCGGGTGCGCGCGCTCGGCCCGCTGCGCGGCGGGAGCCGCAACGGCGATCCAGTCGCGGGTGCGCGGGTCGAGGACCGCCTCACCGGCGAGTCGTTCGACGTCCGGGCACCAACGGTGCTGGACGCGACCGGCGTGTGGGGTGCCCTCCCGGCCCGTCCATTCGGGGCAGGCAGCTTCTCCGTGCTGCCGTCGCGCGGCGCCCACCTCGTCGTCCCGCGCGACCGGATCCCCGCGAGGGGCGGCATGACCCTCCGGATCCCCGGCCGCGTCGGGTTCCTCGTCCCGTGGCCGCGCCACTGGATCGTCGGCACGACGGACACCCCGCACCACGGGCCCGTCGAGCGGATCGCGGCAACGAGCGAGGACGTGGACGGGATCCTGGCCACGGTGAACGGCGCACTGGACGTGGAGCTGACGCGCGACGACCTCGTCGGCACGTACGCCGGGCTGCGGCCCCTCGTCGCGCCATCGGATGCCACGTCGTCGGTGAGGATCAGCCGCGAGCACCGGGTCAGCGTCGAAGGTCGGGGCCTCGTCCGCGTGAGCGGCGGCAAGTACACGACCTACCGGGTCATGGCCCGCGACGCGGTGGACGCGGCCCTGGGCCCGGATGCCCTCGTGCGGCCGAGCAGGACCCTCCAGCTCCCGATCCACGGCGCCGCCCGCCGCGAACAGCTCGACGCGCTGGCGGACCGCCTCGCGTCGGGCGAGCACCGCCTCGGCCCGGAGGTCGCGCAGAGCCTGGTCGACCGCCATGGCACGGACGCGGACGCGGTCCTCGCGTACGGCGCCGAGCACGACCTCATTCGTCGGCTCGTGGACGGCGCGCCGTTCCTCGAGGCCGAGATCGCGTGGGCGGTCGAGCGCGAGATGGCCCTCACGCTCGACGACCTGCTCGCCCGCCGGATGCGCCTCGCCCCGACGCTCCCCGACCGCGGCGCCACGATCGCGCCGCGCGCCGCCCAGATCGCCGGACACGTGCTCGGCTGGGACCGGGACCGCCAGGCGAGCGAGGTCGCGGCCTACCTCGAGACGGCCCGCGGGGAGTACGGGATCCCGGCCTGAGCCGGCCCCTTCAAGCGCCCCGCCGGGACCCCGTCCGGTGTCCCACGACCACGGCCAAAGGTCACCCCCGGGTTGCGAAATTGGGTATCGCCACGGTTGCGCTTTGTGCGTAGACTGCGCCCGTGCGCGGCGACCGCGCACGTGCTCACACTCGATCGCACGTTCGACACTTGGTCTCCTCCGGACGGCACACGCAACTCGAAGGACCCGGGCAAGAGGCGGCGACACACGGAGGAGATCGGCACGTGGCCGACAAGACCCTGACCTGTTCCGACTGCGGGATGGAATTCGCCTTCACGGAGCGCGAGCAGGCCTTCTACGCCGAGAAGGGTTTCTCGGAGCCCCGGCGGTGCCCCTCGTGCCGCGCCAGCCGCAAGGCAGCGCGCGCGGGTGACAGCGGCGGCTATGGCGGCGGCAGCTCGTACTCGAGCGGCGGCGGCTACGACTCCGGGTACGCCGGTGGCGGCGGCTATTCCGCCGGCGGGTATGGCGGTGGCGGCGGGGGCGGTGGCTACGGCCAGCGCAGCAGCGCACCGCGCGAGATGTTCGACGCGACATGCTCGAACTGCGGCAAGGACGCTCGCGTCCCGTTCCGCCCGACCAACGGCAAGCCGGTCTACTGCTCGGACTGCTTCCGCTCGATGCGGGGCAACTGACCCGAGGCACACGCAGCACGGACCGGGCCGCGGCAACCGCGGCCCGGTTTCATGTTGGTCGGGGAGCGTTCACCAACCGCTCCGTGGGCGCCATCCCGCGGCCGGCCCGGGCGTACAGGCCGGGCACGACGTTCCGGGCGCAGAACGGGATGCGGACAGGCCCGGCCCCGTCCTCGATCGTGCCCACGTGGACGCAGCATTGGCGGAGACGCTCCACGTTGAGCGTCCAGGCGTCCATGAACCCCTTGACGCTGATGCGCTTCACGCGCAGCGCGGCGTCCTCGATCCCGTCCCGGCCGCCCAGCACGGAGCGGGCGAGGGTGCGCACGAACCCCCCGACGTCCAGTCGACACGCACCCGCGAGTCCGACGAGATGCTCGACCATCTCCGTCCGGGAGACGGACATCGAGCCGCTCAGCAGGGCCGAGAGATCGCTCCACATCGCGTCGTCCGGGATGAGGCGGTTGCTGGCCAGCCCCAGGTGCTCCCGCATCCGGTCCCTGCCCAGCAGGTCGGGCAGCGACCGCCATGCCCCATGGTCATCACGCACCAGGAAGGTGAGCGCCGTGCAGTCCGGATGGCTGCAGGGCAGGGCCACGAAGTCGTCGGCCTTGATGACCTCCGGCGCCTGCAGCGCGAGGCGGCGGATGACCCCGGTCGTGGTCGCACGAGCCACGGGATCCACCGAGCCCGCCCCGAACAGGGGCTGGAACACGACGCCGCCGACATAGCGCGTCTCGAGCGCCGTGCGCAGCACGTCCCCGACGTCGCGGTCGTTGATGCCCGCACCGACCGCGCACGCAAGCGTGACGAACAGCCGCTCGCCGGTGGCGCGCTCCAGCGCCCGACGCCGGAGGTCCACGAGGTCGGCGCCGCGGAGCTGCCGCGTCGCCCCGGTCGAGGGCCCGTCCCACTGGAGGTACAGCTCGATCCGCGGCCGGGCGGCGACGAGGCGCGCGAGGAGCTGGTCGTCGCGCGCGAGCCGCAGCCCGTTGGTGTTGAGCACGATCCGCCGGACGGGCCGCTCGAGGAGCCCGTCGAGGACCTCGTCGAGCCGAGGGTGGAGGGTCGGCTCGCCGCCGCTCAGCATCACGAGGTCGAGGGCCCCGCCCTCGCGGGCGGTGGCGGCATCCACGGATGCCAGGACGGACGCGACAGGCGCGTACCGGTCGCGGCCCGGTCGGCTCGACGCGAAGCACGGGGGGCACGCCAGGTTGCAGTCCTCGGTCAGGTCGATGAGCAGGATGCAGGTGTGCTGCTCCTGGAGCGGGCCCAGGCCGTCGACGTAGCCCATCGGGATCGGGAGGCAATCGGCCGAGTCAGGCGCGACCCACTTCGCGGGTGCCCGCCAGGTCTGCAGGTCCGCCCACAGGCTCGCGTCCTCCTCGTACAGGCTGACGACCTCCCCGTGTCCCCGGCGGCACACCCGGCGGAGCCAGATCGCCCCGTCCTGCTCCGCGAGGACGCCCTGGAGCACGTCGCGCTCGTACTCGAGCTCGAGGTCGGGGTGCTCGCGCAGGCACTCGCCGCACAACGTGAGCACCATGCGTCGGAGCAGGTACGGCCGCTCCGCGCCGACGACCGGATGCATCGCTGGCTCAGCCATGGTGTCTCCGCCGTCAGCGGAACGGATCCGTCGTGGCGACGCAGGTCCCCGCGATGATGACGAGGAACACGAACGGGATCGCAAGCACCGCGACGATTGCGCCGGTCACCCCGCGCTTGAGCCGCCCGCTGATCCGGATGGCTGCCAGGCCGAGCAGGAGGACCGGCAGCAGCAGCGCCCCGAGGATCAGAGCCGCGGGCGCGCCGGAGTTGTAGATCGCCTGCTGGTCGCCGGTCACCAGGGCAAGGCTGATCGCGCCCCACACGGCAAGGAACATCACGACCAGGATCGCTGCGGCGCGGCCGCGGAGGTCCGACCCGGGTGGTAGTGCGGCGTCGAGCTCCGCGCGCCGGGCAGCCATCGCGGCAGTGATCTCGGGTTCCGCGTACCCGGCGTCGAGCAGCGCCTGGCGGAGCCCGCCCGGCGACAGCCGTGGGTCCTGTTCCCGGAGCCAGGACAGGATCTTCTCGACGACCTCAGGCCGTGGTTGCGGCCAGCCCATTGTCCCCTCCCTCCTGGACGACGAGCGGTGACGGCGGCGGAGCGGCGACGTGCCACAGCCCGGAGCGCGCCTCACGAACGAAGTGGACGACGAGGAGCGCCGTCATGGGGATCAGCACCAGCTGTGGCCCGGACAGGCCGAACGCCTGCGGCTCGTTGCCGCGGACGAACTCCACCAGGAAGCGAAACGTGAACGCCGCAAGCAGGTAGGCCTTGAGCAGGTCGCCGTCGATCGGGACCCGCCCGCCCCACACGACGATCGCCCCGATCGCGGCGAGGTTGAAGGCGACCTCGTACAGCATGCTCGGGTGCATCGGGCCATCGCAGCCCGGACACCACGGGAACGCGCCAGCGGCACTGGCCGGCACCGTCACCCCCCAGGGCATGGTGGTCGGCGTCCCGAGCGGCAGCTCGGACAGGTAGCAGCCGACCCGGCCCACGGCGACGGCGACCGGGATCGCGAGGGCGTAGCAGTCTCCGGTCGAGAACGGGTAGCGCAACGCCCGCTTGGTGACCACCGCCGCGACCCAGCCGCCGGCGATCGCCCCCAGCAGGCTCTTGCCACTGTGCTCGATGACCCAGGTCAGCGGCGCGGATCCGAGGTCCTCGTACGCCTCGAGATGCTCCCACGACAGGAGCAGCCGCCCGCCCACCCCGCCGCCGATGAGGACCGCGACCGAGATCAGCGCGATCCGCTCGTCCAGCATGCCTCGCCGCTGGAGCGCCAGGAAGTAGAGCGCGATCCCGAGCGCGATCCCCGCCGTCGAGAACAGGTCATGGGTCCCGACCGCGATGTCGCCGACCCGCAGCACCGGCAGCATGGGTGGCGCCCGCTCAGGCTCCGGGCGCGACAGTCGTCGAGGGTCGCGGGCGAGCGGGCAGCATCCGGTGCGTCACCTCTGTCATGTAGGTGCGGTAGGCCGGGTAGGCGGCGAGCAGCGTCTGCTCCTCGCGGGCGAGCTTGTAGCGGTCGAGGTACCAGGCGACCACCGGGACGAGCAGCAGGGCGACGAGGCTCGCACAGGCAAGGGCCCAGCCTGCGACCAGCAGGACCTGGGCGCTGCAGACGGGGTGCCGGCTGTACCGGTAGGGCCCGGACGTGACCAGCCGGGCGGCCCGGCGGGGGACGACCCAGACCGAGAAGCTGTGCCCGAGGTGGGCGGCACCCCAGGCGAACACGAGCACCCCGGCGACCATGACCACCGTCCCCGTGACGCCGAGGACGGTGCGGGGCCACCCGGCGATTGCCGGGCCGGTCAGCGGCGCCACGACGAGCGCCCCGATCTCGAGCAGCATCTGGAGCCCGATCCAGCCCTCGCCGCGCGTCCCCAGGGGCGGAAGCCGTGCCTCCGCTGCCTGCCGACCGCCCGATCCAGCCGCCGCGATCCCCATGGCGCATCTCCCACGCGGAGCCTTGGCGTGTGAGCATGATCGAGCCCCCGGGCGACGCACAGGGCCAAGCGGCCCGCCGCGGGGCCGCGCCCGTGCGGCCCTGGGGCTTGTGAAGGACCTAGACTTCCCGCACTGCCCGCGTCCGACGCCGGGCCCAGTCCGCGGAGTCGCCGTGCCCGCTCGCATCCAGGTCCAGCGGCTCGCCACCTGGCTGCTGCTCGGCGCTGCCCTGACCGCGGCGATCGGGTACGCGGTTCTTCGTGGCAGCCTGCCCTCCGACGGCGCCCGCGTCGCGTTCTACGGGGATGCCTGGTCGGACCGAGGCATCCGGATCGAGCCGATCGATGCACCGGCTCCCGGGCTGCTGGCCGGCGACGTGATAGTCGCGGTTGCCGGACGCCCCATGGAGGCCTGGATGCGCGAGGTCGCGACCGGAGCGATCGCCGACCCCGGGGGTGGCAGGCCGATGGACTACCTGCTCGAGCGGGACGGCACTGCTGCCGGCGTCACCGTCGCCTGGGCTGCGCCCGCAATCGGCGCCACGCTGCTCGCAGGCTGGAGCGTGCTGCTGTTCTCGATCGCGACTGCCGCGATCGCCGCATACGTCTACGCCCGGAGGCCGCACGAGCCAGCCGCCTCGGCGCTGATGATCCTCGCGTCCGGCGCCGCTGGCAGCAGCATTCCCTGGTTCCTCGGAACGACCGTGAGCGACGTCGTCCTCGGACCGCCGTTCCTGCTGCACATCCTGCTCACCGGGCCGCTGTACATGCTCATGTGGCCGGCAGGCCTGCACCTTGCGCTGGTGTTCCCAACCCGGTCGACCGCGGTCCGACGATGGCGCTGGCTGGTCGCGGCCGTGTACGGATCGGGGCTCGGTGCGTACCTCGCCGTCATGGGACTCGCGCTTGCGATGAGCTCGTCCGCCCTGGACTGGGTCGGTCGCTGGCCCACGGTCCAGCTGGCGATCGTCGCGCCGACCGTGCTCACCACGATCGTCATCGTTGTCATCAGGTACCTGCGCACGACCGACCCGGCCGCACGGGCGAGGGTGCGACTCGTGACAGTCAGCGTCGTCGCGAGCGCCGTCGTCGGCCTGGTGCTGTTCCAGGGCCCGGAGCTCCTGTTCGGGCGTGCGATCCTGCCGGTCGAGGCGGTCGGCCTCATCGCCCTCCCGCTGCCGCTGGGGTTCGCCGCCGCCATCCTCCGCGATCACCTGTTCGAGATCGATGTCGTCATTCGGCGCACGGTGGTCTACGGCGGGATGACCCTGGGCGTGCTCGCCGCCTACGTGGCGACGGTCTACGCCGTCACCAGGCTGGCCGGCCAGGAGCCTGGCTTCGCGGGCTCGCTCCTCGCCACGGGGGTCGCCGCGCTCGTCGCCCTCCCGCTGCGGGACGGGCTCCAGCGGGTCGTGAGCCGGGCGATCTACGGCTCGCGCGACGAGCCGTGGCGGGCGATGCGGCGGCTCGGCGCGCGGCTCGAGTGGGCCGTGGACCCGGAGCGGGCGTTCCCCGCGGTCGCCGAGATCGTCGCCGACGCGCTCCGGCTGCCGTACGTGGGGGTCGAGGTCGTGGACGAAGTCGGTCGGGCGGAGATCGTGGCGGAGCACGGCAGCGCCCCGGCCACGGTGGAGGCCGTGCCGCTCGTCCACGGCGGTGAGGCGGTCGGGCGCCTCCTCATGGGGGTCCGCTCGGGCGAAGACGGGTTCCAGCCCGCCGAGCTCGCGCTGCTCCGGGACCTCGCCCGCCAGGCGGGCGCCGCGATCCACGCCCAGCGGCTGCGCGACGACCTCGCCCGCTCTCGCGAACGTCTCGTCGTCGCGCGGGAGGAGGAGCGGCGCCGGCTCCGGCGGGACCTCCACGATGGCCTCGGGCCGACGCTCGCCGCGATCGGGATGCGCGCCGAGGCAGCCGAGACGCTGCTCGACGATGGCGTCTCGGCAACACGACCCCAGCTCGAGGCGCTGCGCGCCGAGGTGGCGACCGCGCTCGCCGACGTGCGGCGGCTCGTGGACGGCCTGCGGCCGCCGGCGCTCGACGAGCTCGGCCTCGTGGGGGCCATCGGCCAGCAGGCGGCGCGGCTCGATGCGGGCACCGGCGACGGGACGGGCCTCGCAGCGATCCAGGTCGAGAGCGACCCCACGACGCTGCCCGACCTTCCCGCGGCGGTGGAGGTTGCCGCGTACAGGATCACGGTGGAGGCAATGACCAACGTCGTCCGTCACGCCGGTGCGCGGCTGTGCAGGGTGCGCCTCGTGGCCGGGGCCCAGCTCACCATCGAGGTGACCGACGACGGACGCGGCCTGCCGGTGCCGGTCCGAGCCGGCACGGGCCTCGAGTCCATGCGCGAGCGAGCGGAGGAGCTGGGCGGCCACGTCGTCTTCGAGCGGATCCCCGACGGCGGCACGCGCGTCGTCGCCCGCCTGCCACTCGAGCGGGGAGTCCCGGCGTGACGGCGGACGGACAGCGCACGGACAGCGTGGCAACCCGGGTGCTCATCGCGGACGACCACGCCGCCTTCCGAGGCGGCCTCCGGGCGCTGCTCGACACCGTCGGCGACATCGTCGTGGTGGGCGAGGCCGACACCGGTGACGCAACGGTCGAGGCGGCACGGGCGCTCCAGCCGGACGTCGTGATGATGGACATCAACATGCCCGGGATCGACGGGGTGGAGGCGACCCGCCGCATCGTCGACGCCGAGCCGCACGTCGCGATCCTCGTCCTGACCATGCACGACGACGACGAGACGGTCTTCGCCGCCGTGCGTGCCGGTGCCCGGGGCTATCTCCTGAAGGGCGCCCAGCGAGCGGAACTGGTGCGGGCCGTACGATCGGTCGCGGCCGGCGAGGCGATCTTCGGACCCGGCGTGGCCCGGCGGCTGATGTCCTACTTCGCCCGTCCCGCGCCGCGATCCGACCCGGAGGCCTTCCCGGAGCTCACGGAGCGCGAGCGCGAGATCCTCGACATGGTGGCGGCCGGCAGGTCGAACGGCGAGATCACGGCGACGCTCGTCCTCTCGCCAAAGACGGTGCGCAACCACGTCTCGAACATCTTCGCGAAGCTCCAGGTGCGTGACCGCTCCGAGGCGATCGTTCGCGCCCGGGAGGCGGGCTTGGGCGGCGAGAGCGGCACCGCGGGCTGAGGCGTCCAGTCCGTGATCGGGACACCGATCGGGACACCGATCGGGACCACGGTCCCATGACGGCGGGACGGCCCACGAGGGAGGCTGCGGGAGCCGGCCAAGGGATGCGCTCGCAGTCCCCGGCGACAGGAGGCCCGATCCGATGCGCGTCCTCGCCCGGAGCATCGCGCTCGCACTGGCGCTCACGACCGTGCCGCTGGCCGCGGTCGCCGCCCACGAGTGCATCGTCGTCAACCGGTCGGATACCGGCAACCAGCATGCGAGCGGTTCGGGCCGCTGGATGACGATCACGCTCGCTGACCTCTACGCCTCCACCGAGGAGCACGGGCTGCCGGACCTCACCGCGGCGCAGGTCGCGTATGCCGTGGACGCCGCGTCTGCCGCGGGCGTCCCGGACAGCTTCACGTTCCGCAGCGACAAGCTGCTGCCTCCCTCAGACGCGTGGGACGCGAGCGGCCTCGCCACTGACGGCAAGGGCATCGACCACTTCTTCGACGTCTACGGCGATCGGATCATCGGGGCGCTGTTCGCCGCGCTCGCGAACGCCTGATTGGCCGTGGTTGCGGAGGGATCGAGATGATCACGACCGGCGCCCGGCGCGGCCACGCGATCGTCGTCGCAGCGTTCGCGGCGTGCGGCGTCATCCAGGTGTTCCTGGCGGGTCTTGGCGTGTTCGCAGACCCCGGCGCGTTCGTCAGCCACCGCGAGTTCGGGTACCTGTTCGGCTGGCTCACGCTCGTCGCGCTCGTGCTCGCGCTCGTCGGCCGGCTGCCGCGTCGGCTCATCGGGGCGACCGTCCTGCTGCTGGTGCTGTTCGCGATGCAGTCCGTGCTCGTGGCGCTGCGCGCCGAGATGCCGGCTGTCGCGGCGCTCCACCCGGTGAACGGGTTCGCCATCATCGGCCTGGCGGTCGCCACGGCCCGTGCGTCGTGGCGTGTACGCGACGCCCCTGCACCCGCCGCCGTCGCGGCCGCCGACCTCGGCGCGCCCGCCCCGTCCGGCATCGATTGAGCGAAGAGGAGTCGCGCCCCATGATCGACCTGCGTTCCCGGCCGGGGCCGGACCCGCTCCTCGCGGCCAGCGCGATGCGCGCCAGCGGAATCGTCGGCGGGATCGGGCTGGTGTTCCTTGTCGGCATGTACACGGCGTTCGCCGCCGGCGCCCGCTCCCTGGGCATGACGCTTGGGTTCGTGAACGACCTCACCGGGGTCATCACGCTCCCGATGGCGCTGCCCGGCGTCCTGGCCCTCCACGCGCGCGTGCGCCCCTACGCCGGTCGACCCGCCGACGCGTTGCTCGTCGTCGGCATCGGGGCCGGGGGCGCGATCGTCGTCCTCCAGGTCCTGCTGGTCACGAAGGCGCTGACCTTCGAGGAGCAGATCGGGCCGGTCTCGGCCGCGTTCCTCGTGCTGGGCGCCTGGTTCGTGCTGAGCGGACGCCTCGCGGCGCGTGCGGGTGTCCTCCCCGGTGGGACGCGCCTGGGGGTCCTCGCCGCCAGCTACGCGGGCTACCCCGTGTGGGCATTCCGGATCGCCCGGGCGCTCGAAGGGGACGCCCCGAACATCGCCGCGGACGCTGCCGCGACCAGCGCAGACGCCGGCAGGCCCGCCCACGCCTGATCGGCGCATGCCCGCGCCGCCGGCGGCCGCCGGCCCACCCCGGAGGTTCGCGTGTATCCCTGGCTCGTGACACTCCACCTGCTCGGCATGGTCCTGTTCCTGCTCGCCCATGGCGTGTCGATTTGGGTCGCCTTCGCGGTCCGCGGCGAGCGACGACGCGACACCGTGGTGGCCCTGCTCGACCTGTCGCGCCGCGCGGCGCAGGTCATCTACCTCGGCCTCGCGCTGCTCGGCATCGGCGGCCTGGGTGCGGCCTGGTCCGCCGGCCTCCTCACCGCGCCCTGGGTCGTCATGTCCTATGCCGTGGTGGTCGTGATCCTGGTCGCGATGTTCGCGACCGCCTCCCCGTACTACCACGGCCTGCGCGCGGCCATCGCCGGGACGGCAGGCGAGCCGCCGATCGACGACGATGCGCTCGATCGCCGGCTCCGGACGCGGCGCCCGGAGCTGCTGGCCACACTCGGGGGGGTCGGGCTCGTGAGCCTGGTCGTCCTGATGACCGTCAAGCCGGGCTGAGCCGTGGCCCGCATCGCACTGCCCGGAGGATGCCCGTGACGCTCGACGCTCGCACGCTCGCCGCCGCCCTGCTGGTGCTCACCCCGCTGGTCGGCGGGATCCCGATCGGCTATCCGCCGCTGCTGCCGGTCTGGTCCGCCACGAGGGAGCGGCACATCGAGATCATCGCGGCGCATCGGCGCTCGTGGCTGCTCCTCAACGCCGGGTTCTGCCTGGCGACCCTGGGCACGGGGGCCGGCCTCGTTGCGCTCGCGGTGGACCTGGCCGATGACGCCGGCGTGAGCGCAGCCGTCGGGGCGCTCGCGGCGGTGTACCTGGCGGCAGGCGTGCTGTGGTGCGCGGTGCTCGCGATCCGCGCCCGTACGACGCCGGCCTTGTTCGACCTCGGCGCGACGCACGCCGAACCAAGCCCGGCCGAGGTGCTCCTCGGCGCGGCGACCGGGGGGATGTTCGTGGTGTTCGTGCTCGCGACCGCCGTCACGCTCGTGTGCCTGTTCGCGGTCCTCGCGCTCGGGGGCGTCGTCCCGGTCGTCGTGGCGATCGTCGGCGGGCTGATCGCAGCCGTCGCGCTCGTCGGCCAGCTCGTCACCGGCGACACGATCCCGGCCGTCCTCTACCTGCCGACGCTGCTCGTCGGGATCTCGCTGCTGGCGGGCTGGAGCTGACGTCCTCGGGTCGGCCGCATCGGCGGGCGGAGCCGCCCGCAAGGGGGCCGGGTCGGGCCGCCCACGGGGTGTACGATCGACCGGCTGTCCCTTTCCGCGCGCCCGCGCGAGACCGCAACGGAGACCTCCTGACCGATGGCCGTCGGCTCGTCCAACGATTTCGATCTCGTCGTCCTCGGCGCGGGCACCGGCGGCTATGCCGCCGCCTTCCGCGCCAGCCAGCTCGGTCTCAAGGTCGCCCTGGTGGACGAGGACAAGCTCGGCGGCACGTGCCTCCATCGCGGCTGCATCCCCACCAAGGCGCTGCTCGAGAGCGCAGCGTTCAACGAGCGCCTGCGCCACGCCGCGGACTTCGGGCTCAACCTCGCGGGCGACACCACCATCGACTACGCGAAGATCGCCGCCCGGCGCGACATGGTCGTCAACCGCATGTGGAAGGGCGTCCAGTCGCTGGTCAAGAAGTACGACGTCACATGGGTCGCGGGCCGCGGGCGGCTCGACGGGGCGCACAAGGTCCGGGTGAGCATGACCCGCGAGGACGGCACGCCTGGCGGCGGCGAGCGGACGCTCAACGCGAACGACGTCATCCTCGCGACCGGCTCGCGGGTCAAGAGCCTGCCCGGCATCGAGCCCGACGGGACGCGGATCGTGACCTCGGACGACGTGCTCCGGATGGACACCCTGCCGTCGTCGGTGATCGTCATCGGGGCGGGCGCGGTCGGGGTGGAGTTCGCGTCCATGTACCACGACCTCGGCGTGACGGTGACCCTGCTCGAGTACCTGCCGGCGATCGTGCCGCTCGAGGACCGCGACGTGAGCAAGGAGCTCGAGCGCAGCTTCACGCGGCGCGGGATCAAGGTCATCACGAACGCGCGGTTCGACGCGGCGTCGGTCAAGGCCGACGACGCGGGCGTCCGGATCACCGTCGGGGCGGAGGGCAAGGACGCGACCGAGATCACCGCCGAGCTGCTGCTCGTCGCCGCGGGTCGGGCAACCAACATCGAGGACGTCGGCCTCGAGACCACGTCCGCCGTGGTTGACCGCGGGTTCGTCACGGTCGACGACCACATGCGCACCGCCGAGCCGCACCTGTACGCGATCGGCGACATCGTGGGCGGGCTGATGCTCGCGCACACGGCCGCGCACGAGGGGATCACGGCCGCGCACACGATCGCCGGCGACCCGGACGTCCACGGGATGGACTATGTGAAGCAGCCCAAGGCCACGTACTGCCGGCCCGAGATCGCGTCGGTCGGCCTGACCGAGCAGGAGTGCGAGAAGCAGGGCCTGCCGACCAAGATCGCGAAGATCCCGTTCCAGGCCATCGGCAAGGCGCTCATCGGCGGCGAGTACGAGGGGTTCGCGAAGATCATCGCGAACAAGGAGACCGAGGAGACGCTCGGGATCCACCTCATCGGCCCGCATGCCACGGACCTCATCGCCGAGGCGAGCCTCGCGCTCACCCTCGAGGCGGTCCCGTGGGAGATCGGGCTGACGACGCATGCGCATCCCACGCTCTCGGAGATCCTGGGCGAGACCGCGATGGCCGTCGACGGACGGTCGATCAACTTCTGAACCGGGCGGCGTCGGCGGCGTGGCCGCCGGGCGCGCACCCGGCACCGCTCCGGCTACGGAGGACGCGATGACGGTCACGGACCGCGGCGGCGACGCCGCCACGAGCCCCCTCGCCGCGTCGGTCGGCCTGACCGATGCGGACCTTCTCGCGATGTACCGCACCCTTGCGCTCGCCCGCGCCGTCGACGAGCGGATGTGGATCCTCAACCGGGCCGGCCGGATCCCGTTCGTGATCAGCGGGCAGGGGCACGAGGGGGCGCAGGTCGGCCTGGCGTGGCCGCTCCGCCACGCCCACGACTGGGTCGCGCCGTACTACCGCTCGATCGCGACCTGTCTCGCCTTCGGGATGAGCGCGCGCGACCTGATGCTCGCCCAGTACGCGAAGGCGATCGACCCCTCGTCGGGCGGGCGCCAGATGCCGGGTCACTACGGACACCCGTCAGGGCACCTGGTGTCGGTCTCCTCGCCGGTGGCCACCCAGATCCTGCACGCGGTGGGGATCGCGCTCGCGGCGAAGATCCGCAAGCTCGACCAGGTTGCCGTCGCGATCATGGGCGAGGGCAGCTCCAACCAGGGCGACGTCCACGAGGCGCTCAACTTCGCCGCGATCCACCGGCTGCCGTTCGTGTTCATCGTGGAGAACAACGGCTACGCGATCTCCGTCCCGGCCGAGAAGGAGATCTCCGTCAAGGATGTCGCCATGCGCGCGTCGGGCTACGGGATGCCGGGCGTCATCGTGGACGGAACCGACGTGCTCGCCTGCTACGCGGCGGGACGCGAGGCCGTGGACCGGGCGCGCACCGGCGGCGGCCCGACGCTGATCGAGGCCAAGGTCACCCGCCTCACCGCCCACAGCTCCGACGACCAGCAGACGAAGTACCGGAGCGAGGACGACCTTGCCGAGGGTCGGGCCCACGACCCACTGCCGATCTTCCGGGAGCAGCTCCGCGGCGCCGGCATCCTCGCCGACCCGGTCGAGGCGGCGCTGAGCGCCGAGATCACGGCGCTCGTCGAGGATGCGACCGACTACGCCGAGGCGCAGCCCGACCCCGACCCGTTCACGGCCGTGGATCACGTGTATGCCGAGTCCTGGCCGTCCGAGGCGCCGCCGCCATGGCACCCGTCCGGGCCCGGCGTCGTGCCTGCCGGGGGCGCCCACTGATGCCGATCCGGACGTTCATCGAGGCCATCCGCGACGGCATGGCCGAGGAGATGCGGCGCGACGAGTCCGTCATCGTCCTGGGCGAGGACGTGGGCAAGAAGGGCGGCGTGTTCCTCGCCACGGACGGCCTGTGGGCGGAGTTCGGCGACGACCGCGTCATCGACACGCCGCTCACCGAGTCGATGATCGTGGGCGCCTCGATCGGGGCGTCGCTCAATGGTCTCCGGCCCATCGCCGAGATCCAGTTCGCGGACTTCATCCACCCCGCGTTCAACCAGATCGTGTCCGAGGCGGCGCGGCTGCGCTATCGCACGAACGGCGGCGTCGGCGTGCCGATGGTGATCCGTGCCCCGTACGGCGGCGGGGTCCACGGGGCGCTGTACCACTCGCAGTCCGTGGAGGCGTTCTTCACCCACGTTCCGGGCCTCAAGGTCGTGATCCCGTCCACCCCGTACGACGCCAAGGGCCTGCTCCGGACGGCGATCCGGGACGACGATCCGGTCCTGTACTTCGAGCACAAGAAGATGTACCGCTCCGTCCGCGGCGAGGTCCCGGCGGGTGACTACACGGTGCCCCTGGGCCGGGCACAGGTCCGGCGGGCCGGACGCCAGGTGTCGGTCGTCGCCTACGGGCTGATGGTCCAGTACGCGCTCGAGGCCGCGGAGCGCGTGGCGGGGGAGGGGATCGACTGCGAGGTCATCGACCTGCGCTCGCTCCGGCCGCTCGACCGCGACACGCTGCTGTCCTCGGTGCGCAAGACGGGCAAGTGCCTCGTCGCGTACGAGGACAACCGGTTCGGCGGGTACGGGGCGGAGATCGCGGCGATCGTCGCCGAGGAGGCGTTCGACTACCTCGACGGCCCGGTGTCCCGCATCGCCGGCCCGGACGTGCCGGGTGTGCCGTACAACCACGCGCTCGAGGACTGGTTCATGCTCAACCCGGCGAAGATCGCGGACGCGATTCGCAAGCTGGCGGCGTACTGAGGAGCCGGGCGATGGCGGCGCCGACGGCGGACGAGCTGGTCGCGATCGAGGCTCGCCTCCAGCGGGTCCTGGACCCGTATCGCGACCGCCTGGAGCTCGCGACGATCTACGGGAACCCGGCCCTCCGCAAGGCGGGGGCGAACGCGCACAACTGGTTCGCGTTCGTGAAGCCGCAGGCGAAGCACGTCGGGTTCTACCTGCTCCCGATCCATACCGACGAAGCGCTGCGGGCGTCGATCCCGCCGGCGCTGCGAAAGCGGCTCACCGGCCGCTCGGCGTTCACCTTCGTCGCCATCGACGAGCCGCTGCTCGCGGAGCTCGACGCGCTCGTCGCGCGGGCGTTCGAGGCCTACACGCGGACGGGCTAGGACGGTTCGGCGATGGTCAGCTGGACGGGGTTGCCCGGCGCGAGGAACTCGCCGATCCGTCCGACCTCCGCCTGGACCGTCGCGAGCTCGGCCCGTTTCAGGCGCCGCCACGGCGCCACCTCGACGATCGTCGTCCGTGGTCGGACCTCGTGTGTCCACGTCCCGGCGACCGCGCCACCCGAGAGCAGGACGGCGCTGATCCAGCCTGCCGTGCGACTCACGAGCGCCCGCCGGGCGATCGGCAGCAGCGGCTCGGCCTCCTTCTGGAGCGACAGCGTGTAGGGGTCGAAGCCGCCGAGCAGGCGGATCGTCGCGTCGGGCTCCGGCTCGGCGCTTTCGAGCTCGTCGAGGTCCTCCGTGAGCACGATCGCCTTCGTGCCCTCGATGTCGACCTCCGTGAGCGTGTCGCCGAGCCGCTTGTGCGCGCCGGTCAGCTTGCCCCGCGTCACGCCCCACCAACGCGCGAGCTCCTGCTTCGATCCGCCCGGAAACGCGCGCAGGTGGCGGACCATCGCGGGGTCGACGCCCTCCGGCGCGGGCTCGGGCATCGGGACGCCCAGCCACGCAGCGGGGTTGACGAACGTCACGTTGCGCCCGCGGTTTGGGCCGAAGACGAGCCTGCCGCTGGAGGCAGCGGGCTTGAGGAACGTGCCCCAGCCCGAGGCCACGCGGTCGGCGAACGCGGGCTTGCTCAGGCGGGTCGCGAGCGCCTGCGCCAGCTCGCCGCGCGTCATGGGCTCGTCCGTGAAGATCTCGCCGATCGCCTCCTGGAGCGCAAGCATCTCGGCCCGGGTCACCTTGAAGTAGCGCAGCCAGACCGGCGTCAGCCAGCTCAGCCGGCTGCCAAGCCCGCGGACGAGCTCCGGCAGCTCCTCGGCCGCCACGAGGTGGAGCGTCCCGCGCATCGCCCACGTCTTCACGAGGGCGCGCTCCTCCCACAGCGCCTGCCCAACGTCGGCGCGCGTGAGACCGGCCACCCGCGCCTGCAGCGCAAGCTCCGCGGAGCTCATCACCTGCGCCTGGATCCCGACGTGCTCGCGAACGACCTCGACCATGTCCCGCGCCGGCACACGCTCGAGGAGGTGCTGTCGACGCATGCGCAGGGCGGCGACCTGGCGCCAGGTGACGACGGGCGTTGCGTGCATGCCGCGCACCGTAGCGCCGAATCCGGTCGCGACGTGTCAGGTATCGGCGGCCACCGGACAGCGAAGCGGGGCTGCCGGTGTGGGCAGGTCATCGCACCCGCAGTGGCCGAGCCGACGATCCAGGCCTGCTGACGGCGGCGACCGGTCCGCGTCGCAACCCAATCGCAAGCTCCGCTCGTGCGCGCGCTCTGGCGCGGGATGCGCAACACTAGGATCCGACGAACCCGGCGTCCCGCAGCGCCCCATCGGAGGAACAGACCCAGTGGCCAAGGTGACGATGCCGCAGCTCGGCGAGAGCGTCGCGGAAGGGACGATCGGGCGCTGGCTCAAGCAGCCGGGTGACACGGTGGCCAAGTACGAGCCGCTGCTCGAGGTCATCACGGACAAGGTGAACGCCGAGGTCCCGAGCCCGTTCGCCGGCGTCCTCAGGGAGATTCTCGCGGCCGAGGGCGACACCGTCCCCAACAACGCCGAGATCGCGGTGATCGAGACCGAGGACGAGGCTCTCTCCGGCGGCACCGCACCCGCGGGCGCGACGCCCGTCGCGGCATCGGCGGCCACCGAGGCCGAAGGGAGCCCCGCAGCCGAGGGCACGGTGCAGGTCGAGCCCGCGAGCTCCCAGCCCGCGGCGCCGACACCCGAGAATGGCCCTGCCGGCTCGGACGAGCGCGCCGCGGCGAGCGTCGCGAACACCGCGCCGACTACAGCCGCGCCGGCTGAGGGAGACGGCGACGGCAACGCCCGCATGACCCCCGCCGTTCGCCGTCTCCTGCGGGAGCACGGCCTCGAGGCCATCCAGATCCCGGGCACGGGTGGCGGCGGCCGAATCACGCGGGAGGACGTCCTCGGCTACGTCGAGGCGATCCGCACCGGCCAGACGCCGGCGGCCCCCGCCGCAGCCACGCCGGCCGCCCCCGTCGCGGCCGCGTCACCCGTACCGGCGGCACCCGCCGCTCGCCCGGCCCCAGCCGCGGCGACCAATGCCGGGATCGCGTTCCCCGCGGGCGCGGACGAGGTCCTCGTCCCGATGACTCAGATGCGCAAGGGCATCGCCGCGCAGATGACGCGCGCGCTGAGCGCGCCGCACGCGTACGTCCAGATGGAGATCGACGCGACGCGGCTCGTGAAGCTCCGCGAGAGCCTCAAGAAGGGGTACCAGGCCAAGGAGGGGATCGGCCTCTCATTCGTTCCGTTCGTGGTGAAGGCGAGCGCCGAGGCTCTCAAGAGGAACCCGACGTTCAATGCCCACTGGACCGACCAGGGGCTGCTCGCGAAGCGACGCGTGAACATCGGCGTGGCGGTCGCGGTCGACGAGGGCCTCATCGTCCCGGTCATCCGCGACGCGGACACGCTGTCGATCCACGGCCTCAACGCCGCGATCGCCGACGTCGCGACCCGCGCCCGGCTGAACAAGCTCCGCCTCGACGACTTTGGCGGCGGCACGTTCACTGTCGACAACACCGGGTACCTCGGCACGAACCTCGTGATGCCGATCATCAACGTGCCCGAGGTCGGCATCGTCACGATGGAGGCGATCACCAAGCGCCCGGTCGTCGTGACCACCGACGACGGCGACGTGATCGCGATTCGACCCGTGATGAACATGGTCCTGGGCGTCGACCATCGCGCCAACGACGGCGCCGGCGGCGCCGCGCTCCTGCGCGACATCAAGGCCTGGCTCGAGGGCGTCGGCCCGGACACGGCGATCTACTAGTCGTGCGCCAGGGGATCGCCGTCATGGCGATCGCCGTCGCGCTGGGCGTGGCGGGCTGCGGACTGCTGCCAGTCGACACGCGCTCCATCGGCACGAGCGTCGAGCAGGGCGTGGAGGACGGCATCACGACGTTCCATGTCGCGCCGTGGCCGCTCGACCTCGCCGAGACCGTCGCGTACGTGTGCGACGACAAGCCCGGCCCGGAGTTCACGGTCGACACGCCCGTGCCGCGGTCCGAAGCCGGGTGCGTCGAGCTCCAGCCCGACGTTGCCGGGGGCAGGCTCACCCTCCAGCTGGCACTCGACGGGCAGGACGCCGCGTCCCGCGCCCGCCTCGAGTCGTCGGTTTCGCCGTGGTACCTCGCCCTGCGAGGACGGCGAGGCGCGACCGCCCTGACGCTCGTGACGCAGGTCGTCAACTCGCCGATCCCGTCCGATCCGGGGCCCAGCTGATGCGCGTCGTCGTCACCGGCGGGGCCGGGTTCGTCGGTCGGGCGGTGGTGGAGCGACTGCGGGACCGTGGCGATGACGTGATCGCGCTTGTCCGTGACCCCGGCGCTGCGACCCACCTCGTGCACGAGCGAGTCACGCCCATCCGCTCGAGCCTCGCCGACCCTGGGTCGATGCGCGACGCGATGCGCGGGGCCGACGCCGTGATCCACATCGCCGGCATGTACCGCATCGGCATCGCGAAGGCCGATCGGCCAGCGATGTGGGACGCGAACGTCGGGGTGACCGAGCGCGTGCTCGACGCCGCGATCGCCGAGCGCGTCGGGCGGATCCTCTACGTGAGCACGGTCAACGTGTTCGGCGACACGAAGGGTGCCGTCGTGGACGAGACGTACCACCGCGACCTCGCCCAAGGCTTCACGAGCTGGTACGACGAGACGAAGTTCCGCGCCCACGAGGCCGCCGAGGCGCGGATCGCGGCCGGCGCACCGATCGTCATCGTCATGCCCAGCCAGGTCTACGGCCCGCACGACCACTCGCTCACGAGCGAGCAGCTCCACCGCGCGTTCCACGGCACCATGCGCTACCTGGTCCTCACCAGCGTCGGGCTCGGCTGGGTCCACGTCCACGACCTCGCGGACGGGATGCTCTCGGCCCTGGACCGCGGCCGCGCAGGTGACCTCTACTGCCTGTCCGGCCCCAACCACACGCTCGCGGAATCGATCGCCATCGCCGCCGGGCTGGGCGGCACGCGGCCGCCGCGGTTCTCGATGCCCACCGCCCTCGCACGGCTCGTGGCGCCCCTCAACGATGCCCTCGGCGGCCTCCCGGGGAGTCCGCCCAACCTCGCCGAGACGATCCGGTCCGCCGACGGCGTGACGTACTACGCGACGGCAGCGAAGGCGCACCGGGAGCTCGGGTTCATGCCGCGCAGCCTGGAGCAGGGGATCGTCGACACCTGGGGGCGGCACTGACGGGGCGCCCCGCCCCGACCGGCCGTACACTCCTGCTCATGGCCCGCGAGCTCCCGATCTTCGACCCCACGCCCGGCCACGGGCAGGCACCCGCACACGCGATCTCGATCGCGCTCGGCGCGGGGAACGCGTTCGAGCCCGCGGCGGACGGGAGCAAGGCGCTTCGCCGCCACCCCGACTGGATCAAGGCCAGGATGCCGTCGGGCGAGAACTATCACGACCTCAAGGGTCTGTTGTCAGGGCTGAACCTGAACACGGTCTGCGAGGAGGCCCGCTGCCCCAACGTCGGCGAGTGCTGGGACCAGCGCACCGCAACGGTGATGATCCTGGGTGACACGTGCACCCGCGCCTGCGGCTTCTGCGCCATCAAGACCGGCAAGCCCACCTGGTTCGACGACGACGAGCCGCGCCGCGTCGCCGAGGCCGTGGCCGGGATGAACCTCGATCACGTCGTGGTCACGAGCGTCGCCCGCGACGACCTGCCCGACGGCGGGGCCGGCGCCTTCGCCGCGACGATCCGAGAGCTGCGCGCGCGCAAGCCGCTGATGGGCGTGGAGGTCCTGATCCCGGACTTCAACGGCGAGGAGACCCCCCTGCGGACGGTCATGGCGGCGGGGCCGGACATCCTCAACCACAACCTCGAGACGGTGAGGCGACTGCAGAAGCCCGTCCGCAAGCGCGCGCGCTGGGACCGGACGCTCGGGGTCCTCGAGCGGGCGAAGGGCTACGCCGCCGAGTACGGGCAGGACGTCCACACGAAGAGCAGCCTCATGGTCGGCCTGGGCGAGACGCGCGACGAGATGACCGAGGCCTTCGAGGCGCTGCGCGCCGTGGACTGCGACATCCTCACGATCGGCCAGTATTTGCGGCCGACGCTGGACCACCTGCCGCTCGAGCGCTACTACCATCCCGACGAGTTCGCGTCGATGAAGGATGAGGCGGTCGCGCTCGGGTTCAAGCACGTCGAGTCGGGGCCGCTCGTCCGGTCCAGCTACCACGCACGGGACCAGGTCCCCGGCGCCGAGCTGCGCAGGCTGCGCCGCCAGGCGACGCTCGACCTCGAGGGGCGCGTCGTCCCCGGCTGAGCGATGCGACCGGATAGACTGCAGGCGTGCCGTCCGTCCTCTCGCGCAAGGTCCCGCTCGCCGAGCTCCACTGCCACCTCGGCGCCGCGGTCACCCCGGCGATCATGTGGTCGATCGCCCACGCGCAGGGGATCAAGCTCCCGACCCGCGACTATTGGGAGTTCCGCGACCTGATCACGGTCCACCCCCGACGGCCCAAGAGCTTCGACGGCTACCTCCAGCTGTTCCACTGGACGGAGCTCATCCAGTCGAGCCCGATCGCCGTGGAGCGCGCGGTCTACGAGGTCGTCGGCGGGGCGTACCGCAAGAACAACATCACGACGATGGAGCTGCGCTTCAACCCGATGAAGCGGAACCGGGGCGGCGAGCAGGACGTGGACCACATCGTGGCCGCGGCGGTCCGGGGCATGGACCGCGCGACGCTCGAATACCCGGTCAAGCCCGGGCTCATCTTCTGCCTCGACCGCGCGTTCCCGTACGAGCTCAACGAGATCCTCGTGGAGAAGGCGATCGCGTGGCGCGACCGGGGCGTCGTCGGCATCGACATCGCGGGCCCGGAGAGCGCGACGTTCCGGGTCGCCGACTATCGGCGCATCTTCCGCAAGGCCCGCCAGCACGGCCTGGGGATCACGGTCCACACCGGCGAGTCCGGCCCGGTCGAGGAGGTCGCGCGAGTCATCACGCAGCTCGAGCCGGACCGGATCGGCCACGGCGTGAAGGCGGCCTACGACCCGCGGACCATGGCGATGCTGCGTGAGCGCGGGATCGTGCTCGAGATCTGTCCGACGTCGAACCTGAACACGGGTGTCGTGGCGAGCTGGGAGGAGTTCCGCTGGATCTTCGACCAGTTCCACCGCAACGGCGTGCGCTACGCGATCAGCACCGACGGCCCGGAGATGCTCAAGACGTACATCCGCGATGAGCTCGCCACGCTCAGCCGCCTCGGGATCCTGTCGCTCGAGCAGCAGCAGCAGGTCGCGGCGACCGCGCTGGCGGCGTCGTTCGTGCCCAACGTGTCAGACGTGCCGGTCGCCGTCCGCGAGCCCGCGCGGCGCCAGGTCGTGGAGCGCGAGGAGGGCTGATCAGCCCCCGGGGCGGGTAGCCATCACGGCGACGCGGTCCGCCCCACCGGTGACCTCGATCTCGTACCGGTCCGGGATGGCCGTGGCGCCCGGGGTCTCGATCCGCCCGCCGGTCCATGTTCCGACGCCGTCGAGGGTCGCCTTGCGGGAGCCGCCGGCCACGCGCAGCGTCGCCGCCACGCCGGACGGCCGCGCGATCGTGACGTCCCTCGCGCCTCCCTCGAGCCTGATACGGACGACGCCGGCGGGGACGCCGAGACGCAGCTGCACGTTTCCGGCACCGCCCGAGACGACGACCTCGCCGAGGCGGATCGAGCGCAGGTCGGCGTCGATGGCCGTGGCGCCGCCCCGGAATTCGATCGTCCACGGCAGCCGGTCGTTGAGGACGAGCTCCGTGCGGTCCTTGCGCCAGTGCGCCGAGGCGTCGACCCACTGGTCCGCGATCCGCGTCCGGAAGTCGAACCATGCGAAACGGGGATAGCGGATCGTGATGACGCCGTCGCGGACCCTCGCGCTGGGGACCGCGCCGCTGAACCGAGCGCGGTACAGGTCCGGCCCGAGCGCCGGGTCGGTGGTGATGGCGACGGTCGGGACCGCGGTCACGAAGACCAGACGTCCGTGGGTTGCGGCGGCGACCGGTCCGCTCGACGCCGATCCCGCGGCCCCGCCGGCGACCGAGGCGGCGATGCCTGCGGCGCCCGGTTCTCGCGCGAGCGCGATCGCGTCGCGCGACCCGGCGACCGTGGTCTCGAGGAACAGGCGGATGGCCCGGATGTCGCCGTAGGGCGCCGGGGACAGCGCCCCGCGGACAGCCTGGTCGAGTGGGTCGAAGGCACGCGCCACGGCGAGTGTGCGTTCGGCGACGGGCTCGACGATCACGCGCCGCCGATCGGCGGGGTCGGCAACCCGGCGCACGTATCCGGCCTGCTCGAGCCGGTCGACCATGCGTGTCGTGGCCCCGGTCGTCAGGGCGGTCAGCTCGCCCAGGCGACCGACGGCCATCGCCCCCTCGGAGGAGAGGAGGCCAAGGCACTCGACGTCGGTGGCCGCGAGGCCGAACCGCTCGGCGACGACCTGGGTGAAGGCGGCGCGGCCGGCGCTCAACTCGGTCGTCGCGCGGAGGATCGCGGCGACCAGCTCGTCCCGGTCGGAATCGGGGGTTGACACCGTTGCTCCCTGTCAGGCTAATATCTGCACAGCGCAGAGACATGTTAGCGCAGCAGATGAGCCGCGGCAAGACTACCCGGCGCCGGAACGCCAGGCAAGGGGACGCGGCCCCATGGAGGATCGATCGTGACACTCAATCGGCAGCAGGCCGACATCGTGGCCCCCGGGGCGTGGCTGGCGTTCATCGTGACGCTGGTCTGCTTCGCCCGGCCCGCGCTCGTCGGGGGAGCGGTCATCGGGACGCTCCTGCTCGGGATCTACTACGCGGCCCGTGACGCCGCGGGGCAAGACCATGACTGAACCGGTCATCGTGACGGAGTCGCTGCGACGGACCTTCGGCACGCAGGACGACGTCGTGGAAGCTGTCGCAGGCGTCGACCTGCGCGTGGAGGCGGGCACGATCTTTGGCTTCCTGGGGCCCAACGGCGCCGGCAAGACCACGACCCTCCGGATCCTCGCGACGCTGCTCCCCCCGACATCCGGCATGGCGCGGGTCGCAGGCCTCGACGTCGCCACCGAGGCCGCAGCCGTCCGGCGGCGGATCGGATATGTCGCGCAGACCGGCGGCACCGACCCCCGGATGAGCGGCCGCGGCGAGCTCGTGATGCAGGGCCGGCTGTTCGGCCTGTCGGGCGCGGACGCCCATGCCCGTGCCGCCGAGCTGCTCGATGCCCTCGAGCTCGCGGACGCTGCAGACCGCCCGATCGAGACCTACTCCGGCGGCATGCGCCGCCGGCTCGACGTCGGCCTCGGCATGGTCCATCGACCCGTCGTCCTGTTCCTGGACGAGCCCACGACGGGCCTCGACCCCCAGGCCCGGGTCCGGATGTGGGACGAGGTGCGCCGCCTCCGGGACGGCGGCACGACGGTCTTCCTCACCACCCACTATCTCGAGGAGGCGGACGCCCTGTGCGACCGACTCGCGATCATCGACCACGGCCGGATCGTCGCCGGCGGGACCGGCGCGGAGCTCAAGCACGCCATCGCGGGCGATGTGATCACGGTCGGCGTCGCCGAGTCCGCGGAGCTCGTTCGGCACCTGCTCGCCGCACAGCCGTTCGTGCGCGAGGCCACCGTCACCGATGGCCTCGTGCGGCTCTACGTCACCGACGGCGAGGCCAGCCTCCCGGCCGTCCTCCGCCTCCTCGACGCCCAGGGCCTCGCGCCCCAGACGCTGTCGCTCCACCGGCCGAGCCTCGACGACGTGTTCCTGCGCCAGACCGGCCGCTCGCTGCGGGAGGAGGCGGCATGACCGCAACCGCCATCGCCCGGCCCCTCGAGAACGGATCCTCCTCCGTGCGCGTGCTCCACGACACCTGGCTTGTGTTCCGCCGCTCGCTCGGGCTCACCGTGCGCCAGCCGGCGTGGCTCATCGCGGGCGTCATGCAGCCGTTCGTCTATCTCATCCTGTTCGGCCCGCTGCTCGACAGCCTGTCGTCCATGCCGGGCTTCCCGGCGGGCGGCGCGTTCAACACGTTCGTGCCGGGCCTGCTCGTCATGACGGCGCTGTTCGGCTCGACGTTCGTCGGCTTCGGCTTCATCGGCGAGATGCGCTCGGGCGTGGTGGAGCGGATGCGGGTCACGCCGATGAGCCGGACCGCCGCGGTCCTTGGCCGGACGCTCCGCGACGTCGTCGTGTTCATGGTCCAGGGGCTCATCCTGGTCGTCGTGTCCGTCCCGCTGGGCCTGCGCATCGACCCGGTCGGCCTGCTCGTCGCGTTCGCGCTGCTGGCGCTCATCGGGCTCGTCCTCGGCCCGGTCAGCTACGCGATGGCGCTCGTGATCGGCAGCGAGGACGCGCTCGCCCCGCTGACCCAGGCGATCGCGCTCCCGCTCCTGCTCCTGTCGGGCGTGATGCTCCCGATGTCGTTCGCGCCCGAGTGGCTGCGGACCATTGCATCGTTCAACCCGCTGTACCACTCGGTGCTTGCGATCCGGGCGCTGTTCAACGCGCAGTGGGGAGACCCGGACGTGCCGAGCGGCATCGCGATCATGGTCGCGTGCGCCGTGCTGTCGATCTGGATCGCGTCACGGGCCTTCAACCGGGCGACGGCCTGACGCCGCGGGTCCGCTGACGCCGGGACGGGCTACGGGCTCGTCCCGGCGGCCGGGCCCACCCGGTAGTCGCAGCAGCGGTCGCCGGCGGCGATGTGCTGCACCCGCTCGACGTCCGCCCCGAGCAGGCTCCGGAACAGCTCCAGCTCCGCCCGGCACGCGGCCGCGTTCGCTGACGCCACGTCAAGCAGGGCGCAGTTGTGCTCGAGCAGCCGGATCCCGTCCGTGTCCACGCGCGCCTCCGCGAGATAGCCCAGCTCGTCCTGCAGGCGCGCCAGCTCCCGGACCCGAGCCTCGAGCGGGGCGCCCGCCGGCAGCGTCGCGTCCATCCGCTGCCGCAGCCGCACCTCCGACTGGCGCCGCCGGGCCGCGAACACGTCCTCCAGGAGCTCGTCGCCGCCGACCTCGAGGATCGCGGCCAGGAGCCCGGTCGCGAGCCCGTCGTAGTTGGACGGGAACAGCTCCTGGGCGAGGGGCGTGACGTCGTACACGTGGCGCGGACGTCCGACGCCGTGGCGGACGGTGGTGCGCGTCACGAGGCCGGCCGAATCGAGCGCGCGGAGCTGCTGCGCGACGCCCGAGCGCGACGCGTCGAGTGCCGACGCGATGGCATCGGGGGCCGTCGGCCCGGCACGCCGGAGATGGACGAGGATGGCCCGCCGGAGCGCGGACGCGGGCGTCCCGCCGGCACCGGGGGTCGCGCGGTCGGCAGTCACGAGCGGAGCGAGGGGAGGCTGGGACATCCGGGGAGAGGCTAGCAAGAACGGCCGCCCGCCGTGTCGAGGAGGCGCCGCTCGCGCGGGGTAGCATGCGGCCCATGGACTTCGATCTCGCGCCAGACCACGTCCTCCTGCGGGACACCATCCGGGCGTTCATGACCGAGGAGGTCGCGCCGCTCGTCGAGGAGCACGAGCGCGCCCGGCGGTTCCCCGTGGACGTCGTCCGCCGGATCGGGGAGCTCGGCTGGCTCGGGATCAACGTCCCGGAGCGCTGGGGCGGGGCCGGGATGGACACGCTCTCCTACGCCATTGCCATCGAGGAGATCGGCCGGGTCTGGGGCTCCCTCGGGCTGATCGTCGCCGCGCACACGAGCCTCGGCTGCGGACCCCTGCTGATCGCCGGGACCGACGAGCAACGCGACCGGTTCCTGCCGCCCCTGGCGTCGGGGCGAATGCTTGGCGCCTACGGCCTCACCGAGCCGATGGCCGGCTCGGACGCCGGTGGCACCCGAACGACGGCCCGCCACGAGCCCGGACCCGACGGCGGCACGTGGGTCATCGACGGGCAGAAGCGGTTCATCACGAACGCGGGCCAGGCGGGCCTGTACATCCTGACCGCGCGGACCGGGGCCACGGACGACGGCAGCGCGCGGATCTCCGCGTTCATCGTTCCGGCCGACGCGCCGGGCTTCGCGGTCGGGCGGCTCGAGGAGAAGATGGGGCTCCACGCGAGCGCGACCGGCGAGCTGCAGCTCGACGGGGTCCGCGTCCCGGCCGCGAACCTCCTGGGCGAGGAGGGCCAGGGCTTCAAGGCCTTCCTCAAGGTGCTCGACGGCGGCCGGATCTCCATCGCCGCGCTCGCGCTCGGCCTGGCGCAGGCGGCGCTCGACGCGTCGGTGCCGTACGCCCGCGAGCGCGAGCAGTTCGGCCGCCCGATCGGGACGTTCCAGGGGGTCGCGTTCATGATCGCCGACATGGCGACGGAGATCGAGGCGGCGCGTGCCCTCGTCTACCGGGCGGCGTGGCTCAAGGACCAGGGACGCGACTACGGGCTCGCGGCCGCCCAGGCGAAGCTGTTCGCGTCCGAGGTCTCGTCGCGGGTCACGAACGCCGCGATCCAGGTCCACGGCGGCTACGGCTACGTCGAGGAGTACAAGGTCGAGCGGTTCCTGCGCGACGCGAAGCTCACCGAGATCGGGGAGGGGACCAGCCAGGTCCAGCGGCTCGTGATCGCGCGCCGGATCCTGGGGCTGCGGGTCCTCTGAGGCAGGAGCCGCGGAGGAACGGTCGCCCGGACGACCGTTCCGCTCGGCGCGCGGCGGTCGCTGATGCCGGTCCGGTCAGCGGACCTCGACGAGCCGCACCATGACGCGGTACTGGCTGTTGGCCCCGACGCAGGTCTGGAGCGTCATCGACGGCACGCTCAGCGACGCCCAGGCCCAGCTCGCGGACGTCGTCGGCTTCGTCAGCTTCCACCACTTGACGACGTAGGTATGGGTGCGCCCGCTGCCGTCGGCGAAGTACGCCTTCATGCCCGCGTGGAGCCGGCCGCCGACGTAGGCGTCGTGGAGGGGCTTGAACACGCCCCAGGCATGCCCGAGGAGATAGACGTTGTTCCTCCCGGCGCAGCCCCAGCGGTAGACGAGGTTGTCGGGTTCGCGGCTCCGGCTGCACGGGTAGCTGTAGACCGCGCGGCTGATGCCCAACGACGGGAACCAGAAGTGGTTGCGACCCTTGTGGCTGCCGGAGGAAGCGGTCGCGCCCGACGTGGTGCGACTCGTCCTGTCCGACGACCCGCCCGACGCCTTGGGCGCCTTGACCTGCGAGATCGCGAGGCGCGGGGCGAACGATCGGGCGGGCTCGGGGGCGGCAGTCGTGCGCGTGGGACCCGCGCCCGCCGAGTCCGGGTCCTCGCTGACCGTCCGGCCCACCGCCGCGGCGGGGGCCGGAGCGACGGCCTCGGCGACGCCCTGCGCGGCGTACACGATGCCGGCGGGGGCCGCGGCCGGGAGCTCGTGGCGGCTGCCCGCGCCGACGTCGCGCCCGGCGACGGCGACCGCGGCGACCGCGGACACGGATTCGATGGCCAGGAACAGGGCAAGCGCCGTCGAGAGGGCGCGTCGGCGGCGGGTCGTGATCTCCATGGCCGGAGCATCGGCGCGCGGACGCACCGCTTCGACGGGTCGGTCGTCCCTCCGTCCGTAGGAACGCGGTCACGGTCCCGGTGTGGTCGAGTGCGGTCGCGTCGGGTTCCGGCCAGTACCCGGGCAGGACCCTCCCGACAGCGGTGCGGTGCTGTTGTGGTGGGTCCCCGGTCGATCAGCCGCCGGTGCCGGCGGCAGATGCGAGGACCGTCCGAACCGCGGCCTCGAAGCCCGGCGCCCAGGGTCCCTGGCCCGCGAGGACATAGGGCGACTCCTGGATCTCCTCGTACGTCTGGGGATCGGTGACCCACGACTCCGCGCAGGGACCGATCGCGTCACGGTGGCGCTCCCAGGCATCCCGGTTGCGGAACACGTAGAGGTAGAGCCTGACCGGCGTCGCCTGGTCGAGACCCGTCGCGCTGAAGCTGATGGAGGCTGGCACGAGGTTCGGGTCGCTGCAGCCGGCGTCGCCCGAGACCCAGTCATCGAGCTGGATCCCGGCGACCTTCATCCGGCCCGTGAGGCCCGGAAAGTCAGTCGGGGTCGGCGGTGGCTCGGTGCCCAGGAGCTGCCCGCAGCCCGCCAGCACGGTGATCGCCAGGATCAGGAGCGCCGACCGGGACACGGCCCGAGGCTGCCGGCTGCGGGAGCGTGACGGTGCCATCTCCCGAGGCTAGCACCGGTCCCGTCCGACTGTGGTGATCGCCGTCGGACGCGTGCCCGGCGTCTCAGCCCCGCGTGCGGCGCTTGGCCTCGTGCAGGCGGGCAAGCGTGTCGCTGCTCGTCCCGTCCGGCGTCGGCGGGGTCGCAGGAGCGGCAGGCGCAGGGGCGGCGGACGCGGGCAGGGTCGCGGGAGGCGACGGCGCCTTCGACACGATGGGCGGGGGAGGCGGGGCCGCGGGGGCCGGCGTGGTCGGGGGTTCGGCCGGTCGCTCCGCGGCCTGTCGCACGATCGCCGCCCGGGCGCCCGCAGACCCAGCACGATCGCGTGCGGCAAACAGGTCCTCCGTCTGCCGGGTTCGCCGGGCGACCCGACGGCGACGCACCCGCTCGGAGACCCATTCCCGCCCGTCGGCGAGCTCCCGCCGTCCGAGCGACACCCGGCGCAGCGCGATGTCCAGCGGCCACAGCAGGAGGGCAAGGACGAGGAGCAGTGGCCACAGGTCGGTGAACCGGCTGGTGGACTGGAGGTCGTGGACCCACGCGTCGGCGGGGAGCGCGAGCTCGTGCCCGCCCGTGGCGTTGCGCATCGCCGCCATGAGCGGCTCGTTCGACCCGAGCAGTCGGTACTCGGCGGGGGTCGGCGCCACGAGGCCGAGCGTGCGTCCGAGCGACGCCGACCCGGCCTTCGTCTGGGTCACCCGAACGGCGTACGCGCCGCTGTCGATCGAGGTCAGCGGTGACTCGTACACGCCCGGCGCGACCTGGCTGAGATCGACGGTCGAGGTCGCGAGGTCCGGCCCGACGAGGGCGACGCGGGTGCGGTAGAAGTCGCGCGCGGAGCCGTCGTCGTTGACGCTCTCGACGCGCAGGTACGTCCTCCCGCCGCGGTCGACGAACGAGGCCTCGATACCGCCGCTCTCCTCGCCCGCGAAGGTCCAGCCCACCATCTGGCTGAACAGCTTCGGAAAGCCGCTCCAGCCGATCCAGCTCTTCGCCCAGCGCCCGGTCGAGTCGGACGTCCAGGCGACCGACCGGCCCAGGCCGTACTGCCACTGGGCGAGGAGCGGGTCGTCGCGCGCCGTCACCAGGACGGTCTGGGCAGCGGCTTTCGCGGTCGTGCCGTTGTAGCCGAGCAGGCTCGGGAAGCCGCCGTCGATCCCGCGCAGGATCGGCGACGAGGAGGTCAGGATCGGGAAGAACTTCTCCTCCACGATCTGCTGCCCGGAGACCTGCTGCGTCTCCTTGAGGAAGATGTCAGGGATGGACGCCGGGTTCGCCGCGTCGTAGAAGCGCCCGCCGCCGTTGCGCGCGAGCTGCTGGAGGAACGGGTTCGCCCCGCCGCCCGCGCCGACCGTGGAGAGCGTGATCCCGGCGGCCTTCATGTCCTTGAGAATCTGGTCGTACTGGCCGCTGCTGGACCAGCCGTCGGTGAGCAGGATGATGTGGCGTCGCGTCGCCGTCGCGTTCTTGAGCGATGCGACAGCCTGGTCGAGTCCCGCGAAGATGTTGGTCTGGCCGTCGGGCACGATCGCGTTGAGCTGCGCCTGGAGGTCGGTGACGCCGCCCAGCGGCCCGGTCTTGACGACCCAGTGCGCGGCGCTGTCGAAGGCGACGACGCCGAACTCGTCCTGCGCGGTGAGTGCGGCCGCGGCGCGCAGGATCGCCTCCTTGCCGATGTCCGTCTTCTTCACCCCGGCGATCCCGGCGCCGCCGTTGTTCATGCCGCCGTTGAACGAGTTGCAGTGGCAGGCGTCCATG
>DASXVG010000080.1:0-6495 GCA_036504355.1 Candidatus Limnocylindrales bacterium
ACGCCGACCCCCCGGATCTCGTCGCTGACCAGTCGCCACACCTCCTCGTCGGGTGGCGGCGCAGGGATGATGTCGCCGTCCGGCCCGACGATGTAGCCGTCGAGCGAGACGCCCATCGAATAGGTCACGCTGCGCATCAGGAGTCCTCCAGGGTGGCGGGTTCGACGATACGACGCCGGACGCGGCCGAATACCCCGCGGCCCGCACGATCCCCGCCTGGCGAGATGGCCGGGTCGTCGCTTGACAGGTGACTTATTGGTCACGTATTGTCCGGGCGTGGACGACGAGGTGTTCCGCGCGCTGGCCGATCCCAGTCGCAGGACGTTGCTCGACCGGCTCTTCGAGCGTGATGGCCAGACGCTGGGAGAGCTCGAGGCGGCGCTGCCGGGGATGACCCGATTCGGCGTGATGAAGCACCTCAGGGTCCTGGAGGCGGCGACGCTCGTGACCAGCCGCAAGGTCGGCCGCGAACGGCATCACTACCTGAACGCCGTGCCGATCCGCCGGATCCACGATCGATGGCTGGACCGCTACCGGATCCGCGCCGCCGATCTGCTCGACGACCTGCGCATCAGCCTGGAGGCAGATCCGATGACCGCACCCGACATCTCCGCAGCACCGCCCCGGCACGTGTTCGCGACCTTCATCCGTGCGACACCCGAGTCGATCTGGCAGGCGCTCACGACGTCCGACTTCACCACCCGCTACTGGTACGGCAGCACGATCCAGTCCGACTGGGCGGTCGGCTCGCCGTACGAGCTCCGGACCCACGACGGCAAGCCGGCCATCGCCGGCACCGTGCTCGAGTCCGACCCGCCGCGGCGCCTCGTCCTCAGCTACAGCAGCCCCTGGACGAACACGCCCCACGAGCCGCCGTCCCGGGTCACGTTCGAGATCGAGGACGCGGGTCCGGGCGTCGCGAAGCTGACGCTCGTCCACGAGACAGAGCCCGGCTCGTCGACCCGGATCGCCGAGGTGGCCGCCGGCTGGCCGTACATCCTCGCGGGCCTCAAGACGCTGCTGGAGACAGGCTCGCCGCTGGTGGGCTGACTTCGGCGCCGTGCCGTGTCCCCTCGCGCTCGCGCGGAACGCCCGGCGTACCAACTGGCGGCTCAAACCGCTGGATGGTGCTCCGGGCGTTCCTGTCGGCGAACCGTTCGTCAGGTGGAACACCGGGCGTTCCATGCAGCGGCAGAACCGCGTGTTGGAACACTGGGGGATCCAGGAGCAGGGGGCCGCTCCGCTACTCCCCGCCCTGGGTCTGCTCGTCGGCGGGAGCGGTGACCGGCGCTGGCGCGAGTGCCGCGTCGCCGGCAGCGGCCCGCCTCGCGCCGCCCCGCCGATACGTCAGCGCGACGAGGATCGTGATCCCCATGAACACCAGCGAGGCCGTGTTGGAGATGATCATCGCCCAGTTGCCGAGCGAGATCCCGTATGCCAGCCACACGACGAACCCGCCCGCGAGCATCGACAGGTAGAGCAGCGAGACATCGTTCGACGACCGCGTCCGGCGCATTCGCCTGATCTGCAGGAATGGCGCCATGGCCATCAGGACGCCGGCGATGGTGGCGCAGGTCGCGAGGACGTCGACGGTGTTCATGCGTGTCAGCCCTTGCCGGCGGCCGCACGCGCCGCGGCCTTCCGCTCGCGTTTGCCCGCCTGATAGTCGGCAAGCGCCTCGGCCGAGTCGACGTCACCGAGCGTCGGGTGCGACGGGACCACCTCGTCCCAGCGCGCGGGCTTGATCCCGTAGCGCTTGCCGAGCAGCGCGAGGATCGTGCCGGCCTTCATCTCCCCGATGCCCGGCAGCGCGATCAACCGCTCGTGGAGGTCGTGTGCGTCGGCGGCGGCGGTCCAGATCCGCGAGGCGTCCCCGTCGTAGTCGTCCGCGATCGCTCGACACAGGTCGCGCACGCGCTTGGCCATGTTGCTGGGAAAGCGGTGGAGCGCCGGCGGCGTCCGGAACGCCGCGTCCAGCGCGTCCGGGTCCATCGTCGCGATGGTCCGCGCGTCGAGCGACCCGGTCCGCCTGCGGAGCTCGAGCGGCCCGGAGAAGGCCTTCTGCACCGTGACCTGCTGGTCGAGGGCAAAGCCGATCAGGAGCGCGAGCGGATCCGTGGCCAGCAGCTCGTCGGCCTCGCGGTTGCCGGTGAACGGGAGGTGGTCAGGCGGAACGGGAAGGCTCATGAACGCATGGTATGCGCCTCGCGCGACCGCGCCACCCTCCCGCGGCTACGATCCGCCCATGACGATGCCGCCCCCGTTCGCCGATGACACCCGGCCGCTCGCGATCCGCGTCGGCAGCCTGCTGGACGTCGAGGCCGGCGATGCCCTGGGTCCGCGCACGCTCCTCGTCCGCGACGCACGGATCGACGCAGTCGCGATGCCGGGCGACGGCGCGCCCGACGAGGCTCGCGTCATCGACCTGTCGGCGTTCACCGTCCTGCCCGGGCTCATCGACACCCACAGCCACCTCGTGGGCGAGGTCCAGACGGCGGGCGTCCCCGGAACCACGACCTCGAGCGCCCAGGACGCGTACCTGTCCGTGCGCAACGCTCGGGTCACCGTCGAGGCCGGGTTCACGACGGTCCGCGACCTCGGCCCATTCCGCGCGTTCGTCGATTGCGCGCTGCGCGACACGATCAACACGGGCGAGCTCGAGGGCCCGCGGATGCAGTGCTCGGGCGCGTTCATCACGGCCCCGTGGGGCGGCGGGGACGTCGTCGGGCTGGCGCACGACATCACGCTCCCCGCCGATCTCCGGTTCGGCGTCGTGACGACCCCGGCGGAGGTTCGCGACCGCGTCCGGCGGCTGCTCATCGGCGGCGCGGACCTCATCAAGTGCATCGGGACGGGTGCCGTGCTCACCCGCGGCGGCGTCCCCGGCGCGCCCGAGCTGTCGGAGGACGAGCTGCGGGCCGCGGTCGAGGAGGCCGCGAACTACGGCGCATTCGTGGCGGTCCATGCGCATTCCGACGAGGGCGCCCGCCGCGCGATCCGCGCCGGCGCACGGTCGGTGGAGCACGGGTCGATGCTCGACGCCGAGACGATCGCGATGCTTGCCGACGCAGGCACGTTCTTCTCCGTCGACCTGTTCGACGGCGAGTGGGCGCTCGAGCACGGCGAGGCCGAGCGCTGGCCCGCCGAGACCATGCGCAAGCTCGCCGAGACGATGGACACGGGGATTGCGGCGTTCGGAGAGGCGGTGCGCCGCGGCGTCCGCGTGACCTACGGGACCGACAGCGGGGTCTACCCGCACGAGCTCGTCGCGCAGGGCCTGCACACGTTCGTTCGCTGCGGGATGACGCCGCTCGCAGCGATCCGGTCGGCGACGACGGTGGCGGCCGAGTGCCTGGGCTGGGCGGACCGGGTGGGAAGCCTGGCGCCGGGCCGGTTCGCGGACCTCGTCGCGGTCGAGGGGGACCCGCTCGCGGACATCCGTGTGCTCGAGACACCCGCCGTGGTGATCAAGGGCGGCCGTATCGCCGCGGACCGCCGGGCCGGCTGAGCCGCAGGGGCCACCGTTGCTGCTCGGGATCGACCACCTCGTCGTCGCCGTCCGCGACCCGGACGCCGCGGCGACGATCATGGAGCGCGACCTCGGCCTCGCCGTGACGGGCGGCGGACGCCACGACCACGCCGGGACGTTCAACCGGCTCACCTTCCTCGGCGACAGCTACCTCGAGCTCATCGGCGTGTTCGATCGCGGGCTCGTGGAGGCGACGGCGGGCTTCGCGGTCGCCCGGGCGTCGGCCGAGCTCCTCGACGTCGGCCGCGAGGGGCTGGCGACCTACGCGGTGGCGACCGACGACGTCGCCTCGGAGGTTGCGCGGCTGCGGGCCGCGGGATCCCCCATCGGCGACGCGGTCCCCGGCTCGCGGACCAGGCCGGACGGCGAGGTCGTCCGCTGGGTGACCGCGTTCCCGGCGCTCGGGCCGGAACATCCGCCGTTCCTCATCGAGCACGAGCCCGCGGGCGCGGAATGGGGCGACCAGGCTCGGTCGGCGCGGGCCGGGTTCAGTCACCCCGTGGGTGGCGCCGTCCGGATGGCCGGCGTGACGATCCCGGTCGGGGATCCGGGCGCCGCCGCGGCCCGCTACCGGCGCGTGCTCGGCATCGACGTCGGCATGGACGGATCGGCGACCGTCGGGGCCCAGGTCATCCGCCTCGTCAGTGCCGCCGACGCGCCGCTCCCGGTGGTCGCGCTCTCCGCCGACGCGGACTGGCCCGCGATGGACCTCATCCGGTTCGGGATCCGCTGGACCCGCTCGCCCGACCTCGATCCTCGCCCGGCGACCGACAGCGCGACGCGGTAGACGAGCAGGAACACGACGACGGCTGCGCTCCCGATGTAGAGCGCCTGTGCCCAGCCCTGACCGCTGTCCGAGCCGGCCCCGATCCCGTGGACCGTCACCCCGGCGAACGCGAGGAACGTCACGTAGTGGAGCGTCCGCCACGCCCGCTGCCCGATCCGGCGACGCGCGTAGAAGCTCAGCGTCACGACGAGCGCGAGGTAGAACCCCGCCTGCCCGGCCGCGACGGCGAGCGGCGCGTGGGGCGCGAGGCCCGGGACGGCGATCTGTGCGATCGAGAACGGGACCGTCCGGTCGAGGCCCAGCAACGCCCCATGGACCGCCGCGAGCCCGACCCCGATCGCGGCCAGGTCCTGGTGGAGCGCGAAGCTGATCGGCCGATGGGCGATCGCGTCGAGGAGCTTCGTCGACAGGAGGAGGCCGTAGACGACGCTCGCGGTCATGGTCCCGTACGCCAGGAAGGCGAACACGCGCTCGACGAGCCACGGCAGCCCCGCCGGGTTCGCGGCCACGACCCCGACGAGTCCGTCGACCGCCCGGGGAACGGTCGCCCCGGCGACGATCCCGATCGCCACGGCCGCGAGACCCCATCGGGCGAGCGCGGTGCGGTCGTCCAAGCCGCGGTAGGTCACGCCAGCCATCGCGTCATCTCCGGGGTCGCGCGGATCTCGCCGCGGTCGGTGAGCAGCAGCACGCCGAGCACGCCCGGCCGATCGAGCCGGGCGAACGCATCGTCCGCGCCCGCCACCACGCCCACCTTGGCGAAGGCCTCCGCTTCCCGGGCGGTGGCGGCGAGGACCGTTGCCTGGGTGACGTCCGTGTCCGCGGGGCGCCTCGTGCGTGGGTGGATGAGATGGTGGCTCGCGCCCGCACCGTGTGCCCAGCGGTGCACGGTCGTGCCGGACGTCGCGACGCCCAGGGTTCTGCCCGTCTCACCGCCCGGGAGACGAAGGACCGCGAGCAGCCCGTCCGGCGTCCGCGGATCCCCGACGCCGATGTCCCACGTGTCGCCGGCTGCGACACGCGCCGCGATGTCGCCGTCCGCGTCGACGAGGGCCGAGCGGCCCGGACCCGCCACGATCGCGAGCGCTCGATCGGCGAGCCAGCCCTTCGCGACGCCGTCGAGGTCGAAGCGGACGCCGGGCTCGCGGCGGACCATGGCTCCCCGCGCGGTGCGGCTGAGGGACCAGCGCCGGCGGGCGCCGGGGGTGCGAGGATCGATCGACGCCCAGTGCTCGGCCGCCCCGTGCTCGGCCGCGATCCGCGCATCGAGCATCGAGACGTCCACGAGCCCGTCGCTGCGGTCCTCGGCGATGCGCGCCCAGTCGAGCACGGCGGTCAGCGTGGGGCCGATCGAGGCGCGGTCGCCCCCGTCGTTGAGCCTGCACAGCTCGGAGGTACGGTCGAAGCGAGTGAGACGCGATGCCCATGCGGCCACGCGGTCGAGGACGGCGTCGGCCGCACGACGAAGGACTGCCTCCTCCTCGTCGCTCCGCAGGGCAACCGTCACGCGCCCGCCGAGCATCGGTCGGCTGGAGACGACGTCCGAGCGAGTCGTCGCGACGGCGCTCACGGCGTGCCCGATTGGCGGGTCGTGGTCACGACCCGGACGCGCGGCGTCGGCGTCGGCTGGACGATGACGGACGCCTGCGGCGGTGCGGTCTCGCCCGGCTTGAGCACGACGATCCGGGTGACGTGCCGGACGGACGGCGCCGGCGCGACGACCTCGGCGGTGAGCCCGGCGTCCACGGTCGCGGGCCATGGCGCGACGCTCGGCAGGAGCGCCGTGAGGACCGCGGACGCGGTGGCAATGCCGCCGGCCGCGACGAGGACGCGCATCGGATTCGGGTCCGGGCGCGAGCGAGGGGTGCGGGGCGCGGGGATCCGGGGCTCGGGTGCCGGCATCAGTCGTCCTCCCCCTGGCCCTCGTCGTCGCCATGCGGCGCGGCAACGGTCTTGCGGACTGTCACCACCTCGGGCTGCGGCTGCGCGGCGACGTAGACGGTGTCCACCTGGACGGTCGGGGCGGCGATCGGGTCGGCAGACGCGACGGTCCCGACGGGGACCGCGTCCACCGGAGCGGGCGAGGACGCGGGCGCCAGGCCCGCGAGCGCCAGGCCGAGACCGATGACGAGCGCCGCGGCCACTGAGGCGCTGAACAGGGCGAGTCGCTGGATCATGA
>DASXVG010000081.1:0-5974 GCA_036504355.1 Candidatus Limnocylindrales bacterium
CAGACGCGACGGTCCCGACGGGGACCGCGTCCACCGGAGCGGGCGAGGACGCGGGCGCCAGGCCCGCGAGCGCCAGGCCGAGACCGATGACGAGCGCCGCGGCCACTGAGGCGCTGAACAGGGCGAGTCGCTGGATCATGACGTGGGCTCCGGGCATGGGATGAGGGTCCCGCCATCATTCGGCTGCCCTGCCTTCCGGCCGGTGAGCGGCCGATGAGAAGTTCCACAGACAGGGTGTCCGGCCCTCGACCGGCGTGCCCGCGGGCCCCACAATCCGCGACGATGCAGGTCCTGGTTGTCGAAGACGAACCCAAGATGGCGGCGCTCGTCCGGCGCGTCCTCGTGGCCGAGCGCCATGTCGTGGACGTCGCGGCCGATGGGGTGAGCGCGGTCGCGCTCGCGGAGGGCGGCCCGCACGACGTCATCGTCCTCGACCGGATGCTCCCCGACATCGACGGCCTCACGGTCCTCCGCCTGCTGCGCGCCAAGGGGATCACGACGCCCGTGCTGCTGCTCACGGCGCTCGGGTCGGTCGACGACCGGGTGGCCGGGCTGGACGCCGGCGCAGACGACTACCTCGCGAAGCCGTTCGCGTTCTCGGAGCTGCTGGCGCGGATCCGGGCGCTCGGCCGACGGCCGGCCACCCCGGCGGACAGCAGGCTCGCGGCCGGCGACCTCGTCCTCGATGAGCTCCGCCACGTCGCCCTCGTCGGCGACCGGAGCGTGGACCTGTCCGCGCGCGAGTTCGCCCTGCTCGGCTTCTTCATCCGTCACGCGGGGCAGGTGGTGACCCGCCAGCAGATCCTCGACGGGGTGTGGGGCGCGGAGCCGGACGTGTACTCCAACGTCGTGGACCTGTACGTGTCGTACCTCCGGCGCAAGCTCGGGGAGCTGGAGCGGGCAGGCCGGCTGCGGACCGTCCGCGGCGTCGGGTACTCGCTGCGCGCGGGAGACTGAGGGTGACCGTCGGCCGCGCTGACCGCCTGCTCGATCGGACGCGCCGCCGGCTGTTCGCGGTGACCCTCATCCTGCTGGCCCTCCTCGTGGTGGGGATCGGTGCGGCGACCGCCGTCGTCGGCCTGCGCGCCCTCGACGCCAACGTGGACGCCGCCCTGCGCTCGGCCGTTGGCGCCCAGGTGGCCGCCCTCGGGGGCGAGCTGCCCAGCGCCGAGGAGGCGCAGGAGCCCGACGACCAGGCGCCGTTCGGGCTCGGCGACACGGTGCTCCTCGTGCTCGACGCGCAGGGCCGGGTCATCCAGAACCGGACGGGGCAGTCGGTCCACGGCCTGCCCGACTCGGGGGCGAGCGCGGCCGCCGCGGCGTCGGGCGAGGACCTGCGCACGATCGCCAGCGGCGACACGAGCGTGCGCGTGCTCACCGTGCCGCTCGTCGCCGACGGCGCGACCACGGGCTACGTCCAGGGCGGGTACCTGCTCACGCTCCACGAGGAGCAGTCACGCAGCCTCGTGCTCGCCGTCCTCGTCGTCGGGGTGCTGGGCCTGCTCGCGGCGGCGCTCATCACGCTCCTCGTCACGGACCGGGCGCTCGTCCCGATCCGCGAGAGCTTCGATGCCCAGCGGCGGTTCGTGGCCGACGCCTCGCACGAGCTGCGCACGCCTGCGGCGCTCATCCGCGCCAACGCCGAGGTGCTGGAGCGCGAGGCCCTGGTGGCCGAGGATGGGCGTGACCTGCTGGGCGACGTCATCGCCGAGGCGGACCGGCTCGGCGTCCTCGTGGGCGACCTGCTCCAGCTCGGCGCGTGGGACCAGGTCGCGCTGACCATGACGCCCATCCCGACCGACGTCGCGGTCGTCGTGGCCGACACCGTTCGTGGCGCGACGGCCCTCGCGGCGGAACGTCATGTCCGCCTGGAGGTCGCGACGCCGCCGGGGGGTGCGTGGGCCCTCGCCGACCCGTCGCGCCTCGTCCAGCTCCTCCTCATCCTGCTCGACAACGCGGTCGATCACTCCCCCGCCGACGGCACGGTCCGCGTCCGCGTGCGGGCCGCGGCGCAATCGGCGGCGCCCGAGACGCCGGTTGCCATCGAGGTCGAGGACCAGGGTCCGGGCATCCCGCTCTCCGATCGCGAGCGGATCTTCGCGCCGTTCACCCGCCTCGCCGGGACCTCGCGCCACGGGTCGGGCGGGACCGGTCTCGGGCTCGCGATCGCTCGCCGGATCACCGATGCCCACCGCGGCACGATCGAGGCGGAGTCGCCCGAGGGCACAGGCGCCCGGTTCACGGTGACGCTCCCCGGGGCACGGGCGCCCGAGCAGGACGAACGTCGTACGCCGGTGCGGTGATTGCCCGGCTACCATGCCGGGACGATGCCTGAGGGGACGCGCGAGGACCGGAGCGAGGCAACCGAGGCCGCCGTGCGTCCCGCCACGGCGAGCGTGAGCCGGGCTGCGAAGCTCGTCGCCCCGCGTGACCCCACCGGCACGCTCGATCGTCCGGAGCTCGAGACGCGCCTCGCAGCGGGCACGGCCCGCCGGCTGACGGTCATCGTCGCGGGCGCCGGGTTCGGGAAGAGCTCGCTCGCGTCGCGAATCGCGCGAACGCGCGGCGCCGCCTGGTACACGGTGGACGGGGCGGACCGGCAGGTCGGCTCGTTCGCCGCGGGCGTCGTCGCGGCGGTCCGTCGACGTGTCCCCATGCTCCCCGAGGATCTCGCCACGCCGATCGCCACCGCCGTCGACCCGCGCGACGAGGCGGAGGCCAACCAGCGCGGCCAATCGGCGGCGACGCTCGTCGCGGACGCGCTCCAGGTGGCCTCCGAGGACGAGCTGCTGCTCGTGCTCGACGACTGCCACGAGATCGACGGCGCGGCCGGGTCGTGGCGGTTCGTCGAGGCGCTGGTGCGGTTCGCGCCCGACAACCTGCACCTGGTCCTCGTCTCGCGCAACGACCTGCCATTCGGCGTGGAACGCCTGCGGGCACAGGGCGAGGTGAGCGACATCGGCGGTGGCGCGCTCGCGTTCACGGTCCACGAGATCGAGACGCTGGTGACCGCGCTGCTGCCTGCCGACGCGGTGCCGCGCGAGGCGACCGGGGACGCCGCTGCCCGGATCTTCAGCGCGACGAACGGCTGGCCGGCCGCGGTCCGCCTCACCATCGAGGCGCTGCGCTCTGCCCCGGACGGCGGACGCGAGGCCGTGCTCGACCGTCTCCAGCGGCCCGAGGGCCCGCTGTTCGCGTACCTCGCGGAGGAGGTCGTTGCCGCCGCCTCGCCAGGGGTCCGTGCGACGCTCGCGCGGGCCGTCGAGTTCGAGCGCTTCAGCGGACCGCTGCTCGAGGCGGCCGGCGTCGCCGACGCGACCCGCGAGCTCGACGGGCTGGCGCGCCGCGGCCTGTTCCTCCAGCCGCTCCCGGGCGACCCCGGGTGGTATGCGCTCCATGGGCTCATCCGCGAGTACGCCCGATCCCGCCTGCCCGTCGCGGCCGACGAGCGTCGGTCGCTCCAGCTCCGGGCGGCCGCCTGGCTCGAGGACCAGGCCCGCCTCGACGATGCCCTGTCGCAGCTCACGGCCGCGGGCTCGCAGCCCGAGCTCGCCGGGTTCCTCGACCGCCACGCCCCCACGCTCGTCCTCGCGGGCTCGACCCGGGCGGTGACGGAGGCCGCCGCGACGCTCCCGGATGACCTCCGCTCCGCGCGCGTGGAACAGGCATGCGGCGAGGCGTACATGGTCCGCGGCGACTGGCGCAACGCGACCAGGGCGTTCACGCGGGCGGCCGGCGACGGCGACCACCTCGACCCGATGACGGCATGGCGGCTGGGACTCGTCCACGGCCTCCGTGGCGCCTACGACGAGGCGCTCGCGATCTACGCCCGGGCCGAGCGCAGCGGCGAGGATCCCGCCGAGGAAGCGCTCCTCTACGCCTGGATCGCATCCGCGCACTACCACCGCGGCGACGTCGCCGAGAGCGGTGACGCGGCCGCGACGGCGCTCGAGCTTGCCCAGCTCGCAGGCGACCCCCGGGCGCTCTCCGCGGCGCACACCGCGATGGGCATGAGCGCCGAGCTCGCCCACGACTTCACCCGCGCCGCGCTGGCGTTCGAGCGGGCGCTCGCCTTCGCCGAGCAGGCCGGGGACGCGCTCCAGGAGGTCCGGATCCGCAACGCGCGCGGCGCCCTCGAGGTGGACCGCGGCGACGTCGTCGCGGCGTTCACGACGCTCGACCAGGCCGTTCGCCTGGCGGAGGCCGTGGGGTTCGCCTCGTTCCACGGCCGCGCGCTGGTCAATCGCGGCCGCGCGCACCAGGGGCTCGGCCGGTTCGAGGAGGCGCTTGCCGACTTCTCGGCCGCGCGCGAGATCTACGACCGGGTGGGCTCGCCGTCCGTCGCCTACCCGCTCGTCCGCGAGGGGAACCTCCACCTCCTGCGCGGCGACCCGCTCCTCGCCCGGTTCGCGTTCGAGGCCGCGATGCGCTCCGCGCGGGGGGCCGGGGACGCGGAGTCGCTCGCGCCGGCGCTCGTCGGCCTCGCCCAGTGCCTCGTCCTCGACGAGCCGGAGCGCGCGCGCGAGCTGGCCGCGGAGGCGGTCGTGGTGGGCCGCGACGTCGCGCCGCTCACGGTCCTGCTCGGCGCCGCCCGCGTCCACGTCTCGCTGGGCGAGCGTGAGCAGGCCCGCAGGCTGGCCCGGGAGGCGACCAACGTCGCCGCTGCCCGCCAGGATCAGCCGGGGTACGCTGCCGGGCTCGAGATCCAGGCCCAGACCACCGACAGCCTCGCCGAGGCCGAGCTCCTGTGCGAGCGGGCCGCGGCCGTCTGGACCGACTCCAGCATCCCGTACGGCTACGCGCGCAACCGGCTGATCCTCGCCTCGATCGTCGAGGGCGACCGGGCGCGGGCCGCGGCAGCGGACGCCGCGAGCACCTTCCGCTCGATCGGCGCTCGCGGCCCGGCCAGCGAGGCGACCGAGCTCCTGGAGCACCTCGACCGCGCCAGCCGTCCTGCGCTCGAGATCGGCGCCCTGGGCCGGTTCCGCGTCGCCCGCGACGGCGAGCCGGTCGCCGCGACCGCGTGGCAGTCGAAGAAGGCGCGAGACCTGCTCAAGATCCTCGTCGCGCGTCGAGGGCGACCCGCCACCCGGGAGACGCTGTTCGAGCTGCTCTGGCCCGACGAGGACCCGGCACCGCTCGCGAACCGCCTGTCGGTCGCGCTCGCGACGGTGCGATCCGTGCTCGACCCGGCCAAGCGATTCCCCGCCGACTGGTTCATCGGCGGCGACAAGCAGGCGGTGTGGCTGGAGCTGGGCCACGTGGAGCTGGACCTGGAGGCGTTCCTCGGCGCGGCGGCCGAGGGCCTGCGGCTCGCGCGCAACGGCGACCGCGCGGGGGCGATGGCAGCCCTCGAGGCCGCCGAGAGTCGCTACGGCGGCGAGTTCCTCGAGGAGGACCCGTACGAGGACTGGGCCGTGGGCGTGCGCGAGGAGGCCCAGGCCGCCTACATCTCGGTGACCCGGCTGCTGGCGGCCGACGCGGCGGCGACCGGCGATGCCGACGGCGCCACCCGCTGCTACCTCCGGATCCTCGAGCGCGACGGCTACGACGAGGCCGCCCACCTGGGGCTGGTCGGCGCGCTGCTCGCCGCCGGGCGTCACGGAGAGGCGCGCCGGCGGTACGGGATCTACAGCGACAGGATGGACGAGATGGGCGTCGAAGCGGCGCCGTTCCCGCCGGCCCCGGGCCGCGGCCGGGGCGGCGTGACCGCGACCGCGAGCCGGTAGGCCTCGCTCAGGCGGCCCGGGCGTCGGGCGTCGGTGACGATTCGTCGAACAGCGCCGGGAACCGCGAGACCGCGGCAAAGGTGGCCGTGACCATGATGATCGCGGCCGCGCCGGCGAACATCGCCGTGGCGTTGACGTCGAGCAGCCAGCCCGCGATCGCGAACGACAGCGGCGTGATCCCGAAGCCCATCAGCATCGTGATCGCCATGACGCGTCCGACCATCGCCGGGTCCACGCGCCGCTGG
>DASXVG010000082.1:0-27808 GCA_036504355.1 Candidatus Limnocylindrales bacterium
GTAGCCGGGCGTCGGCGTGAGGCTCAGGCCGCCAGCGCCCGTCACCGACGCGGAGCACGGGGTCAGGGCCGAGCCGGTGTACGTGAACGGGCCGGCGGTGCAGGTGACGGTCGTCAGGGACGACGCCTTGTCGATGGTGAAGGTCGTGGAGGTCGAGTCGCCGCTGTGGTTCGCGTCGCCGGGGTAGCTGGCGGAAGCGTTCGCCGTCCCTGCGCTCGTGTTTGTCGAGTAGCCAACCGTGAGTCCGAGTGTCCCCGCTCCGACCCTCGTAACGATCGCGGTGCAGGGCTCCTGTGCGCTCCCGTTGTAGATCACGCTCGCTGGGCAGTTGATGCTGACGCTGGACGAGGCCTTGTCGATCGTGAACGTCTTGCTGTCGGTGCTGCCGGTGTGGTTGGCATCGCCGGTGTAGGTGTAGCTGGCGGTCGCCGTGCCGGCGTTGGTGTTGCGCGTGTAGTCGGGGTCCGGCGTGAGGTTGAGGCCGCCGGTGCCGATGACGGTGACCGAGCACGGCGTCTGGGCGGAGCCGGTGTAGGTGAACGGGCCCGCCGTGCATGACACGGTCGTCGTGGACGACGCCTTGTCGATCGTGAAGGTCTTGCTGTCAGAGCTGCCGGTGTGGTTCGCGTCGCCGGCATAGAACGCCGCCGCCGTGGCCGAGCCGGCGTCCGCATTGTTCGAGTACGTGACCGTGACCGTCTGGCTCAGGCTGCCGGCACCGGTGACCGACGCAGAGCACGGCGTCTGGGCGGAGCCGGTGTATGTGACGTTCGTGGGGCACGTCACGGTCGTCAGCGACGACGCCTTGTCGATCGTGAAGGTCCTGCTGTCGGTGCTGCCGGTGTGGTTGGCATCGCCGGTGTAGCTGGCGGAGGCCGACGCCAAGCCGGCGTTGGTGTTGTTGCCGTAGGTGACGCTGAGGACCTGGCCGAGGCCGCCGTCGCCGGTGACCGTGGCGGGGCACGGGGTGAGCGGCGACCCGGTGTAGGTGACGTTCGCCGGGCAGGTGACGGTCGTGGTGGACGACGCCTTGTTGATGACAAGGGATCCGGGTGCCGAGCTCGCGTCGCCGCGAATCGCCGGGTTGGTCGCGAGCACCGTGAAGGCAGTCGTGCCCGCTGCGGCGGCCGCGGTCGTGGTCAGCGTCAGCGTGGTGGTCTTCGCGTTGTCAGTCGCGAGGAATGAGAGCGTGGCGTTCGTGAATGCCGCCGTGACGCCGCTGGGCAGTGCGGTCGAGATCGTGAGATCGGCACCGAACGCCCCGCCGCCAGTGCCGTTTCGGTTGACGGTCACCTGGTAGGTCGCGGAACCAGCAGTCGAGAACGTCAGGGACCCATTCTGGGCAGCGACCGTCACGGTTCCGACGCGCCTGGCTACGACCAAAGTCGCGGAAACGTACTCCGTGCCGTTGCCTTGGCATAACGCACCACGAGTCGCGCCGATGCGGAACGACGTGGAACCGCTGGCGATCGCACCAGACGTGGTCACCGAGAAGGTTATGGTCTGGATCGCGCCCGTCGACGCCAGCGACGTTGCGCCAAATACCGCGGTCGCCCCGGAGGGAAGCGGGTTGAGCGGGTCGATGGCGAGCGTCACGGTGCAGGAGGTGCTGCTGCCGTTGAACGGGACCGAGAGCGTGCCGTAGTCGGCCGTGCCGCCCGGCCCGACTGTCACGGACGTGTTTGTAAGCGTTGGCGTTTGGGGCTGCGAGTCCGTGAACGAGTAGCGGATCACGCCGCTCTCAGCGCCAGTGGCCACGACCGAGTACACCGCGACAAACCAGCCCGGCAGGTTGAACTGGTCGGTGATCGCGCCCGCGTCATCGGCGGTGACGTCAACGTTGCGGCTCCAGGAGCTGCCCCAGTCGTCGTTGACGAAGATGTGGACAGACTCGCCCGGCTGCCAGCCGGCGCCGGCGAGCGTGACGAGCTCGCCCGGGGCGTAGTCGGCCTTGTCGCTGGTGATCGTGGCCGCCGCGGCCGGAGCTGGGTCGGACGGAGCCGGGTCGGACGGGGCAGCCGTCGGATCGGCCGTGGGGGCCGGCGTGTCGGTCGGGGCCGGTGCATCGGTCGGGGTCGGCGCGACCGTGGGTTCCGGTGTCGGGTCAGGCGCCAGTGATGGGTCGCTCGACAGCGACGGGTCTGGCGAAGCCGTCGGATCGGCCGACGGTGACGGAACGGCAGATGCCGTCGGGCTCGCGGAGGGGTCCGGTGATGGATCTACGGCGAGGACGCCCGCTGGCGCGATGGCCAGCGCGACGATGAGGGCCACCTGGAGGGCAACCAGAGACCGCGTGACGGACGAAGGCATATCTATCCCCGGCTCGGAACGGCGCCGGACGGGATGATTGCCATATGAGCGTCCGGGAGGCCGCGTTGATAAGGCCGGGATCGTACGTCGGTACTACCCCGATGGGACCATGCAAATCGACCCGACCCGGGGCGTCACGTGGTCGATCGGTGCGGTCGGGGGTGGTCGACCTTCACATAGCGGTGCAGCGTTGCACCGACTTGCGATCGCTACGGTCCAGAGTCGATCGGACGCCGGCGGAGCACGACGGCGATGGTGAACGAGACGACCAGAACGACGGACAGCACCGCCGCGGCGAGGACGGGTAGCGGCATCGTCGGTCCGGCGGAGCGGATGATGAGCTGCACGTGCGCGTCCTCGCCGTTGGCCGCGCGCGCGACGATGCTGTAGGTGGCATCCGGCAGATCGCTCGGGAGGACCACGGACGACTCGAGATCCCCGTTGCCGCTGGTTGATGACTCGCCGAGCGTCCACATGGTGCCATCGATCGCGAGCAGCACGATGGTCACCGCTTGGTCAGTCCACAGGTAGCTCCCATGAACGCTGATGCCGGCACCTGGCGGCGAGACGGACGGATCAACGATCAGCCCGCGCCCGCCATGAGCGAACGTCGTCGACGCGAGCACCAGCGCGATCGGAAGTCCCGCACCGAGGGCAAGCCCGAGGCGCGACAGGAATCGGACGAGGCCGGGCGCGATGCCCGGCCTCGTCGTCGTGATGCCGGCGATGGTCAGCAGGTCGGCGTGCCCTGCTTGGTGATGCGGTCGAGGGGATAGCTCGCCGGATCGAAGTTCGGGCCGTTCGCGGCCCAGTAGTCGACCATGACCTGGGCATCGAGGTCGCGGGTGACGCCCTGGCCATCCGCGAACACGGAGTACGAGTCACCGCCGTTGTTCGTGAAGTTCGGCAGCGCCATCGTGTAGGTCGCGGCCGAATCATTCGGGATCGGCGTCCCGTCGGACAGCGCCATCGAGGTGACGCGCGAGCCAGCCGAGAGGTTGTAGTCGAAGGTGAACTTGAAGCCCGAGATCTGCGGGAACCGCCCGTCCGACCCCGCGCCCTTGCAGCTGATCTGGCTCACGCCGTTCTCCATCGCTGCCCACAGCTGGGCGCCGGTGACCGTGCGCGTCGTGATGACATTGTTGAACGGGAGGACGGAGTAGATGTCGCCCTTGACGACGTCCCACGGCGGTCCACCCGCGTAGCCGGTGGACGGGCGCCTGAGGGTGGTGTCCGCAGGGAGGTAGGAGGAGTTCGGCAGACTGGTCCGCACGCCGCCACCGTTGACCATTGAAACCTGCGTCCCGTAGCGCCAACGCATGCCGTCGGCCACGAGATCGCCGAGCGCGGTCTCCTGCCGGCGCTCGAGGTTGCCGAGCGGATCCGGTGCAGGCAGGCGCCGGACGAAGGTGTTGGTGACGGTTCCGATCGGCACGTCGAGGATGGCGGACAGCTGAGCCCGATACGGCGCCAGCATCGATTCGATCGCCTGGTCCTTCGCGACAAGGATGGTCTGGACGGGCGACGAGGTGTTGGTGCCGGTGACCGTGGAGTACACGGGCTCGACGAACGACACGCTCCGGTCCGTGACCTTGCCGTTGTTGCCAACGGTGAGCGTGGTGCGCGCGTAGCCCTGGCCGAAGCTCCTGTTCTCGTGCACGAGCTGGCCGTTGATCACAGCCTGGAACTGGATGTCCGTGTGATCCCCGAAGATGACGTCGAACCCGCCGACGTTGTTCGCGAAGTCGATCAGCTCTCCGAACGGCTGGCCGTTGGTGAAGCCACGCACGCCGAAGTGGGTGATCGCGACCACGACCTGGGCGCCGGCGCGCTTCGCGGCGGCCTTGGCCTGGTTCGCGGCGCCGTACGCGTTGGCGATCGTGATCGTGCCGAACGCGCCGGGCTCCACGAGTCCCGGGGCCTCCGGGTTGGTGACGCCGACGACGCCGACCTTCACGCCGCCGACGTCAAAGACCCGGAACGGCGCAACGCCCTCGAGATTGCCGTCGAGGTTGCGAAGGTCCGAGGAGACGTAGGTGTACGGATCACCGGGCACGGAGCCGCCGCTGGGGGTCCCGGCAAGGTCGATCATCGATTGGAGGTGTGCCACGCCCCGGTCGAAGTTGTGGTTGCCGAGGGTGTTGACCTGGATGCCCATCAGGCGCTCCGCCATGACAGCGGTCCGCTCCTCGAAGAAGCCGGACAGCGGCGGCGCAGCGCCGAAGTCGTCGCCGGCGGTGAGCGTCAGCGTATTCGGGTTGTTTACCCGCTCCTGCTTCCAGAGCGTCGAGATGACGCTCGCGCCGCCGACGTTCTTGGCCGTCGAGCTGGAGGTGCTGATGTTGATCGGGTCCAGGTTGCCGTGCCAGTCGGACACATTCAGGATCTGGATCGTGGTGCTCGGTCCGGGCTTCGCCGCGATGGCCGCCGAAGGGACGAGCAACGCGATGATCGCGATCATCGCGATGAGGAGCGGACCTCGACGCCGAGGCGCGACGGGGGCTACACGCACGGGAACGCTCTCCTCCAATGCCGAACGGGCAGACGTCGGCGATGGCGGCATGGTAGTCCGAACGGCACGGCGGGGACAGGTCGATTCGCCCCCAGCCGCTGACAACTGCCGGGTAAGCCGGACGCTTCATGGTGCGTCCGTGCACCAGTCAGTCGTGGACCGCCTCGGGCGCCTCGCGCCGGACCAGCGTGCGGCCGCTACGGCGCCGCCCGGGCCGGTCCTGTGTGTCGCGCCCGCCGGGTCGGGAAAGACGACAACCCTCGTCGCGCGAGTCGCCTGGCTGGTCGACTGCGGGACGTCGCCGGGGTCGATTTGCCTCGTCGCGTTCAACAAGCGGGCGGCCGACGAGCTTGTGGAGCGCCTCGACGCGGCACTCGAGCCGTTGGACGTCGCGGCGGGCGCCGTGCGGGTCCGGACGTTCCACGCACTCGGCCGCGAGATCCTCGCCGACGCCGGCGTGGCCGTGGAGCCACTCATCGATCGCGACGCCCTGCTTCGCGACCTCTACCCGACGGCAACGAGGGCCGATCGCGGCCGCCTCGACCTCGCGTTCTCGCGGCTCAAGCTGGACCTGCGCATCGGCTGGGAGCAGGTCGCGACGGACCCCGCACCGGGACCCGTGGCCTCGGCCTATGTCGCCTATGGACGGGCGGTCGCCGAGACCGGCGGGCTCGACTTCGACGACCTCGTCGTGCGTGCGCTCGGGCTGCTGGACGCGGACGACCGGCTCCTCGCCCGCTGGCGGGCACGGACGACCACCCTGCTCGTCGACGAGGCGCAGGACCTCGATCGCACCCAGCTCGAGCTCGCGCTCCTGCTCGCCGCGCCTGGCAATGAGGTGATGTTCGTCGGCGACGACGACCAGTCCATCTACGGCTGGCGGCTGGCGGACGTGCGCCGGGTGCTGGGCCTCGCGGCGGACCTGCCAGGCCTCCGGCGAGTCGACCTGAGCACCAACTACCGGTGTCCGCGGTCGGTCGTGGAGCGCGCGGTCAGGCTCGTCGAGCACAATCGGGAGCGCTTCGCGAAGCGGATCGTGGCGGGACCGGCGGCGGCCGGCCGGCTCGTGCTCGCGTCCGACGGCGCGGACGACCTCGTGCGAATCATGCGGGCGATGACGACCTGGCCCGACGACGGATCGACGCGCGCAGTCCTCGCCCGGACGAACCGGGAGCTGCTCGTCGCCGTCGTTGCAGCGGTGGAGCTCGGCGTCCCGTTCCGCGCGCCCGACATCGCGCTGCCGATCGAGGACGAGCGGCTCGACGCGCTCCTCGACAGGGCTGCCGCGGACTCCCCGCCGCACGTGCCGCCCCTCCTCGCGCTGGGCCGGCTCCGCGCCGTCGTGCGTGCGGAAGCCGAGGCCGCCCTCGATGCCGATGGCGCCGGACCCGAGCCGGAACCCGACCCGGCCGACGGCCCGACCCCGGCTGACCTGGTGACGGCAATGCTCGGGTGGGCTCCGACCGCCCGGGACATCGAGACGCTGCGAGGGGCCATCGCGGTCCGCCGCGAGCGCCTGGCCGCCCTCCGTCGCGACGACGCCGCGCTCACCCTCGCGACCGCCCACGGGACGAAGGGCCTCGAGTGGGATCACGTCCTGGTGCTGGCGGATGGCTTCCCCGGTCGGCGCTCGATCAGCGACGCCACGGAGCCGGAACGTTCGCTCGAGGAGGAGCGCCGCCTCGCGTACGTCGCCTGGACCCGCGCACGACGCTCACTGACCCTGCTGTACGACCCGGCCGCGCCGTCCCGGTTCCTGCTCGAGGGATTCGACGCGGAGGAGCTCGGGCTCGTACCGGCGGCCGCGTAGACTCCACCGTCGAGCGTGGCTGGAGGAGGATCGGCGATGGCGACGAGGAGCGACGGTACTGAGCCCATCATCGCGTTCGGGTCGGTGTACCTCCGGCCGGCGGAGCGCTCCGACATCCCACTCTTCGTCCGCTGGTTCAATGACGCACGGACGTCCCGAACGCTCGGGCTCGTGGCGCCGATGTCGATCCCGATGGAAGAAGGCTGGTTCGAGCGGGCCGTCGCGGGACAGGGCAAGGACGGCTACCACTTCACGGTCTGTCTCCGCGCCGATGATCGTCCCGTCGGAACCATCGGCCTGTTCGAGCTCGACCTGCGCAACGGGAACGCCGGGCTGGGGATCTCGATCGGCGATCCGGCGGACACGAACCACGGCCTCGGCAGCGACGCGCTGCAGGCGATCGTCGGCTGGGCGTTCGACATGCTCCGGCTTGAGCGCGTGTGGCTCGAGGTCTACGACTTCAACGCGCGCGCGAAGCTCGTCTACGAACGAGTCGGATTCGTGCTCGAGGGCACCCAGCGCCACGCGATCTTCCGCCACGGGCGGTTCGCCGACGTCCACCTCATGGCGATCCTGGCGGAGGACTGGCGGGCGCGCAAGGGAGCCCGGTGACGAGACTGCCGAGCCTCGGGCCGCGGGGTGAGGGCTGGGTCCTCATCCAGGGAATCCTGTTCGTCCTGATCGCCGCGGCGGGGTTCTCCGTGAACGGGGCCTGGGCGCGCGAGGCACGGACGGTGACGACAATCGTGGCGGGGTTGCTGGTGGTCGGTGGTGCGCTGCTCGCCGTGAGCGGCGCGGTTGAGCTTCGCGAGGCGTTCACGCCCGTCCCGAGACCGCGCGATGGCGCACGGCTCGTCGAAACAGGCGCGTTCTCCCTCGTCCGCCACCCGATCTACGGCGGCATCGTGCTGGCGGCGCTCGGCTGGGGCCTGTTCACGGCATCCCCGATCTCGATGGGCCTGTCCGCGGTCCTACTCGGGTTCTTCCGGCTCAAGTCGGCGCGTGAGGAGGCGTGGCTCGTGGAGGTCTACCCGGGCTACGACGCGTACCGCGCGCGGACGAGGCGGATGATCCCGTTCCTGTACTGAGCCGTCGCCACGCGACTCAGCCGCCGGCGACCTCTCGTCGCGCAATCTCCTTGAGCAGCCGGTCGATGGCATCGAGGAACGGCTCGGTCACGTCGGGCGGCAGCGCGTCGCGCACGGAATCCTTGGGACCGTAGGCGGCCCGCGCGCGAAGCGCGACCCGGCGTAGGTCGCCGAGGTCGGCATCGCGCAGGCTGTCCGGCAGGGGCTCGAGATACGCCAGCCAGCGGGACGCCTCGCGCGCCCGCGCCTCTCGGACCATCCGGTCACCGGCGCGAGCGGCGATGAGGGCGGCCTCGTCGATCGCGGGGCGCTCGTGGCGGGCGGGTCCTCGGCGCGTCCGAGGCTCGGGCGTGTGCCGGCCCGACGTCACGAGTCGATGAGGGATCCGGTCGCGGCCCCCGCGTCGACCGGCCGCACGAGCACGAGCCCCAGCCGCTTGCGCTCCGACCCGTTCACGAGGATCCGGAACGAGTAGTCGCCCGGCGCCGGGAAGGTGAGGTTCCAGAGGTCGATGCCGAACGTGAGGATCGCGTCCCGGCCGTCGGGGTGGCCGCGCGCCACGAGGCTTCCCGTTGCGCCGGTCACCTCCGCGCCGTCGGGATCCAGGAGGACGATCCGCAGCTCGTGCTCGCGCTCGGTCTCCGGCGCCGTGACGAGCAGGCCCACGACGAGCGCGAGGTGCGGGTGGCGGAGCGGGAACGTCCGTCCGCCGATCCGCGTGATGCCGCCACCCAGGACATGGAACTTCTGGCCGGGCTGCGTCTCGGCGGCGTCGGCGAGGAAGGCGTAGTCGATCTCCGGCATGGCGTCGAGTCTAGCCCCACCGTGGACGGGCGGCGGTGCGGCATCCGCCGCATCCGCGTGATGCGGCTACCGCTCCCCGGCCGATCGCACCGCGGCGACGCGCTTGCGCGACGGGGCGATGTCGGGCACGGACGCGGCGTTGCCGTTGCCGTTCGCGCCGATCCCCGGCCGCCCGGCCTCCTCGGCGAACGTCACGTGGCTCAGTGGCACGAGCGGCTCGCCGCGCAGGACGCGCGCCAGGTACTCGCCGGTGGCCGACCCCGGTGTCCTCGCAACCTGCTCGGGCGTGCCCTCGGCGACGACCCGCCCGCCTCGGTAGCCACCCTCCGGCCCGAGGTCGACGATCCAGTCGGCGGTCTTGATGACGTCCAGGTTGTGCTCGATGACGAGGACGGTGTTGCCGTTGTCGACGAGCCGGTGGAGGACGTGGAGCAGCTTGTCCACGTCGGCGAAGTGGAGCCCCGTCGTGGGCTCGTCGAGCAGGTACAGCGTCTTCCCGGTCGCGCGCCGCGACAGCTCGGTCGCGAGCTTCACGCGCTGCGCCTCGCCCCCCGAGAGCGTCGTCGCCGGCTGGCCGAGGTGCACGTACCCGAGGCCGACGTCGAACAGCGTCTGGAGCTTGTTCCTGACGTTGGGAACGGCGCCGAAGAACTCGAGCGCCTCCTCGACGGTCATCTCCAGGACGTCCGAGATGTTGCGCCCCTTGTAGTGGATCTCGAGCGCCTCGCGGTTGTACCGCTTGCCCTTGCACACCTCGCACGGGACGTAGACGTCCGGGAGGAACTGCATCTCGATCTTGATGATCCCGTCGCCCTTGCAGTTCTCGCAGCGGCCGCCCTTGACGTTGAAGCTGAAGCGGCCGGGCATGTACCCGCGGACGCGCGACTCGGGGGTCCCGGCGAACAGCTCGCGGATCGGGCCGAACAGGCCGACGTACGTCGCCGGGTTCGAGCGCGGGGTCCGGCCGATGGGGCTCTGGTCGATCTCGATGATCTTGTCGATGTGCTGGACACCGTCGACGGAGTCGTGCGCGCCGACAGCCTCGCGGCTGCCCGACAGGTCACGGGCCAGGGCGCGGTAGAGCACCTCGTCCACGAGCGTCGACTTGCCGGAGCCCGAGACGCCGGTGACGGCGATGAACGTCCCGAGCGGGAACGACACGTCGATGCGCTGGAGGTTGTGCTCGCGGGCGCCCTTGACCGCCAGCTTCTTGCCGTTCCCGTGCCGCCGCTTCGACGGCACCGCGACCGACCGCTCGCCGCGCAGGAACGCCCCGGTGATCGACGCGGGCTCGGCGAGCAGCGCCTCCAGCGTCCCGTTGGCGATGACGTGGCCGCCGTGCTCGCCCGCGCCCGGCCCGATGTCGATGACCCAGTCCGCGGTCCGGATCGTCTCCTCGTCGTGCTCGACCACGAGGACCGTGTTGCCGAGGTCCCTGAGCCGCGTGAGGGTCGCGATGAGCTTCGCGTTGTCTCGCTGGTGGAGCCCGATCGACGGCTCGTCGAGGATGTACAGGACGCCCATGAGTGTCGTCCCGATCTGCGTCGCGAGCCGGATCCGCTGCGCTTCCCCGCCCGACAGGCTGATCGACGCCCGATCGAGCGTCAGGTAGTCCAGGCCGACGTCAACGAGGAACCCGAGCCGCGCGACGATCTCCTTGAGAACCTGGCGGCCGATCGTCGCCTCGCGCTCCGTGATCCTGTCGCCGAGCGCCGCCGCCCAGTCGAGCGCCTCCGTGACCGAGAGCCCGGAGACGTCAGAGATGTTCCGCCCGTCCACGGTCACCGCGAGGACCTCCGGCCGGAGCCGGCGCCCGCCGCACGTGGGGCAGGGCTTCTGGACCATGAACTTCTCGAGCTCGGTCCGGATGTACTCCGACTCGGTGTCCTTGAACCGGCGCTCGAGGTTGGTCACCACGCCCTCGAACGTGGCGACATAGCTGTTCTCGCCCCGCTCATGGCGGTACTTGACGACGACCTTCTCGTCCTTCGGGGCGTAGAGCAGGTACTGGACGGCTTCCGCGGGCAGGTCCTTGACCGGGGTGGCGATGCTCCAGCCGCGCGAGGTGAAGATCGCGTCGGTGATCTTCATCCGCCAGCTGATCTCGGTCGGCATCTTGTTCCACGGGACCAGCGCGCCTGCCTTGATGCTCTTCGTCTTGTCCGGAATGACCAGCTCCGGGTCGATGACGAGCTGCGTCCCGAGGCCGGTGCAGGTGGGGCACGCGCCGTGCGGCGAGTTGAACGAGAACGAGCGCGGCTCGAGCTCGTCGATCATCGTGCCGTCGTACGGGCAGCTGTAACGCTCGGAGTAGCGGCGCTCCTCGAAGGTCGGGGGCTCGTCGTCGCGCGGCGCGGGCGCGACGACCATGACGCCCTCGCCCAGGCGGAGCGCGGTCTCGATGGAGTCCGCCAGCCGCGAGGTGTCGGGGTCCGGGAGGGGCGCCCTCGTCTCCGGGTCGATCGGCCGGCCCAGCTCGTCGCGTGTCCAGTCCTCGGGCGCCTCGGCGCGGCGGACGATGAACCGGTCCACGACGACCTCGATCGTGTGGCGCTTGTACTTGTCGAGCGTTGGCGCCTCGGACAGGTCGTACTGCTCGCCGTCCACGCGGACGCGCACGAAGCCCTGCTTGCGCGCGCCCTCGAACACCCGGTCGCCCTCGGTCTTGCGGTCCTTGATCAGCGGCCCGAGGACGAGCAGCCGGGTGCCCTCCGGCATCGCGAGCACCTGGTCCACGATCTGGCTGACGGTCTGGCGCTCGATCTCCCGGCCGCAGTTCGGGCAGTGCGGGTGGCCGATGCGCGCGAACAGCAGGCGCAGGTAGTCGTAGATCTCGGTGACGGTGCCCACGGTCGACCGCGGGTTGCGCGAGGCGCCCTTCTGGTCGATGGAGATCGCCGGTGACAGGCCATCGATCTGGTCGACGTCCGGCTTCTCCATCTGGCCCAGGAACTGTCGCGCGTAGGCGGACAGGCTCTCGACGTAGCGGCGCTGGCCCTCGGCGTAGATGGTGTCGAACGCAAGGCTCGACTTGCCGGACCCGGACAGCCCGGTGATCACCACGAGGCGGTCGCGCGGGAAGGCGACATCGATGTTCTTGAGGTTGTGTTCGCGCGCGCCGCGCACGACGATCCGATCCTGGGGCACCAGGCCATTGTAGCGGCTGTGGCTCAAAGTGAACACGTGTTCTGTTCGATCCGGAGCCGATTCGGCGCATCGTCGCATGGCCGCTGCGCTAGCCTGTGCGCCGACCGGGCCGCCGCGCGCGGGCGAGGCGGTCACCGCGGCGAGAGGGAGACCAGGCGTGGACTGGCCGACGTTCATCGCACAGTGGCTGCATGTGCTCCTGGGGATCACCTGGTTCGGCTCGGCGATCACGGGAAACATCGTGTTCATCCCGGCCCTGATGAAGCTGCCGCTCGACCGCCAGCGCGAGGTCGGCGGATCCTACGGCGAGCAGGCGAGCAAGGTGATCCCGATCGCCGCCATGGGGGTGATCCTGCTGGGGATCATCCGCGGCACCGTGTTCGGCCAGATCAAGAGCCTCGACGCGCTCACGACCACCTACGGGCTCACGTGGCTGGTCGCGCTCATCGCCGCGTCGGCAACCTTCGCGTGGGGCAAGTGGGCCATCGAGCCCGCCATCGCCCGCATGAACGCGATCCCGGCGTCCGAGGCGTTTCAGCCCGACGGCGCGCCCAGCCTCGCGATGACCCGTGCCGTCGACGCCGTGAAGCGGGTCGCGGCCCTCGAGCTCCTGGGCTTCTTCGTCGTGTTCACGTGCATGATCCTGATGCGTTTCGGGTACTGAGCGCTCAGGGCGTGGCCAGGGATGGTGCCGCGATCGACTCCTGGCAGATCTTCCAGGCGCCCGCCTCCTTCGTGAGCCGGATCGTCTGGTCCACCGGGACGTCCTGACCGTAGGTCGCCAGGGTCTTGAGCAGCGCATCGAGCTGGTCGTCCGTCATCGACTGGCCCTGCCGCTCGAGCACCTGCTTGAGCAGCGGCCGCATCCGCGCGGCGTCGAAGGTCGCCTTCACCGATCCCGTGACCGGGACGGTGGCCACCTCGCCGTCAATCGCGGCGGTGCCGAACTTCACGCCGCTCACGTCGAGGGTCACCGCATCGAGGAGCGCCTGCGTGTCGAGGCCCGGGAGCAGGTCGGCGCCCGCGACGACCCCTGCCAGGCCGAGCTGCTGCCGGATCAGGTCCTCCTGGCCGGCGCAGGCGAGGATCTTCAGGCCGTCGATGTCCTTGGCGGCGAGCTTGCCGAGCGCGGCCTGCACGACGCCACCGGGGCTGTCCGCCGGTGGCGCGGACGTGCCGCACGCCGTGACCGCAGCGGCGAGCACGAGGCACGCGAGGACGATGTGGCTGCCACTCGGCGTGTGGCGACGGTTGTGCATGGCCGAAGGCTACCCCCGGACCGCGATCAGCTGCGCCGCCGGGGCCGGAACATCGCGTGCGGGTCCGGCAGGAAGCCCAGCTTCCGGTACCACGGCTCGAGGCCGGGCGTCGCGGCCAGCGAGAACCGCACCAGGTCCCGGCCGTCGGTGAGGAGATGCATCATCCGCTCCCCCACCCCGACGCCCTGGTACGCCGGGTGGACGACGACCGTGGCGATGAGCGCGTTCTGGCCGCCGTCCGTGATCGAGCGCGCGGTCCCAATGAGCCGATCGCCGTCCCACGCCGTCGCGAACTCGGTCGTGCCGCGGAGGGCTGCCTCGAGCGAGGCGGGCTCGGACGCCCGGAGGTCCCAGCCCACGGATCGCAGCAACCCGACGACCTCGCCAGTGTCGGGGACGCGGTCCATGACGACTCGCACGCGGTCCCGCGTGCCGTCTTCTCGGATGACCCGTCGCTCGAGCTCCCAGTGGTGGTCGAACCCGTGCGCCTGGATCCGCCGAAGGACCTTTGCCAGCGTCCACGTCTCCCCGTGGCGGTCCGCGGTCTCGGCGCCGTCGTCCGATCGGCCCAGCGTCTGCAGCCGATCCACGACCCAGGCCCGCGTCGTCGCGAGCACCTCCCCCACCGGCGCTCCGTCGAGGGGTCCCTCGTACCGACCCGCCCCCGCCAGCCGGCCGGTCAGCCAGACCTCCGACCCGGCGAGATGGCGGAGCACCGCCTCGGGCGTGCGCTCGCCGCGCTCTGCGTCGGAAGGCAGCGGTCCGGTCTGCGCCTCGACGCGCGCGATCCGGGCGGCCAGCGTCAGCAGGTCCGCACGCGCCCACCCGAGCCGCCGGACCGCCTCCGCGACCTCGTCGTCCGTGGCGCGGCGCCGGTCGGCCGGGAGCGTCGCGTTGACCTCGCAGCCGTCAGCCTGCTGCGTCGCATCGACGTCGCCCGCGGCCTGCGACCGCCAGATGCGGGGGATGGCGGCCTCGTCCCCGTGCGCCTCGAGCCACTCGCGGACGCGGGCCGTCGCGGTGACGGCTGCGCTCAGCGCTCGCTCCCGCGTGTCCGCGACGGCGAGCACGCCCGGGACGTCGGGGACCCAGCCCGCGATCCGGCCGCCGTCGTACCCGTGTTCGAGCCAGACCGGCAGCAGCGCGAACCCGTCCAGCGGCGCGGGGGGACGCGACTGGACCTCCTCGGTGACGTCCTGCCCGAGGTCTCGGGGCACCGGCTCAGCCGTACCCGCGGCCGCGGCGGGTGGGCCGCTGGCCGGACCGCTTCCGGATGTTCGGGGTGACGCTGATGTCCCATGTCGGCCGGTCGAGCCAGCGCGCCTGCCAGCCGCCCTGCCCGTCCTCGTCGTCGTGCTCGTCACGGATGCCGGGAAACAGCTCGGCGGCCACGCCCCAGGGATCGTCCGACTCGGGCGGGACCCCGTCGAGCGCCTGAGCAGGCTCCTCGCCCGCGGGAAGCACGGTGACCTCCGTGACCTCGAGCATCTGACCGCCGCGCTCGGGACGCTGGCCGGGCCGGTGGGCGGCGGCTCGCTCCTTCGCCGGCAGCAGCGCGTCCTTCGCCGCCCGCTCCGCCGCCCGCTGGACGACGACCGAAGCGTCCTGCTCGAGGACGCGCAGGCGGACCTGCTGGATCTCGTCCCGGATCGCCGCCGCGCGCTCGAACTCCAGCTCCTTCGCCGCCTGCTTCATCTCGGCTTCCATGCGCGCCACGAGCCGCTCGACCTCGGCCTTGTCGGCGGCGGCGAGCTGCTGGTCGCGCCGCTCCGACGTGTACATCACGGTGTTCTCGGCAACCGCGCGCAACCGGTCGTTGATGTCGTGGATGCCCTTGATGATCGTCATCGGCTCGATGCCGTGCTCGAGGTTGTGGGTGGCCTGGACCGCACGCCGGCGGTCGGTCTCCTCGATCGCGACCCGCATCGACTCCGTCGTCACGTCGGCGTACATGATCACCTCGCCGCCCGTGTTGCGCGCCGCCCGGCCGATCATCTGGATCAGCGACCATGCGCTCCGCAGGAACCCCTCCTTGTCCGCGTCGAGGATCGCCATCAGCGTCACCTCGGGCAGGTCGAGGCCCTCGCGGAGCAGGTTGATCCCGACGAGCACGTCGTACACGCCGAGCCGCAGGTCGCGCAGGATCGCGACCCGCTCCAGCGTGTCCACCTCGCTGTGGAGATACTGGACCTTGATCCCGAGCTCCTTGAGGTAGTCGGCGAGGTCCTCGGCCATCTTCTTGGTGAGCGTCGTGACCAGCGCACGCTCGCCCTTCTCGACCCGCGCCCGGATCTCCTCCAGCAGGTCGTCGATCTGGCCCTCGGTGGGCCGGACGGTGATCGGCGGGTCGACGATCCCGGTCGGGCGGATGAGCTGCTCGACCGTCTGCTGACTCTTCTCGTGCTCGTACGGCCCGGGCGTCGCGGACACGTAGATCGCCTGGTTGACGTGGACCTCGAACTCCTCGAACGTCAGCGGCCGGTTGTCGAGGGCGGACGGGAGCCGGAACCCGAAGTCGACGAGGATCTCCTTGCGCGTCCGGTCGTTCTTGTACATGCCCACGACCTGCGGGATCGTCATGTGCGACTCGTCGACGATCAGCAGCCAGTCCGGCGGGAAGTAGTCGAGCAGCGTCCACGGGCGGCTGCCGGGCTCGCGCTGGCTCAGGTGGCGCGAGTAGTTCTCCACGCCCGAGCAGTACCCGAGCTCGCGCAGCATCTCGACGTCGAACGTCGTCCGCTGGCGCAGCCGGGCGGCCTCGAGGGCGCGCCCCTCGGCCTCCATCTGGCCGACCCGGAGCTCCATCTCCTCCTCGATCCCCGCGATCGCGAGGCCGAGCTTGTCGCGCGGGGTCACGAAGTGGGTCGCCGGGAAGACGCTCAGCTCCTTGCGCTCCGCGAGGAGCTCGCCGGTGAGCGGGTCGAGCTCGGTGATCCGCTCCACCTCGTCGCCGAAGAACTCGACCCGGACGATGATCTCGGAGCTTGCCGGCCCGATCTCGAGCGTGTCGCCCCGCACCCGGAAGCGCGCGCGCGTCAGGGCCGCGTCGTTGCGCTGGTACTGGAGATCCACCAGGTGCCGGAGCACGGCGTCGCGTCGGTAGTGGCCGCCGACCCGCAGCTTGAGGACCGTGGCGCCGTAGTCGACCGGCGCGCCCAGGCCGTAGATGCAGGACACGGACGCGACGATGATCACGTCCCGCCGCTCGAACAGCGCGTGCGTTGCGGCGTGGCGGAGCCGGTCGATCTCCTCGTTGCGGCTCGAGTCCTTCTCGATGTACGTGTCCGAGCGCGGGAGATACGCCTCGGGCTGGTAGTAGTCGAAGTAGCTGACGAAGTACTCGACCGCGTTGTCGGGGAAGAACTCGCGGAACTCGGAGTAGAGCTGGGCCGCGAGCGTCTTGTTGTGGGCCAGGACGAGGGTCGGCCTCTGGTGGCGCTGGATCGTCTGGGCCATCGTGTACGTCTTCCCACTGCCCGTGACGCCCAGCAGCGTCTGGTGGCGGAGGCCGCGCGAGAGCCCGTCGACGAGCTTGTCGATGGCCTGGGGCTGGTCCCCGGTCGGCTCGAATGGGGCGACGAGGCGGAAGTCCGGCACGAATCGATCCTACCACAGCGGCTGATCACAAACAGAACGGGCGTTCATGGCGCGCAGCCCGCGCCGAACGGGTGCCGGTACCGGGACCAACGACCCATTTCGACGTGTCAGCCGCCCGCGAACACTGCGAAGGTCATCCCCTCCGGAGTTCGACACGCCCCGATGCCTCGCTCCCCGTCGAAGAACCACCTTGCCCCGCGTACCGGCACGTGGCGCCATCGCGCGGGCGTCCGCCGCCTGGGACGCCGCGAGGAGGGACAGTCGCTCGTCGAGTTCGCGCTGATCCTCACGCCGCTGCTGTTCCTGCTGCTCGGGATCGTCCAGTTCGGGTTCATCTTCCAGGCGTACGTGACCCTGTCGTCGGCCGCCCGTGAGGCCTCGCGCGATGCGACCGTGTACGTCTACGACACCACCCTGACCAGGGCACAGAACGACACGGCGCGCAACAACATCGCGAAGACGACGCTCCTCGCCGCGTTCAACGGCCTGGCGAAGACGTCTCCCAACTTCGCGAGCGGCACCTCCTGGACGACCACGAGCGGGACGGGCACGGTCACCTCGACCAACGGCGACATGACCGTCACCTACACCCTCCCGTCCACGGTCACCGACAGCGATCCGCGAGCGGGGTGGCGGATCAGCATCGCGGCCAGCTACCACATGGACATCATCGTGCCGCTCATCGGCACCCTGCTGCCCAAGGACTCGAACGGCCGGTTCGTCATCCCGGCCTCGGTCACGATGGTCATCAACTGATGACGCGAGTCACGCCGGCGGATGCCGGCCAGGCAGGACGGAGCGCCGGCGAGCGTGGCCAGGTCCTCGTGATCTTCGTGCTCGCGCTGGTCGCGCTCATGGCCGCCACCGGGCTTGCGATCGACATCGGCCGGTTCTACAGCGAACGTCGCTTCCTGCAGAACGCCGCCGACGCGGCCGCGCTGGCGGCCGCGAACACCCTGATCGCGGGCAAGAGCTCCGACGCCGCCCGGACCGAGGCGCTGGCGGTCATCGCCAACAACTTCCAGATCCCACCGAACGGCATCACGCCGGCGCTTCCGCCGCCGTCCGGGCTGGAGGTCTACCAGGCCGGCCAGGCCGGATTGCCGTCCGCCCTGATCGACGGCATCCTCATCGACGCCTCCGGCGTCCGTGTCGCGGTCCGCAACACCGTGCCCTACACGTTCGGGCGCGCGGTGGGCTTCACGAGCCAGCAGATCTATGCGCGTGCACGCGTGTCCTTCCGGGGGAACCTCCTCCCCATCGCCGTCCGCAACTTCGTCAAGGCGCCCGGGAGCAACACCGGCACCGCGCCGTGCGTGGACAACCAGACGAAGTTCATGGACTTCTTCTCGACCGCCAACACCGCCTGCGTGGGCACCGACACCAACTCGACCAACCGCGTCCAGCCAAACGCGGGGGCGGCGTTCAACAGCACCAACCCCGACAGCGACAGGACGAACCACGGCCCCGTGATCGAGATCCTCGGCCAGGGCGCCCAGCCCGGGAACGGCGCCGACTTCCGCGGCTTCATCGCCCTCGACGTCAGGAACTACCTCAACGCGACCTCCCAGCTGTACTACAACGACGTGCCGTCCGGCGTGACCTCGAGTGTGCTCAAGGACCTCGCGGCACGCTGGATCTACACCGGCGGCTATCCGGGTCCGGACCTCGTGCCGATCACGAGCCCGCCCGACACGAAAGACCAGATCGGCCTCCTGTTCGGCAACTCCACGGGCGCCGCGATCACGGCCGTCACGGACCGCTTCGCGGCCGGCGACACCGTGCTCGTCCTCGTCTACTCCGGCCTCACCCAGTCGATCCCGGACTTCACGATGAACTCGCCGTCCGCGATCACGCTCCCGATCAGCGGCACGACCAACAACGTCGGCACGTTCAAGGTCGCCCGGAACCAGGCCTTCGCGGGCCAGGTCGCGCTGTCCACCGTGGCTGACGTGGGCGACCCGCAGAACCCGCTGACCAACGGGACGCTCACCGGCGGCACGCCGATCTCCTACTCTCCCAACCCCGTGACGCCGTCCCAGGGCCAGGGCACGAGCGTGAACATGACCAACGCCCAGACTTCCGGCGCCACGACGGGCATCTACACCCTGTGGCTCAAGGGCCAGGCCGGCAGCCCGTACCTCACCACGAAGTACTTCCCGATGGCCGTCCAGATCGGGACGGTGCAGAAGGACTTCACGTTCACGGCACCCAACGGCGCCGAGGCGCTGGCCCCGACGCTCGGCAGCTCGGCGACGTTCACCCTGAACCTCAAGGCCTCGACCAACGGCAACACGGCCTTCAACGTCGCGGGCGTCAACCTGTCGCTGGAGGCAAATCCCGAGGGGACGCTGCCGTCGGGCATCGGCAGCTGGTCGTTCTCCAACGCCACCCCGATCGCCGCCACGACCGGCCAGGGAACGACGGTGACGCTGACGATCAACGCTGGGTCACTCCCCGAGGGGCAGTACCAGCTCGTGGTGCGCGCCACCGGCGTGAACTCGGACGGCTACAAGGTCACCCACATGCTCCCGATCGTCCTGGGCGTCGTGACCGGCAGCTCGAACTCCAACACCAGCTACGTCGACGTGACCGGCTACGCGGTCATGCGCCTCGCGTCGTTCACGTCGAACACGGTCTACGCCTACGCGGTCAGTCCCGTCATCACGGACCCCGCCGATTCCCGGCTGCGCCTCGGTCAGGTCGCGCGGCTGGTTGCCTGGAACTAGCCGGAAGGCACGGCAGCAAGCTCGTGGGCGGCGCGATGCGCCGGCCCTTCCCCGGGAGGCACACGCGATGGAGATGGAATACAAGGACCCGTCCAAGCGCGGGAGATGGATCGTCCTGGCGGGCGTCGTCCTGGCCGTCGTGGCCGGCGGTGCCGCCTTCTTCCTGATCAACAACGCCCAGCAGCAGGCGGGTCAGAGCGGCCTGAAGACGACCACGGGCGTCGTCGCGGCGGTTGGGATCCCCGCCCGCAAGCCGATCGAGGCGACGGACGTCGTCGTCCGCTCCGACATCCCGCTCGATGGAACGAACGCCGAAGGAGTCGTGACGGATCCCGCCCAGCTCGTGGGCCGGATCCTCGCGGTCGACGTGAAGATCGGCCAGCTCGTGACGACGAACCTGCTCGCCTCGACCACGGCCGGCGCCCAGTTCTCGATCCTCAAGCCGGACGAGACGGTGGCACCCGAATCGGAGGCCTGGCGGGCCGTCTCGATGAGCGTCCCGGACGACCGAGCCGTCGGGGGTCTGCTCGGGCCGGGCATGCTGGTCGACGTGTTCATGACGGCGAGCGTGAACGTCCCCCAGGCCGTGCTCGATGAGGGCACCTACTACACGGACCAGTCCACCAAGATCAGCTGGCAGGACATGGAGATCCTGTCGCGCCAGGGCACGTTCTACATCGTGAAGGCGACTCTCCCCGTGGCGGAGGAGATCAGCCACCTCCAGGCCGCCGGCAACGCCCAGTTCAGCATGGTCCTCCGCCCCGACGCCGACACCCGGATCCTCGACGTGAGCGCGCTGGGCGCCACGACCAACCGGATCATCCAGCGCTACGGGCTCCCGGTCCCGGAGACGTACCCCAAGGGGTCCGGGCCGATCGCGTCGTCGCCACCGATCCCCGCGATCACCCCGGCGCCGTCCCCCGAGCCCGGCGCGTCCGGCGCCCCATCGCCGTCCGCGAGCGCCACCCCGTAGCGATCCATGGGATGGGCGTCGTCTCCCGCGGCGCCCGCCCTCACAGCGCACGCACCGCGCCCGGTCCGGCGATCCGTCGCCGGGCTGACGCCCCGACCGACCGGTGACGCCCGCCATGGGGCGGAGGACCGGGCGGCCGGCTGACCCAGGGAGGACGCCGCTTCCGGCGGCCCCCTCCGTCGCGCGTCGCTGACCCGACGCGCCTCCCACCGCCCGGCCGGGCTCGCCCGGCCGGGCGGCTTGTCGCACCCGGCCGTCGCGCCGATCGCGGGATCGCTCGCGCCGATCGCGGGATCAATCGACTACCGGCGCCTGGTGCTCGCCTACCGGCGCTCGGCGATCGCCTCCCCGAGCGCTTCGACGACCTTCGCCCGGGTGGCCGCCTCGGAGCCGCTGGTGTCGATCGTCCGGGTCGCGGCGGGTGCGAGCCGGCCCGCGAGCCCGGCATGGGCCGCCATGCGCTGGTCCGCCTCCTCGGGCGAGGCGCCGCGGCCGATCAGCCGGTACCGCTGCACGTTCGGGTCGCAGGTCACGAGCCACACCTCGTCGCAGTGGCCGGCGAGACCGCCCTCGACGAGCTTGATCGCCTCGATGACCACGGCCGGGGCCCCCGCGTCCTCCGCCGCCTCGATCCGGGCGAGGATCCGCGGTCGCACGGCCGGATGGACGATCTGCTCCAGCGCTCGCAGCGCCACGGGGTCGTCGAACACGATCCGGCCGAGGGCCTTGCGATCGAGTGTCCCGTCGGGGCCTGCTGCCTCGGGCCAGCGACGGAGGACGAGGTCGTGGGTGGGATGCCCGGCGGAGGTCACCGCGCGCGCCTCCTCGTCCGCGTCGACGACGTGGACGCCAAGCTCCGCGAGCCACCGCACCACGCGCGACTTGCCACACCCGATGGGCCCGGTGATCCCGATCCGGACGGTCCGCACGCCCAGCGTCACGGTGCCTGCTCCTCCAGCTCCAGCCAGGCGTCCTCCGCCTCGGCGAGGGCACGCTCCACGTCCGCGAGCTCGCTCGTGACGCGGCGCATCTCCACGAAGTTCGACGCGATCGAGGGCGTGCCCATCGCCAGCTCGAGCTGGCTCTTGCGCAGGCCCAGGCGTCCGAGCTCGCCGTCGAGCACCTCGCGCCGTCGACGATACGCGTCCTTGGACAGCTTCGGACGGGCTCCGGACGTCCTGCGGGGTGCCGGCTTCAGCTGCGCGCCATTCCTCGGAGCCTCGACGGGAGCACCGAGCGCCATCACCGGCTCCGGCGCCAGCGCCCGCACCCTCGATGTCGACCCGGGGCGGAGGCGGTTCGCGCGGCGGCGGGCCTCCGCCTCGACCGTCCAGCCGTCGGCCACGGCCGCGCGCCACGCCCGGTAGCCGCCGTCGAACGGGACGGCCAGCCCATCGTCGACCACCCACAGCTTCTCGCAGATCGTCTCGAGCAGGCGCCGGTCGTGCGAGACGACGAGGATGGTCGCCGGCGACTCGGCCAGGAACGCCTCGATGGCCTCCCGCGCAGCGATGTCGAGGTGGTTGGTCGGCTCGTCGAGCAGCATCAGGTTCGACGGCAGGATGCCCAGCAGCGCGAGCTCGAGCCGCGATCGCTCGCCGCCCGACAGCATCCGGACCTCCTTGAACGCGTCGTCGCCTCGGAACAGGAACCGGGCGAGGTAGCCGCGCGCCTCGCCGGGGGTCACCGGGATCGCCTCGAGCACCGCATCGAGGACGGTCGCGCCCGGGATGGCCGCGTCGCGCAGCTGGGCGAGGTACGACGGCGAGACCTGGTGCCCGAAGATCACGCTCCCGTCGAGCGGCGGGAGGTCGCCGGCGATCGTCCGCAGCAGGGTGGTCTTGCCCGCGCCGTTGGGCCCGACGATGCCGATCCGCTCCCCGCGCTGCGCGGCGAGGAACGGTGCCCTGGCGACGGTCACGGGACCGGCGGCCTCCGATCCGTCGGCGGCCAGCGCCCCGCGGCCGGGCAGGTAGCCAACCTCGAGGTCCTCGACCCGGACCACGAGCTCGCCCGAGCGCACGGGTCCCCCCGCGAGCGCGGCGCCGTGCAGACGGAGCGACCGCTTCGACGCCTTGGGCGCCTGGGGGGCATCCGCCTTGAGCTTCTCGAGCCGCGCCTCGTGCTCGTGCATCTTCACGTGCTTGCGCTGGCTGCGGTAGCGCTGGACGAGCTCGACCTCGCGAGCGACGGCGTCCTCGTGGCTCTCGGCCTCACGGCTCGCGCGCTCGTCGCGCTCGACGCGCTGGCGGTGGTACGCGCTGTAGTCGCCGCGGAACACGGTGAGCTTGCGGTCGCGGAGCTCCCAGATCCGGCTCACGGTCGCGTCGAGGAACGCGCGGTCGTGCGAGGCCACCAGGAGCGCCCCGGTCCTCCGGCGGAGATGCTCCTCGAGCCACTCGATCGCGCCGATGTCGAGGTGGTTGGTGGGCTCGTCGAGGAGCATCAGGTCCGGGTCCGAGATCACCAGGCGTGCGAGCGCCGCGCGGGTCTGCTGGCCGCCCGACAGCGCCGTGGGCGGGCGGAGCCACTCGTCGCGCGCGAACCCGAGCCCCGACAGCGCCTCGTCGACCCGCTGGTCGAGCGTGTAGCCGCCGAGGATGTCGAACCGGTGCTGGAGCTCGGCGTAGTCGGTGCGCCCGGCGTGGCCGGCGTGCTCGAGCACCTCGAGCTCCTCCGCCATCCGCTCCAGGTGCGCGGCACCGTGGCGGACCGCCGCGCGCAGGTCCGGCGCGGCCATGAACGCCTCGTCGAAGTGCGCCTCCTGGCTCAGCAGCCCCAGCGCAAGGCCGCGCTTCCGGACGACGGTGCCGCGGTCCGGCTCGTCGCGGCCCGACACCAGGCGCAGGAGCGTCGTCTTGCCCGCGCCGTTCGGGCCCACGAGCCCGACCCGTTCTCCGGGCGCGATGGCGCCCGTGACCTGGTCGAGGATCACGAAGGTGCCGATCTCGCGCACCACCCCGTCGAGCCGGACGAGGCTCACGAGCCGGTCTCGTGGGTCGTGGTCCCCGCGCGCGCGGCAGCGCGGCGCGCCGCGGCAGCCGCCTTTGTCCGGGCGGTCCGTGCACGCGCCTCGGCGGCTTCGTCGCTCGTCCGCCCGAGCGCGCCGTCGCCGTCCAGCTCCACCCAGCGGCGGCCCCGGCGGTGCCCGCCTGCGGCGGCCCCGCGGCGCGGGGTCATCGTCGCGAGCAGCTTCGCCGCGGCGGGACGCTCGGCGGCGGGCAGGCGCTGGCACCACGAGCAGAAGTGGGACGCCCGGATGCCGATCACGATCCGGCGGATGGGCCGCCCGCATCGGCGGCAGGCCTCGCCCGTGCGCTGGTAGACGTCGAGCCGCTCCTGCATCGCGCCGTCGCCGTCGGGCGCCGTGTAGTCATCGATGGAGCTGCCGCGACGCTCGACGGCCTCCGCGAGGATCTCGACGATGTTGCGCCACAGGGCCCGTTCGTCGGCGGGACGGAGCGACCGCGCCGAGCGCAGCGGGTGGAGCTTCGAGCGCCACAGCGCCTCGTCCGCGTAGATGTTGCCCACCCCGGCGACGAACGCCTGGTCCACGAGCAGCGGCTTGAGCCGCGCGCGGCGGCCGCGGATCCGCCCCCGGAACGCCTTGAGCGTGAACCGCGGGTCCAGCGGCTCGGGGCCGATGCCGTCGAACGGGTCGTCATCCGCAACGTACAGCCCGATCCGGCCGAACTTGCGGACGTCCCGGAAGCGGATCTCGCGCCCGTCGTCGAGCGCCATCGCCAGCCGCTCGTAGGGATCGATGGGCAGCCCGGCGGGCACGACGAACACCTGACCGGTCATCTTGAGGTGGATCGTGAGGAACGCCCCGCCCGAGAGATCCACGACGATCTGCTTGCCGCGGCGCCCGATCGCCTCGATCCGCCGGCCGGTGACGCCCGCCAAAAACGAGGCCGGGTTCCCGTCGCGCAGCGTCCGGGTCCAAGCGACGCGCGCGCCGGTGATCTCCGGGCCGGGCCCGCCGCCGTCGGGCAGCAGGTGGCGCCGGAGGTCGCGCGCGACGGTCTCGACCTCGGGGAGCTCAGGCATCCCCGTGACGATAGGACAGGTGCCCACCCGATGCGCCGCGGGGATGAGCCTCGCGCGCGATCGCCATCGGGCACCATGGGCCCTCCATGACCGACGATCTCGCGCCGTCGCGCGCCCGCGCCGCCCGGATCGCGGTCAGCGTGCTGTTCTTCGCGAACGGCGCCATCTCCGCGTCGGTGCTGCCGCGACTCCCCGCGATCAAGGACGCGCTGGCGCTCACCAACTCGGAGCTCGGGCTCGCGGTCGCCGCGGGCCCGATCGGCGGGCTGCTCATGGGCGTGTTCGCGGGCGCGATCATCGAGCGGTTCGGGAGCGGGCGCCTGGCCACGGTGGCGGGCGTGGCGACCGCCGTGCTGCTGCTCGGCGTCGGGTTCGCCGGGTCGTGGGGTGTCCTCGCGGCGGCGTTCCTCGCGATGGGCGCGTTCGACGCCACCATGGACGCGGCCATGAACTCGCACGGCATCGGCGTCCAGCGGCGGTATGGGCGCTCGATCCTCCAGGGCTTCCACGGGATGTGGAGCGTCGGCTCGATGACGGCGGGAGCCATCGGGGCCGTCGCGGCGGGGCTCACCGTGCCAGTCCCGGTGCACCTCGGGGTGGCGGGCCTCGCGATGGCGGTCGCGATCCTCGCGACCTCGCGCGCCCTGCTCCCGGCCACCGTGGCGGATGTCCACCCGGCCCACGAGGCAGCGGTCGAGCCCGTGGCGCTGCGGCACGCCCCACGACTGTTGCGGATCCTCGCGCCCATCGCGTTGCTCGGGATCCTGTGCGTGATCCTCCAGGGCTCCGCCGCGACGTGGAGCGCCGTCTACCTCGCCGACGTGCTGCTCCAGCCGCAGGGGATCGCCGCGATCGCGTACGTGCTGTACATGGGCGCGATGGTCGCCGGCCGCCTCACCAACGACCGCTGGGTGGACCGCTGGGGAGAACGGCGGATCGTCCGGGCAGGCGCGCTCGTCGGCGCCGGCGGCGTCGTCGCGGTCATCGCCTCGGGGCCCCTGGGCCAGCCGTTGCTCGCGTTCGCGGGGTTCGGCGCCGTGGGCTTCGGCTCCTCCCCGATGTTCCCGGTGATGATCGGCGTGGCTGGGTCACGACCGGGGATCCCGGCCGGACACGGCGTCGCGCTCGTCGCCTGGATGGTCCGGTTCGGCCTCGTGTTCGCACCGGCAGCCGTCGGGCTGGCCGCGGATGCGTTCGGCCTGGGGGCGGCGTTCGCGATCCCGCTTGCGGCTGCCGTGGCGATCGCCCTCGCCGCGGGCCCGCTGACGGGTGTGCCGCTCCGCCGCCGGGCTGGCGGGGCCTAGAGTCCTGGCGGCGCCTCCCCGACCTCGGCCAGCACGGCGTCTCGACGGGACACGGGCGCCATGCCCTCCCACGAGTCGCCGACCTTCGCCTCGACGGTGAGCGGGACCGACAGCGGCAGGGCGCCTTCCATCGCCTCGCGAAGGACGGGAACGAGCCGGTCGACCTCGTCGCGAGGGGCCTCGAGCAGGAGCTCGTCGTGGACGGACAGGATGAGGCAGGCCCGGAAGCCGCCCTCGCGCAGCGCCTTGTCCAGCCGGATCATCGCGATCTTCACGATGTCGGCGGCCGTCCCCTGGATCGGCATGTTGATCGCCATCCGCTCGCCTGCGGCCTTGAGTGCGCGGTTCGCGGACGCGAGCTCGGGGATCTGCCGTTTCCGGCCGAGCAGGGTCGAGACGTAGCCGGCCTCGCCCGCCGTCTCGCGGATGTGGAGCATGTAGCGGCTGATCCCGCCGTACGCCGCGAAGTAGCTGTTGACGAACTCCTGGGCGTCCTGGCGGCTGATGTTGGCGCGGCTCGCGAGCCCGAAGTCGCTCATCCCGTAGGCGAGCCCGAAGTTGACCATCTTGGCCATCGATCGCTCGTCCCCGGTCACGTCCTCGGGCGCCTTGCGCAGCACGCGTGCGGCCGTCTCGCGGTGGATGTCGGCGTCGCGCTCGAAGGCATCGCGAAGATGCTCGTCGCCGCTCACGTGGGCGAGGATCCGAAGCTCGATCTGGCTGTAGTCGGCCGCGACGAGCGTCGTGTCCGGCGACCCGGCGACGAACGCGTGCCGGATCCGCCGCCCGAGCGGCGTCCGGATCGGGATGTTCTGGAGGTTGGGGTCCGAGCTCGAGAGGCGGCCCGTCGCCGCCACGGCCTGGTTGAACAGCGTGTGCAGCCGCCCGTCGGGCCCGATGAGGTTCGGCAGCGCCTCCACGTACGTCGAGCGGAGCTTCGTGAAGATCCGCCAGTCGAGGATCGGCTGGATGACCGAGTGGACGCCGCGCAGCTCCTCGAGGACCGTCGCGTCCGTGGAGTACCCGGTCTTCGTCTTGCGGCCCTTGGGCAGCCCGATCTCGACGAACAGGATCTCGCCCAGCTGCTTGGGGCTGCCGATCGTGAACTCGTGGCCCACGGCGTCGTAGATCTCGCGCTCCAGGCGCGTGATCTCGGCCGCGAACTCCACCTCGAGCATGCGCAGCGCGTCCCGGTCCAGGGCGACGCCGGCCGCCTCCATGCGGGCGAGGATCGGGATCAGCGGGAGCTCCATCTCGGCGAACAGCCGCTCGACGCCGTCCGTCCTGAGCGCCTGCTCCAGCGATGGCCGGACCGCGAGCGCGGACAGCGCGTCGAGGCCGGCGACCGCGGTCGGCGGGAAGCCGGCGGCCGTGGGCGGCAGGACAAGGTCCAGCCGTTCGGCCACGACGTCCGCGATCTTCTGGGCGCGCAGCGCGGCGTTGACCAGGTACGCCGCGATCTGCGTGTCGAACGCGACGACCAGGGGGGTCGCGTCCGCGTCCTCCGCGAAGCGCGCGGTGAGGATCGGCTTGACCTCGTGGCCCACGAGGCGGGCAGCCTCGGCCTCGAGCAGGTGGCGCAGCGCGATGGACGCGTCGGGGCCGTCCGCTGCGACGACGCGCCCATCCGTCCCCGCGACCGCGAGCGAGAGCGGGACCCCGGCGAGCGGCCTCGGGTCGTCCACGACGAGGCCGACCCCCACGTCGGGCTGCGCCCTCAGCCACGGCTGGAGTGCCGCAACGCCGTCCGTGTCCACGACCTCGATCCGGGACGGGTCGTTGATCGCGGCCGCGAGCGCCGCCGGGAGGTCGCCGGCGGCGACCGCAACGTACTCTGCCCGGGACTCGGCCACCGTGGCGCCGTCCCCGGCGACGCCGTCGTCGGGCGAGCTCGCGATCGCCGTGGAGCCGGGCGCGGCTTTCCCCCCGCCGATCTGGTCGAAGTCGAGGGTGAGCTGGAGCTCGCCCGAGGAGCCGAACGTCGGCCCGCGGTAGCCGGGCGGACCAGACCCGGCGCCCGCGTTCGGGCCGCCCGGTCCCTGTCCCGCGCCCCGACCGACGCCCTGGGCTGCCGGGAAGCCGGCCTCGCGGAGCTCGCGCATCGCGGCGACGGCGTCCTCGGGCCGCTCCCCGACGAGCGGCGGCAGCCGGTCGATGAGCGTCCGGAACTCGTACTCCCGGAACAGCCGCACCACCGCTTCGCGGTCGTACTCCCCTACCCGGCC
>DASXVG010000083.1:0-74056 GCA_036504355.1 Candidatus Limnocylindrales bacterium
ACCCTCTCCGTCCCCGCGCCGCCGGCGCTCGCCCAGGCCGCGCGCGCCGCGGGATGCCCGCCGGACGGCGTCCGTGCGCTCGAGGCGACCGGCCGGATCGTGCGGCTCGAGGACGATCTCGCCTGGGCCGCCACGACCTACCGCGAGCTCGTCCGGCGCGCGATCGCGATGGCGGCGCGCGGGCCGCTGACGCCGGCGGCGTTCCGCGACGAGACCGGGACGAGCCGACGCTACGTGCTCGTCGTCCTCGAGGACCTCGACCGCCGCGAGCTGCTCCGTCGCACGGACGGCGGTCACGTCCTCGGCCCGAAGATGGTCGCGCGCCTCCGAGCCCGCGCCGCCGCCCACGTCGCGCCCGGCGACGACGACCCGGAAGACGGCCCGGCGTGACGGGGGAGCGGATCGTCGGGATCGTGCTCGCCGGTGGCGCGAGCACGCGCTTCGGCGGTGACAAGCTCGCGGCGATGCTCCACGGCCGCCCGCTGCTCCACCACGCCGTCGAGGCGGTCGGCGCCGTCGCGGGGCACGTCATCGTCGTGATCGGGCCGGACGCGGATGAGCCGCAGCTCCCGGCGTCGGTGGCTGGTCGCTCGTCGATCGCCCGCGACGCGGCGTCGAACGGCGGGCCGCTCCAGGGGTTGGCCGCCGGGCTGACGGCGATCCCGGCGGTCGATGGTGAGGCCGCGCCGCCGGTCGTGCTGGTCGCAGGTGGGGACATGCCGACCCTCCACCCGGGCGTCCTCGGCCTGCTGGCGGCGACCCTCGCCACGGACCCGACGATCGTGGCGCTGACGCTGGAGGACCCAGACGGCGCCCCGCTCCCGATGGCCGTCCGACCGGTGGTCCTCCCGACCGCGATCTCGCTGCTGCAGGACAATCGGCGGAGTCTCCGGGCGCTGCTCGACGCCGTGCCGCGCGGTGCCGTCCCCGCGACGGCGTGGCGCGCCCTGGACCCGGGGGCCCGCACGCTCCGCGATGTCGACACCGAGGCCGACCTCGACATCGCCGACGCCTGACGGCGGACGCCAAAACGCCCGCCCCCGGGAGGAAGGACGGGCGTCTTGCGGGATGTGCGCCGGGCCGGGAGGAGCCGTGGCCCGGGGGAAGCAGCCGGTCGGGATCGTGCCGACGGCCGGGTTGATCAGGAGTTGGCGAACGCCTTCGTGGGGCCCGCGGCCGGGGTGACGGCACCGCGGCCCGCGAACAGCGAGGTCACCAGTCCGAACCGGCGGCTCTTGGGCTTGGCCTCGCGCGCCCGCCGCTCGGCGGACGCCTCCGCCATCAGATCGGCGAGGTGCTCGTTCACCCGGTAGATCGCCAGGACGTGCATGTCGGTGACCTCCTTTCCGCGGCGGCTGGAGCGCTTGGTGGGGTGTGGTGCCTGCCGCTGCGAGGAGTGTCGTCGAACGGGCGCGCGGATCCGATGGACGCGCGATCTCGGTCCGGCTACGTCATCTGACCGACGACGCGCCCGCCGTCCGTCGACTCTCAGTCGAGGCCGGGCGCCTCGTGGACCACGACGCCGTCGACGAACGTCGCGAGCACGGTCGCCTCGCCGATCGGCCCTGCCGCCTCGTCGAACAGGTCGCGGTCGATGATCGCGAGGTCCGCCAGCTTGCCGACCTGGAGCGAGCCCGTCTCGTCCAGGTGGTTCGCGTACGCAGACCCGGCCGTGAACGCGCTCAGCGCGTCCACGAGCTCGAGCCGCTCATGCGGCAGGAACGGCTCGCCCACGCCCCGCGACTCGTCGCTCACGCGGGTCACCGCGACCTCCATCTCGAGCAGCGGATCCGGGGTCGAGACGCTCCAGTCCGAGCCCATCACGAGCGTCGCGCCGTGGCGGCGCAGGGACCGGAACGGGTACTGCCGGGCGCTCACCACTGGTCCGAGCACGGGCAGCGTCAGCTCGATCATCTGGTCCTCGAGGACGGCCCAGTACGGCTGCGCATTCGGCAGCGCCCCGAGCTCGCGGAAGCGCGGGAGATCATCCGGGTGGATGACCTGGAGGTGCGCGAGGTGCGGCCGCGTGTCCGACCAGCCGTTCGTCTCGCGGGCGGCCTGGACCGCGTCGAGCGCGTTGCGCACCGCGCGGTCGCCGAGCGCGTGGAAGTGGGGCTGGAACCCGAGCGCGTCGAGCTTCACGGTCGCGGCCTTGAGCGTCTGCGGGTCGATGAAGTCGAGGCCGCTGTTGTGCGTGTCGGCACCTGTGGCGTCGAGGTACGGCTGGAGCATCGCGGCCGTGCCGTTCTCGATGATCCCGTCGCACATGAGCTTGACGCTCGTCGCCGCGTACCGGCCGACGACGCCGGTCGCCCGCCGCTCCACGAGCTCGTCGATCTGCTCCAGCCCGCGCGCGCGCTCCCACCACAGGGCGCCCACGACACGCGCAGTCAGCTCGCCGGACGCGGCCAGCGCAAGGTACGCCGCGTGGTCGGCAGGCTCCACCCACGCGTCCTGCCACGCGGTGATCCCCAGGCTGTGGAGGTAGCGCTGCGCCTCGAGCAGCGCCTGGCGGTACTCGGCGTCGGTCGCCGGCGGCACGATCGAGCCCACGAGGTCCATCGCGCTCTCGTGGAGCGTGCCCAGCGGCGAGCCGTCCGGGTCGCGGGCGATGCGGCCGGACACCGGGTCCGCAGTGTCCCTGGTGATCCCGGCCCGCTCCAGTGCCCTGGTGTTGACCCATGCGTCGTGGCCGTCCCGGTTGGGGAGGTACACCGGCCGATCCGGCACGACCCGGTCGAGGTCCTCACGGCGGGGGAGGCCGCCGGGGAAGTCGGCGAGCGACCAGCCACCACCGAGGATCCACTCACGGTCGGGGTGCGCGGCGGCGTACTCGGCGATGATGCGCAGGTACTCGTCCTTGCCCCGGGCATCGTGAAGCTCGCAGCGGATGCGGGCGAGGCCGCCGTGGGTCGGGTGGACGTGCGCATCCTGGAAGCCGGGGGTGACGGTCCTGCCCCGGAGCTCGATGACCCGGGTCCCCTCGCCCGCGAGCGGGCGCACGTCCCGGTCGCCGCCCACTGCGACGATGCGGTTGCCCCGGACGGCGAGGGCCTGCGCCCAGGTCTTCGCGGCGTCACCCGTGAAGATGCGGCCCCCGGTGAGGATGAGGTCGGCGTATTCGTTCGACATGCTGTGCAGGATGGCAGGGCAACGCACCCGCCGGCCCGCCCGTTTCGCCCGCTGCGCCGGCGTCGCGGATGGCGAGACGCGACCGGATCCTGCTCCTCGCAACCGATGACGGCGTCACCTGGGACGAGCGGTTCCGGTTCACGAACGCGGCTCCCGGCTGAGCTCGCGGCCGTCTACCCTCCCACGCATGACCTCCGTCCACCTGCTCCATGCCGGCTACGCGGGCGACCGCGTCGGCTCGTCCATCGTCCTCGTCCGCGACGCGGACGCCCTCATCGTCGTGGACCCCGGGATGGTCGCGCGGCGCTCGCTGATCCTCGACCCGCTGCGCGACCTCGGCGTCGCGCCCGAGGCCGTCACCCACGTGTTCCTGAGCCACCATCACCCGGACCACACGATCAACGTCGCGCTGTTCCAGAACGCCGAGGTCCTGGACTTCTGGGCCCGCTACAAGGACGACCTGTGGCTGGACCACGACGGCGAGGGCCACCGCCTCTCCCCGAAGGCCCAGCTGTGGCTGACGCCGGGCCACACCGAGGAGGACGCGACGCTCCTCGTCGAGGCGGACGACGCCGTGTACGCGATGACCCACCTCTGGTGGCGCGAGGACCGGACGCCCGAGGAGGACCCGCTCGCGGCCGACCAGGCGTCCATCGAGATCCATCGAGCGCGAGTGCTCGCGGCGGCCGACGTCGTGATCCCCGGCCACGGCGGCCCATTCCGCGTCCGGGGGTAGCCTCCGTCTTCAGCCGGCGCGCGTCGCGAGGATGTTGAGGCGCACGTAGGCGATCTCGGGCGCCGGGAGCGCCGCGGCGACGGCATCGACGAAGCGCTCGCGCTCCGCGTCCGTGGCCAGGCGCTCGAGGTGCGCACCGAGCACCACCGTGCGCAGGTATTCGCGGAACGGCTCGCCCGGCTCGAACCGCTCGAGCTCGTCGTGGAGCCACGTCTCGACGCCCGTGAACCCGGCCGCCTCGAGGCGGGCCCGCGTCTCCTCGGGTGTCGCGAAGGTCCACGGGCCCGGCCAGCCGTCGCCGACCGCCGCCAGCGCTTGCTGGATCCCGGCGATGTTGCCCGCTCCGCCGCACTGCGCCACCAGCCGACCCCCCGGACGGAGCGGCGTCGCGAGATGGCCGAACAGCGTGTCGTGATCGCGGACCCAGTGGAGCGCCGCGGTCGACAGGATCGCGTCGACCGACGCAGGCTCCAGCGGCAGCGGCCGCCCGAAGTCCGCCACCACACAGTCGACCCGCTCCCCGAAGCGAGCCAGGCGTTCGCGGGCGGCCGCGACCATGGACGGGGAGGCGTCGAGCGCGATGACGCGGCCGTGGGGCAGGCGCTCCATGAGCCGCTCGGTGACGCAGCCCGAGCCGCAGCCCGCGTCCAGGACGGTCTCGTCACCGCGCAAGGGGAGCCGGTCGAGCACGTTCGAGCCCCACCGGGTCATCGGGCCCGCGACACGGTCGTAGGTCGCGCCGTCCCAGGCGTGGGGACGCGCGGGTCGCTCAGCCACGGGTCGCCGCAGGGCCGGTCACGTGCTCGGGGCCGGGCGTCCGGTCCGGTCCGGTCGCCCACCTCCAGTCTCGCCGGGCGAAGGCCGGAGCCCGATGCCGTTCACGACCGCCCCGCCCGCCAGCAGGGCCGCGCACACGAGGGTCGCGAGCCGCATCGCATCGATCGACGCCACCTTCGCCGCAGCGGCGACCTCGGACGGGGTTCCGGGCTCCGGCGGGTTGAGCGGCTGGACCTGCGCCCTGAGGACGGGATCTGCCGCGTCGAGGCCAGGCACCGCCGTCGCCAGCGTCGCGTAGAACGTCCCCGTGACGACGACGAAGATGAGCGCCGAAAGCAGCGGCTGGCCGATCCGGCTGATCGAGTTGTTGACCGCCGACGCCAGGCCGGCGTTGGACACGGGGACGGACGACATGAGCGTCGACGTGAGCGGCGCGACCACCAGCGAGATCCCGAACCCGAGCAGGAGCACGAATGGGAGGATGTCCACGATCGTCGAGCTGGGCGGGAGGAACGTGGCCGGGTCGCCGACGGCGAGGACCCACGGCGCGGTGTCCACGGGGACACGCGACAGCCACAGGAGGCCGCCGGCCATCAGCAGCGGTCCCGCGACGAGGAAACGGCGTGGTCCCACCCTGCCGGCGAGCGTGCCGACCCGCGTCGACAGCAGCGTGAGCAGGATCCCGCTCGGCAGCCCGATGACGCCTGCGGCCGTGGCGCTGTACCCCACGACCCCCTGGAGGAACAGCCCCTGCACGTAGAACAGGGTGTACAGGGCGCCGTAGATCAGCAGGGTCGAGAGGTTGATCGTCGCGAACTGGCGTCGGCGGAAGAGCCGCAGCGGCACGAGCGGGTTCGGGCGACGGGCCATGAGCAGCGGGAACGCGACGAGCGCGACCGCGCCGAGGATCAGCGTCGCCCACGCCACCGGGTCCTCCCAGTTGCGGTCCTGTCCCCGGATCGCCCCGAAGGCCAGCCCTCCGACAGCGACCACCGCGACGCCAGCGCCCAGCCAGTCGAACGCGCCGGTCGCGTCCTGTGCCTTCGTCTCGGGCATGTAGCGGCGCGTCGCGTACAGCGCCACGGCCACGAGCGGGACGTTGATCAGGAACGCGGCGCGCCAGCTGATGTCGTCCACGAGCAGTCCGCCGACGACCGGCCCGATGAGCGAGGTCGCCGACGTTGCGGATGCCCAGATGCCGAAGGCGCGAGCGCGCGCCGGGCCCTCGAACAACGCGGTCAGGATCGCGAGCGAGCCCGGGACGAGGAGCGCCCCCGCGGCACCCTGGAGGAGTCGCGCGAGCACGAGCAGCTCGAGTGTCGGCGCGAGCCCGCACAGCACCGAGGTGGCACCGAACCCGATGAGGCCGATCGTGAAGATCTTCCGGCGGCCGTGGAAGTCCGCCAGCGCCCCGCCGAGGATGAGCAGCGCGGCAAGGACGGCGAGGTAGCCGCTCACCGCGTAGGTCTGTCCCTCGAGCGTGGACACGAGCGAACCGCGCAGCTCCTCGCCGATCCGCGGGAGCGCGAGGTTCATGACCGTGCCGTCGAGGAACACCATGGAGCTGCCGAGGATCACGGCGACCATGGTCCAGCGCTGGGACGACTGCATCGTCCGCCGAGTGTGCAGCCGGGTCGTCGCGGCGTCCAGCCGCCTGGGTGAGCGGCGCCCCCGTCGCACCCGCGCCGGCGCCAGGGCCGCGGCCCGGAATCGGGCCCTGCTCTATGCTGCGCCCGTGCCCGGTCCCGTGGCGCTCGTGGGCGCCGGTGAGTTCCTTGCCCCGATGGCCGAGTTCGATCGGGGCCTGCTCGAGGCGATCGGCCGCCCCCGTCCGCGGGTCGTGATCCTGCCGACCGCGTCCGCGCTCGACGGCGAGCAGACGTTCCGGACCTGGGCGGAGATGGGCGTCGAGCACTTCTCGGGCCTCGGGGCCGAAGTCGAGCCGGTCCTCGTCAGAACGGCCGAGGAGGGCCACGACGCGGCGGCCCTCCAGGCGGTCGGCGAGGCGGACCTCGTCTACCTGTCGGGCGGCCATCCGCGCCACCTGCTCGACGTCCTGCAGGGGTCGCCGCTCGGCGAGGCCCTGTCGCGCGCACACGCCCGTGGCGCCACGATTGCCGGCTGCTCCGCGGGCGCGATGGCGATCGTCGGTCGGACGATGGACGTCCGGTTCGTGCCCCGGCTCCGGATCCCCCTCCCGTTTCCGATCCGCTGGCCCGCGGGCCTGGCGCTCGTGGACGGGGTTGCGGTGCTCCCGCACTACGACGCCTGGCCCGAGGTGCTCGCGGCGATCCTGGCGCTCCAGGCACCGCGCGATGCGATCCTCCTGGGCATCGACGAGGACACTGCGGCGGTCGGCCGCAACGGCGCGTGGCAGGTCCACGGCCTTGGCCGCGTGACCGTGTGGCGGGGACGCCACCGCGAGCGCTTCCGAAAGGGCGACGCGTTCCGCCTGTAGCGTCGGCACGCGGAGGCGGACGAGCGACCGCGATCGGTCGCGCCGGGGGGATCAGTCCGGCTTGATCTCGCGGAAGCAGTCCGAGCAGTACACCGGCTTGTCCATGCGCGGCTTGAACGGCACCTGCGCCTGGTTGCCGCACGACGTGCAGATCGCGACGAAGTACTCGCGGGGCCCGCGGTCATCCGTGCGCTCGTAGCCGCGCGGGCCACCGAGCGACGCGGCGTCGGCGCCGCCGGCGTCACGCGTCGCGCGACGGTAGGCGCGGCACGAGGCGCAGCGCTTGGGGTCGGACGTGAACCCCTTGGCCAGGTAGTACTCCTGGTCCGCGGCCGAGTGGATGAACTCCACCCCGCAGTCCACGCAGTTGAGGGTCCGATCGACGTAGGTCACGAAGCTGCTCCTCCCGGGCGCGCGCTCGGAGACGCTCTGGGTGCGCTTCGGGGGACCGTCACCGGGTCGGGGAGCGGCGGGGAGTCAGCCGATGGCCGCCGGCCAGGTGCCGTATCTCGGAGTCCCCGCGGGGCGCACCGGATTGTTCCAGTCGTCCGAGCCTACCCCCGGGCTCCCGGGACGGGGCGTTACGGGGGCATTGCAATCGGGCGATCGGCCCCGAAACACCGGGATTCCACGCATCTCGCCAGTGACACACGACCTGTCACAATGGCCGCCGAGACTCGGCGTGCCGAGACGGGAGCGATGGGGGCGCCCGGCTTGGCACCGGGTCCCGGGAGCGACCGGCCCGGCCCTCCAGTCGAGCTCGAGACCGTGCCAGGTCCCGGGGGAGGAGGGTTCGTGGTGCGGCTGCTCGCGGGCCCGGTCGGGCACGTCGGCCGGGCATCGCGTTCACCATGGAGGCCGCCCACCGCATGCTCCGCCTGTTGCACACCGCAGACGTGCACCTCGGCGCGCGCCACGCAGACCTCGGGGATGCGGCGAGCGCCCAGCGCGAACGCCAGTTCGCTGCCTTCAGGGCGAGCGTGGACCTGGCGATCGCTGAGAAGGTCGACCTGTTCCTCGTGGCAGGCGACCTGTTCGATTCCAACGTCCAGCCGCGCCGCTCGGTGGAGCGTGTCGCCGCGGAGCTGGCCCGGCTCGCCGAGGCGAGGATCCGGTCGGTCCTCGTCCCCGGCACCCATGACGTCTACGACCGGTCGTCCGTCTATCGCGCCTATGACCTCGCGGCCATGGCGGGCACCCGGCCCCAGGACGAGCTGATCACGGTGCTCACCCCGGACCACCCGTGGATCCACCTCCAGGCCCTCGACGCGGTCGTCCATGGCCCGTGCTTCCCGACCAAGCGGGCGCCGTACTCGCCGCTCCGGGACCTCGCCGCGCTCGAGGTGCCCGACGCGACGTGGAAGATCGGCGTGCTCCACGCGTCGACGGCGATCCCGGGTCGCACGGATCACGACGAGGTCGTGGTGACCATCGAGGAGATCGCGGCCACCGGGCTGGACTACCTCGCGCTCGGCCACTGGCACAGCGCCCAGGTCGCGAAGACGAAGGGCGTCACGTACGCCTATGCGGGCGCGCCGGAGCCGGTCGCCGTCGACCAGGATCGCGCCGGCAAGGTGCTGCTCGTGACGCTCGACGACCGGGATGGCGTCCACACCGTCGAGGTCGAGGAGCGGACCGTGGGCCGCACGACCTTCGAGCGGCGGGAGCTCGACGCGGCGACGGTCGAGTCGCAGCCCGCGCTCATCGCCCGGCTCAAGGGCCAGGCGAACCCCGATCTCGTCCTCGACATCCGCCTGTTCGGCGTCCGCCCCGATTCGCTGGACCTCGAGCCGCTGGAGGTCGAGGACGCCCTGCGGGGCAGCTTCCTCCGGGTCCGCGTCCGCGATGGCAGCCAGCCCGCCCTGACCGAGGGAGCGCTGCCTCCCGCCGAGACGATCGCCGGGGCGTTCATCCGCAACGTCGAGGGCCGGATCGCGGACCTCGAGGCGTCCGGGGACACGCTCGGCGAGCGCGAGGCGCACGAGCTGCGCGACGTGCTCCGCCTCGGCCGCCTGCTGCTCGCCGGAGAGGAGGTCACGCTGTGAGGATCACCGACCTCACCCTGCGCGACCTGCGCCGGTACCAGGACGCCCAGCTCGACCTCGCGCCCGGGCTCACGATCGTCCGCGGCCCCAACGAGGCCGGCAAGTCGACGCTCCAGCGGGCGATCGAGCTCGCCCTCACGCGCAAGGTCACGAGCTCGGCCGCAGACCTCGCGACGCTCCAGCCGTGGGACGGCGGGGCCGACGCCCGGACCTCCATCGCGATGGGCTTCACGTGGGACGACGAGGAGGGCGGCGCCCATGAAGGTCGCCTCGAGAAGTCGTTCCGTGGTGCAAAGGGCGAGGTCCGCCTCGAGCTCGACGGCGAGGTGATCACCGACCCGGCGCGGGCGGACGAGCTGCTCGCGGAGCTCTCGGGCGTGCCCACGGAGGGCTTCTTCCGCTCGACCGCCTCGATCCGCCACCACGAGCTGGCCGCGCTCCAGCGCGACGAGGGCGCCCTCCGGGACCGTCTCCAGGCGTCGATCTCGGGCGCCGACCGGGGCACCAGCCGGGCGCGCAAGAAGCTGGACCGCGCGCTCTACGCGCTCCAGACCAAGGGGACCAAGAACCCCGGCCGTCTCAAGACCGCCGAGGACGCGGTGAACGACGTCACGGCGAAGCTCCAGGCGGGCGAGGACGCGCTCGCGCACCTCGAGCGGGACCGCGACGCTCTCGCCGTCGCCCGCGAGCGGCGGGCGGAGTCGGACACCGCCCTCACGGAGCGTCGCGCCCTGCTCGAGAAGGCGCGCCAGGCCGAGCGCCTCATCGCGGAGCGGACCGCGGCCCAGGAGCGCTTCGAGCGCTACCGGTCTGCCGTCATCGTCCGGGACGAGATCACGGAGCTGGATCGCTCGCACCCGTCGCCGACGCCGCTCCCCGTGCTCAAATCCACGGTCGAGCGCCTGCGCTCCGTGGACAGCAAGGTGAGCACGTTCACCGCGATGCTCGAGGGCGAGGTCCAGGTCAGCTTCGACGTGCCGCCCGAGGTCCGCTGGCGCCCGCTGTCGCGCTGGGCCCTGGTCCTGATCGCCATCGGCGTCATCGTCGCCGTCGTTGGCTTCGTCCTCCCGCTCGTCGGGGTCGCGGCGGCCGGCATGGTGCCCGTCTACGCCGGCGGCGCGGTCGCGGGCATCGGCCTGGTGCTCGCGCTGGTCGGGTTCTGGCTGCGGCGCGGCGACCGCGTCCACAGCCAGCTCAAGGACGCCGAGGTCAACCGCCGGCTGCGTGGCCGCTCGGAGATCGAGCAGGACCTGCGCGAGGCCCAGGCGGAGCACGACGACCTGCTGTCGCGACTCGGCCTCGAGACGAGCGAGGAGGCCGAGGAGCGGCTGGCGGCGCAGGAGGCGCATGTCGCCGAGATCGAGACCCGCCGGGCGCACCTTTCGGGCCTGATCGGCGAGGAGCCGCTCGACGCGCTGCCCGGTCGGCGCGACACGGCGGCACTCGAGGTCGACCAGAAGACCTCGGCGCTCGACGCGCTGGGGCCCATCGCAAAGGAGCCGCGGGCGCGCGAGCGCCTCGAGGTGGAGGTCTCTGATGCCGAGCGGGCGCTCGACCGCGCACGCGATGACGAGGCGACCGCGAAGGCGCGCGTCGAGCAGAACCCCGTCGACGCCGAGGAGGTCGCCGGCCTCGCCGAACGCCTGGCCGGGTGGAAGGACGAGCTCTCCGCGCTCCGCCGCCGGGAGCGGATCTACGCGCGGACGCTCCAGGAGATCAACGCGGCCGAGCAGACGACGATGCAGCGCGCCACCCGCTACCTCGAGCGGCGGATGGTGGGCGACATCGCCCGCATCACGGACGGCCGCTACCGGCGCGTCCGCGTGGACGACACGAACCTGGGCATCGACGTGTTCTCCCCCGAGCGCAACGACTGGGTGCCCGTGACCGAGCTCTCGCAGGGAACGCTGGACACGATCTATCTCGCGGCCCGGCTCGGGCTCGTGCGGCTCGTGACGGGCGACAGGCGGCCGCCGCTGATCCTCGACGACCCGTTCGTGACCCTCGACGATGCCCGCGCGCCACGCGCCCTCGAGCTCCTGCGCGAGGTCTCGGCCGACTTCCAGGTCATCTATCTCACGACGTCGGACCGCTACGACGAGATCGCCGACAAGGTGATCGTCCTCGATGGGCCGACGGCCGCGGACACGCACGAGGAGCCGCAGGAGGCGACCCCTGCCTGACCCGTTCGGGCCGGGCTCAGCCGTCATCCTTCTCGGCCTCGCGAGCGCACTGGCGTGGGGCGCAGGCGACTTCGGTGGCGGGACGATCGCGCGCCGTGCGCCGGTGCTGGGCATCGTCCTCGGGACCCAGCTCGTCGGGATGGTCATCGCGCTCGCGATCGCGCTCGCACGCGGCGAGCCGTTCCCGCAGGGGTCGGACCTCGGCTGGTCGATCGTCGCCGGCCTGGCCGGCGTCATCGGGATCACGACGCTGTACCGCGGCCTCGCGGTCGGCCGGATGGGCGTGGTCGCGCCCACGACGGGCGTCATCGCCGCGGTCATCCCCGTCGTCGTCGGGTTCGTGCTCGAGGGCGTCCCGCGGCCCGCGACCGTCGCCGGGATCCTGATCGCGCTCGTCGCGGTCGTGCTCGTGACGCGCGCCCCGAGCCACGACGATGGCCGTTCGTCCGGGCTGCCGTGGGCGCTCGCGTCGGGCCTCATGATCGGCGTCTTCAACGTGTGCATCGGCCAGCTGTCGGGGGAGAGCGCCCTCGCGCCGCTCGTCGTCATCCGGCTCGTCCAGGCGATCGCGCTGGTGACGTTCGTGCTCGTCGCGCGCCAGCCGTGGCGAGTGGGCCGGAATCTCCTGCCGCTGCTCGTCGTCGTGGGCGCGCTCGACATGACCGGCAACGCCGCGTTCATCCTCGCGACGCAGGCAGGGCAGCTCGCGATCGCCGCCGTCCTCTCCTCGCTCTACCCGGTGACCACGGTCATCCTCGCGATCGCGATCCACCGCGAGCGGCTGACCCGCAGCCACGTGGCCGGCATCGCGCTCACGGCGGTGGCGATCGCCCTGATCGGGCTCGGCACCGCTACGCTGTGACGATGACCGACACGCCAGCGCCCGACCACGCGATCGAGCCCGCCTGGCTCGTCGAGTGCACGTACGCGCCCGACGCGGAGGAGACCCGCGTCCCGTTCCGCGCGGCGCACCTCGCTCGAGCCGCGGAGCTCAAGCGGCAAGGCGTGATCATCGAGGTCGGGGCGTTCGCGGACGTGTCCGCGTCCGTGCTCATCATCCGCGCCGCGACCGAGGCGGACGCGCTCGAGGTCTGCCGCCAGGACGTGTACATGCAGAACGGCGTCTGGGTGGAGCTCCGGGCGAAGCCGTTCGGACGGCTGCGGCTCGCCGAGGAAGGCTGACCAGGCGCGCTCAGCGGGGCCGGGCCGGCTCGCGGCGCACCAGCACCCGGTCCACGTCCTCCGCTGCGGAGAGCCGGTGGACGGCGGCGAATCCGGGCCACCCGGTCTCGCGCTCGCGTTCGATCGTCCGGGAAAGATCGCCGAGCTGGGCCAGGACCGCCGCATCGGGGATCGCCGCGCTGCCGTCCCTTGCCAGGTTGCGCGCCCGCACGAGGTCGGCGGGCAGGTCGAGCACGATCGCGACCGCGGGGACGCGGGCGGCAGCCGCGCGTGCCAGGAGCCCCCGGCGCGCGTAGGCGGTCAAGCTCGTCGCGTCCACGACCGTCAGCTGCCCGGCCGCGAGGCGTCGCCCGAGCGAGCGGTGGAGCGCGGCGAAGGCCGGTCGGGTCGCGCGCTGATCCGCGGCGTCGCCCGAGACAAGGGCTCGGAACACGTCCGAGGAGAGCACCTCGCCGGGCGCGAAGTGCCGTGCTGCGAACGTGGACTTGCCGGCGCCGGCCGCGCCCACGAGCACGACGAGCGACGGGTCGGGCACGACGATCACGAGCGGGTCCATGGCGCGATGATGACGTCCCGCCGCCCGTCCGGGGACCCCGCTCGTGCGAAGGAGAGGCATGCCGAGCATCGCGATCGCCTGGTTTCGCCGTGACCTGCGCCTCCACGACCATCCGGCCCTCACCGCGACCATCGAGGCCGCCGACGTGGTGATCCCGCTGTTCGTGTTCGACGAGACGCTGCTCGGCGGGCGGTTCGCATCCGCCAACCGGACGTGGTTCATGCGCGAGAGCGTCGCCGGGCTGTCGCGCGCGCTGGCCGAGCGCGGAGCCGCCCTCCGGCTCGTCGTCGGGCGGCCCGCCGACGTGGTCCCGGCGTTCGCGTGCGAGACGGGCGCGACCCAGGTTTTCGTGACCCGCGACGCGGCCCCGTACGGCCGGCGGCGGGACCGCGAGCTGGCGCACAGGCTGGCTGCCGACGGCGTCACCATGCGGGCGAGGCGGGGGCTGTACGTCCACGAGCCCGACGAGGTCCTGACCCGGGATGGCCGCCCGTTCACCGTGTACAGCCCGTTCCGCCGCGCGTGGGAGGCGCTCGAGCGAAGGCCGGTCCTGGCCGCGCCCGACCGGATCCCGGGCCCGGCGACCGGTGCGCGACGCCGCGACCCGATCCCCGAGGTGCCGCCGCCGACCGCCGACCGAGCCCTCATCCCAGTCCCGGGCGAGGCCGCGGCGCGCGATCGCCTGGCTGCCTGGCTCGCCCGAGGCGTCGACGGGTACGCGGACACGCGGAACCGGCTGGACGACGAGGACGGCACGTCGCGCCTGTCCCAGGACCTGCGCTGGGGGCTGCTCTCGCCGCTCGAGATCGTCGAGCGGGCGGACGGTGCGGGCGAGGGCCGTCGCGTGTTCACCGGCGAGGTCGTCTGGCGGGAGTTCTACGCGCACGTGCTGTGGCACTACCCGCGCGTGCTGCACGAGCCGTTCCAGGAGGCGTTCGCCGGGCTTCGAGTCGCCGACGACCCGGCGGCGCTCGAGGCCTGGGCGGCGGGCCGGACCGGCTACCCGATCGTCGATGCGGCGATGCGCCAGCTCCGCGCGTCGGGCTTCGTGCACAACCGCGCCCGGATGATCGCGGCCAGCTTCCTGGCCAAGGACCTCCTGCTGGGCTACCGCCTCGGCGAGGCCGAGTTCATGCGCCATCTCACGGACGGCGACGTGGCGTCGAACAATGGCGGCTGGCAGTGGACGGCGTCGACGGGCACGGACCCGCAGCCCTACTTCCGGATCTTCAACCCGGTGCTCCAGGGCCGCCGCTTCGACCCCGACGGGGCCTATGTGCGCCGCTGGGTGCCCGAGCTCGCCCTCGTCCCTGGCGCCCGCATCCACGAGCCGTGGACGATGACCGCGGACGAGCAGACGGCGGCGCGCGTGCGGATCGGCACGGACTACCCGGCCCCGATCGTGGATCACCCGAGCGCACGCGAACGGGCGCTCGCGGCATACGCGGCCGCAAGGGTCGCGGCCCAGTAGGTGGACCCGCGTGCCCGTCACCCCCCGACCTCGACGGGCACGCGGTCCTCCTGCGACGCCGAGGCGGCCGGCGGCGTGACGTCCTTCACGCCGCCGGCGTCCGGTACCTTCGCCCGATGAGCTCGTCGCCGCCGCGCAACACCCAGGACTGGCGCGTCCTCGTCGCCGTGTTCTGGGTCACCCAGCTCATCGAGAGCCTCGGCGTCAGCCAGGTGTTCGCGCTGCTGCCGTCGTACCTGCGCGAGCTCGGCGTCCCGGAGGCGGATCGGCTGGCGTTCGTCGGCCTGTACGGGTCGCTGGTGTTCGTGCTCGGCCTGCCGCTCGTCCCGCTGTGGGGCGTGTGGGCGGACAAGTACAGCCGCAAGGCGGTGATCGTCCGGAGCGCGCTCGTGGAGATGGGCGTGTTCGGAGTTGCGGCGCTCGCCCGGGAGCCCTGGGTGATGGCGCTGGCGGTCCTCGGGATCGGGTTCCAGCTTGGCAACACGGGCGTGATGCTCGCGGCGATCCGCGACGTCAGTCCGCACCACCGCGTCGGCACCACGATCGCCATCTTCGGGGCCGCGGGGCCGATCGGCTTCGCGGTCGGACCGGCGCTCGCGGGCCTCCTCATCGACGGCGCAGGCTGGCCGATCGCGGGCGTGTTCGGGCTGTCGGCGGTCTTCTCGCTCGGGACCGCCCTGCTCGTCTGGTTCGGCACCCGCGAGGTGCGGCCGGCGGTCGTTCCCGAAGGCGGCACGATCGCGCTCGCGTTCGGCGCCCTGCGGGGCGTGCTCGACGACCACATCGTGCGCCGGCTGTTCCTCGTATATGGGGTCGTGTTCCTCGCGAACCAGGTGTCGCGGCCGTACACCCCGGTGCTGGTGGAGGGGATCGTCGGCACGGGCCCCGGGCTCGCGGCGTCGATCGGGGTCGTCATGGGCGTGGCGTCGCTGGTGGGTGCGCTCATGTCGCCGCTGGCGGGCTACCTGGGCGATCGGGTCGGGTTCCGGCCGGTCCTCGTCGTCGCGCTCGTGGCGGGCTCGGCGGCGAGCCTCCTGATGCCGCTCATGCCGGCGCTCGCGCCACTCGCGGGGGCCGCCCTGCTGCTCGGGGCGGCGGCCGCGACGACGGGCGCAATGGTGTTCAGCCTGCTCGCGACCGAGGTCCCGGTCGAGCGCCGTTCCCAGACGCTCAACCTCGTCTACCTGCCGCTGTACATCGCTGGGATCATCGGGCCGGCCGTCGGGGCGGCGATCGCAGCCCTCGCCGGGCCGCGGGGGCCATTCGTGGCGGGTGCCATCGTATTCGCGGCCGGGGCGATCGCCGTGGCGTCGAAACGGAGCGTCGGCGCGAGGCGGGCCGCGGAGGAGGTGCCCACGCCGCTCGGCTGAGGCGCATCGACCGTCGCGGCGTTCATCCGCCTGCGTTACGATCCGGGCATGCGGACAGGGATGCCTCCAAGTGCCGAACATCGCGCTGCGACCGCGCCTGCGCGGAGCACGACCGGGCGTCTTCGACGGGTCCCTCGAACCGCTCGCGGCTGACGAGTCCCAGCCGGACGTCATCACCGCCGGTGGCGTCCGGTGGCTCCACCTGGAGCGTCCCCGCGAAGCGGACCGCGAGTGGCTGGAGCGCGAGTTCGGCTTCCACCCGCTGGCGATCGAGGATGTCGCGTCCCGCAACCAGCGACCCAAGCTGGACGCGTACGACGACTACCTGTTCATCGTTCTCCACTTCGCGGTGTTCGACAAGGCCAGTGGCCGGCTCATGACCGCGGAGCTGGACCTGTTCGTCGGGCCCGACTACCTGATCACCCTTCCCGACCAGACGATCCCGCCGCTCGCGGCGATGTTCGAGCGCTACCGCGAGCGCGAGGAGGTCCGGACCGGGATCTTCTCCAAGGGGACCGGGTACCTGCTGTACAAGATCGTCGACACCTGCGTCGACGCCTCGTTCCCGATGCTGCGCAAGATGGGCGCGAAGCTCGATCAGCTCGAGGACGACATCTTCGAGGGACGCTCGGACAAGATCGTCCAGGACATCTCCAACGCGAAGCAGGAGATCATCAACTTCCGCCGTGTCGTACGCCCGATGCGCGCGGTGCTCAGGGACCTCGAGCGCACGAAGCAGCGGTACATCGAGGACGACCTCGACATCTACTTCGACGACATCACCGATGCCGCTGAGCGGATCTGGGACGTCCTCGAGAACTACAAGGAGGTCGCGGAGGCGCTCGAGGACTCGAACGAGTCCGTCCTCTCGCACCGTCTCAACGAGTCGCTCCGGGTGCTGACGGCGTTCAGCGTGGCGATGCTCCCGCTGACGCTGCTGGCGTCGATCTTCGGCATGAACGTGACGCTGCCCGGCCAGCCAGGGAGCCAGATCGAGTTCATCGTGATCATCGGGATCATGCTCGTGACGCTGCTCGGCGTGCTGCTGTTCTTCCGCCGCCGCGGATACCTCTAGGGGTCGCGTTTCACCGGGCGCGTCCGCGTTTCCCCGGGCGCGTCCGCGTTTCCGCATCTCGCCGCGCCACGCCGCACCCGCGCCGCACCCCGTCCGGCCCGCCTGTCTCTTCCCAAGGATCGCAGGGCCGCCCGCCGCGTCATCGCTGCCCCCAATCCTGGCCGGAACGGTCGGGATGTTCGCTCCGCAGGAACAAGCCGGGTGTTGCGGGCATCGACGGTCTCCGCCCGTCGCCCCGTGCCAGCGGGCTGTTCCTTCGCAACGGAAACACGCGACGGCGGCGCCGTTCGGCGGCATCCCGTCAGGCACAACTGGAGCGAGTACTGGCCGGGGATCATCCTCGTTGCCCGGACGATCCGGGCGCACCTACTCGTTCCAGGCGTAGGTGATTGGGATCGCTCCGCCAACACTCGCCCGAGGCGTAGGTGACTGAAACCTCGCGACCGACGAACCTGAGCGCGAGGACGCGACCGCAGCGCGATGGACGGGGCGGATCTGCGGAGAGCCGACCGAGTTGACGCGCCCGCAGGGCGATTGGCGGGGGCGGATCTGCGGAGACCCGCCCGAGTGGACGCGCCCGGATGGATCGCGACCCGCGACGGCGCCCAGTCACGAACGACCGGACGTCTACGCCTCGGCGAGCGGCCGGGGGCCCGGGCCGATGTACTTGACGTCCGGGCGGATGAGCCGGTTGTTGGCGCCCTGCTCGATCGCGTGGGCCGTCCAGCCCGCGTGCCTGGCGAGCGCGAACGTCGCCGGGAACAGGTCCGGGGTGAGACCAACGCCCATCAGCACCGGCGCCGCGTAGTACTCGACGTTGGTCTTGAGCGCGCGATCGGGGTGCTTCTCCGCCAGCACGCGCAGCGCAACGTCCTCGATCGCGATCGCCAGCTCCAGCCACTCGGGCTTGTGCTCCATGCCCTCGGCGACCTCGCGCAGCGCGGCGGCGCGAGGGTCGTACGCTCGGTACACGCGGTGGCCGAAGCCCATGAGGCGGGTCCCGGACGCAACCGCGTTTCGGACCCACTCCTCGGCTCGCTCGGGCGAACCCACCTGGTGGATCTGCTCCACGACCTCCGACGGGGCGCCGCCGTGGAGCGGCCCCTTCATCGCGCCGATCGCGCCGCACACCGCGGACGCGATGTCGGACCGCGTCGAGGTGATGACGCGCGCGGTGAACGTCGACGCATTGAACCCGTGCTCCGCGCCCACGACGAAGTACGCATCGAGCGCGCGCGCGGTCTCGGGCTCGGGCGCCTCGCCGGTGATCTGGTAGAGGTACCCGGCGACGAGGTCCAGCTCGGGGTCCGGCGCGACAGGCTCGAGACCCTGGCGCAGACGCGCGAACGCGGCGAGCGCGGACGGGGAGAAGGCGGTGAGGGCGCGGGCCTGCTCGGGGGTCGGCGGCCACGACGGGTTGGTCACGGCGCCCCACACGGAGACGGCGGTGCGCAGGGCGTCCATCGGCCGGGCGTCGGCGGGCAGCACGCGGAGGGCCGTCATCACCGCGTCCGGGACGGGCGTGCACGGCAGCTTCGCGTCGGCGACCCACTCGCCGGTCCATAGCAGCTCCGCGATGGCGGCGTACGAGCCCTCGTGGACGAGCTCGCCGATCGAGTAGCCGCGATAGAGGAGGCGGCCGGCCTCGCCGTCGATGTACGAGAGGGCGGTCTCGCCGGCGATCACGCCCTCGAGGCCCGGGGAGTAGGGACGGGTGTCGGCAGGTGCCGCGGCCAGCTCGCTCATGCGTGGATGGTAGACCTACGGGCCAGCCCGTGACGGGCCGGTCGTCCCCTGCGACCGTGCCGAACGGCGTGGATCGGTCGACCCGGCGGGCGCGAGCGTCGACCCCGCGACGGACGCTCCTAGCGGTTGCCCTCGATCGCGCGCAGGACCAGCCGGACCGCGACCGCGCCGATCGTCGCGAACAGCAGCGCGCCGATGAACCCCTCCACGCGACCGAAGCCCATCGCGCCGCTCAGCCAGCCGCCGATCACGCCGCCGATGACGCCGACGATCATCGTGGGCAGGCAGCCCTGGACGGAGCGCGACCCGACGAACCAGCCCGAGATGGAGCCGGCGAGGAAGCCGATGACGATCCAGCCGATGAGTCCCATGTCCATGGCCTGAGTCTGCCACGGGAAGCGCTCAGGATGCGAGGAACCGCTCGATCGCCGCGAGGAACGCGTCGGGGTGGCTGTGGTGGGCCGCGTGCCGGGCGCCATCGATGACCTCGAGCCGCCCGCCCGGCAGCCGGGCTTGCAGCCGCTGGGCCCCTTCGCGGAACCCGGCCGTGCCTGCGGACCCGACGAGCTGGAGCACGGGGACGGTCACGCGGGCAAGCGCGCTGATCCCGATCGCCGGGTCCCCATCGGCGGCCTCGAGCTCGCGACGATCGTCGGGGCGGCGGCGGCCCGGGGCGCCCAGATCGCGTCCGCGCGGAAGGCCGCCAGCTCGGCTGCGGGCATTCCCACCGCCTGCGTCATGAACCGTGCGAGCAGTCCGTCCCTGTCGCCGCGGGCGAGTTCCGCGCGGAGCGCATCGAGCAGCGTGTCTCGTTCCCGCGTCGCGCGCGCCTCGACCGGCGCGCTCTCGTACGCGGCGACGCGACGGATCGCCGCCGTGCGCACCGACGCCGCGAGCGCGATCCGCCCGCCGAGCGAGTGACCGATGACGTCCACGGGTCCGCCGGCGTCGGCGGCGAGCGCCTCGGCGACCGTGGCGAGATCCTCGAGCTCGCGCTCGATCGAGTACCCGCCCGGCGGCCCGTCCGTGGAGTCGCCGCGGCCCCGACGGTCGATGGCGTGGACGGCGTGCCCCCTCGCGAGGTCGGGCGCGACGACGCGCCAGGTCCGGTGGTCGGCGGTCGTGCCGTGGACGAGCAGGAGCGGCGGCCCGGGGGCGTCCGGGAGCCCAGCCGAGAACACCGCGATCCGGGCGCCATCCGGCGCAGTGACGTGGCACGACGGCGCGTCCGGGAACGGGGCGACCATGCTTCCAGCGTACCGCCGTGCCGCGGGTCCGCCGGTGGCGCCTCGCCCCCGACCCGCGCCCTCAGGAGAGCGTGAGCTCCGCGGCAGCGGCCGGATCGAGGAGCCACACGGCGTTCGGGAGGCGGGCCGCACGGAGCGGCAGCTCGCGGACGTCGTCGCCGGACCAGGCCCTGCCGACGTTCGACGCCTTTCCGGCGCCCGTCGTCACGACGAGCACCTCGCCGGCGGCCGCGAGCAGGCGCGGGTGGATCGTGACGCGCTCCACGTGCGGCTCGACGTGCTCCGGCGCGGGGACCGGCGCCACGTTCGTGCCCGCGTCCCACACCGCCGAGCCCGGGAACACGGACAGGATGTGCCCGTCGGGCCCGACGCCCAGCCAGACGAGGTCGAACGACGGCAGCCCGTCCGCGCCCGGGGGAACGGCCTCGGCGAGCTCTGCGGCGTAGGCCGCGGCCGCGCCGACGACGCCCGTTCCATGGCCGATCGCCGCAGACATCGGGATCGGGTGGAGGTTGCCCGCCGGGATGCGCACACCCAGCCCGAGCTGGCCCACGTCCGAGGCCGTCGCCCCGTTGTCGGACCCGTCACCGCCGCTGTCGAGGAGGATCTGCTCGAGCGGCAGGACGTTGGACAGCGGGTGGTCCACGGGCACGAAGCGGTCGTCGCCCCACCATACGTGAACGCGACTCCAGTCGAGCGCCTCGCGCAGCGGCGGCGCGCCCAGCAGCCGGTACACGGGCGGCGCGGCCGACCCGCCGGTCGTCGCCCAGTGCGCGACGCCGCGTGCCGCGATTGCCGCGGCGAGCACGCGGACGATCTCCTCGGCAGCCGCCCGGGCGACCTCGTCGGCGGTCGGGAGGACGCGGACCTGGGGCACGGACGACATGGGCAACCTCGAGTGTGCGGAGGGGTCAGTCGCGATGTCGATGGCCGATGAGCTCGGCCGCCTTGCGGATCGTCTCGACGGCGAGCGGGTCCCGCCCGCCGGTCTCGAGGGCCTCGCCGAGCAGGTCGACCTCGCCGCGGCGCGGCGCCTTGAACGTGCGGTCGATGGCCTGAACGCCGTCGAGCCAGGTGTGGACGTGGACGTTGTCGGCCTCGGCGGTGACGTCGGTGCGAAGCTCGGAGCCGCGGCGCTCGGCGAGGATCTCGACCCGGAGCGTCGTCCCGGGCGGCATCGGCGAGGAGACGGGGCGCATGACCACGGTCACCTCGCCGGACGCGCCCCGGAGCTTGCCGGCGAGTCCCCGGTCCATCGGCGGCTTCTCGCCGGGCCGGAGACGCAGTGGCGCGCCCGGGCGGCGCGCGTCCACGTGCGCGAGCGGCGACGTCACCCGCATCCCCAGCCGGGAGGCGAGCCACGCCACGTGGTACAGCGGCTTGACGACGTTCGTGGACCCGGGCAGCCCGATCTCGTCGTGGGTGCCGTACGTGACGGAGATGCGCCTGATCGACCAGAGGAACGGAAGGAACTCCGGGAGGTCGAACACGGACGCGATCGCCTCTCGCCAGCGTGACTGCCGGACCAGCGCGAAGTCGCGGATCGCGAGGCGGTCGAACTCGTCGTACAGCGCGGCGAGCTGGTGGAGGCGCGCGAGCCCGTCGCCGCTCCACGAGGACGCATCCACGACCAGGCGGTCGGTGACCTCCAGCAGCTCGCGCGCCGGCTCGCGATCGAGCGGCGGCTCGCCCGGCCACCAGACGGTGACCGGAAGGTCATGGACGAGCAGGGGCTCCACGAGCGCGGTCAGGTGTCGTCCGGTCTCGCCGCCTGCCGTGAGGAAGATCATCTCGGTGCAGGTCTCGGGCGCGTCCTCGCGCGGGAGCACGCAGTGGGCCTGGATCCGCGCCTCGAGCCACGGCGGGCCGTCCGGGTCCGCGGACAGCACGATGAGCGTCCGCGACGGGTGGCGACCGGTCAGGCGCTGGATCGTCTCGGCGGTGCGCTCGCCGACCTCGGGCTGGCGCGCGACGACCACGAGGTTCATCACCGACGTCCGCGCGGCGATATGGCGGAAGGGCCGCTCCTCGTCCGACCCGACGACCAGGTCGGGCTGGGCCCAGATCCGGTTGAGCTCCTTCTCGATGTCGTCGATCGAGTGGGCGTGGCTGAGCCAGCGCATCGTGGGCTCGCCGGGCGTCGGCGGCTCGACGAGCGCGACCCGGCCGCCGCCCGCGGGGCGCACGCCGACCGCGACGATGTCCCCCGGCTGGTGGCCGCCCGCGTTCGGGCTGGTCAGATCCTTCGCCACCGTCGGCCCTCGCGGGCAAGCAGGTCGTCCGCCGCCTCCGGGCCCCACGTGCCCGCCTCGTAGTTGGGGAAGTCAGGGGCCGGCATCTCCGCCCATGCCGAGATGACCGGGTCCACGATCGACCACGCCTCCTCCACCTCGTCCGCCCGGGTGAACAGCGAGGCGTCGCCGAGGAGCACGTCGAGGATCAGCGTCTCGTACGCGTCCGGGCTGTCCACCTGGAACGCGGAGCCGTAGGTGAAGTCCATGGTGACGTTTCGGACGTCGATGCCGAGGCCCGGGACCTTCGCCCCGAAGCGGAGCATGATCCCCTCGTCGGGCTGGATCCGCATCGCGAGCAGGTTCGGCTCGGGGTCGGTCGCGCTGTCCTTGAACAGCTGGTGGGGGACCTCCTTGAACTGGATCGCGATCTCGGTGGCGCGCTTCGGGAGGCGCTTGCCCATCCGGAGGTAGAACGGGACGCCCGACCAGCGCCAGTCGTCCACGGTGAGCCGAGCCGCGATGAACGTCTCGGTCTCGGACTCCGGGTTGACCTCGGCTTCCTGGCGATACCCCACGACGGGCTTGGCCGAGACCCAGCCGGGCCCGTACTGGCCGCGGATGACGTCCGTGCGGATCTGCTGGGGCGAGAGCTCGGCAACGGCGCGGATGACCTTCACCTTCTCGTCGCGCAGCGCATCGGCCTCGAACGTCGCGGGCGGCTCCATCGCCACGAGGCTCAGGAGCTGGAGGAGGTGGTTCTGGAGGAAGTCGCGCGAGGCGCCCGTCTCCTCGTAGAACGAGCCGCGGTTCTCGATCCCGATCGACTCCGCCACGGTGATCTGCACGTGGTCGATGTGGCGGCGGTTCCAGATGGGCTCGAAGATCCCGTTGCCGAACCGGAACACCAACAGGTTGCGGACGGTCTCCTTGCCCAGGTAGTGGTCGATGCGGTAGACCTGCCGCTCGCGGAAGACCTTGCCCACCTCCCGGTTGAGGCGGATCGCCGAGTCGAGGTCGTGGCCGAACGGCTTCTCGATGACGACCCGCCGCCAGCCGCCCTCGTGGCGCTCGTGGTCCAGGCCCGCCTTGCCCAGCTGCTGGACGATCTCCGGGAACGCGGACGGCTGGGTCGCGAGGTAGTAGACGCGATTGCCGCGGGTGCCTCGCTGCTCGTCGAGCGTGTCCAGCCGACGGGCGAGCTCGCTGTAGGTGACCGGGTCGGCGAAGTCACCGCGGTGGTAGACGATCCGCTCCGCGAGGTCGTCCCACGTCTCCTTGTCCACGGGCTGGACGCGGCTGTACTTGTCCAGCGCGTCCTTGATCTCCGCCCGGAACGCGTCGTTCGTGTACGGCCTGCGTCCGACCGCGACGATCGTGAACTCGTGCGGCAGGAGGTGGGTCCGCCACAGCTGGAACAGGGCCGGGAGGACCTTGCGGTGCGACAGGTCGCCCGTCGCGCCGAACAGGACGAAGATCGCGGGGTCGGGGACGCGCTCGAGGCGTAGGCCTTCGCGGAGCGGGTTCTCGAGCGTCTTCGGGGCGGTCGTGCGGCGCTTGCTCTCCGTCGCCAGCCGCAGGTCGCGCATCGTTCGCGGGGCGTCCTTCCGGGGGACGGATGCAGGGGCGGGCGTCGAAAGCGGCTCCTTCTGCGGGGCTTCCACCGCTGCCGCGTGCGGGACCGCCAGCGGTGCCTGCTTCGCGGCCTCCTTCTCGGCCTTCGGTGCCGTGGTCGCCTTGGACGCCTTCGCGGGGGTCATCGCCGCCATCCGCGAACGTGAAGCGTGCCATATCGCGCCCGATCGCGAGCCTCGGTCCGCGACGCGCGGATCCCGGCCGGTCGGACGCTCAGCCGTACGGGGCCGACGACCACACACGACCGGGCTTCGTGCACGGCGCGGGCGCGCGACCAGGCCGCTCCCGTGGACGATCCCGGGTCGTTGCTGAACGTGAACCGGGGCGCGCGCGTGGTCACCACGACTGCTGTTCGTTGCCGGGGCCACTGGCGGATCGGCTGGGGGCTGGCACGACACACCCTCGTAGATGGGATCGGGCGAAGGCGCCTATTCGGTCTTGACCGCGTGGCCGCCGAACTCGTTGCGCAGGGCCGCGAGCACCTTGGCGCCGTACGAGTCATCCTGGCGAGACCGGAACCGGGTGAGGAGCGAGAGGGTGATGACCGGGGCCGGAACGTCCTTGTCGATCGCCTCCTGGACCGTCCAGCGCCCCTCGCCCGAGTCGGCCACCCAGCCCTTGAGATGGGCGAGGTCCTGGCCCTGGCTCTTGAACGCGCTCGCGGCGAGCTCGAGCAGCCACGACCGGACCACCGAGCCGTGCATCCACATGTCGGAGATCGCGGCGAGGTCCAGCGGGTAGTCGCTCGCGTGCATGATCTCGAAGCCCTCGGCATACGCCTGCATCAGGCCGTACTCGATGCCGTTGTGGACCATCTTCACGTAGTGGCCCGCCCCCGGCCCGCCGACGTGCAGGTAGCCGCCCTCCGGGGCCAGCGAGAGGAACACGGGCTCGAGCGGCTTCACCCACTGCTCGTCGCCGCCGACCATGAGGCAGTAGCCCACCTGGAGACCCCAGATCCCGCCCGACGTCCCGGCGTCCACGTACCCGATGCCCTTCTCGGCGAGCAGCTTCTGGCGCCGGACGTCGTCGTGGAAGTTGGTGTTGCCGCCATCGATGATCGTGTCGCCTGCCTCCAGGTGCTCGAGCAGCTCCTCGATCTGCGCCTCGGTCGCATCACCCGCGGGGACCATGATCCAGACCGCGCGCGGCTTCTCGAGCTTGGCGACGAGCTCGGCGATCGTGAACGCCGCATCGGCACCCTCGCCCGCGATCTCCTTCGTCTTCTCCGGCGTCCGGTTGTAGGCGACGATCTCGTGCCCGTCGCGGAGCAGGCGGCGAACCATGTTCGCGCCCATCCGCCCGAGTCCGATGAAGCCGATGCGCATGGCGGGGATCTCCGTGGGCTGGGGGAGCGTCGGGATGGTCGGTAGAGCATAGGACCCGGGATCGCGTCTCGTGTTTCGGGATGGTTGCAACCGCTCCTGTCACCGCGGCTCAGGTCCTCCCGGGAGCGGGCAGGTTCCCGTGGGTGGCCATCAGGCGCTCGAGGGACTCGCCCTCCGGTGGGAGCGCGTCGCGCTGCCCCTGAACCGTCGGCCGAACAGGAGCAACGACCCCACGAGGGAGTCCGGTTCGAGCGCCAGGCGCAGCCGCGTGTCGGAGGAACCCGGCTCGACATCGCCCGGGTCAGGCGTCCTCGGCCGGACCCATCGAGTCGGCCTCGATCGCCAGCACCTTGCCCAGCCGGCGGACGTGGCGCGGCTCGCCGGAGAAGCGGGCCGCGAGGAACGCGAGCGAGCACTCCGCGGCGGGCTCGATGCCGATGACCCGGGCGCCGAGGGTCAGGACGTTCATGTCGTCGTGCTCCACGCCCTGGTGCGCGCTGTACGTGTCGTGGCAGACGGCGGTCCGGATCCCGCGCATCTTGTTCGCCGCGACCGAGGCACCCACGCCCGACCCGCAGATCAGGATGCCGCGGTCGGCGCGGCCCTCCTGGATCTCGAGCCCCAGCCGCTGGGCGAAGTCCGGGTAGTCGTCCTCGGGGTCGGAGCCGTCGCCGCCCAGGTCCTGCAGCTCGTGCTCGCCCGCCGTGAGGCCGGCCAGCTTCGCGATGAGCTCGTCCTTGAACCGCGCCCCGGCGTGATCGGCGGCGAACGCGACGCGCATCGTCAGGCTCCTGCTCAGTCGTGCCCGGGGTCGCTGGACGGCGTTCGGCCCGTGCCGGAGTCCCCGGTCCCGAGGGTCGGGTGGTCGCCGTGCGGCAGGCTCAGCGTCTTCTGGCGGCCGTGGAGCCCGTCGCGGACGACCCTGCGGCCGACGTCGGCGACGCGCTCCGTCGTGAACCCGAACTCCTTGAAAATCGTGCCGGCCGGTGCGCTCGCGCCAAAGTGGTCGATGCCGATGATCGCCCCTTCATCGCCGACCCAGCGCTCCCACCCGAGCGAGATCCCCGCCTCGACCGAGACGCGCTTGTTGACCGCCGGTGGCAGGACGCGGTCGCGGTACGCCTGGTCCTGGGCGTCGAAGCGCTCCCAGCACGGGAGGCTCACGACCCGGGTCGGGATGCCGTCCGCCTCGAGCGCGTCCGCCGCCGTGACGCACAGCTGGAGCTCGGAGCCGGTCCCGATGAGGATGAGCTGCGGGGTGCCGCCGCCCGCCTCGCGCAGGATGTACCCGCCGCGGCGGACGCCTTCGCGGGCGTGCTCGCTCGTCCCGGCGAGGGTCGGGAGCTTCTGTCGGGTCAGCGCCAGCGCCACCGGTCCGACGGACGCCCCGGCGATCGCCGGCCGCTCCACCGCGAGCGCCCACGCGGCGGAGGCTTCGTTCGGGTCGCCCGGGCGCACGAACCACAGGTTGGGGATCGCCCGCAGCGCCGCGTAGTGCTCCACGGGCTGATGCGTGGGCCCGTCCTCGCCGAGGCCCACGGAGTCGTGGGTCCAGACATACGTGACGTGGAGCCCGGAGAGTGCGGCGAGCCGGACCGACCCGCGCATGTAGTCGCTGAAGGTGAGGAATGTCGCCGCGTACGGCAGGAACCCCCCGTGGTACGCGATGCCGTTGACGATGCCGCCCATCGCGTGCTCGCGGACCCCGAACCGGAGGTTGCGCCCGGCGTGCCCGGCCTCGAAGTGGTCGGGGCCCTTGGCCTTGACGTCGGTGAGGTTGGACTCCGACAGGTCCGCTGACCCGCCGAACAGCTCGGGCAAGGCCGCGGCGAGGACCTGGATCGCGTCCTGGCTCACGTTGCGGGTCGCGGCCTCCGAGCCCGTGGCGAAGGACGGGAGCCCGGCGTCCCAGCCGTCGGGGAGCCGGCCGGCGATGCGGCGCCGCAGCTCAGCGGCCTCGGCCGGATAGGCCTCGGCGTAGGCGGCGAGGGCGGTCTCCCACTCGGACACGAGCTCCTTGCCCGCCGGGACCGCCCGGAGGAACAGCGCGGCGGCCTCGTCGGGGACGAAGAACGTCTTGTCGGGGTCCCAGCCGTAGGCCTCCTTGGTCAGGCGGACCTCGTCCGGGCCGAGCGGCGCTCCGTGCGCCTTCTGGGTGCCCTGCTTGTTCGGGGACCCGTAGCCGATGACGGTCCGGACCGCGATGATCGACGGCCGCTCGTCGACCTTCGCGGCCGCGATGGCGGCGTCGATCGCCGCGACGTCGTTGCCGTCGTCCACGCGCTGGACGTGCCAGCCGTACGCCGCGTACCGCCCCAGGACGTCCTCGGTGAACGCCCAGGCCGTCGGCCCGTCGAGCTGGATCCGGTTGTCGTCGTACAGCGCGATCAGCTTGCCCAGCTGCAGGTGGCCAGCGAGCGAGCTCGCCTCCGCGCTGAGGCCCTCCTGGAGGTCGCCGTCGGAGCAGATGACGTACGTGTGGTGGTCGATGAGCTCGTGGCCCTCGCGATTGAACTCCGCGGCCAGCCGCCGCTCCGCGATCGCCATGCCCACGGCGTTCGTGAGGCCCTGGCCGAGCGGGCCGGTCGTCGCCTCGACACCCGGGGTGAGCCCGTACTCCGGGTGACCCGGCGTGATCGAGCCCCACTGGCGGAATGACTTCAGGTCGTCGAGGGTGACCCCGTAGCCGGTCAGGTGGAGCATCGAGTACAGGAGCATCGAGGCGTGCCCGGCGCTGAGCACGAACCGGTCGCGGTTGGGCCAGGCGGGGTTGGTCGGCGCGTGGCGGAGGTGGCGGGTCCACAGCGCATACGTCATCGGCGCCATGCCCATCGGCGCTCCGGGATGCCCGGAGTTGGCCTGCTGGACGCCATCGATCGAGAGGGTGCGGATCGTGTCGACCGCCAGCTGGTCGAGCTGGTCCGTGGCGGTTGTCATCGCTGTCTCCGGGGTTCGCGGGACGCTGGACGGACCGGCGCGCCGTGCGGTGGCGCGTGCGGCGCGGCGCGTGCGGCCGCGAGCCTCCATCGTACCGCGCACCGGTCGCTAGACTCAGCGCGATGCCGAGACTGCCAGCTCCAGGGCGCCTCGCGGCCCGCCGGCGCCCGGCGTCCGCGGACCGCCTGGCCGTCGTGGTGGTCGGTGATCTCGTCGTGGACGTCATGCTCCTGCCGGCGCGGGACCTCGAGCGGGGCACCGACGTCCCCGGCCGCGTCCGACTCCGCCAGGGCGGCAGCGCGACGACGACCGCGCGCTGGCTCGGGCGACTCGGCGCGCGGACCAGCCTCGTGTGCGCGATCGGGCGTGACGCGGTGGGCCGGGCGCTCGTGACCGCGGTCTCCGGCGACGGGGTCGTCGTGCGCGCGGTGCGCGTGGCGGGAGCGCCGACGGGGCGCATCGGGGTGGTCGTGGAGCCCGGCGGCGAGCGGTCGTTCGTCCAGGACCGGGGTGCCGCGCTCCGGCTCCGGCCCGAGGACCTCAGGCCCGAGTGGTTCGCCGGCGCGGACGCCGTCCACCTGCCCGCCTACTCGCTGCTCGACCAGCCGCTGGGCCTCGCCGGGATGGCCGCGACGCGGCTCGCGCGTGACGCCGGCGCGCTCGTGACGCTCGATCTCAGCTCGACGGCACCGCTCCTCGCGAAGGGCCGCCGCGCCGCGCTCGCGCTCATCGAGGAGGCGCACCCCGACCTCATCTTCGCGACGAAGGACGAGTCGCGGGCGCTGGTGGGGTCCAAGAAGGGCGAGGAGTCGCTGCTGGACCTGGCCCCGATCGCCGTCGTGAAGCGCGGTCGCAAGGGGGCGACGGTCCTCGCCCGGGACGGCAAGCGTGCGCTCCGGTTCGAGATCGCCACGACGCCCGTCAGGGCATCGGACACCACGGGCGCGGGCGACGCGTTCAGCGCCGGGTTCCTCCACGGCTGGCTCGACGGCAGGCGCAAGGGCCTGGCCCCGGCCGCGGCGCTCCAGCGTGGCGCCGTCGCGGGCAACCGGGCAGCGCTGCGCCACCTGTCGAACCCGCCGGGCGAGCTCCCGCTCGGCTGAATCGCCCCGGCTCGCAGCGCCCGCGCCTACGCGCGCACGAAGCGATCGAACCAGTCGAGCATCCGGGTCATGCGGTCGATCCGGCGGTCGATCCGGCCGCTTGCCTGGAGCACGTGGTACTCCTCGGGGTAGAGCACGTACTCCACCGTGCGCCCCATCCAGCGGAGCGTGACGAAGAACTGCTCGTTGTCGCCGGACGGGCACCGCTTGTCCGCCTCCGACTGGAGCATCAGCAGCGGCGTATGCACGTTCCCCACGTTGCGCAGGGGCGACTGGCGCCACAGGTGCTCCACGCCCACGGGCGTCGTCGGGTCGCCCATCCGCGAGGAGCGGCAGTACTCCGGGCCGGAATCGCTGTTGGCCCAGGCGGCGACCTGGTTGGTGACGCCGTTCTCGGACACCGCGGCACGGAACCGGTCGGTCGTCCCGACCAGCCAGTTGACCATGAACCCGCCGTATGACAGCCCGAGCGCGCCGAGCCGCTCCGGGTCCGCGAGCCCCAGCGAGACGATGTGGTCGAGCGCCGCGTGGACGTCGTCTGCGTCAGGCCCGCCCCACTCGCCCAGCTGGGGCCTGATCCACGCGCCGCCGTACGACGCCGAGCCCCGGATGTTCGGCAGCACGACGCGGTAGCCTCGCGCGCACAGCAGCACGACCTCGAGCGACGGCGCCGGGGCCCACGCACCGAGCGGGCCACCGTGGACGTCGACGATGGTGGGGAGCGCCGCATCGCCCGCGCCCGCGGGGGAGGCGATCCAGGTCTCGATCGGGCCGCCGGGACCGGGCGCCTCGACGACCTGCATCTCGGGCCATGCCAGCCCGTCGATCCACGACGAGCCCATCGTCGTGACCGGGCGGAGCGTCCCGTCGCTGTCGACGACGCACAGCTCCGGCGGCCGCGCACCGACCGTCGCGAGGACGGTCACCCGTCCCGCGCCCACCGCGAGCGAGTGCGCCATGACGTCGCCGACGGCGAGCCGCTCGGGCTCGGCGGGCGCGCGGCCCGTCGTGGGGTCCACGCAGAAGCGCCACGGGTGCGTCCGCCCGCGATCGGTGACGAGGGCGACGATCGCCTCGCCGTCCCACGCCGGCCCCGGGCGGGAGTCGACCATCCACCCGGTGAGGTCGCAGTCCGCCCAGCTCTCGACCGGCCGGTCGAGGTCCGGCGCGAGCGCGACGGCCGGTGCGGACTCATCGGCGCGGCCCACGTAGAGGGTGGGGGACTGGTCGTCGTAGCAGTCCGGGTCGTCCACCCCCACGCCCGCGATGAGCACGCAGTCGCGCGAGTACACGGGCCGCCGCACCGGTCCGCGGAGCGCGAGGATCTCGCGCGGTTCGCGGCCCGCGTCGCCCGCTCCCCGCTCCGCCGCAACCTCCCAGATCGACGTGCGCGGCGTCCGGTCCGCGTCCGGCCTCGGGTCCGCGACGAACGCGATCGCCCGGGAGTCCGGCCGCCACGCGATCCCCGACACGCCGCCGGCGATCGAGGTGAGCTGGCGTGGCTTGGCTCCCCGTCGTGCCGCGACGACGAACAGCTGTGACCGGCGGTCGAGGTAGTCCTCCTCGTCCCAGCGATAGTCGATCACGGTGATACGTCGGGCGCGCGGCTGCTGGCCTGCCTTCGGCTTCGGGCCGACGAGGAACCGCTCCGGTCCGGTCTCCGCGGTGAACGCGATCGTGCGCCCGTCCGGCGACCAGGCGAGCTCCCCCGGGGACAGCTCGCCGAGCGCGAGCTCCACCGGCTCGCCGCCAGCGAGGTCGAGGAGCATGAGCACCGGGTCGCGGCTGCCGTCGGCCTTGCGCGTGAACGCGACGCGGGCGCCGTCCGGGGAGACGCGCGGCTGCCGGTCGCGGCTCGCCCCGTTGGTGAGGCGTCGCGGCTCCCCGCCGTCGAGGGGCACCAGCCACAGGTCGGAGACGTAGCGGGCCCCGTCGACGGTCCGCCGGGAGACGACCGCGAGCGACCCGTCGGCCGCGGTGTCGTGCTCCTCGAGGACCACCTGGTCGCGCAGGGTCCGGGGCTCCGGCGGACGGAGGATGCGGCGCGAGGGCCGGGTGCGTGCTGCCATGCGCGGAGCGTAGAGCGGTCGGGCGGACCCCGTCCGGCGCAGGTGCACGGGCCGGTCCTCGGACGTACCCTCAGGGCCATGATCACGCCCGACCGTCTCGCCATCGCCCCCGAGGTCGCCGACGCGCTCGCGGCAGGGACCCCCGTCGTCGCCCTCGAGTCCACGCTCATCAGCCACGGGCTCGCGTACCCGCACAACGTGGAGGTCGCGACGGCATCGGAGCAGGCGATCCGGTCGACTGGGGCCGTCCCGGCGACGGTGGCGCTCAACCGGGGGCGGCTGCTCGTCGGCCTGTCTGCAGACGAGCTCGAGCAGCTCGCGACGGCGCCCCATGGCTCGGTGCGCAAGGTCTCGCGCCCGAACCTCGGCGCGGCGATCGCATCCGGCGGTTGGGGGGCGACGACCGTCGCCGCGACGATGATCGCCGCGCACGCGTGCGGGATCCGCGTCTTCGCGACCGGCGGCATCGGCGGCGTCCACCGGGGCGCCCTCGGTTCTGCGAGCGGCACGCATGCGGCGACCTTCGATATCTCGGCGGACCTCGACGAGCTCGCCCGGACGCCGGTCGCAGTCGTGTGCGCCGGGCCAAAGGCGATCCTCGACGTGCCGCTGACGCTCGAATACCTCGAGACGCGCGGCGTGCCCGTGGTGACCGTGGGTATCGACGAGATCCCGGGGTTCTATGCGCGGCGGTCGGGGATCCCGGCGCCGGTCTCGGTCCCGGACGTCGCCGCGGCCGCCGACGTGATCCGCGCCCACGAGGCGATGGGCCTCGAGTCCGGGCTCGTGATCTGCAACCCAGTCCCCGAGGCAGACGCCCTCGACCACGCGCTCGCGCGGGACTCGATCGAGCAGGCCATCCGCGAGGCCGAGCACACGGGGGTCAGCGGCGCCGCCCTCACGCCCTGGCTCCTGGCCCGCGTCGCGGCGCTCACGGACGGGGCGTCCGTGAAGGCGAATGTCTCGCTCATCGTGAACAACGCGAGGACCGGCGGCGAGCTGGGGGCCGCGCTCCTCCGCTGACGACCGCGGACGCCGGCCGGCCACGGACGCGCGGATGCGCCGGCCCGGGGCGGTCCGGACCGGCGCGCGTGCGGTGGGCTACTTGCCGGCGATGCCGACTGGCTGCTGGTTGCCCGGCGAGAGGCGGAAGTCGCCGGCTGCCGGCTCGGGGAGCTGGAGCTCAACGAGGAGGCCAGGGCCCGGCTCGTTGCCCGGCCCGAGCCGGTACTCCCCGATGACCTGGTCGAGGTTGACGGGCGACCCGTCGACCTTGGACACCGGGCCGCCGCCGATGCCGCCGTCGGCCTCGACGGGGACGGGCGTGCTCACCGCCGGGGTGGATGCCACGGCGAAGCCGCCGATGACGTAGCCAGTCGCCAGCAGCGCGGCCGCCGCGAGCAGCTTGAGCGAGGCGCCGGCGCCCCCCTCGTCCTCGCGCGGGAACGCCACGGACGGGCCGGCCGGGGACTGGTAGTAGATCCGGATCGCCTGCGAGGGATCGACGGGGTTGGACGCGAGCATCGGGAGTGTCTCCTGGACGTGGGATCGGTCCGTCTCTGCAGTACGTCCGGTCGTGCTAAGTGGCTGCCAGAACAGTACGAACGGTCGTGCTAACTTCCGCATGGACGAGGCGCCATCGAACCGCGGAGACAAATGACGTATGCCTCCCACGAAGGCCATCCGGGCGACCCGCAGCGACGGTGAGCGGACTCGTCGCGAGATCCTGACGACGGCCGCGCGCCTCGCGACGGTGGAGGGGATACGGCATCTCTCGATCGCGCGGCTGGCGGACGAGGTTGGCATCAGCAAGAGCGGGCTGTACGCGCACTTCGGGTCGAAGCAGGAGCTCCAGCTCGCGACGATCGACACGGCCGAGGAGATCTACGAACGCGACGTGTACGACGCGATCGCACCGGTGCCCGCCGGCCACGACGGCGCGATCGCCCTCGCCGACGCCCACCTCGACCACATGCGCCGGCGCGTGTTCCCCGGCGGCTGCTTCTTCGATGCGGCGGCCGGCGACCTCGCCCTGGAGCGGGGGATCGTGCGGGACAAGGTGGCGGCGTTCCAGGCGGGCTGGGTCGCGCGCCTCCGGACGAACCTCGAGGCCGCCGTCACCAAGGGCGAGCTGCCCGCCGACGCAGACCTCGTCCAGATCCTGTACGACATCACGTCGTACCTCGTTCTGGCGCACTCACGGCTCGTGTTCGATGGCAACGACAGCGGCTTGCCGCTCGCCGCGCGGGCGGTGAGGCTCCGACTGGGGCGAGCGTAGCCGGCGCCGTTCCCTGTTCGATGAAGCTCACGCCGGTGTAAGACGGTCGTCTTCCATCGCCCGTCTGATCCGTGCTACGCTCCCGGACCCGCCGACCCCTCGCGAGGGCTGCCCGTGTCCGTCGATCCCCAAGGCGCCGCCCTGCCGCCGGCCATCTCCGTGCGCGGCGTCCGCCGTGTCTACGACGCGAAGCCCAAGGCCGTCACGGCCCTCGCCGGCGTCGACCTCGAGGTCGCCCCGGGCGAGTTCTTCGGGCTCCTCGGGCCGAACGGCGCGGGCAAGACGACGCTGATCAAGATCCTCACGACACTCCTGCTCCCGACGAGCGGTGAGGCGCGGATCTTCGGCTTCGATGTGGTCGAGGAGACGCGCCGGATTCGACGGATCATGAACATGGTCGCGGGCGGCGAGCAGTCGGGCTACGGGATCCTCACCGTCCGCGAGCAGCTGTGGATGTTCAGCCAGTTCTATGGCCTGCACACGGGCGAGGGCTGGACGCGCGTCGACGAGCTCATCGAGGCGGTGGGCCTCCAGGACCAGCGCATCCAGCGCGTCAGCACCCTGTCCACCGGCCAGCGTCAGAAGATGAACATGGCCCGCGGCCTGCTCAACGACCCGTGGATCCTGTTCCTCGACGAGCCCACGCTGGGTCTGGACGTCGCGGCGGCCCGCTCGATCCGCGAGCTCGTCCTCGATTGGAAGGCCGCGGTCCCGGGTCGGACGGTCCTGCTCACCACCCACTACATGGCCGAGGCCGACGAGCTGTGCGACCGGATCGCGATCGTGGACCACGGCCGGATCCTCGCAATCGGCACGCCCGACGAGCTCAAGAAGCGCGTCCAGCGGGAGTCGATCTTCCGGCTCGAGCTCGACCACCTCGACGGGGGAGCGGCGACGCTCGCCCGGCTCCCGGGCGTGGAATCCGCGGCGCTGGCGGCCGATGCCGACTCGGAGGCCCAGCGGGTCGTGGTCAACCTCGTGCTCACCGACGATGCCGCGCTCGGCGCCGTGGTCACGGCCCTCGGGGGGACCGGCTCCCAGATCCTCGCGCTGCGCAAGTCCGAGCCCACGCTCGAGGACGTGTTCGTGGAGCTCGTGGGCCGCGGGTTCGGTGACGAGGGCGACGCCGGTGGCGGGGCCGACGCCGGCGAGACGCCCGAGCACGTCGGTGCCGCCTGATGGGCGCGCGCCCGGCGAACCCGGTGTTCGCGACGACGCGCGGCGGGACCGACCCGCGCAGCGCCTCGGACTGGACCGCCAGCCACGTCATGGGCACGAACCTGCGCTCGCTCGTCGGGCGCGCCTACCCCCGCGTCCGGGGGATGGTCCGCGAGCCGTCGTGGCTGCTGTTCGAGATCCTGCTGCCGTTCCTCACGACGTCGGCGTTTGTGCTCGTCTACCGCGCGCTCGGCGCGCCGGACGCGTACGTCGGCTTCGTCGTGCTCGGCGGGGCGATGGCCGCGTTCTGGCTCAACGTCGTGTGGATGATGGCCGGCCAGCTCTACTGGGAGAAGAGCCAGGGCAACCTCGAGCTCTACTTCGCCGCCCCGATGAACCTCATGGCGATCCTGCTGGGGATGGCCGTTGGCGGGCTCGTCATGAGCTCCGTCCGCGCGGCCGCCGTCCTCGTGATCTCCACGATCGTGTTCGGGGTCACGTTCCAGGTCGAGCAGTGGCTGCTCGTCGCCGTCGTGTTCGCGCTGACGCTGTCGGCGCTGTACGGCCTCGGGATGATGCTCGCAAGCCTGTTCCTGCTGTGGGGCCGGGAGGCGTTCCACCTCACGAACCTGGTGATCGAGCCCGTGTACTTCCTGTCCGGGCTCAACTTCCCGGTCGGGCGTCTGGGCGCGATCGGCGCGCTCGCGATCGCGACGATCCCGTTCGCCGTTGGCCTCGACGCGATGCGCCAGCTCGTGTTCGCGGGCCAGCCGTACATCACCGGGACGCCGCCGCCCGAGGTGGAGGCGTGGATCCTCGTCGTCATGACCGTCGTGTTCACGCTGCTCGCGCGCTGGATGATCCGGCGCATCGAGCGGATGGCCCGCAGCCGCGGCAGCCTGTCGATCCGATGGCAGTGACCACCTTGTTCGACCCGGCGCGTACCGATGGCGCGGGCCTCGCCGACACCGTCCGCACCCTGCGCACCGCGCTGTTCCTGGGCTGGCGCGTGGAGGCGAACTGGACCGACCCGCTGCTGTTCGTCATCTACACGGTGGTGAAGCCGATCGCGAGCCTGCTCCTGCTGGTGATGATGATCCAGATCATCGGCGCGGGCGCCACGGGCTCCGGCAACGACACGATCCGGACGTTCGTCGTCCTGGGGTCGGCGCTGTGGGCGATGCTCGTGGCGGGGATCGCCGGTCCCGCCTGGTCGGTGCTCGAGGACCGCGAGCGGTACCGGATGCTCAAGTACCTGTACGTCTCGCCGTCGACGTTCCTCGTGGTCCTCGTCGGACGCGGCGGGGCCCGGCTCGTCGCGGGCGCGATGGGCACGCTCGTCGCGCTCGTGTTTGCCGTCATCGTGCTCGGGCTCCGGATCGACCTCGGCGCCGTCAACTGGCCGCTGCTCCTGGTCTCGCTGGTCCTCGGCATCGTGCCGATCCTCGCGATCGGGGTGCTCCTCGCAGCGATCTGCCTCCAGACGCGCCAGGAGAGCTGGTCGTACCCGGACGCGTTCGCGGGCGCCCTGTTCCTGGTCACGGGCGTCGTGTTCCCGCTCGCCGTCCTGCCCGACCCGATCGAGGTCGTCGGGCTCGTGAACCCGGTGACGTGGTGGGTGGCCGGGGTCCGGCTGGCCGTGCTGCCCGACGGGCCGTCGTCGATCGGCGGACCGGGCTCGGTGTGGACAGCTGTCACCGCTTCCGCCGCCCCGGACACGACGACGATCGTCCTCGCGTTGTGCGTGACCGGAGCGCTGGCTACACTCGCGGCGACCGCCATCTTCCGATCGAGCGAGCATCACGCGAGGGACCTCGGCCTGCTCGACCGGACGACTGGCTCGTAGCGGCCCGGCGTTCGACCCGGGTGCGGCGACCGCCGCAGCGAGGGAGCAGGCGATGCGCATCTACGAAGGAAGCCCGCGCCAGGACTTCGAGGAGGTCTTCCGGTCCATCGGGGCGTTCCTCGATGCGCGCGGCATGCGGGACATCCTCCTGCTCGAGGTCCCGGACGGGTTCGTCGTCCAGGGGCTCGTGACGGCGGGCGGATCGGCCGGTGCCTGGTCGGACACGATCGGGACCGTCACCAAGGAGACGCTGACGTTCCTCGACGACGACATCGCGAAGTTCATGGAGGAGGCAGCTGCCCGCCGCGGCACCGGCGCCCCGACGGGCCCGAATGCCGGCAACCACGAGCGCGCCCTGCGGGTCATGGGCCGCTGGATGGACGAGCAGAAGCCGCACGACGTGTTCCTGTTCGAGCAGGAGGGCGCCTACGTCGTGAGGCTCCACCACGCCGGGCAGGCGGGCTCGCACCACACGCTCGCCGAGTTCACCCGCGACGACATCCAGGGCCTCGTCTCGCAGGGCCCGTCCCTGCGTGGCAAGCCGAGCGCCGCGAGCTCCCCGGCCGCCGCGCTCGCCCAGGCCGCCGCGCCCGCCCCGGTCCCGGCCGCACCGCCTGCCGCGCCATCCGACGACCCCGGCTGGGGTGGCACGCAGGGCTGACCGGCGGGTGACAGCACGCCCCGCAGGGGGCACAATCGTCTCCCAGACGTCGTAGTGAAGGAGGTCCAGCCCATGAAGGCCTTGCGGACCGTCGCCGTTGCCCTTGGCGTGACGCTCGGCGCCCTGATCGTGATCCCGCTCGTCGTGCTTGCCGGCCTGTTCGTGTGGCTCAAGCTGACCGAGGAGGATGACGAGGAGGCGCTGGAGCTCGAGCAGGAAGGCATCTGATCGAGACGCCGCCGCCGACGGGTCCCGATCGCGGACCCGACGCGCATCTCGAGATCGAGTCGACGCCCGCCGGTGAGGCGGGCGTCTTCGCGTCTCCCTCCGGCGCCGGGCGGGGCGGGCGCGCACCCGCGCCCATGGAGACGCGCCCGCGCCGAGCGGTGGCGCCGCCGCACGTCCACGCCCGCGCGACGCCGCGCGAGCGCCGGCTCGCCGAGATCGGCGTCCTGGTCACGGTCCTCATCTGGTCCGCGAACTTCGTCGTGGTCAAGGCGGCGATCGGGGAGCTCGGGCCGCTCACCTTCACCGCCGCCCGGTACGTCGTCGCGGCGGTGACGCTGCTCCTGATCCTCCGGCTCCGGCAGGGCTCGTTCCGTTTCCCGCACGGCCACGGCCGGCAGCTGTTCCTCATGGGCTCGCTCGGGTTCGGGGCCTACCAGGTGCTGTGGACGCTGGGCCTGACGCAGATCACCGCTGGCGACTCGGCACTCCTCATCGCCGCGTCGCCGGTGTTCGTCGCGCTGCTTGCCGGTGCGGTCGGGATGGACGTCCTCTCCCCGCCGAAGGTTGCCGGAGCGCTCATCTCGTTCGCGGGCGTCGCCGTGGTCGTCGCCGGGGGTCACGAGCTGTCGCTCGGCGCGAACCTCCTCGGGGATGCGCTCACGCTCGCGGCGGCGGGACTGTGGGCGGTGTACACGACGGCCGGCGCGCGGATCCTGCGCGTCGTGGACCCGCTCCAGGCGACGGCGTGGACCGTCATGAGTGGCGCGATCGTGCTTGCGCCGTTCGGTGCCTGGGAGGTCGTCACCGCGCCGCCCGCGGCGGTCACCCTCCCGGCGATCATCGCGATCCTGTACTCGGGAGCGCTCGCCGCCGGCATCGCGAACGTGTTCGTGTTCAACGCGATCCGGCTCGTCGGGCCGACCCGCGTCACCGCGACGCAGTTCCTCGTGCCGGCAGGCGCGGTGATCCTCGGGGCCGTGTTCCTGACCGAGCCGGTGGGGTGGGCGCAGGTCGTCGGCGGGGCGATCATCGTGCTCGGCGTGTGGCTGACCCGCCGCGCCCGCGTGCTGCCGGCGCTCGGATCGCGGCCCGGGCTCGTCGCGTGAGCTACCCCCTGCCCGAGCCGCCGCTCACGCCACCCGGCCCGCCCGCGCCGGTGCCCCCGCTCCTGCCCGGCGCGCCGCCGATCGTCTTCCTCGTCGACTACGACGGCACGATCGCCCAGACGGACGTCTCGGACGCGCTCATGGCGGAGTTCGTGAACGCGGACTGGGAGTCGCACGTCGCCGCGTACGACGCCGGGATCGTCGGATCGCGGCGGCTCATGGCCTGGGAGGCCGGGCTGATCACCGCCGATCCAGGCGCCCTCAGCGCGAAGGCGGCCGCCCAGCCGCACGACGGGTCGTTCGTGGCGTTCGCCGAGGCGGCGCGCGCGGCGGGGATCCCCGTCGAGGTGGTCTCGGACGGGTTCGGGTTCTTCATCGAGCCCGCGCTCGCGGCGCTGGGAACGCCGTGGATCCCCGTGGTCACGGCGACCATGGCGTTCGACGGCGAGCGGCCGGTCATGGCCTTCCCGAACGGCAATCCGGACTGCTTCCTGTGCGGGACGTGCAAGCGCAACCGCGTGCTCGCGCACCAGGCCGTGGGCCGGAGGGTCGTGTTCGTCGGCGACGGCGAGTCGGACCGCTTCGCCGCCGGCTACGCGGACGTCGTGTTCGCGAAGCACTCGCTGGAGCGGTTCATGCTCGAACAGGGCTGGCCGTTCGAGCGATGGACGGCGTTTTCGGAGATCAAGCGCTGGCTCGACGCGGAGCTGGCGAGGTTCGCCGCCGACCCCGGCTCGCTGCCGGGGCCGGTCGCCCGGCCGCTGTTCTGCGGCGCCGAGGTGTGGGGCCCAGGCAGGATCGACCCGCCGACGGGCTGACGGTCCCGATCGAGCCGCGCGCTGAGGACGGGTCATCCGCGCGGACGTCGAACGATTGCGGCTCGTTCACGGTCGTGTTCCGTTAGGACCGGCCCAACGCGACTCCGCCGCGGATTCGGAAGGATCGAACGATTCGACCCGTTCCGGCGCCCATACGAAGCAGCAGCAGCGCACACGACACTTCCCGGCGGATCGCGACGGCGCCTCCAGCGCGATCGGCCGACGGCCGGCCGGTGCCCCACGCTCTCGGGTGCCGGCCGGCTGTCACCTCATCGTCACCTGGGGCCGGCTACTGCCATTGATCCCAGTGGACGAAGTCCTCGAACGCCACCCAGCCGCGCCGGAGACTCGGAGAGCGCACGTCGGGCAGGGGCCTGCCCAGCGGAATCACTCCGATCGGGGTGAACTCCGTGGGGATCCCGAGCTGCGCCTTGAGCGGCTCGACGTCCGGCCCCACGAAGCCGCAGCCGAGGCCCTCGCTCACCGCGGCGAGCATGATGTTCTGCATCGTCGCGCCGATGTCGACCCACCAGAACGGGACCGGCCACTCGATCTCGTTGCCGTCGTCGTCGAGCTTGTCGGACTCCCGGTAGCGCCGGCGGTAGATCTCCTCGCTGACGCACGGGATGAACTGCGCGGCGCACTCGCTGATCCAGGGGCCGAAGTCATCGACATAGAACAGCTCGCCGCAGATGCGCGCCACGTCGCGCCGGGCTGACGGGTCCATGACGACGACCAGCCGCTGACCCTGGCTGAACCCGGCGGAGGGCGTTCGCTGGGCGAGCCGCGCGATGCGCTCGATGACCTCCGCGTCGACCCCGCCTTCCTCGAACCGGCGGACGGCCCGACGCTTCATGACGACCTCGGTGAACTCCACGGGCAGCCTCCTGCGCGTGGATCGTCGCACGCCGGTGCCCATTGCACTCGTTGGGACACTTGCGCCTTGTGGCGCATCTACCTCGCATGACCGACATCACGATCGGCGACGCACCGGCTGCCGACGCGACCGTCCGCCTCGCGGCGAACGGGGACGAGGTCGCCTTTGCGCGTCTCGTGGAGCGGCACCACGCGTCGATGGCCAAGGTCGCCTACGCGGTGTGCGGCGACGCCGAGGTCGCTCGTGACGCCACCCAGAACGCGTGGACGATCGCCTGGCGCCGCCTGCCGACCCTCCGTGATCACGCGCAGGTTCGTGCGTGGCTTGTCGCGATCGCCGCGAACGAGGCCCGCCAGGCGATCCGCAAGGGCGGCCGACGCATCGTCGTCGACATCAGCGAGTCGCTGGACGCGGCGCCCGGCGCCGATCCGGCGGACCGCATCGGCACAGTGGACCTGGCACGTGCGCTCGCTGGCCTCAAGCCCGACGACCGCGCGCTTCTCGCCCTGCGCTTCGTCGCCGGTCTCGACTCCACCGAGATCGCCGCGCAGCTCGGCATGTCGGCCTCGGGCGTGCGCAGCCGGCTCTCCCGCCTCATCGAGCGACTCCGGACGGAGCTCGACCATGCCTGAGCGTGACCCGATGACCTTCGAAACCCGTCTCGCCGACGCCTTCGGCCGCTACGTGGTCGCGGCGCCCGTCGACGTCGACGCCCGCACGCTCGCGGCCGTCGCCGCGGCGGACGCTCCCCGACGGTATCGCGGCAAGTGGGGTTTCGCACCCCGGTGGGCTATTGCCCTCGGACTCCTCGCCGCCCTCGCGCTGGGTGGCGCCCTGGTGGCCGGGGCCCTGCTACGCGCCCAACCGGGGCCGCTCGGCGGCGGTGGCCGCCTCATGGTGTTCACCCGAGGCACTGCGATCGTGCTCGGCGCGGACGGGAGCATGCAGGGCAGTCGTAGCGTGGAGACCCGGGGCGGCAGTTGCCCCCGGCTCGTGGCGGGCGGCGCCGGACTTGCCGCCAGCACGTTTGGCGGGATCCGCGTCGGCGGGATCGACGCACCCGGCAAGGCCACGATGCTGGGAACAAACTACTCGGGCGGTGAGCGCTGGTCGCGAGACGGCCGCGTGCTCGCACGGGTCCGGTTTACCGAGGGGATCACGTTCACGACCTTCCCGGACGGCCCGACGGGCGATCCCGTGAACGTGGACGTCGCTCCCGGAGCCATCGGGTCGGGGATCGGCGTCATCGAGGCGAACCTCTCACCTGACGGCTCGACACTCGCCGTGCTAGCTGCCACCACCCCCGAGCAGGTGACGGCCGATCCGCGCGGCGCAGTCGATGTCCTGCTCGTCGACAGTGCCTCAGGTTCGGTGCGGACAGTCGGCCGGCACGAGCGCGGTTCCCCCTGGCTCCCGACCTGGAGCCCGGGCGGCAGGTGGGCGGGGTTGGTCACGGCTGCGCCGGACGGGTCGGCGACGGGCTGGATCGTCGATGCTTTCGATGGTAGTGAGCGCTCGGTGCCGCTCGGAACAAGCGACCCAGAACTCCAGCTGCTCGCCATCAGCGCCGATGGCGCCCGGGTGCTCGTCCTGGGCGGCGCCATCCTCCGTCTCCTGGACGCCGTGGATGGGCGCGCGATCGCCAGCGTCGCGGCGACGGACGTAAGCGACGCGGCCTGGGGGCCCGATGGGCGATCGTTCGCCTGGGTCGGTCGCGAGGTCGACCCATCGTCCGGCGTTGCCGGATCCGCCACGCCTGGGTCGGTGCTCCACGTGCACGCCGCGGACGGCGCCCTTCTCCGCGACATCCCGGTCGCCGATTTCCGCTTCGCGTGGTCGCCGGACGGGTCCGCCATCGCGGTCATCGGCCAGGACCAGCGCGTGCTCGTGCACTTCCCCTGGACCGGCTCGCCGCCGCTGGCTGTCGCGACGCTCGATCTCGGCGGCGTCGACGACAGCACTTGCATCGCATGGACTGGAGACGTCCCGTGACCCGTCGACTCCTCGTGGCGAGCGGGCTCGCCGTCGCCTTGGCCGCCTGCGGCTCGCCGGCATCGGACACGGCCACAGGTGCAGCGTCACCCGTCGCACCGAGCGCCTCGGCCGCGGCGTCCTCAGCGCTGATGTCATCTTTGGAGCCAGCATCTCCGACCGCGACGCCCAGGCCCGCGGTCTTCCCCGGCGAGTCGTGGATCGCCTTCCAGAGCGACACCGGCGGCGGAACGTACGGCGTTCGGCTGGTGCGCCCGGACGGGACCGGCCTGTTCTTCCCCACCAATACCGCCGAGGGCACCGAGCAGCTCCACCCCGACTGGTCGCCCGATGGCACGAAGCTCGTATTCAGCACGCTGGGCGCGGCCGCCCGCGACCTGTGGGTGACCGATGCCGACGGCGGCAACGCCGACCACATCGTCGCCTGTGACGTGTGCTCGCTCGCGGATGAGCCCGCGTGGTCGCCCGACGGCACGCAGATCGCCTACCACGCGCACCGGCTCGAGGACGACTGGGTCTCGACGCTCGAGATCTACGACGTGGGAACCCGGACATCACGTGTCGTCTGGACGGCGCCGTCCGATCACGCCGTCTACGCGATGCGCTGGTCCCCCGACGGGACGAGGCTCGTCGCGGAGTACGTCCATCGACGCAACGGCACGAAGGACCTCGACGACTTCGACAGTGGCGCCCTCGTGATCTTCGACCTGACCGCAGCCAAGCCCCGACCGACAGTGATCACCGACGACTCGTACTGGCCGGCCAACCCTGACTGGAGCCCGGATGGCTCGCGCATCGTGTTCTTCCGGCCCGTAGACCCGGAGCGCTTCGACGCGGAGGCAGACCTGTGGACGATCAAGCCGGACGGGAGCGGCCTGACTCGGCTCACGCACTACGCGGACGACCACGCCTTTGCCGTCCAGGCGACGTACACGCCGGACGGTGCGCGGATCGCGTTCGTCACGGCGAAGGTCGGGTCCGACGACCCGTGGGTGATGGCGACCGTGGCCGCGGACGGCAGCGACCCCCAGCCCGCCACGAGCAACGGCTACATCGCGGGCGTGCATCCCCGCTTCCGCCCGACGCCCTGACCGCTGGGGGCGAATCGGCGCGCAACGAACCCGGGTGCGCCGACGCCATACCCTTCGAACCCGGCGCAGCCCGCGCCGGCACCAGGGTGAGGGACCAGGGCCGTCGTCGTCCGCCGACGGATCGGGCTGGATCGCGATCATGCCGGCGGACGGCTCGTCCGTCGCGCGTGACATCGGCGCCCGCATCGACCATACGCAGAACCCCGACACGGTCAAGGTCTGGTCGCCCGACGGGACCCAGGTCATCCAGCGCATCGACGCCACCGCGAAGACGTACCTCGTGGACCCGGTGACGGGCGGCGCGACGGAGCTCGCGTGGGCCGAGGACATGCCCGATTGGCAGCGGCGGGCGAAGTAGCCCGCCCGGTAACGCCGGGGCGCCCGTGGCGTCTTGGGGGAGCACCGGCCTGTCGATCGTGCCGGCAGGCGAGGCTCATTGAACGTTTGATGGCTCCCTCCTGCCCATAGGGGGCAGCCGCGGCGATGATCGCAGCGGCTCGGAGGACGAGCCGGTGCGAGACGTCGTCGAACGGGCGATGCGCGGTGATCGCGAGGCGTTCGGGGTGCTGGTCGGTCAGATCAGCGACCGGATGTACGCGGTCGCCTCGCGGATCCTGCGCGACACCCATCTCGCGGAAGACGCCCTGCAGGGCGCTCTGATCACCGCCTGGCGTTCCGGATCAGGTAGGAGGTTCAGGACATGCGTTCCCAGCTCATCATGGCGCTCGCGACCGCTTCAGTCCTTGCGGCGGTGGCGGCACCTGCAGCAGTCGCCGCGTCGCCGGGGTTCGTTGACATCGTGCTCGACTCGAACTTCGCCACAGGCGTCGAGACGTTCACCGCAACGGGGGCGTTCTGCGCGTCGGGCACGGCCCAGTCGAGCGATCTGCGCGTCGTTGGCGGCTAAGGCGGCCTCACGTTCCACCTCGTCAAGACCCTGACCTGCGATGACGCCTCAGGCTCGTTGCTGATCGCCGTCGATGCGGCAACCTCCCGTGGCAGGACCAGGGTGGCTGGTCGGTGCAGGGTGGCACTGGTCAGTGGGCGAACGCGAGCGGCGGGGGCAACCTCGTTGGCGCGTACGTCCCGGACGGCGTGATCGACGAGTACACCGGCGTCATCGCGCGCTGATCCGCGGGCGTTACCGGGCAAGCCCGCACCATCCGTGCCGGCGAGGCGATCTCGGACCGCCTCGACGGCTTCCGCGATCTCGCGCGGCCTGAAGATCGCGCTGGCCATCTGGGACACTTCGCGCCTGTCGCCGTATCTATGGGGCATGGTGAGCGAGCTCTCCTCCGCAGGCGCGGTCCCGTCCTCGGTCGTTGCGGCCGCGGTCAGCGGGGACGCGGTTGCGTTCGCCCGGATCGTGAGCGCCCATCACGACGATATGGCGCGCGTCTGGCGATTCGTGTGCTGCGCATCGATCCGGATGGCAACGTCGAGTTCCAGGCCGGCCCGAGCCAGCTCAGCGACTACTACGCTGGCCATCGTCGCGGACCCGTGCACGACGCTTGGCGCCGGCTGATCGAGCCACACCTGGACGCGGCCGGTGCGATGGCGCCGGCCGCGTCGCCGTTCGCGCGCCCCGGGCTCCTCGGGCGGCTGAGCCGTGGCACCGTGCCACCGGGTTGCCGCAGGGCGGGTCGGCGGTGGCACCTGGTCCCGCCGCCGCAATCGATCGCCCGCCGGACGGCCGGTCCGACGCCTTCATGCCATCGACCAGCCGGTGGGCGGCGGCAGAGCGGTGCGCAACCGCACGAGAACCTTGTTCCAGCCTCTCCGATTCGATAGCATTGGAAAAACCCCCGGAGGACCCGACCCATGGCGAAGTATGTCTTTGTGACCGGAGGAGTCACCTCCTCCCTCGGCAAGGGCATCACCGCCGCCAGCGCCGGTCGCCTGTTCAAGGCACGCGGTCTCAAGGTCTCGATCCTCAAGCTGGACCCGTACATCAACGTGGACCCGGGGACGATGTCCCCCTACCAGCACGGCGAGGTGTTCGTCACCGACGACGGGGCCGAGACCGACCTCGACCTGGGGCACTACGAGCGGTTCATCGACGAGAACCTGACCCAGGGCTCCAACGTCACGACCGGCCGCATCTACCAGGCCGTCATCGCGAAGGAGCGGCGCGGCGACTACCTCGGTGGCACCGTCCAGGTCATCCCGCACATCACGAACGAGATCAAGGAGCGGATCCTGCGCGTCGCGCGGGACGGGGACCCGGACGTCGTGATCGTCGAGGTGGGCGGCACGGTCGGCGACATCGAGAGCCTCCCGTTCCTCGAGGCGATCCGCCAGATGCGCAAGGACGTCGGGCGCGCGAACGTGCTGTACGTGCACGTCACGCTGCTGCCCGAGCTGGCTGCCACCGGCGAGCTCAAGACGAAGCCCACCCAGCACTCGGTCAAGGAGCTGCGCGGGATCGGGATCCAGCCGGACGTCATCGTCCTGCGCTCGGACAGCGAGGTCCCGGACGAGATCCGCGAGAAGATCGCGCTGTTCACGGACGTGGACGTGGAGGCGGTCGTCCCGGCGGCCACCGCGTCGACGATCTACGAGGTCCCGCTCCAGTTCGAGGCGTTCGGCTTCGGCCGGCTGCTCATCCGGGAGCTCGGGCTCGGCGATCCGGACGCGGAGCCCGACCTTGCGGGCTGGCGGGCGCTCGTGGAGCGGATCAAGGCGCCCAAGCCCACGCTCGAGATCGCCCTCGTCGGGAAGTACGTCGAGCTCCCCGACGCCTACCTGTCCGTCACCGAGGCGCTGCGCCACGCGGCCTGGGCCAACGGCGTGGACGCGAAGGTCCGCTGGATCGACAGCGAGCAGCTGACCGCGGACAACGTGGGCGAGCGGCTCGCGGGCGCCGCCGGCGTCCTCGTGCCCGGCGGCTTCGGCCACCGCGGGATCGAGGGCAAGGTCCTCGCCGCCCACTGGGCGCGCGATACGGGCATGCCGTATCTCGGCCTGTGCCTCGGGCTCCAGTGCGCGGTGATCGAGTTCGCGCGTGAGGTCCTCGCGACGAACGACGTCAACTCCACCGAGTTCGACATGTTCACGACGAACCCGGTCATCGACTTCATGCCCGACCAGCGCGACCTCGAGGACAAGGGCGGCACGATGCGCCTCGGCCTGTACCCGGCGAAGCTGCTCGCGGGCTCGAAGGCGCGCCAGGTCTACGGCGCCGAGGTCATCTACGAGCGCCACCGCCACCGGTTCGAGGTCAACAACCGCTACCGCGCGACCCTCGAGGGCGCCGGCATGCTGCTGTCCGGGATCTCGCCCGACAGCCGGCTGGTGGAGATCGTGGAGCTCAAGGACCACCCGTGGTTCGTGGCCAGCCAGTTCCACCCGGAGTTCAAGTCCCGCCCGGAGCGTCCGCACCCCCTGTTCCACGGCTTCGTGTCGACGGCCCTCGCGCTGCGCAACGGGGTGGAGCCGCGGCTGACCGCCGTGGGTCCCGGCCCGGACGCCGACGAGCAGGCGCCGCGCGACGCCGGCACGCACCTCGAGGACGCCGCGGGCGCAGCCTCCACTCCCTGACGCCCATTGACGCCGTGCATCGACGTCCGATATGCTCCAAGCATCCCCAATGGCCGCGCGCGACGGTTCGCCGATTCTGCGCGACGCACGGCCCTTGGCGCGCCCAACCCCGCTTCCCGCCCGGACCGCCGGGCCGGACCCCACCCGCTGAGGTCAGCCGACCCTTATGCCGAACGGCCCCGACCAGCGCGCAAGCCGCAACCGCCGCCCGCGCCGTCGATCCCAGACCGCGAACCGCCTGCCGGTCACCGAGCAGGACGAGGTAGCCGAGCTCGAAGCCGCCCGCGAGCGAAACGACCTGGACATCTCCGACCTGCGCGAGATGTCGGTCAAGGAGCTCCAGCAGGTCGGCAAGAAGCTGGAGATCGAGGGCGGCGCCCGTCGTGACGACCTCGTCGACCAGATCCTCCAGGCGCAGACCGAGCGTGCGGGCCTCGACTACGCCTTCGGCATCCTCGACGTCGTGGACGACGGCTACGGCTTCATCCGCCGCCATGGCCTCCTCCCGAGCGCGGAAGACGTCTACGTCTCCAGCTCCCAGGTCCGCCGGTTCGGGCTCCGGATCGGCGACCGCGTCGCGGGCGCCGTCCGCGCCCCGCGCGAGGGCGAGAAGTTCTTCGGCCTCATCCGCGTCGACAGCGTCAACGGCGTCGACACCGAGACGGCCCGCCGCCGCCCGGTGTTCAACGACCTGACCCCGATCCATCCGATCGAGCTGATCAACCTGGAGTCGGACCCGAAGAACCTGAGCCAGCGCCTGGTCAACCTCGTCAACCCGCTGGGCAAGGGCCAGCGCGCGCTGATCGTCAGCCCGCCCAAGGCCGGCAAGACGATGCTGCTCAAGAACATCGCCAACGGCATCAGCTCCAACTACCCGGACATCCTGCTCATGGTCGCCCTCATCGGCGAGCGGCCGGAGGAGGTCACGGACATGCGACGGTCCGTCCACGGCGAGGTCATCAGCTCGACCTTCGACGAGCCGACCGAGAACCACACCCACGTCGCCGAGATGGCGCTCGAGATCGCGAAGCGCCAGGTGGAGACCGGCCGGGACGTCGTGATCCTGCTCGACTCGATCACGAGGCTCGCGCGCGCGTACAACCTGGCGCTGCCGCCCTCCGGCCGGACCCTGTCCGGCGGCATCGACCCGATCGCCCTCTATCCGCCCAAGCGGTTCTTCGGCGCCGCGCGCAAGATCGAGGAGGGCGGGTCGCTCACGATCATCGCGACCTGTCTCGTCGACACCGGCTCGCGCATGGACGACGTCATCTACGAAGAGTTCAAGGGCACCGGGAACTCGGAGCTCATCCTCGATCGAAAGCTGGCCGAGAAGCGCATCTTCCCGGCGATCGACGTCCAGCGCTCGGGCACCCGCCGCGAGGAGCTGCTGCTCGAGGAGGGCACGCTCAAGATGGTCTGGACGATGCGCCGGATGCTGTCCGCGGTCGGCACCAACGAGGGCATCGAGCTGCTGCTCAACCGGATCGCCAAGACCGAGAACAACGCGCAGTTCCTGGGAACGCTGACCAAGAGCCTGGACGATGCGTCCGCGGGGCGACGCGGCGGCGACTGACCGCGATCGCCCAGCTGAGCGCGACCGAGATTCGGCGGAATCGCCCGCCAACCGGCCCCCAATTGCATGCCATCTGGCCCCCAGCCGCAAGGCCCGGCGGGTTTGCACGGACTGCAACGTGTCTGGTACGGTTCGGGGCGAGTTGAAGGGTCGTCCCCAATGCGGGATCGGCCTCGGGGGAAGAGACCGAGCACCGAGAGCGACCCCGGGATGTCGGACGTGTGCCACCGCGGTGGTGCCAGTCCTGGGTCCGACATCTCCTCCAGGGAGACCGTATTGCAGAAGCCAACGGTTGGCGCGCCGCGTCCCGATGACGCCGGACAGACCGACCGCCTCCAGGCACCCGCGACCTCTCCGCTGCGCCGCCTGACAAGTAGCGCCACGCGCGCCGTCCGGGGCTGGGCGCGGAAGCGCACCGCCGCCGTGACGGGCACCGTCGCGTCGTCGCTGCGCCCGTTCGCATCTGCAGAGCGCGCCCTCCCGATCGCCGTCGCGTCGATCGTGGCGGTCGCGGCGCTCCTCGCGTTCCTGCCGAGCACCCCCCAGGGGGCCGTGAGCGGCATCCAGGGCACCAGCTCCGCGCCCCGACTCGCCGTCGGGGGCACCGAGCGTGCCACCCAGCCCGATCGCGTCGACGGCACCAGCATCGACGCCGCCCAGGCGCCCGCCGGCCTCGTGGGACCCTCGACAAGCTTCACCCCGGTCTCGCTCCCGGGCACCGTCGCCAACGACCCCGCCGTCGAGCCGTCGGGTGGAGTCGACGCCGCCACGCTCCCCGGGTCCGCGGTCGCACCGGCAGCCACCACCGAGCCCGAGAGCGCCGTCCTCGACGACGGCACGCTGCTGACCGGCTACGCCCCCGAGACGATCGTCGAGGATGGCGCGAACCTCATCCGCGCCTACACGGTCCAGAAGGGGGACACCCTCGCGGCGGTCGCGAAGAAGTTCGACGTCTCGCTGATGACCCTGTGGTGGGCCAACAAGCTCAAGACGAAGGACGTCAAGTCGGGCCAGGTCCTGCGGATCCCGCCGGTCTCCGGGCTCGTGTACACGGTCAAGGACACGGACACGCTCGACACCGTCGCCAAGAGCTTCAAGGTCGACGCCTCGAAGATCGTGGAGCTCAACGGCCTCGAGGACCCCACGCTCGTCGTCGGCCAGGTGCTCGTGCTCCCCGGCGCCAAGGGCGCCCCGATGCCCACACCCAAGCTCGTCGCGAAGCCCGGTGCCGGGACCTCAGCGGTCGGCAGCGCCGGCGGCGGCGTGCTCGGCGGTGGTCCGTCCACGTACCCGGGCGGCAAGTTCCACTGGCCCGTCGTCGGCGGCAACAACTACGTCAGCCAGTACTTCCACTACGGCCACTGGGCCATCGACATCGCGGCCGACTACGGCTCGAAGGTCGTCGCCGCGGCGCCGGGCAAGGTGATCTTCGCCGGCTGGAAGTCCAACGGCGGCGGGTACCAGGTCTGGATGTCCCACGGCTCAGGGATCTACACGACGTACAACCACATGTCTGCGGTCACGGTGTCCAACGGCGCGACCGTCGGGCGTGGCCAGCAGGTCGGGCGCATCGGCGCAAGCGGCAATGCCACCGGCCCGCACCTCCACTTCGAGGTGTGGAACGGACCCGTCTGGAACGGCGGCACCCGGGTCAACCCGCTGAAGTACTTCTAGCGGGTCTCGCGCTCCACGGCCTCGCCACCGGCCCGTCTGCCCGGTCGCCGGGGGGCCGCGTGCGACAATCACCTCGATGTTTCTCGATGATGTCCGGATCTTCGTGCGTGCGGGCGCGGGCGGCGATGGCGCAGCGACGATGCGCCGGGAGGCCCACGTGCCCCGAGGAGGGCCGGACGGCGGCGACGGCGGTCGGGGCGGCTCCATCTACCTCCGAGTGGATGCAGGCCAGACCGCCCTCCACGACTTCCGCTACAAGCACCACTTCGGCGCGACGCCGGGCGGCCGCGGCGAGCGGCAGAAGCGCCACGGCAAGGCCGGGGACGACCTCTACCTCGCCGTCCCGCCTGGCACCGCGGTCCTCGACGGCGAGACGGGCGCCCTGATCGCCGACCTCGTGGCGGTGGGCCAGGAGGTCATGGTGGCGAAGGGCGGCCGGGGCGGGCTCGGCAACACCCACTTCGCGACCGCGGTGCACCAGGCGCCCAAGCATGCGCAACGCGGCGAGCCAGGCGAGGAGCGATGGCTCCGGCTCGAGCTCCGGCTCATCGCCGATGTCGGCCTCGTGGGGCTGCCCAACGCCGGCAAGTCCACGCTGCTCGCGGCGCTGACCAACGCCACGCCGAAGATCGCCTCCTACCCGTTCACCACCCTGGAGCCCAACCTCGGCGTCATGGACCTCGGCGTCGACGACGGCCGGCAGCCGACGATCGCGGACGTCCCGGGGCTCATCGAGGGTGCGTCCGCGGGTGCGGGCCTCGGCCATGCGTTCCTGCGCCACGTCGAGCGCACGCGGATCCTGCTCCACGTCGTGGATGGCTCCGCCAAGGATCCCGCCTGGGACCACTCGATCATCCGCGACGAGCTCGAGGCGCACGACCCGGCGTTGCTGCGTAAGCCGATGCTCGTGGTGTTCAACAAGCTCGATCTCGCGGCGGCGCGCGAGGCGTGGCCGGCATTCCGGGCCGCGATGGATGCGGCGGGGACCGGCGTGGTGGCCATCTCCGCGGACGATGGCGAGGGGCTCGACGAGCTGCGCGCGGCGGTCGCCGACCTGCTGCCCGACCTCGAGGGCCTCCAGGCACCGCCCGATCCCGCGGGGGTCGTCGTCCACCGGCTCGAGGCTGCAGGGGACGGCTACACCGTCGAACGCGAGGACGGGGCATTCCGCGTGCGCGGCAAGCGCGTCGAGCGGCTCACGAACCAGACGAACTTCGACAACGAGGAGTCGGCCGAGCGGTTCCAGCGAGAGCTGGTGCGGACGGGGATCGACGCGGCGCTGCGCAAGGCCGGGATCCGACAGGGCGACCAGGTCCGGATCGCGGCGCATGAGCTGGAATGGGAGCCCCCGGAGGACGACGAGTGACATCCGCCCCGGCCGTCATCGCGCCGCCCGCCCGGGTGGTCCGCGGGTCGGTGGGGATCTTCGGTGGGACATTCGACCCGGTGCATCACGGGCACCTGGCGATCGCCGAGGAGGCGCGCGAGGCGCTGGGCCTCGAGGTGGTGCGGTTCGTCCCCGCTGCGGCGTCACCGTTCAAGGCGGATCGCCCGGTGACGGACGCGGCCCACCGGCTCGCCATGGTCGAGGCGGCGATCGAGGGCAACCCGGCCTTCGAGGCGAGCCGGATCGAGCTCGACCGGCCGGGGCCGTCGTACACGGTGGACACGCTCGAGGCCATCGCCGCGAACGGCGTCACCGACGCCTGGCTCATCGTCTCGTCCGAGGCGCTGGCCGGGTTGCCGCGGTGGCGCGAACCGGCGCGGATTCTCGAGCTCGCGCGAGTCGCGGTGGTGCCTCGCTCGGGGTTCGATCCGCTCGGCGACACGTGGGTGACCGAGCAGTTCCCGGGTCGGGATGACCGGTTCGCCTTCCTGCCGGGGCCCCTCTTGCCCATCTCGGGTAGCGTGGTGCGACGCCGGGCGGCCGCGGGCCGCTCCGTCCGCTATCTCGTGCCGGAGGCGGTCGCCGCCTACATCGCCACGCATCGCCTGTACGCTGACCACGCATCGAGGACCAACGCCACGTGACCGATCCCGTTTCGTCCACCGTCCCGCGCCCGGACGGCCTCCCGGCGCGCGACACCGCCGCACCGAAGTCGGACCTCGTGCCGCTCGATCTCGCCCGGCGGATCGTCGAGCTCGCGGAGGACAAGAAAGCGGCCGACATCGTGCTCCTCGACCTCGGCGAGCTGACGACCGTGGCTGACGCGTTCGTCATCTGCTCCGGGGGGTCGGAGCGCCAGATCAGCGCCATCGCCGACGGCATCCTCCAGGGGCTCCGCGACGAGGGCGTGAAGCCCATCGGACGCGAGGGTACGGCCGAGTCCCACTGGGTGCTCGTGGACTTCGGGTCCGTGATCGTGCACGTGTTCACCCCGCCCGAGCGCGACTACTACCAACTGGAGAAGCACTGGGCCGGCGCCAGGACGATCCTCCGCGTCCAGTAGCGTCTGGGCCGCTTCGGCGGCGCGTGCCGCGGGGTACGGGGAGGACCGGTACCGCTGGGTCATGTCCCCCGCGCACCACCCTTCCTAGCATCCATCCCAAGTCGTAGGCCACCATGGTCGACGCCACCGGAGATGGACCCGATGTCGGGCCTGCGAGATCGCTGCCCCAGCTGCAGCCGGCGCCTCATCATCACCCGCTTCGATACGACGTTCCGGCTTGCGGACCGCTCGGAGCGGCTGTGCTTCGGCATCCCCGGCGGGCTGTGCGAGGACTGCCACCAGCTGTATATCGATCCGGAGTTGATCGAGCTCCTGGACCTCGCCGACGGCCGGTGCGTGTTCGCGATCGAGAGCGACATCGTGCTCCAGGAAGAGGCCTGGTCCTCGGCCGACTGACCGGCGTCACCCGTCACGTCCGCGGCGCCGCGTCGAGCGGCGCCGCGTCGAGCGGCGCCGTTTCGATTCCGGGTCGGATCGTCGGTGGGGTCAGCTGCCGCCGGCGTCCCTCCGCCGCCCAGGTGCGACGCACTCTTCGACCCACAGCGCGAAGGCGAGCCGCCGCTGGCGCTCGGTGGACCCCGAGTCCGGGGCGCCCTTGACCATCGCATCGAGGGCCTGGACGCCCTCGAGCGCGTCCTCGAGCTCCGCCACCGTCCACGAGCGGGCCTGGTCGGCGAGCTTCTGGGCTCGGAACGGGTGGCCACCGATGGCGGTGACGATGTCCGCCGGCCGGGCGCGGCGGCTCGTGAGGTCCGCGGCGATGAGCAGCTCCCGCAACCGGCGATGGAGCTGGACGGTGACGACCGGCTCGGGCGTCGTCTCGAGCAGGCGGTCGAGGGCCGGTGCGGCCATCGCGGTCCGGCGTTCGGCGACGGCGTCGAGAAACGCCCACGTGGAGTCCGGGACGACCTCCGGGACGAGCGCCCTGACGTCGTCCTCGCTGACCGGGTCGAACGGGCGGTAGAGCGCGAGCTTGTCGAGCTCGCCCACGGCGAGCACGCCCATCCGCTGGCGGTCGACGTCGCCCTCGTTGACGAACCCGCCGACGCGCCGGGCGAGCTCCCTGGCGGCGCCGGGCCCGAGCTGCATGTCGCGCTCCGTTGCGCGCGCGACGATCCAGCCCGCGAGGTCCGACGGCCGCGGCGCCTTGAACGCCCGCGCCTCGCCACCTGCCTTCAGGACCGCGGCCTCGAGCGCGCGGAGCGCCGCGGACCGACGGCTGCCGGCGTCGCCCTGCTCGACGAACACGAGCGCGTTCCCGGGCGCAACCGTCGCGATGGCCGCCTCGAGCGACTCGCGCTCGGCCTTCGCCCGGAGGAGGGGTGCCGGGTCCACCACCACGGCGACCGTCCCGCCGCCGAACAGCGGCGTCGTGGCGACTCGCTCGCCGATCGCGGCCGCGCTCGTCTCCGTTCCGGTGACCCGCCAGCGATCGGGTGGGGCGCCCGTGTCCTGCTCGATCCTTCGGGCGACGAGGGTTGCGGCCCGATCGAGCGCCCAGCCGTCGTCGCCGCGGTAGTACGCGATGATCGGGACGTCGCCGCTCATCACATCGCCCCTGCGAGCGCGCGTCGCGACCAGCGGAGCCGGCGGACGTCGCCCGGCGCCACGCGTGCGTCCCGGCAGACGCGCTGCTCCAGGTCGCGGGCTCTCGCTTCGACGAGGCCCGCGAGCCCGTCATCCCAGCCTCGACCCATCGGCGCCGTGCCGGCATCTCCCGGTACGGGATCGGCGGGCCCGTCCGGGTAGCGCCGGCGCCAGGACGAGAACCGCGCGTCCATCGACTCGAGCCGCTGGCCCGCCCGCTTGTCCGCGTAGGCCACGATCCGCGCCTCGGGCGACGCGGCCTTCGTCCATGCGGCGCCGTCGGGCTGCGTGAGCCGGGTGACGGGGTGGTCACGGACCACGGGCCCCAGCTCCGGCATCCCGTGGGCAGCGAGCCAGGCCGCCGAGCCATCGCCGTGGCGCAGGTGGGCCGGGGCCTGCGCCCGGGGAAGCTTGTCCACGTCGTGCAGCAGCGCCGCCGCCTCGACCAGCGCGACGTCCACCCTGACCCCGCTCTCCGCCGTGCGGGCAGCGAGCCACGCTGCGACGTCGGCGACCGCGCACGCGTGCCCCAGAAACCAGGCTGGGGGTTCCAGCGAGGTCAGCAGGCGGGCGGCCTCTCGGCGTCCGGGGATCGTCATGCCGACGATCGTAGCCGGTGGGCAGGGCCCAGTCTCCCGAGCCGGCGCCACCGCCGGTCGACGGGCCCGCCAGCGCGTGCACGGAGAGCGCAAGCGGCGAGCCGGCCGGGGTCGGGATCGCGCAGGTGAACGCGGCCGTGCCACGCGGTGTCACCGGCGCCGACGCCGTGCGGGCGGTCGCCGTCGGGATCGCCGCCCGTCCGCCCGTCGCCGACACGTGGAGCCCGTCCTCGCCCAGCTCCACGGCAACCGATCCGTCCCGGTCCGTCCGATAGACGCGAGCGCCTGCCGCCCGCAGCCGGTCGAGCGTCGGCTTGGCAGGATGCCCGTACGTGTTGCCCGCGCCCGCGGACGCCACCGCAACCCGCGGGCGCACCGCGTCCACGAACGCCTGGGTCGTCGCCGTGCGGCTGCCGTGATGCGCGACCTTGAGGAGGTCGACGTGCGGGAGCCCGCGCGAGAGGAGCCCGGGGTCGATGCCCTCCTCGACGTCGCCCATCAGGAGGAACCGCCGGCCGTTCGCCTCGCCGAGGAGCACGATGGAGACGTTGTTGATCCCGGTGCCGGTATCCGGCGGATCGAGCGGGACCGTCCCCGGGTCGGGCCACAGGACGGACATCGACACCTCTCCGAGGCGCAGGCGGGCACCCGTCGCGAGCAGTCCGTGCGGCGGCCCGTCGCGCAGCTCGGCGTGCCATGCGGCCCAGCCCGGTCCCGGCCCCCGCATCCCGGGCTCGTAGATGCGACCGATCGTGTATCGCTCGAGGATCCGTGCGAGTCCGGCGACGTGGTCCTCGTGCGGGTGCGTCAGGATCACGACGTCGAGCCGTCGATCCCATGGCGGGATGCGCTCGTCGAGGGTGACGAGGATCCGATCGGGGTCAGGTCCACCGTCGACGAGCATCCGTGCGCCGGTCCGAGTCTCGAGGAGGATCGCGTCCCCCTGGCCGACGTCGAGCACGGTGATGCGAGTCGTCCGCCCCGCAGCATCACCGAGTCCGGCAACGCAGATCGCGACCAGGACCGACGCCGCGACGAGCGCGGCGCGGTGGCGGGGCGACAGGACGGGCACGCCGCGCGTGCGGGGGGTCGTGGCCGGCGGCCGTGGCCCGGGCGACGACCTTGGCCCTGTGCGCCCACGACGCAGGGCGTGCATCGCCGACGGCGTGGCGAGGAGCGCGACGGCCGCGGCGATTGCGAGCGGCTGCGCGGCGCCCGGCGGGAGCGTCACCGCGGCGAACGGGACCGACGCCCCGGCCCGGACGATCGCGATGATCACGTGGAGCACGAGCCAGCCGGGCAGGCCCGCGAGCGTCGCGACCACCGGCGGAAGGCCGAGCGAGCCGGCTGCACCGCCGACGAGCGCAAGGACGCCGCCCGCCATGGCGACCGGGACGAGCGGCACCACCGCGAGGTTGACGACGGGGGACACGATGGACAGCCGGCCGAACGTCGCGAGGACGTCGGGCAGGGTCGCCGCCTGGGCCGCGAGCGAGATCCCGAGGCTCTCGGCCAGCCAGCGTGGCACGCGTCCGCCCGCGCGTCGTCCGATCCAGGCGCCCAGCGGGTTCGCCCATGCGAGCAGGCCCGCCGTCGCGAGGACCGACAGCCGGAACCCGGCGTCGCCGATGAGCGCCGGGTCGATCAGGAGCAGGATTGCCGCGGCCGCGCCAAGGGCGGCAGCCGCCCGCCCCGCCCGTCCCGACTCCCGCGCCAGGAGGACGACGCCGGCCATCACCGCCGCCCGGACGACCGACGGCGAGCCACCGGCCGCCACGACGTACGCCACGACTGTCCCGAGGACGACGATCGTGACGACCCGGCGCGGCCGGCCGCGCAGCGCCGCGCCGACGAGTGCGGCGACGATCGCGATGTTCCAGCCCGAGATCGCGACGACGTGGCTCACGCCCGCAGTCGAGAAGTCCGCGGCAAGGCTTCGGTCGACCCGCTCCCGCAGGCCGATGAGGATCCCGGCTGCGAGCCCGGCCTCCGGCTCCGGCAGGGCGAGGCGGAGGGCATCACCCGCGCCGTCGCGGGCCGCCTGGAGTGAGAACACGGGTGGCTCGAGGACGCGCAGCGAGCATGCATCGAGCGAGCCGGAGGCGCCTGTCCGCCGGAGATACTCGCCGTAGGGATCGTCCTCGGGCGGTGGACGGAGCCGGCCGTCGACCTCCACGACCGCTCCCGCAGCCACGGCCGGGTACGCGGGCAGGGTCGCCGCAACGACGACCTCGCCGGTCTCTCCCTCGAGGCGGACCCGGACGACCTGCTTGCCGTCGCGCGGAGCGCCCAGCGACTCGATGATGCCTGTCCACGGCCCGCCGTCGACGGGGAGTGGTGGCGGCGGTGCAGCACCCGGTCCGAGCAGCACGCGCACGCCAACGAGCAGGGCACCGATGCCGCCGGCGAGCATTGAGGCCCGCCTGCCGTGGCCGAGTCGTGACCCGAGCCCAGTGGCCACTGCCACCGTCACCAGCCCTGCGACGAGCACCGGCAGCGGGCCCGTGCCGGCGCTCGAGAAGCTTGCGCCAGCCGCGGCCCCGACCGCGACCCAGGCGGCCCGCGGCCACCTTGCGCCGCTCATGGCCCGACGCTGACGAGCGCCCGGATCTTCTCGAGCGTGGCCGGGCCGACGACCTTGCGCGTGCCGAGGTCATCGACGGACGAGAACCGCTGCTCCTCGCGCGCGGCGATGATCTTGGCGGCGGTCGCCGGCCCGATCCCGGGCAGCGTGTCGAGCGCCTCGGCGGTGGCTGTGTTGAGATCGATCGCGCCCGATGTCCCGCCGCCGCCCGATGTCCCCGCGCCGGACCCGCCGCTCCCGGTCGCGGTCTCGCCGCGTGCAGGCACGTGGATCTCGTCGCCGTCCTTCAGCGGGGCGGCAAGGTTCAGCCGGGAGTCCGCGAGCACGGCGTCGACCCGGGGCCCGAACCCGCCGGCGGCCGTCACGGCGTCCAGGATCCGCGACCCGCCCGGCAAGCGGTAGACGCCCGGGTGGACGACCGCGCCTCCGACCTCGACGACGAGCATCGTGGCGGCCGCCGCGCCACCGGGCTGGCTCGCGCCCGGCAGGTCGCCGCTCGAGCCCGTGGCACCATCGATCTCGACCGCCGGATCGGGCCGCAGTCCGAGCAACAGAGCCGAGGCGCCGATGACGAGCGCGATGAGCAGGGCTCCGATTGCGACCCAGGGGAGGTCGCGCGGGGCGGCCTCGGACGCATCGCCTGGACGTTCGGGATCGGCATCGACGACGCGCCACGGCGCGCTGGACGGCTCCACGGGTGGGGGATCTCCCCGGCGGGCCGCGGCGGGCGGTGGGGAGGATCACCTGCCCCGTAGGGGGCACTTCCGACGGGGCAGGTGTCCGGGCCGGATCGTAGGGAGCCCCGCTTATCTGCGACTTACCTGTGCGATCTACGCGGGTCCGTCCGCCTGCTCGTTGGCGATCTCGCGTTCGGCCACGGTCTTGGGCACGATCGCGCGCGCGACCTGCTCGGCCTCCTCGGACAGCGTGACGAGCTCCGGATGGCCCTCGGGCAGCTCCTGCTTCCGTTCCTCGATGTCGCGTAGCCGCTCGGCGTCGGCAACGATCGCCTCGCTCGTCGCCCGCAGGTCGTCACCTGTCTCGGTCAACGTCTCTCCCTCCTCGGTTGCTGCTCAGGCGCGTGGCACCCAATGCCCGTCACGGTAGACATACCAGACCGTCGTCCGCTCGCTTGACAGGTCGCGCGGACGGACGCTCGCCAGCGGATAGCGCTCGCGGAGCTGCCGCTGGAGATCGTCGTGCGTGAGATCTGCGGCGTTCACCAGCTCCGTCGCGTAGCCGGTGAACGTGGCGTCGTCTCTGGGGTTCAGGATGAGGACCGGTCGGGAGGCCATGATTGCAGTCGTCCGTGGCGAGCGTCGCCGGGGGATGCGCGCCCGCTGTCGCCACGCTACGGCAACACCCGTTGCAGGCGCGTTAACGGCGATGGCGCAATCGTCGGGCTACGATCCGCGCATGACCGAGGATCCGTTCCCGCGCGAGCGTGTCACCACGATGCTGCGGCGCATGCCCGCGTACCTCCGCCTGTCGTGGCGCCTGGCCAAGGACCCATTGCTCTCGAAGGCGCGCCGTGCCGCCGTCGTTGGGGCGGCGGGTTACCTCGCCTCGCCGATCGACCTGGTGCCGGGCGTGATCCCTGTCATCGGGCAGCTGGACGACATCGCGGTCGCGCTCGCAGCCATCCGGATCGCGCTCGCGGGTTTGAGCCCGGAGCGCCGTGCCGTCCACCTCGACGCCGTGGGGCTTGCCGACCAGGACCTCGCGGATGACCTGCGCACGGTGGGCGCCACCGCGGGCTGGATCGGCCGCGCGGGCTTCCGGACGACGAAGCGGGTCGCGGTCGCGGGCGCCCGTGCGGCGGGTGCCGCGGCGCGGACGACGAAGGCCGGGCTGGACCGGGCCACGCCGATGGCGAAGGCGACCGCGGATCGAGTCACGCCGACAGCGAGGGCGATGGCCGCTCGCGCGGCACCCGTGACGAACGCGGCATCACCCGCGATCCGCGCGGTGTCCGATCGGGCGGGACCGGCGGCGAACGCGGTCGTGGCGAAGGCCGCGCCAGTGGCGAGAGCCACCGGTCGCACGGCGAAGGGCGCGGGCGCCACCGCGATGAAGGTCGGTGGCAGGGTCGCCGGCGCAACGATCCGCCGCCTGCCGAAGCGGGGATCACCGCAGCCACGAATGTCCATCAGCCGGGTCGACGTGCGGCTGCTGCCGCCCCCGCCGCCGAGAGGCGTCGAGGGCTGATCCGGGCGCCCGTCAGACCGGGAGCTGCTCCCACTCGACCCAGCGGGCACCGTCCCACCAGCGATGCCACGTCGCACGGTCGGCGCCGGCCGCGAAGACGTCCAGGCGGTCCGCGCCCCATGACGACGCCGCGGGCGTGGGGCCAAGGGCCAGCTCGCCGCCCAGCGACTCCCACGGATGCCACGACGCACCGTCCCAGTACCGGTCCCACAGCGTCCCGTCGGGGAAGACCGCGAATACCTCCATCTGGTCGGGCGCCCACGCCGTCACCGCGGGTCCCGATGCGAGCGTGCCTCCGAGGTTCTCGGCCGCGCTCCACCCGATCCCGTCGAACGACCGGTGCCACAGCGCGTCGGCGTCATCGCGCCAGAACAGGTCGATCCGGCCCTCGCCCCATGACACTGCCGCCTCGTCACGCATCGTGCACCTCCAGGCGGACCTTACGCGGTCCGCCGGTCCAGCCGCGTGGCCGCGTTGCACGCCGCATCGGAGACGCTGCCGAACGCGCCCGACACGGCGCGCAGGACGGTGGCGACGACGACTCGCGGCCGGCCGGGTGCGACCGGCAGGTGGTGGCGTCGGGCCTCGGCGGCCGCATGCGCCCGGGCCTGGTTGGCGAGCGCCTGCTGCCGGGCCTCCTCCGCGCGCTCACGCGCGATGTCGAGCGCGAGCTGCGCCTGGATCTGCCACATGGGTCGCCTCCTCAGCGAGAACGGGATTCGAGGGGATGGAACGGGTCGCGAGGCGCGCCGGCGTCAAACCGGTCGCGGTCGAAGCCGTCGCGGCTCTCCACGCCGGCAAGCGCCGCCACGATGCCGAACACGGCCAGCGCGGAGAGGACGAAGGGGACGAGTGCGTCCATGTCGGGTTGCTCCGGGGTTCCGGTTGCGGTAACCGGATTGGACGATGTGAACAGTTACATCCTACCCGGTTGCCAGTAACCCGTCAAGGCGTATATATTGGTTACCGATAGCGATGACATCCCCCGACATCAGCCTCCTCGACCGGGCCGCGACCGTCGACCACGCCCACGTGGCCGACCTCGACGCGTGTCTCGACCTCATCAACAGCATCGAGTACACCGACGGTGTCCCGCAGGACCACATCCCCGCGGCCGACGACGCCATCACGTTCCTCGCGAGCCGCCACCTGGCGCACGAGGACGCCCTGCGGGCGCAGGCGGCCGCCCGCCCCGCGGCGTGGCTGGACCGCGTGCGCGTCGCGCGCGGCGCGCTCCGCGAGGTCTGGGACGCCGCGGTCGAGGGACGGACCGTCCGGGGCGGGGCGGTCGACACCCTCAACGGCGTCCTCGCGCATGCGCCCCACCCCACGTTGCGTGCGACGCTCGCCGGGGTCGCCGTCGACCACCGTCACGAGGACGATGTCGTGGCCGAGGCGCTCGCCCGGGTGGCCGAGCCGCTCGTCGCGGCCATCGCCGCGGGCGACACCGCCCGCTTCCGGATCTGCGCCAACGACGGCTGCCGCTGGGTGTTCGAGGACACGTCGCGCGGTGGCCGGCGCCGATGGTGCGACATGAGCTCGTGTGGCAACCGCGCGAAGGTGCGGCGCTTCCGCTCGAGGCGCCGGGACGCGGACGCGACCGGGCAGCCCGAGGCCGGCGGGGCGGACGAGGCCGGAGCCTAGCCGCGCTCGAGCAGCGGCTTGACCTCGGTCGCGAAGCGGGCCATCGACTCCTCGTCGTAGTCCGCGGGCATCCCGGCGATGAGGTGCCGGTATCCGAGATCCAGGTATGGCGCGAGCTTCTCCGCGACGTCCCCCGGCGTGCCCACCGGCTGGTTCGTCCAGCGATTGGCGACGCGGTTCCGGTCGAACGCCTCGCGGAACAGCCGCTCGGCCTCGGCGCGGTCGTCCCGGATGAACACCGTCCCGATGCCCATCGTCCGCTCGATCTCGGCCGGGTCGCGCCCGACGGTCTCGCAGTGGCCGACGAGGATGTCGTCCTTGCGCTTGACCTGCTCGACGGTCCCGCCGATGTTGTTCATGTCGCCGTACTTCGCGACGAGCTTGAGCGTCACCTGCTCGCCGCCCCCGCCGATGCAGATCGGCAGGTGCGCCTGGAGCGGCGCCGGCAGGTTCCGGGTGTCCCGGCCGTGGTAGTGCGGGCCCTTCGCCGTGGGCTCGGTCCCGTCGAGCATGCCGCGCATGACCGGCAGCGCCTCGCCCAGCCAGCGCAGTCGCTCGGGAAAGCCGGACCCGAAGTCGAGGCCGAAGTCCTCGTGCTCCTCCTCGAACCACGCGCCGCCGATGCCGAGAATCGCCCGCCCACCGGAGATGTGGTCGAGCGTGGTCGCCATCTTCGCGGTGAGCGTGGGTGGCCGGAACGTGTTCGCGCCGACCATCAGGCCGACGGTCGCCCGCTTCGTCGCCTGCGCCCACGCCGTGATCGTGAGCCAGCCCTCGTAGTTCGGCCCGTGCGAGTCGCCGACGATGGGATACAGGTGATCCCACGTCCAGAGGCTGTCATACCCGAGCTCGTCCGCGCGGACGCCTGCGTGCAGCAGTTGCGGCCACTCGGCGTACTGGTTCCAGCATAGCGCGCCGATCTTGACGTTGATGACGAGAACCTCCGTGGCCGGCCACGAGGACGTGACCGTGACGATGGGCACGCGTGTCGCACGTGCCGGGAGCGGTGGGCGGTTCCAACGATACCGTGCGGACGTCGCAACCCGGCCCGGCGGGGCCCGGCGGCCGAACGCCACGGGGTGGCAGGTCGGCTACGCGCGGTCGAAGCTCACCCCTGGCTGACGATGTCGATCGAGATCTCCACCGCCGCGATGGTTCCCCGGTTCTCGAGCCAGTGTGTCGTGTCCCGATCCTCGCGCCAGCCCACGCCCGGCCCATAGTCCGTGGCGACCCCGTCCCGGTGGTCGGTGATGGTTCCCTGCAGGACGTACACGGTGCCCGGCCTGCCGGCGTGGTCGTGGATCGGGCCGAACACGCCTCCGGGCTCGATGGTCACCATCCGCATCCGAAGCTGGCGCCCTGCCATCCCCTCGATCTCGCGGGCGAGGTCAACCGTCGCAAGGACCTCCACCGAGACACCCTTCGTCTCGGGTGCCACGTGCTCGTCGTCCATCGTCTGCGCTACCCGCGCAGGACGATGTTGACGAGCCTGCCGCCGCCCGCGTGGATGACCCGCGCGACGTGCGCGTCGCCGATCGCCGCCACAACCTTGTCCCGGCTCATGACGATCTGCTCCAGCTCGATCTCGCTGATGCCCACCGGGACCGTGATCCGGTCGCGCAGCTTGCCATTGACCTGGATCGGCACCTCGCGCGTCTGCTCCACGATGGCGCGCTCGTCGACCTCCGGCCAGCGCTGGACGTGGATCGATTCCCACGGCTCCCCGCGGGCCGCGAGCCGTCGCGACCACAGCTCCTCGGTGATGTGTGGCGCGGACGGCGCCAGCATCAGGAGCAGCAGCCGGACGGCCTCGTCCCACTCGGGCAGCTCGGTGATCGCCGTGCCGCGGTACCGGAACAGCGTGTTCGACAGCTCCATGAGCTTCGCGACCATCGTGTTCCAGCGGAAGCCCTCGATGTCCTCCGTGACGTCGCGCAGCGCGCGGTGGGTGGCCGCGCGGACGTGATCGCGGGCCGCGGCCTCGTCCTCGCCCTCGGGCAGCTCGCCCGAGGCCGGGTCGCCGGGCTCGCGGCCGGCGGGATCCAGCGCGATCGTCCACACGCGCGAGAGAAAGCGGGCCACGCCGCCGATGCCCGTCGGGCTCCACGGCCCGCCCTGGTCCCACGGCCCCATGAACATCAGGTACAGCCGCACCGTGTCCGCACCGTAGCGCGCCACGAGCTCGTCCGGGTCCTGCACGTTGCCGCGGGACTTGGACATCCGCTCGCCGTCGGCGCCCAGGATCTGGCCCTGGTTGAACAGCCGTCGGAACGGCTCGCTCTCGTCCACCAGGCCCAGGTCGCGCATCGCCTTGGTGAAGAAGCGGCTGTACAGCAGGTGCATCACCGCGTGCTCGGCACCGCCCGTGTACTGGTTGACCGGCGTCCACCTGTGGACCATCTCGCTGTCGACCGGTCCATCGTCCTTCCCAGGAGACAGGTAGCGGAACCAGTACCAGGAGCTGTCGATGAACGTGTCCAGCGTGTCCGTCTCGCGGCGTGCCGGGCCGCCGCAGCGTGGGCAGGCGACGTTGAGGAACGCGTCGTCCCGGTTGAGCGGGTTCTCGCCGCTGCCGCGGTAGTCCACGGTGTCCGGCAGCAGGACCGGCAGGTCCTCCTCCGGGACCGGCACGGCACCGTCGATCGGGCAATGGACGACCGGGATCGGCGTCCCCCAGTAGCGCTGGCGGCTCACCAGCCAGTCGCGCAGCCGATAGGTCACGGCCTGGCGGCCCAGCCCACGCTCCGCGAGGTCCGCGACGATGCCGTGCCACGCGTCGACCGCGGGCTTGCCGTCCCACGGCCCGGAATTGACGAGCACGAGCCTGCCCGCGCTGTCGCTTCCCATGTTGATCAGCTCGATGTCGCCCAGCGGGCCATCGTGGCGGCCGGTGCCCCGCGGCGCCTCGTCCGCGGCCTTGTCCACGAACGCCTCGGTCAGGGGCTCGTCCGGGTCGCTGTCGCGGGGCGCGATGACGCGCACGATCGGGAGGCCGAACGTCGTCGCGAACGCGAAGTCGCGCTCGTCGTGGGCGGGGACGGCCATGATCGCCCCCGTGCCGTACGTCCCCAGCACGTAATCGGCGATGAAGATCGGGATGCGCGCGCCGTTGACGGGGTTGATCGCGTCCGCGCCGATCGGCACGCCGGTCTTCTCGCGGTCCGCGGACAGGCGGTCGATCTCGGTCTTGTCCGCGGCCGCCTTGACGTACGCCTCGACATCGGCCGTGCGATCCGGGGCGGTCAGCTCGGCGACGAGCGGGTGCTCCGGCGCGAGGACCATGAACGTCGCCCCGTACAGTGTGTCCGGGCGGGTCGTGAACACCCGCAGCTCGCTGCCGCCGGGGTGGTGCGCCGCGGGTGCCGTCGAGAACACGATCTCGGCGCCCGTGGATCGGCCGATCCAGTTCGTCTGCTGGATCCGGATGGGCTCCGGCCAGTCGATGCCCGAGAAGTCCAGCAGCTCGTCCGCGTAGCGGGTGGTTCGCAGGTACCACTGGGCGAGCTCGCGCTTCTCGACCTTTGCGCCACAGCGCCAGCAGTGGCGGTCCGCGCCCTCGACCTGTTCGCGCGCCAGCGTCCCGTCGTTGGGACACCAGTCGACCGGCGAGACCGCGCGGTAGGCGAGGCCATGCTCGAGGAAGCGCAGGAACAGCCACTGGTTCCAGCGGTAGTAGGACGGGTCGCAGGTCACGACCTCGGCAGTCCAGTCCCAGCCGGCGCCCATCGTCCGCAGCTGGCTGCGCATCGTCGCGATGTTGGCCATCGTCCAGTCGCGCGGGTTGATCCGGTTCTTGATCGCCGCGTTCTCGGCCGGCAGGCCGAACGCGTCGAACCCGATCGGCTGGAAGACGTTGTCGCCGCGCATCCGGTGATAGCGCCCGATGGCGTCGGTGGGCGTCTTGACGTACCAGTGCCCGATGTGGAGCGACCCGGAGGGGTAGTCGTACATCGTGAGCAGGTAGAACCGGGGCCTCGACTCGTCGTCCAGGTCGGCCTCGTAGAGCCGGAGCTCGTCCCAGCGCGCCTGCCACTTCGGCTCGATGGCCGACGGGTCGTAGCGCTCCGCCCGGGAGCGGGGCTCCCGGGCGCCGTCGCTGGTCGTGCTGTCGCTCGTCGTCACTGCTGGCCCCATTCCCTGCGAATGAAACAAAACCCCTCGCCGGTCCCGGCGAGGGGTCAGGTTGTCGGCGTTAGCGGGGTGTTGGTGGAGCTAAAGGGATTCGAACCCTTGACCTTCTGAATGCCATTCAGACGCTCTCCCAGCTGAGCTATAGCCCCACGCCGGACCGGGAGTATAGCGCACGAAACCGCGATGGCTGTGGCCCCGGAACCAGGTTTCCCCAGCGAACCGGGAGCTCGTCCACGCGGGGATCGGCGTGCTGCCAGGGCGATCCCGAATGCCGCCGCGGTGCGCGGGCGCCCCTATCCGTTCAGGCTCCCACGACACCGGCCGTCCCCGGACCCCCCATCTCCGACAGGACCTCCGGTGCCCCCGCGCACCCACCTTGCAGGACCCCCGTACTATGCTCGGGCTGCCGACGGTGCGTCATCAGGCGACGGTCCCGCGGCGCGCCCGGTCGGGGCACTCGGGGATCCGGGGAGGTTGAGGCATGTCGCTGACGCAGCGGGTCGAGCGGGCCCAGCAGGCCCTGTCGGGCGAGCCGGTGCCGCCTGGCGCCATGGTGCCCGCGCCCCCGCCGCCGAGCGCGAGGGGCCTCACCCAGCGCGAGGAGCTCCTGCGCGACCTGCGGATCGCCATGCTGGCCGAGATCGTGCGAGCGTTCGATGCGATCCTCGACGCGCCACCGGACGAGATCAAGCCCCGCATCGAGAGCCTCGCTGACCGGGTCATCTCGCAGCAGGGAGCGGCCGTCACCCGCGACGAGCGCCAGCTCCTGGTCCAGCAGCTCCTCGACGAGGTCCGTGGCTTCGGCCCCATCGAGCCGTTCCTCAACGACGAGACCGTGACCGAGGTCATGGTCAACGGGCCCCAGCACATCTACATCGAGCGGGGCGGCAAGATCCAGCGCGTCGACAGCGTGTTCCTCAACGACGAGCACGTGCTGCGGATCATCGACCGGATCATCACGCCGCTGGGCCGGCGCATCGACGAGACGAGCCCCCGGGTCGACGCCCGCCTCCCCGACGGCTCGCGCGTCAACGCCATCATCGAGCCGCTGTCGCTCATCGGGCCCGTCATCACGATCCGCAAGTTCGCGGCGCGCCCGTTCACCGTCGAGGACCTGGTCCGGTTCGGCACGGCCTCGCCGGAGATGTTCGACTTCCTGCGGGCGTGCATCGAGGCCCGCCTCAACGTGTTCGTCTCGGGCGGCACGGGATCCGGCAAGACGACGACCCTCAACGTGCTGTCGTCGTTCATCCCCAACGGCGAGCGGATCGTCACGATCGAGGACGCGGCCGAGCTCCAGCTTCGCCAGGACCACGTGCTGACCCTGGAGGCGCGACCGGCGAACCTCGAGGGCGAGGGCGAGATCACGATCCGGGACCTGCTGCGCAACGCGATGCACATGCGGCCCGACCGGATCATCGTCGGCGAGTGCCGGTCGGGCGAGGCGCTGGACATGCTCCAGGCCATGACCACGGGCCACGACGGATCCCTCTCGACGGGCCATGCGAACAGCCCCAACGACATGCTCCGCCGCCTCGAGACCATGGTGCTCATGACGGGCTACCAGATGCCGCTCCGCGCGATCCGGGAGCAGATCGCTTCGGCCGTGGACATCATCGTCCACACGGCGCGTCTCAAGGACGGCTCCCGGCGGATCACGAACATCACGGAGGTCTACGGGATCGAGGATGACGACATCCTGACCCAGGACGTGTTCACGTTCGAGCAGACGGGCTTCAGCGAGGGGAAGATCCAGGGCGACCTGCGGCCGACCGGCATCCGCCCGACCTTCATGGACCAGTTCAAGGTCAACGGCGTCGAGCTCCCGCCCGGTGACTTCGGCATCCCCCAGGTTGCCCCGGCGACCCAGCGCACGATCAAGCCGATGAAGTCCCGCTGGGGCGGCGACGGCGCGAACACCGCCGGCGAGCTGCCGCGGGGGACGGGCCGCGTGGTCGCCGCGGGCGGGATGGTCTACATCACGACGGTGGGACCCGTGGACCTCGAGACCGGTGCCGTCGTCAGCCCGGCCCTCAACATCCAGGTGACGCAGTGCCTGCGCAACCTCAAGGCGCTCCTGGAGCAGCACGGCAGCTCGCTCGACAAGGTGGTGTGGGCGAACTGGTGCCTCCGGGACCAGGCGGACTTTGACGCCTTCAGCAACGAATGGAACAAGTGGTTCCCGGGTGACGCGCCGATCGGGCAGGGCACGCTGATGCCGGCCCTCCAGCGGCGCGCCGGGTTCCGTGCGTCCATCGGGGTCATCGCCCAGCAGTAGCCGCACGGCGGCATGGTCGGCCGCTACGATCGCCGCGATGGCCTTCGACCTCGTCCTGCGCAACGGCAGCCTCGCGGAGGGGTCCGGCGCGCCCCTCCGACCCCTGGACGTCGGCGTGACGGGCGATCGGATCACGGCGGTGGGGGACCTGTCCGCGGTCGACGGTGCCGAGGCGGCAGTCGTGCTCGACGTGCGCGGCCTCGTGGTCGCGCCCGGATTCGTGGACCCGCACGGGCACTCCGACGGCAACGTGCTCGTGGACGGGGCGCTCGCGAGCCACCTCCACCAGGGCTACACGACCCAGCTCTCGGGCAACTGCGGGTTCACGCTCGCACCGTTCAACGACCGATCCGGGCCCGGCATCCAGCCGGACCTCGAGCCGCTCGGGCTGCACCCGGACTGGCGCACGTTCGGGGAGTATCTCGATGCCGTGGACGCGGTCGCCCTCGGGCCGAACGTGGCGTTCCTCGTGGGCCACGGGACGGTCCGCGGGGCGGTCCTCGGCCCCGCCGGCAGGGCGCCCGACGACGCGGAGCTTGCCGCCATGGTCGGGTACGTGGACGAGGCGATGGACGCGGGCGCGATCGGCCTCTCGAGCGGGCTGATCTATGCGCCCGGGATCCACGGCTCCCCCGACGAGGTGGCGACGCTCGTTGCGGCCGCCTACCGGCGCGACGGGCTGTACGCGACCCACATGCGCAACGAGTCGGACGGGGTGCACGGGGCCATCGAAGAGGCCATCGCGACGGCGCGGCGGGGCGGGCAGCTGGCCGGGCGCCCGGGGAGGCTCCAGGTCTCGCACCTCAAGGCAGGCGCCCGCTCCGTGTGGGGCCAGGGCCCGGCCCTCGTCGAACGGATCGAGCGGGCGCGCGCCGAGGGTCTCGATGCCGCCGCGGACCAGTACCCGTACACGGCCGCCTCCACGACCCTCGCGACGATGCTCCCGCCCGAGCTTCTCGCCCTCGATCCCGAGGACGCGGCCATCGCCCTGCGCGACACGGCGACACGGGTCCGCGTCCGCCAGCTCCAGGCGAGCGGGATCAGCGGCTGGGAGAACGTCGCCCGGGACCCGGGCTGGGATGGGGTCGTCATCGCCCGGAGCACGTCGCGATCGGCGTGGAGCGGCCGGAGCCTCGGGGCGCTGGCCGACGAGCTGCGTGCGGACCCCATCGACCTCGCGCTCGACGTGCTGGCCGACGACCGGCTCGCCGTCGACATCGTGCTCCACTGCATGGACGAGGCCGACGTCGAGGCGATCATGGCGATCCCGTGGATCGCCGTGTGCACGGACGCAGGCGGCCGTCGTCCGGGCCACCCGCTCCTCGACGAGGGCGTGCCCCACCCGCGCGCCTACGGGACCACCGCCCGCGTCCTCGGGCGGTACGTGCGCGAGCGGGGCGTCCTCGGGCTCGAAACGGCCGTCGCGAAGCTGAGCGCCGTCCCAGCGGCGCGGCTCGGGCTCGCGGACAGGGGCCAGGTCCGCGTGGGCTGGGCCGCAGACCTCGTCGTGTTCGACCCGCAGACGGTGATCGACACGGCGGCGTACCAGTCGCCCGCCCGCTTCGCCACGGGCATCGCGCACGTCGTCGTCAACGGGCGGCTCGCCATCCGCGACGGTGTCGAGACCGGCGACCGGCCGGGCCGGCTCCTGCGGCGCGCCTGAAGCGCATGGCGACGGCCCAGGGATCGCGGCTCTTGGTCGAGGAGACCGTCGCAGTGGCACGGCTCCCGGGCGGCAACCTGCCGTATGTCCTTCGCCGCTCCCCGAGGGCCCGCCGGCTGCGGGTGACCGTGCACCCGGAGCGCGGGGTCGTCGTGTCGCTGCCCATCGCCGCGAGACGCGGGTGGGGGCGGCCCGATGCGCTCGTCGACCGCTTCCTCGCCGAGCGCGAGGACTGGATCCGCGGCCACCTCGATCGCCAGCAGGCGACCCGGGCGCGGCTGGATGACCGCCCCCACGTCGATGACGAGCGGCTCGTGCCGTACCTCGGCGAGCCGCACCGCGTGCGGGTCGTGCCGGCTCCGCAGGGCGTGCGGGCGACGCGCGTGTCCCGGGTGGGAGCCGAGGAGGGCGACGAGCTGCTGGTCGAGCGCGGCGCCCGGGACCGGCGGGAGACGGCCGAGGTCCTCGAGGCGTGGTTCCGCGCCCGCGCCCGCGCCGCCCTCGACGAGTCGATCGCGCGACACGCACCGGCGCTGGGCGTCATCCCGCGGAGCATCACGATCCGCGACACGACCTCGCGCTGGGGGAGCTGCTCGCGCCGCGGCGCGCTCTCGTTCAGCTGGAGGCTGATCCTGGCGCCGCCTGCCGCGCTCGATGCGGTCGCCGCCCACGAGCTGTGTCATCTCCGCGTGTTCGGGCATTCGCCCGCGTTCTGGGGGCTGCTCGAGACGCACGTCCCGGACCACGCGGCGTGGCGCCGGTGGCTGCGGGGCCACGCGCCGGAGCTGCATGCGGCGCTCGACTGAGCCGCGGCGTGTGCCGACCGTCCCGGGCGGAGGTGGACGTTTGACGGTCGCGTTCTCCACGATTCGGGGGAACCATACGGGCACGCCCGTCCGTCACAGGGACGCACGTCTCCACTCCCCGCCACGCGCCGCCGGTTCCAGGGGTCCAATGCCGTCTCGGTTCGCACCCGTTCTCGCCGCCGCGATCACGCTGCTGGTCGTCGGCGCCTGCGCCGCCGCGCCCATCGCGCCGGCCTCGTCGCCCGTGACCGCCCCCACCGTCGTGCCCGCGCCGACGCCGGTGCCCACCGCGCCGCCCGAGCCGACCCCCACGCCGTCGCGCAACGCGGGCGACGTCGATGGACAGGGTCCTGGGGCGGAGCTGACGGTCGAGTTCCCGAAGCCGGACCTGCTCGACGTCACGCTCCAGGACGAACGCGCAAGGGCGTGGCGCGTCGTCGTGACCGGGACGAGCGACCTCGCCCAGGACCGGATGGAGGTCGTTGTCGAGGCGGGGGACGTCGGGCCGGTCATCACGGCGACCGAGATCCAGCAGGGTGAGCTCGTGGGCTCGATCGACCTGTCCGGCTACCTCGACGCGACGATGGCCGCGGGCGGCTGCCATCACACCCTCGACGTGTGCATCGACAGCTCCGCGTTCCAGTTCTCGGACGACGGCACCGGCCGCCTGCGGATCCGTCTCCAGATGCCGGACCCTGCCGCCGGACGGCTGCTCGTCACGGGCGGCACGGCCGGCTGGCCGGGCGAGCCGTTCGTCCTCGGGCCATGGACCGACACGGACTCCTTCCCCTGGGGCGACTGACGCTCGACCGCTGACCGACCACGTTCGTCGCGGGAACGGCGCCGCGTGCGCGATTGCCGCCACGACGTCCGACTGGCCCGGCGACGTCCCTCGACAGGCGACCGACGACGCAGGGCGCGAGGACGTCCGGCCCTTCTCGCCGCCACCTGGCAGCCCCTAGCGTGGCGGCAGGAGGAATCCATGACGCTCGAGGTCCATGGGCTCCGCAAGCGGTTCGGCGATGTGCAGGCGCTTGACGGGGTCGAGTTTGCCGTCAAGCCGGGCGAGGTGTTCGGCTTCCTCGGTTCGAACGGCGCCGGCAAGACGACGACGATGCGCATCATCCTGGGGCTCCTGCGCGCCGACGAAGGCGAGGTGACCTGGCGGGGAACGCCCGCGAGCGCCTGGCCGTGCGGGACCTGGGGCTACATGCCCGAGGAGCGCGGCCTGTACCCGAGGATGCCCGTCCTCGAGCAGCTCCTCTTCTACGCCTCGCTGTACGGGATCGGCCGCGCCCGGGCCCGCCGCGACGCGGAGGAGTGGCTGCGCCGCTTCCGCATCGGCGAATACGCGGATCGCACCGCGGACAGCCTGTCCAAGGGGAACCAGCAGAAGGTCCAGTTCATCGCGACCGTGCTCCACGACCCCGATGTCCTGATCATGGACGAGCCGTTCACCGGCCTGGACCCGGTCAATGCCGCGCTGCTGCGGGCGGCGTTCCTCGAGATGCGCGACCGGGGCAAGACGCTCGTGTTCTCGACGCACCAGCTCGACACCGCAGAGGCCCTGTGCGAGACGGTGGCGATCATCGACCACGGTCGAGTCGTCACGGGCGGATCGACGCGCGAGGTCCGGCGCTCGACGGGTCACCAGGTGGTGCGCGTCGCCACCGCGGAGGACGGCGACGGCACGTGGCTGTCGTCGCTGCCACACGTGACGGTGACCCGTCCCGGTGAGGACTACACGGAGCTTCGCGTTGACGCCGGGAGCGACCCACAGGCGGTGCTGCGCGCCGCCATCGCGACCGGGCACGAGGTCCTGCGCTTCGAGGTCGCCGACCCATCGCTCGAGGAGGTCTTCGTCGAGCAGGTGGGTGCCGTCCAGGTCGACGAGGAGCGGACCCTGGCGGCGGCCGGAGGCGTGCGATGAACAGCCTGCCCAACATCCGCGCGATCGCCCGACGTGAGCTGACCGTGCGCCTGCGCACCCGGGCGTTCCGGTTCGGGACGCTCGTGCTGCTGGCCGGCGTGCTCGCGATCGCGTTCGCCCCCCTCATCGTGCGGGCGATCGAGGGATCCACCACCGAGCGGATCGCCGTCGTCGACGCAAGCGGGCTGGCGGCCGACCCGGTGGCGACCCTGGACGCGATCCTCGCGCCGCCTGGCGGCGACCCGGACACGGCGATCCTCGTGACGGCGGTTCCGACGCTGGACGCCGGGCTGGGTGGGGAACGCGACGGCACCTACGTCGGTGTCCTGACCATCCGGCGCGCCGCCTCGGGCGAGCTCGAGTTCCGGTTGTACACGGACGAGCGGCCGGCGAATCGCATCCCGCAGCTGATCGCCCAGGCGGCTGCGACCCTCACCGCGCAGGATCGCCTCGTGCGGCTCGGCGTCGGACCCGCGGCGCAGGCATCCCTGTTCGCGGGCACCGACTTCTCCGTCGAGGGCACCGACCCGGAGCGGGCAAGTGCCCCGGCATCGGTCGTGGAGGAGGGAGCTCAGGTCATGCTGGGCTTCGGGCTCACGATCCTGATCTTCATGATGATCCTGCTCTATGGGAACTGGGTCGCCATGAGCGTCGTGGAGGAGAAGTCGTCGCGCGTCATGGAGGTCATCCTCAACGCCGCGACGCCGTTCCAGCTGCTGTCCGGGAAGGTGCTCGGCGTCGGCGGGGCTGCGGCCGTCCAGTACGCCGCGATCCTCCTGGTCGGCGGCATCGCCCTTGCCGTGCAGGACCCCGTGAGCTCGCTCGTGCTCGGCCAGAGTGCGAGCACGCTGGCGTTGCCAGAGGGGCTGACGATCGGCGTGCTGCTCATGTTCGTGATCTACGGCGTGCTCGGGTTCCTGCTGTATGCAGTGCTGTATGCGGCCGCCGGATCCCTGGTGAGCCGCCAGGAGGACGTGAACAGCGTCGTCCAGCCGCTGACGCTGCTCGCCAGCGTGGGCTACATCGTTGCCGTGTACACCTCGATCGGCCTGATCGACGTCGGCGGTGCACCGCTGACGATCCTCTCGCTGTTCCCGTTCACGAGCCCGTTCATGGTGCTGTCACGCACCCTGGAGGGCACGATCGCCCCGTGGGAGGTCGGGCTCTCGCTCGCGATCCTTGTCGTGTCGATCGTCGGGGCCCTGTGGGTCGCCGCGCGGATCTACGCCGCGGGCGTGCTCCTCTACGGGCAGCGGCCGAGCGTCAGGACCGTGTGGCAGGTGGTGCGCACCGGGTCCTGACGGGTTGCCGGGCATGACAACGCCCGCCTCGTGCGAGGCGGGCGTTGGCGTTCGAGATGTCTGGTGGGCCGGGGCAGAATCGAACTGCCACAGCCGAAGGCGAGGGTTTTACAGTGCCCGCCCCGGCGTTCGCCGGCGTTCGCCGGGTCGGAATCCACGCACGAAACCGCCGTCTGGTCCGCTCCGGCGTCCGCCGACGTTCGCCCCGATTGCTACCGGCGTTGCTGCCCGGTGAGGCTGCCCGAGCGGCACCTCGTCGATCGGCTCCTTGGAGCTGATGGGCTCGATCTCCTTGCGGCGGAGGACCGCTTGGCAGATGAACTCGGCGACCTGCGAGTCGGCCCAACGCAGCCGCCTGGACGTTGAGGTCGGAGGTGCAAGTGGGATTGCCCCGCCACCAACGACCTTCCGATCACGATGCGGCTCGCCGAGCCGCCCGAGCCCTGCGAGTGGCTCCGGAGCGCGTGACGTGCAGGACGTGGCGACCCGCCGGGCGTTCTGAGGCACTTCGGCATTTCCAGGCGCCTACGCGCGCGCGTCCGGGACCTCCGGGAACAGACGCAGGCATGTAGGCTGGTCCCGCCGAGGCCCATCTTGGGTCGGGCCGACGAGGAGGGACGGCAAAGATGCGTACACGCGTGATGGCCTCCGGCGTCGTCGGCGGAGTGCTGGCCCTGATCGCCTCGGTCGTGGCGCTGCTCTCGGGCGGCCCCGACACAGCAGTCGTTGGCGACTGGGTCACGGTCGCGGCT
>DASXVG010000084.1:0-4736 GCA_036504355.1 Candidatus Limnocylindrales bacterium
GACGCGGGACATCCTGGCCCAGATCGACGCCCACCTCGCTGCCGCGGGCTCGGACAGGTCGAAGCTGCTTTCGGTCAACATCTGGCTGCCGGACATCGGGACGTTCGCGGAGATGAACCGGGCGTGGGACGAGTGGGTCGACCCGGCCAACAAGCCGGCACGCGCGACGGTCGAGGCGCGGCTCGCGACGCCCGCCTACAAGGTCGAGATCGCTGGTATCGCGGCCCGCTGACGTGCGGTCAGCCCACGGTCACCGTCGACCCGTGGCGCGGCGCCATGAGGCCACCGCGCCGAGCGAGCGCTCGTGCGACTGTCGCCGCATGCCCATCCGTGGCGACCGCGGCGACGACGGCCCGCTGGGCCCCGGGTCCTACAGCCTGTCGAGGTCGCGCACGATGGCTTCCCCTACCCGGTCCGACTCCTGGTCCCATCCCGCGATCATCGTGGATGCCACGCCGAACTGGACCTGGGTAGCGCCGGCCGTGCCCCCCGCCAGCACCAGGATGCTCTCTGCCGCGTACCCCTCCCGCATGAGCCGGTTGAGCACAGCCTCCAGGGCGCCGGGCTTGTTGGGCAGCGTGACCGCAACCGCCGGCTTGATCGCCGGGGCGAGACCCGCCTTCACCATCGCGTCGAGCGCGATGTTGAACGGGTCGGTCGCATCATCGGGGTCATAGGGCTCGGCGTGCCTCACCGCGACCCGTACGTGGGGCGGGTTGAACTCGGGTCCGATCCCCTCGATGTTGACCCGCGCGCCGGCCAGTGCGCTGACGACCGCGCGAATGTTGGTTGCCGTGTCGTCAGGAGATCCCGCGATCTGCAGGTGCATGACACCCTCCGCGATACACGTTCCCCCGGGTGGCCCATCCTAAGCGCGCGTTCGCGATCATGGAAGCCCCAACAGCCGCGCGCGGGTTCCCCGCCGTTCTCCTCGACCGTGGCGTCGATGGCGGGCGACCGGGGCGGTTCATGCCACGCCCTGACATGCGTCGTGCTCCACCATCTGCCGATGGACATCGCGCTGGCGCCAGCTGCGCCTTCGACGGCCTTCGTCGCGTCCTTCGAGATCGAGCCGTGAAGATCGTCCCGGCCTCCCCCGTCCTGTGGCCGCTCATCGCCGAACTGTTCGCGGCGGGCGGTGATCCCCGCTGGTGCTGGTGCCAGTGGTGGCGGAAGCGGAACGCGAACTGGACGAACACGACGGCGGAGGAGAACCGCGCCGATCTCGAGTCGCTCGCGGGATTGGAGCCGGCGCCGGGGCTCGTGGCGATCCGGGACGGGCGCGCGATCGGCTGGGTGGGGCTCGGGCCGCGCGAGGACTTCCCGCGACTGGGGGCGTCGAGGGCGATCCCGCAGCTCCCCGGCGACGCGATCTGGTGCGTGAACTGCTTCGTCGTGGCGAAGGATGCCCGACGGCGTGGCGTCGCGGGCGCGCTGCTCGAGGCGGCCGTCGCCTACGCCCGCGAGCACGGGGCGGCGATCGTGGAGGGCTACCCGGTCCGCACGGGTGGCGGCAAGGTGTCCGCGGCCGGCCTGCACACGGGCAGCGAGGGCATGTTCGAGCGGGGCGGGTTCGAGGTCGCCGCCGAGACGACCTCGGGGATCCGCAACGGGACGCCCCGCGTGGTCATGCGCCGGGAGCCCTGAGGCCGGTCAGCTCCCGCCGAACGTCTCCGCGCAGGGATCCTCGTCCGCGACGATCGAGCGGACGGCAAGCCCGAACGTCGCGCTCATCGTCGGTCCCTGGATCCACTGGGTGAGCTGGTCGGCCGCCTCGAACGCGGGGCGGACGGCCGTCGCATCCCCGCCATCGACGATGCCGCAGCGCTGGGTGCCACCGGCCACGGGGACGCCAAACGCGCCCAGGTCGAGATCGACAGGGAGCACGACCGGCGCACGCGCAAGCCCCGCCTCTGCGACCGGAGCGGGACCGACCAGCAGCGCGTAGGCCTGGGGAACGAACGGTGCATCCGGGCCGAGATCCGCCCCGAGCCACGTGTCCGGCTCCCCGATCCTCGTCCACAGCTCGGCGAACGCGGCGGGCGTCCCGGGCGGCGGGTCGCAGGGTGTCGTGATGCACTGGATCTGCGCCTGCGGATCACCGGTGAGCGTGACTGGGATGCCGTCCACGGTGAGGTCAAGGCGGCCGACCTGCCCGCCGGGGATGGCGCGACCCGTGAAGTCCGTCTGCCCACCGAGCAGCCCGAGCCGTGCGGCCTCGTCGAGGATCCGTTGCCGGCCGGCATCGCTGATCGTGCGCTCGCGCAGGTTCGGCAGCAGCGGGCCCGGGTAGATCGCGTCGACGGGCCCGACCGTGACATAGCGGCCGTCCGCCGTCACGACCGCGGTGTCCGGGACGGCGAACCTGGCGAGCGGCGGGATGGCCTGGGTCGTCGAGGCTCGCAGCCACGGTCCGGAGGCGTCGGCCGACGAGCCCGGCGGGATCGACGGGGCCGCCGACGACGATGCAGGCGGGGCCGCGCTTCCGCACCCGGCAGCCAGCACGACCAGGAACACGAGCGGCAGTCGGCGGAGCGGCATGCCCCGAGGACGCGCGCCAGGTCCGCGCGGTTCCCGGCCGGAGACCCTTCGGCTACGTCGTTTGTCCCGGCGTTTCGGGGTTGACGAGGCGAAGCGCGACGGCGTACGATCCCCGCCGGTCGAGCAGGTCGCTCGGCACGTCCTGCAACCGGAGGCGGTACGCCAGATGGTGAAGAACGCAATCTTCTACCCGCGCAAGGCGGCGCTCATGAGCGCTGTCAGCGGGAGAGGTGCGCCCACCACGAGGTAGGACGCGGGGCGGAAGCCCCAGCAGCGACCACCGAGCCGTGGGCCACCGGGCCCCCGGCTCGTTCGTTTTCCTGGGCGTGTCACGTCCACGACGAACCCGAGCCGCGAGGCCCCCCGATACCGGGCCCGCGGCTCGTCCCATGTCCGGGACCCCGCCGCGGACCGGCCGAGCAATCGAGCCACAGCCGCAGCCCACCCACCACCCGGAGGGTCCCGTGACCACCACCCTCGCACCCGAACCGAAGACGACCACTCCGACGTCGAGCCCGCAGCCGGCCATCCAGCCGGACGGCTTCGAGCCCGCCGCGCGGATCCCGGCCGACCGGGTCGAGGGCACCACGCCCGTGACACCGGACCGCTCGGGGCCGCCGGCGCTCCTCGTCGAGCACGTCACCAAGCGCTTCAAGGTCGATCGCCGCAAGCCCCCCGTCACCGCCATCGAGGACGTCTCGCTCCGCCTGGAGCGGGGCGCCATCCACGGGGTCCTGGGGGCAAACGGCTCCGGCAAGTCGACGCTCATCCGCCTCATCTCGGGCCTGCTGACCCTGGACGAGGGCTGGGTCGAGGTCTTCGGCCACGACATCGAGCGCGACGAGCTCGCCGTGAAGCGGCTCATCAACCGGGTGAGCGTCGACGCGGCGTTCTTCAAGAAGCTGAGCCCGATGGAGAACCTCCTGTTCGCGGCCCGCCTGTACGGCCTTGATGCCGGCGAGGCGCGACGTGACGCGACAGCGATCCTCGGACGGCTCGGCATCGCGGTGAGCCGTCTCGGACGCCCGGTCGAGCAGATGAGCCGGGGCATGCAGCAGAAGGTCGCGATCGCGCGAGCCCTGCTGACGAGCCCGACCTTGCTGCTCCTCGACGAGCCCACGACCGGGCTCGACCCGCGGAGCAAGCTCGACGTCCAGGCGTTCATCGAGGAGGTCAACGTGGCGCACGACGCCACGATCGTCCTCACGACGCACGACCTGGCCGAGGCAGAGCGCCTGTGCAGCCGGATCACGATCCTCGACGGGGGTCGCGTGGTTGCCGAGGACACGCCCGACGGGCTGAAGCGACTCGTCGCCGAGGTCCACGGGCAGGAACCCACGCTCCAGGCCGTGTTCATGACCTTCACCGGCCGTTCCCTCGACGAGGACGTCGAGGAGGACGAGGCCACCACCGATTGACTTCCAGGAAGGAGGTGCCGCGATGACCAGGACGACAACGCGCATCCAGGCCAGCAACGACACAGCCCGACTTCATGACCTCCGAAGGGACACCACGATGCAGTTCATCGAGCTCCGGCTCGCGGACATCGGGGAGCGCCAGGCGCTCCTGCGGTCGACCCGCGACGCCGAGCGGGACGGGCTCCGGCCCACCCGCACGCTCCGCCACCAGCTCGGCCAGTCGCTCGTGCGGCTCGGCCGGCGGATCGGTGGCGACGCGCTGACCTCACCCGCGTGGCAGGGGTGACCCCGCCGCGTCCGCGTCCCCGGGCCGGGCTCCTCCCGGCCCGGGGCACGCACCTCCCGAAAGGACCTTCCGTTGGCGCTTCTCGCGCATGAGCTGAAGGCGTCGTACGCCTTCGTCGAGCGCAACTTCTATCTCACCCGCCGGTACTGGGGGTGGGAGGTCGCGTTCCTCGTCTACTCCGTCGCCGGCGCGCTTTCGATCTCGCTGATCGGCGCGGCGGCGGGCGACGACCGCCTCCTCCTCACGCTGATCATCGGCGCGGTGTTCTGGAACTACCTCTCCGTCGTCTTCTCGTGGATCGCCGAGACGATCAGCGTGGAGCGCTGGGAGGGGACGCTCGAGTACACCTTCATGGCCCCGATCCGGCGCTGGACCCAGCTCCTGGGCTCGTGCCTGTACGCGATGGCGTACGGCCTGGTGCACACCGCGGCCATGATGGTCGTGCTGGTCGTCTTCTACCGGCAGCTGGACCTGGGTGTCACGAACGTCGC
>DASXVG010000085.1:0-12502 GCA_036504355.1 Candidatus Limnocylindrales bacterium
GACAGCTCGTTCCGGCCGACCTGCTCGGCGAGGCGCTTGCGCTTCTTCGGGTCCTCGACCTTCATGAGCTCGTAAGCGTGGGACAGGGTGTCCTTGCGCAAAGACACGAGCTCGCGGATCTCGGGCGGCGCGTCGGCCAGCCGGAGCCGGTTCTCGAGGTAGCCCTTGTCCTTGCCCAGCTTCTCGGCGAGCTTGCGGATGCTGTACCCGTGCTCGCGGACCATGCGGTCGTACAGGACCGCCTCGTCGAGCGGCGAGATGTCCTCGCGCTGGAGGTTCTCGATGATCGCGATCTCGAGAGCCGTGTCGTCGTCGATGTCCTCGACGATCACGGGGATCGCCGCCTGCTCCGCGAGCCTCGAGGCACGCCACCGGCGCTCGCCGGCGATGAGCTGGAAGCGGCCGTCATCGAGCGGACGGACAAGGACGGGCTGGAGGACGCCGTGCTCGCGGATCGATGAGGCGAGCTCCGCGAGTGCCTCCTCGTTGATGGCGAGGCGCGGGTTCTGCGGGTTGGGGTCGATCTTGTCGAGCGGGACGATGCGCACGCCCTTGTTGCGGTGAGTGTGCTCGGGGGAGAGGAGGCTCACGATCGCCGGCGAGAGATCGCGCTCCTCGGAGAGGCGACGGGCCGCAGCGGCCCGGAAGTCAGTCCTGGCCAAGTTCGATCACCTCCCGCGCGAACTCGCGATAGGTGCGAGCCGCGTCAGACGAGCTGGCGTACGACGTGATGGGCCGGCCGACGAGCGGCGCCTCGCCCAGCTTCACGGTGTTCCGGATGATCGTGGAGAACACGTGGTGGTCGCCCACGACTCGGAGCTCGTCGAGCATGTCCTTGGCGAGGTTCGTCCGGCCGTCGAAGAACGTCGGCAGGAGCCCGAGCACCTTGAGGTCCTTGTTGAGCTTCAGCCGGATGGCGTTGATGACCTTGACGAGGTTGTTGAGGCCCTTCATGGCGTAGAACTGCGTCTGCACCGGGATGATGACGTCCGTCGACGCAACGAGGCCGTTGACCGTCAACAGGCCGAGGTTCGGTGGGCAGTCGATGAGGACGTAGTCGTACGGGTCGACGACGTCGCGCATCGCCTCGCGCAGGATCGACTCGCGGCCCAGCGCGGTGAACAGCTCGCCCTCCGTGCTGGCGAGATCGATGTGCGCCGGCGCAACGTCGATGCCCGCCGTCTCGGTCGGGCGGATCACCTCGCCGAGCGTTGCGCGACCGTCCGCGAGAACATCGGCCATCGAACGCTCGATGGTGTTGAGGTTGATCCCGACGCCGGCGGTGAGATTCGCCTGGGGGTCCATGTCGATCAGGAGGACCTTGTAGCCGTCCTCGGCCAGCGCGCCGGCGAGGTTGATCGCGGTCGTCGTCTTGCCGACGCCACCCTTCTGGTTCGCGATCGCGATGACGTGCGTCAAGGGCTCACCTCGGAAAGAGCGGGCGGCGCGACGGCCGTGGTGACGGTTGGAGTGGGGGAATGCTACCCCGCTGCTCGCGCGCGCGAATGCTGAGGTTGTCCACACATTGCCCCAGTTGTGCACCGTTCTGTGGACAACCACGCGATGCCGCCCCGGCCCACCGCAAAACGCAACGTAGCTGTAACACGACGTTGATCCGGCGACAACACGGCCCTCGGCCGAAGCGCGACGCCAACGGGCACTCAATCTGGACACTGATGCACCCGTATGATTGCGGGAGCACGTCCCGTCTTTGCACAAAGACGACTGACGGCGAACCGAGGAGTCCAACGACGTGTCGACGAACGCCGAACGAATCGCGCGACTCGAACAGCTGCGGGCCGAGGCGCTGCAGGGCGGCGGACCCGTCCGCGTCGAGCGGCAGCATGCGTGGGGCAAGCTCACGGCCCGTGAGCGGCTGGACCTGCTGCTCGATCCCGGTTCGTTCGTCGAGCTCGACGCATTCGTCACCCACCGCGCGACGGAGTTCGGACTCGACCGCCAGCACTTCCTGGGCGACGGCGTGGTCACCGGGCACGGCACCATCGCCGGGCGCCTCGTGTTCGTCTTCAGCCAGGACTTCACGGTCTTCGGCGGCTCGCTGTCCGAGGCCTACGCCGAGAAGATCTGCAAAGTGATGGACCTCGCGATGAAGGTCGGCGCGCCGATCGTCGGCCTCAACGATTCCGGTGGCGCGCGGATTCAGGAAGGCGTCGCGTCCCTGGGCGGCTACGCGGAGATCTTCCTGCGCAACGTCCTCGCGTCCGGTGTCGTGCCCCAGATCTCCGTCATCCTGGGTCCATGTGCCGGAGGGGCGGTCTACTCGCCGGCGATGACGGACTTCACCGTGATGGTCGAGGGGACGAGCTACATGTTCGTCACCGGGCCCAACGTCGTGAAGGCCGTGACCCACGCGGAGATCGACGCGGAGTCGCTCGGCGGCGCCAGCGTCCACACCGGCCGCAGCGGTGTCGCGCATCTTGCCGCGACCGACGAGGCCGAGGCGATGGACTACGTGCGTCGGCTCCTGGCGCACCTGCCGCAGAACAACCTCGCGGATGCGCCCGTCGCGACACCGACCGACCCGGCCGACCGGATGGATCCCGAGCTCGACGCAGTCGTCCCCGATGAATCATCCAGGCCGTACGACATGCACGACGTCATCCACCGTGTCGTCGACGACGGCGCGTTTCTCGAGACCCAGCCGATGTGGGCGGGCAACATGCTCGTCGGCTTCGCGCGATTGGGCGGGCGACCCGTCGGCATCGTGGCGCAGCAGCCCGCCGTCCTTGCCGGGGCGCTCGACATCGACGCGTCAGTGAAGGCCGCGCGATTCGTCCGCACGTGCGATGCGTTCAACGTCCCCATCGTCACGTTCGTCGACGTGCCGGGGTTCCTGCCCGGCGTTGGGCAGGAGCATGGTGGCATCATCCGCCACGGCGCGAAGCTGCTGTACGCCTATTGCGAGGCGACGGTCCCAAAGGTCACCGTCATCACTCGAAAGGCGTATGGCGGTGCGTACGACGTCATGAGCAGCAAGCACATCCGTGGTGACATGAACTTCGCATGGCCCACGGCTGAGATCGCGGTGATGGGTGCCGAGGGAGCGGTCAACATCATCTTCAAGGACGCGATCGCCGGCGCGTCGGACCCGACGGGGGAGCGGGCGCGGCTCGTGGCCGAGTACGAGGCGGAGTTCTCCAATCCCTACGTCGCCGCCGCACGGGGCTACATCGACGAGGTCATCCTGCCGCGAGAGACGAGGCCTCGCCTCATTCGCTCGCTCGAGATCCTCGCCGACAAGCGCGACACGAACCCCAGGAAGAAGCATGGCAACATCCCCCTCTGAGCGGCCCCTGTCTTTGCGCAAGGACACGTCGCGCGCGGGCGACCGATGACGTCCGAGCCGCCGTTCCGGCGCGTCCTCGTCGCCAATCGCGGAGAGATCGCCGTGCGCATCATCCGCGCCTGCCACGAGCTGGGCATGGAGGCGGTCGCCGTCTACTCCGACGCGGACACGGACGCGGCCCACGTCCGGATGGCCGACGCATCGGTCCGCCTGGGACCGCCGCCACCGGCCGAGAGCTACCTTCGTGTCGACGCGATCATCGACGCAGCGCGCGCAACCGGCGCGGAGGCGATCCATCCCGGGTACGGCTTCCTCGCCGAGCGGGCCGCATTCGCCCAGGCCGCGGAAGCAGCCGGGATCGTGTTCGTCGGACCCGCGTCATCGACGATCGAGGCGCTGGGCGACAAGCTCAACGCCCGCCGCCTGGCGGCGACCGTCGACGTGCCCGCGGTCCCCGGGACCCTCGAGCCCGCACCCGTCGATCGACCCGACCAGGTCGCGGGGATCGTCGCGAGCGCCGAAGCGATCGGGTTCCCCCTGCTCGTCAAGGCGGCGGCGGGCGGGGGCGGGCGGGGGATGCGGCGAGTCACCTGCGCGGCGGACCTTCCCGCGGCGCTCGTCAGCGGATCGCGTGAAGCGGCATCCGCATTCGGGGACGGGTCCGTCTACCTCGAGCGCGAGATCCTGCCGGCGCGCCATATCGAGGTCCAGCTCCTCGGCGATGCGCACGGCCACATGGTCGCCCTCGGGGAACGTGACTGCTCGCTCCAGCGCCGCCACCAGAAGCTCGTGGAGGAGGCGCCCGCCCCGGGTCTCACGGTCGAGGAGCGGCGACACGTTCACGGTCTCGCGGTCAGGCTGGGCACCGCGGCGAGCCTGCGCAATGCCGCGACGTGCGAGTTCCTCTACGACGCCGACGGGCGCTTCTGGTTCCTGGAGGTGAACACCCGGCTCCAGGTCGAGCACGGCGTCACCGAGCTGGTCGCGGGAGTCGACATCGTCCGGGAGCAGTTCCGGATCGCCGCTGGCCTGTCGCTGAGCGACCAGGTCATCGCCGCGGGGGAGCGCGCCGCGTTTCCGTCGAGTCACGCGATCGAGGTCCGCATCGCGGCCGAGGATCCGTCGCGCGCCTTTGCCCCCACGCCCGGGGTCGTTGGCCGCTGGGTCATGGCCTCGGGCCCGGGCATCCGCGTCGACACGGCGATCGAGGCGGGCGATCGGGTCCCGCCCGACTACGACAACCTCATCGCGAAGCTCATGGTCCACGCACCCGACCGCGGAGCGGCGATCGACCGGCTCGAGCGTGCCCTCCTGGAGACGGAGATCGGCGGCGTCCAGACGACGCTGCCGTTCCACATCGCCGTCTCGCGAAGCCCGTCGTTCCGCGCCGCCGACCTCTCCACGGGATGGGTGGACGAGCACTGGGACGGAGGACAGGCGCGCGCCGACGCCGTGCGCAAGGCCCAGCTCGCGGGTGGCCTGGCGGAGATGGGCCGGGACGACGGCCTGGTGGCGAGGCTCCGCGACATCGCGACCGAGGGCGAACCTACGGCGCACCGCACCGGGTGGCGGCAGGCGGCCCGGACCCATGGTGCCGACCGATGGCCGGGTTGACCCCTGAGGCGCAGGACGGTGTCGTCGCGGCCGTCGACGCGGCGACCGGTGGCTCCCTGCCTGGCGGCCCAACCAACGGCGCCGACGGCGCGACGACCGATGGCGTGGAGCAGCTGGTGCCGCCCGTGCCCGCGACGCCCGTCGACGAGCGCGCCGTCCGTGTCCAGCTCGCGCCGCCGTCGCGTCTCGAGGGTGAGGTGCCACTCCGGTTGGCGCCGGTCTCGACGCCGCTCCGGATGTCGAACCCGACCATCGGCGTGGGGCCGCTCGGTGGCGCAGCCCTGCCCGACGCGACCCGCCCCGGGCCGCCTGTCCTTGCGCAAAGACAGGTGCTCGTGGATGGGGAGCCTGCAACGCTGGCGCTCACCGATGCAGGACACGAGCGCCATGTGCTGGACGCGGACGGCACCCGGACGAGGGTGATCCTCGGGGTCGCCCGACGGGTCGCCGGCGGCGCGACGGTCCGCGAGGTGCTCGTCGACGGGTTCCGCTTCGAGGTCGAGGTCGAGTCCGAGCGCATCGCGTCACTCCGCGAGCGGGCCAGCCGCGGGCGGGCGGCCGGCGTGCACGGCGGACCGCTTGACGTGCGGGCCATCATCCCCGGGAAGGTGGTGAGCGTCTCCGTGGCTGCGGGCGAGGCCGTCACGGCCGGCCAGCAGCTCCTCGTGGTCGAGGCAATGAAGATGCAGAACGAGCTCCGGGCGCCGAGGGACGGCACGATCGAACGGGTCGGCGTCGCGCCCGGCGTCAACATCGAGGTGGGCGACCTTCTCGTGGTCATCAGCTGACGGAGGTCCGGGTGGACGAAGACGGCAAGACGCGGGACACGACGGCGGGGGACGAGCCGTCGCTTGCCCGCTGGCGCGGGACGACCCGGGCGAAGGCCGTGGCCGCCTCGCCCGAGCGCCGCGACGCCTTCGTCACGACGTCCGAGATCCCGGTCGCGGACGTGTACACCCAGGGCAGCGTCGCCGACCTGGACCCCGCGACCGAGCTCGGCCTGCCCGGCGAGTACCCGTTCACCCGGGGCGTCCAGGCGACGATGTACCGCTCGCGCTTCTGGACGATGCGCCAGTACGCAGGGTTCGCGACTGCCGCCGAGACGAACGAGCGGTTCCGCTACCTCCTGACCCAGGGCCAGACCGGCCTGTCGGTCGCCTTCGACCTGCCGACGCAGATGGGCTACGACTCCGACGCTCCCGAGGCTGAGGGAGAGGTCGGCCGGGTCGGCGTCCCGGTCTCCAGCCTCGCGGACATGGAGACGCTGTTCGCCGGCATCCCGCTGGGCGAGGTCAGCACGTCGATGACGATCAACGCCACGGCGCCGATCCTCCTCGCGCTCTACGTCGCGGCGGCGGAGAAGCAGGGGGCGCCGAGGTCCGCCGTGAGCGGCACGACCCAGAACGACATCCTCAAGGAGTACATCGCCCGCGGGACGTGGATCTACCCGCCGCGGGCGTCCATGCGCCTCGTGACCGACGTGTTCGAGTTCGCCAGCCGCGAGCTGCCCAGGTGGAACACGATCTCGATCTCGGGCTACCACATGCGCGAGGCGGGGGCCTCGGCGGCCCAGGAGCTCGCATTCACCCTTGCCGATGGCATCGCCTACGTGGAGGCGGCCGTGAGTCGCGGCCTGGCGGTGGACGACTTCGCGCCGCGCCTGTCGTTCTTCTTCGCCGCCTGGTCCGAGCTGTTCGAGGAGGTCGCCAAGTTCCGGGCGGCCCGCCGGATGTGGGCCCGCATCATGCGCGATCGGTTCGGGGCACGGAACCCGAAGTCCATGATGTGCCGCTTCCACACCCAGACCGCGGGCTCGAGCCTCACGGCCCAGTCGATCGACAACAACGTCGTCCGGACCACGCTCCAGGCGCTCGCCGCGGTCCTCGGCGGCACCCAGAGCCTCCACACCAACTCCCGGGACGAGGCCCTCGCGCTCCCGACTGCGGAGTCGGCCCGCCTGGCCCTGCGGACGCAGCAGATCATCGCCTACGAGGCCGGCGTCACCGAGACCCCGGATCCACTGGCCGGCTCGTGGTTCGTGGAGTCGCTGACCAACGACCTCGAGGCCGCCGCGCAGGCCTACCTCGACGAGATCGACGCCATGGGCGGCACGCTGGCGGCGATCGAGGGAGGCTTCCAGCAGCGCCAGATCCAGGAGTCGGCGTATCGCGTCCAGCGCGAGATCGAGCGCGAGGACCGGATCGTCGTGGGCGTCAACCGCTTCCGCGACGACGGGGCCGGGTCACGGCCGGCGATCCAGAAGATCGACCCCGAAGGAGAGCGGCGGCAGGTCCAGAGCCTCCGCCGGGTCCGGGCGGAGCGCGACCCCGCTGCCTGGGAGGCTGCCATGCGGCGCCTCGAGGACGAGGCCCGCGGGACCGCCAACCTGCTCCCGCCGATCATCGAGGCCGTCTCCGCGTACGCCACGGTAGGGGAGATCGCCGACCGCCTGCGGACCGTGTGGGGCGTCCATCGCGAGCTCATCACCGTCTAGCAGGAGGCCCCGATGCCCGGTTCCACGCCCGCCGAACGCGTCCCGGCGCACATCCGCAGCCTGGGCCGAGTCCACCACGTCGCGCTCATCGTCCGGGCCATCGATGACAGCCTCCGGTTCTGGCGCGACATGCTGGGTCTGCCCGTTGAGCTCGTCCTGCCCATCGAGCAGGACCGGGTCACGATCGCGTTCCTGCCCGTCGGCGAGTCGAAGATCGAGCTCGTCCAGCCAACCGACGACACGACGGGCGTCGCCCGATTCCTCGATAGCAAGGGTGAGGGGTTCCACCACGTCTGCTTCGAGGTCCCGGACATCAACGCGGCGCTCATGCGCCTCGAGCTCGACGGGATCGAGGTCATCGATCGCGTCGCTCGCAAGGGGGCCGAGGGACCGGTCGCGTTCCTCCACCCGCGATCGTGCCACGGCGTCCTCGTGGAGCTCATCGAGGCGCCGGACGGGCCGGCGTGGGCCGCCCTCGGCTATCGGACGGCCTGAGCCGTCGCAGGACGGCGCGTTCCGAGCCCTACCGCAGCCCGGGCACGAGGTGCCGACCCGCCCGCAGCCCGCCCCACAGCAGCCCGACCGTCACCACCGTGAGCAGGCTCTGCCGCCAGATCCAGGCGTGCCCGCCCGGGTCGTCCGGTCCCCCAGCGAGCGGGCTCTCGAACGGCGTCAGCCTGACCAGCGGGATGCCCGCCAGCAGCGCCACGATCCGCGCGTCCGGCGCCGTCCACGGATTGCAGCCGACCATCGCCCCGGGCAGGCCGGTGGCACGCGTGAGGGCGGGCATGATCCGGGCGCGGGTGCCGGGGTCGGTCGCCTCCTCGGCGCGGCAGTGGAGCACGCGCCCGGGCATCGCGATCTCCACGACCGGATCGGCGACGAGGTTCCGGTACCACTCCGTGCGGGCGCCGAACCCGGCCATGACCCAGGCAGACCCATCCGCGACGAAGTAGCTCAATGGCGTCTCGCGGACCAGGCCGCTCTTGCGGCCCCGGACCCGCAGGAGCAGGACGTACCCGCCGAATGGCGTGCCCAACCACGCACCGAGCCCCAGCCGCAGGAGGGGAACCATGAACCAGCGGTTGAGGAGCGGCAGGGATCGCCCGACCACGGATACCACGGTCGCGGTTGCCCCCTGCGGCGCCACCGGCGTGCCGATGGCCGGGGGAGGTGCGACCTCGGGCGCGTGTGCGACGGCCATGCCCCAAGGATCCGGCGGGCCAGTGACGCCCGCGAGGGCCGGAGGCAGTGGCGGTCAGGGAGCTTCGGCCGTCAGAAGCCCCAGGCGAACACGATGTCCTGGGCGCCGGCCGACCTGCGGCTGAACTGCACGATCCGCGTCGCGAGGTCCCGGATCCAGGGCTTCTCCTCGCGCGGCAGGAGCCCGAGCTCCTCTTCGAGCAGCTCGATCCAGCGGCCGGCCAGCGCGCCCGCAAGCTCGTCGGGGACTGCCGCAACCGCCTCGATCCAGCCGGGATCGACCCGCTCCACGATGCGCTCCGTCGAGCCGTTCGATCCATCGAGCTCCGAGCGCGCATCGAGGAAGTCGACCGGCTCGGCGCCGCCGGTCACCGAGCGGACTGCCTCGGAGAACAGGTCGAGCCACGTAGGGTCGAGGCCCCCGCCCAGGGGAAGGTGGGCGGTGAACCGATCCGGGTCCGAGAAGGCGTTCGAGTCCTCCACGGACAGGGCGAGGACGACGTCCCGGGCATCGCCCGCCACGAGGTCCATCAGGCTGCTCATGGGCGAAGTCTAGCGAGGAACGGAGCAGCTGGGACCCGCGCCATCAGGACGACGTCCGGGCGAGCTCCTCGGCGAAGAAGATCATGTCGAGGTCGCCCGGTGACCGCCCGGCGGCGGTGAGGATCGATGCCGCCTCCGAGCGGTGCTGCGTGCCATGGTTCACCACGTGAGCGAGCATCTGCCAGAAGGGCACGCCGTCGCCCAGCTCGTCGAGCAACGCGTCGGTCAGCGTGCGCAACAACGCGTCCATGGCGTCCCATTCGTCGGCCCACTGTCGGGCGAGCGCGTCGGGGGAGGGCAGTGGCTCGCGCTCGGGCACCGTCGCGCTCGCCGCGTCGTCGTCCCCGCCGAGCCCGAGCCGCCAGCGGGCATGGGCGCCCAGCTGGTGGACCAGGATCGCGCCGAGCCCGCGGTCGCCAACGACGCCGCTCGCGCCCCAGACGTCGTCCGGCAGGCCGTCGATGACCGAGAGCAGACGCCGGGTCGCCCACCGGTCGTAGGCGAACAGGAACGCGATGTCCGGCGTGCGCACCGCTAGGCCCGGTATCCGGCGTCGCGCAGGAGCGCGGGCAGCTCGGTGGGGGACCCCGCGACGCGGAAGCCGGCCGCCTCGAGCGCGGTGACCTTGGAGGCCGCGGTGCCCTTGCCGCCCGAGATGATCGCGCCGGCATGGCCCATCCGCTTGCCTTCCGGGGCAGTCCGGCCCGCGATGAACGCGACCTTCGGGATGCCCGCCATGTGCTCGGCCGCCCACGCGGCCGCCTCCTCCTCGGCGGTGCCGCCGATCTCGCCGATCAGGACCAGCGCCTCGGTCTCCGGGTCTGCGGCGAACAGCTTGAGCACGTCGATGTGCTGGGTCCCGATGACCGGGTCACCGCCGATCCCCACGCACGTCGACTGGCCGAGCCCCGCATCCGTCATCGCCTGGACGGCCTCGTAGGTGAGCGTCCCGGAGCGGGAGACGACGCCGACCCTTCCTTCGCGGTGGATCGAGCCCGGGATGATCCCGACCTTCGCTGAACCGGGCGAGGTCGCGCCGGGGCAGTTCGGGCCGATGAGGTGGGCGCCCGCGAGGCGGACCTCTTCGACGACCGGGATCATGTCCAGTGCCGGGATGCCCTCGGTGATGCAGAAGATCGTGTGGATGCCGGCCGCCACGCTCTCGAGGACGGCGTCGGGCGCCCCGCCGGCGGGCACGAAGATGCACGAGGTGTTGGCCCCGGTCTCGCGCACGGCCTCGCGCACCGTGTTGAACACGGGGACCGCCCCGTCGAGCGCGGTCTGGCCGCCCTTGCCGGGGGTCACGCCCGCGACGAGCGGGGTGCCGTACTCGAGCATCGCGCGGCTGTGGAACTCGCCCTCGCGTCCCGTGATGCCCTGGACCACGAGACGCGTGTCGCGCCCGATGAGGATGCTCACGCTGCCGCTCCCTTCGCCGCCGCGACCGCCTTGGCCGCAGCCTCGTCGAGGCTGCTCGCGGTCACGAACCGCGCCGCCTCCAGGAGCGCCGCGGCCTCGGCCGCGTTCGTGCCCACGATCCGAACGACCATCGGCACGTCGCGGACCTGCTGGGCGCGGGCCTCGATGAGCCCCTTGGCGACCTCGTCGCCCCGCGTGATCCCGCCGAAGATGTTGACCAGGATCGCCTTGACGTTCGGGTCCTCGAGGATCAGCCGCATCGCCGCGGCGACCCGATCTGCCTTCGCCCCGCCGCCGATGTCGAGGAAGTTGGCGGGCTGGCCGCCCGCGCGGTTCACGAGGTCCATCGTCGTCATCGCGAGGCCGGCGCCGTTGACCATGCAGCCGATGTCGCCCTCGAGCTTGATGAATGTCAGGTCGTAGCGCCTCGCCTCGACGTCCGTCGGATCCTCCGCGTCCATGTCGCGAAGCGCCTCGAGCTCCGGGTGACGGGGGAGCGCCGAGTCGTCGAGCGTGATCTTCGCGTCGAGGCAGACGAGCCGCTCCACGGGCGTCCCGTCCGCGTTGTGCTCGCTGATCACGGCCAGGGGGTTGATCTCCACGAGGTCCGCGTCGTACGCGAGCATCGTCCGCAGGAGGCCCTTCGCGATCGCTGCGGCGGCCTTCCAGTGGGGCCCGAAGCCGACCTTGAAGGCGAGCTCGCGGGCCGCGTAGTCGGGCAGCCCGAGGAGCGGATCGGCATGCTCGTAGACGATCGCGTCGGGGCTGTCGACGGCGACCTGCTCGATCTCGACGCCGCCCTCCGCGGAGCCGATGAACATGAGCCGCTTCGTCGCCCGGTCGAGCACGACGGAGAGGTAGTACTCCTTGACGATCTCCGCGGCCGCGCCCACGAGGACCCGGCGCACTGGGAGCCCCTTGATCTCGAGCGCGAGGATCTCGGACGCCACGTCCTCCGCCTCATCGGCCGTCGAGGCGAGCTTCACGCCGCCGGCCTTGCCCCGGCCGCCGACGAGCACCTGGGCCTTGATCACGACCTTGCGGGTCGCGTTGTCGGGGTCGGCGAGGAAGCGGACCGCGGCCGCTCGGGCCTGGGTCGGGGTTCGGGCGACCTCCCACGCGGGGACGGGGAGCCCCTGGGCGACGAGCAGCGACTTCGCGTCGGCTTCGTGGATCTTCACGCGACGGGCGAGACCTCCGGCGGACGGGCGTTGGGCGGAGGTCGATGATAGCCGCCCCCGGGCTGCCGGCGACGACGTGGGAACGAATCCGGACGGTCGCCTCGCCATACTCGGTGAGCGCGGCCAGACGGCCCGCCACCAGCGCAGGGGCGGCATGGACCGAGACCTCGTGGAGCGGGCGCGGACAGGCGATCATGACGCCTTCGCCGCACTCGCACGCGCCGCGATCAGCCGGCTCGACGGGGCCGCATGGCTGATCCTCCGTGACACCGAGCAGGCGAAAGATGCCGTGCAGAACACGCTCATTCGCGCCTGGCGGGACCTGCCAACCCTCCGTGACCCCGAGAAGTTCGACGCGTGGCTGCACAAGCTGCTCGTCCGCGCCTGCATCGATGAGGCGCGGCGGCTGCGCCGCCACCGCATGGACGTGGAGCTCACGGCGCTCGAGGTTCCCATCCCCGAGCGCACCGAGTCCACGCTTGCCGACCGTGACCAGCTCGAACGCGGCTTTCTCCGGCTCGACCCGGAGATGCGCGCCGTGATCGTGCTCCACCATTACCTCGACCTCCCGCTGCCGACCGTCGCGGCCACCCTGGGCATCCCCCTGGGGACCGCGAAGTCACGCCTGCATCGGGCTCTCGGCCTGCTTCGCGCCGCGCTCGAGGCCGACGCGCGAATCGTCCGCGAGCTCACGGAAGGACGTCCGGCATGACCAGCGACGACCAGTTCGGACGGACCCTC
>DASXVG010000086.1:0-9538 GCA_036504355.1 Candidatus Limnocylindrales bacterium
CGCCGACGTGGTCAGGACCCGGATGTACGTGGTTGACGCCGCCGACATCCCGGCCGTGATCGCCGTCCACGGCGCGCTCTTCGGGAACGTCAGGCCGGCGGCGACGCTCGTCGTCGTCGCGGCACTGATCGCGCCCAGCCTCCTGGTCGAGGTGGAGGTGGACGCCCGCCGGGGCTGACGCCGCCGCCTCGGAACAACGCTGGACTGCCACGCCTATTCCGCCGCGGACTCTACGGTTGCATCGCGCGACGGTTCATGCCCGGCGGGGCTGACCTGTTGCGTGGCGGGGTCCATCGACGCAACGACCGAGTCCGGGAGCGACTCGTCCGTTGTAGCCCGCAACCGTAGAGTCCAGGGCGGCATCACCACGCTCGGTCGACGGGCCGGAGGAGCGGTCCGACTCGACGGCACGCACCGCGCCTACCCGATCCCCAGGTACCGCAGCACGGCGACGAGCCCGACCCCGACGAGAAGCCCCAGGAACAGGTTGCGGCGCCACGCGACGACGAGCAGGCATGCGACGACGCCCAGGATCTCGACGCCGACGACGATGCGGTATCCCGTGTCGCCCGCGCCCTGGACGAGCGTCTGCGACGCGGCGATCGAGGCGAGCACGGCCGGGCCCACCAGCCGCAGGTAGAGCAGCGCACGGGCGGGCAGCCGCTCGATGCCGGGGGCGAGCATCGGCAGCGCGCGGGACGGGTACGTCACGGCGCCCATGAGCAGGGCGAGCAGAACGAGCTCGTTGCTCATCGCGGTGGCCCCGGGCCGTCGACGTCGGGGGTCGCGTCGGCCTCGGCCGCGTCGACCGCCACGTCGATGTCGAACGTCCCGAACGGCACCGGCGGGAGCGGATGGACGTGCTCGGCTTGCTCGAGCTCGGCGACCGCGTCCGCCATGTGGCTCGGGCGCAGGGGGACCGACGACTCGGCGGTGATCGGGCCGGCCGTGGTCCGTGCGGGCACGGCCATCCCCACGAGCGGTCCCACCAGGCCGCCGAGCACGATCCCGACGGACGGCCCCACGAGGAGCGAGGTCCCGACGCCGATCGCTGCGCCCGCGCCGGCCGCGGCGACCTCGCGGCGGCCGGTCATGAGCCCCACCGCCAGGCCCGCCATCGCCGCGGGGAACACGATGTCCAGGCCGAGCACCGCCGGGTCGGGGATCGCCGACCCGAGCAGGTAGCCGGCGATCGTCGCGAGGTTCCACGGGATGAACACGCCGAGGACCGCGCCGATCCAGTAGCCCGGGATGTCCACGCGCCCGAGCCGGTGGAAGTGGGTCGCGGCGAGCGCGAACGCCTCGTCGGTGAGGAAGTGCGCCATGAACGCCCGGTGGAGGAGCGGCACGTGGCGCAGCCGCGGCGCGAGCGACGCGCTGTACAGCGAATGCCGTGCGTTGAGGAAGAACGTGAGGATCACGATCGGCAGCCACGGCAGGCCCTGCGCAACGTAGCCCACGGCGGCGAACTGGGCCGCGCCCGCGAACGCGAAGATGCTCATCGCGCTCGTCTCGACGAGGGAGTACCCGGCGTTCCGCGCGGAGAGTCCGAAGACGAGCGCGAACCCGACGGCGGAGACCGCGATGCCGAGGGAGTCGAGGACGAGCTGCCTGCGGGCCGCCCGCAGGTCCGCGGTCATCGCCCTAGCGCAGGAAGGTCTTGGCGCAGGTCCCGTCGCAGACGACGAACACGGCGTGCTTCTCGACCGCGTAGCCCGCGGCGTGGAGCAGCCCCGGACAGCCGGGTGTCGGGCATTTCCAGACCCACCAGCGGTCCTTCGCGTCGAGCGGGGTGGCCTCCGCGGCGAGGGTCGCGGCCAGGGGCTCGCGCGCGGCGACGAGCGACGCGACGCGCGTCGAGCGCTCCGCCTCCGTCTCGCTGGTGTACGGGTAGTTCTGGCCGACGTTCGAGGTCACAAGCCCACTCCGCTGTCGCGCTGTTGCCGGCAGCAGATCGGTGTGAGCGCAGCCTGCCACCGGCGCGCCCGAGGATAGCATCGGGCGAGGCGCGATCGACCCGCCGTCGACCAGCCGGGCGAACCGCGTCAGCGGACGTCGGCGACGCCCATCGACCGTGGGTCGGCGATGGCAGCGAGCGTGCCGTCGGCGGCCGGCCCGCCATCCACGAGCTCGATCGCGTGCTCGTGACCGAGCGCACCGTCGTAGCCCGTGCGGGTGAGGTCGTGCCCCAGCGCCCGGAGCCCCGCCTCGACGCCCTGGTCCAGGTCGCCGTCCGCGATGATCGCGACCGGCGGCGCGAACCAGCCGGCCGGCTCCACGACGACGCGCGGCGCGGCCACGGCCGTCCGGATGTCGGCGCCACCGTCCACGAGCGCGGACACGAGCTGGACGTGGATCTGGGGCTGGATGTCGCCGCCCATCGACCCGCCGACGATCCACGGCCGACGCCCGCCCTCGCGGAACAGCATCCCGGGCAGCAGCGTGTGCGCGGTGCGCTTGCCGGGCGCGATGACGTTCGCATGCGCCGGATCAAGCGAGAACGACGCGCCCCGGTCCTGGAAGTGGACACCGGTCGAGGCGTCGAGGACGCCGGAGCCGAAGCCAGCCGCGTTGGACTGGATCAGGCTCACCGCGTTGCCCTCGGCGTCGACCACCGCGAGGTAGATCGTCCCGCCCACGAGCGTGCGCGCCGGCGGCGGGGAGGGGTCCGCGCGGTGGACGTCGATCCTCGCCGCGAGATCCGCCGCGTGGTCCTCCGAGAGCAGGCGGTCCACCGGGACGTCCGCAGCCTCCGGGTCGGTGAGATGTGCGTCGCGGTCCGCGAACGCGAGCTTGGCTGCCTCGAGCTGGAGGTGGATCCAGGCCGGATCCGACCAGCCGCGGGCGCCGAAGCGCGCCTCCGCCGCCGGCGCGAACCGCTCGAGCACGTTGAGGATCTCGAGCGCGATGACGCCACTCGCGTTCGGCGGGTGGCTGGTGACCCGGACGCCGCGGTACGTCGTGGCGATCGGGCGGCCCCAGCTCGACCGGTGCTCACGCAGGTCCGCGAGCGTGAACGGCGCCCCGGCGGCGTTGAGCCCGCGGACGATGCGCTCCGCGAGCTCACCGTCGTAGTAGGCGTCGAATCCCTGGTCCGCGAGCGTGCGCAGGGTTCGCGCCAGCGCGGGCAGGCGGATCCGCTCGCCCGGGCGCCATTCTCGGTCGTTTGCGCGCCACGTCTGGGCGAGACCGCGGCCCCACGGCTCGCCGCCGACCTCCGCGACGAGGCGCTCCACGGCGCCGATGAGCCCGTCCCAGGCAGGGAAGCCGTCCTCGGCCTGCTCGATGGCGGGGGCGAGGACCGCCTCCCACGACAGCCGGCCCCAGCGCCGGTGGGCATCGCCCCAGGAGCGCACGGCGCCGGGCACGGTGATCGACAGCGGGCCCCGGAGCGGCACCCTCGTGAGCCCGCGACCCCGGAGCGCCTCGGCGTCGGTCGCCAGCGGCGCGCGCCCGGACCCGTTGAGCGCGACCTGCTCGCCCGCCGCCTCGTCCCACACGAGCCAGAAGGCGTCGCCCCCGATGCCGCAGCCGTTGGGCATGACGACCCCCAGGACCGCGTTGGTTGCGATCGCCGCGTCCACCGCGGACCCGCCCGCCGCCAGGATCCCGAGCCCGGCCTGTGTCGCGAGGTGGTGCGGCGCGACGACGGCGCCTCGGGCACCGCGCACGAGCCGGGCCGGGACGAGGGGCGCGGACTGGTCAGGCATCGACGGGCTCCCGGCTCTCGCCGAAGCGGTGCTCATAGCGACGGAGGTGGCTGAGCGGCAGGAGCGCGACGCCGAGGAACAGGAACGAGACGAGGAAGATCCCGTCGAGGCCGCGGCCCTGGGCGGCCACGCCGCCCGCGATCGACCCGATGATCTGTCCGAGACCGAGGAACACGGAGTAGAGGCCCATGATTGCCCCGCGGTCGTCGGGGTACGCCTCGGTCATGTCGGCGAGCAGGCCGATCGCGGCTGGCGTGGCCCCGGCGAGGACGAACAGCCCGCCGGCGCCGACCGCCACCAGGACCAGCAGCAGCGGCAGGATCCCCGCACCGAGGTGGTTGATGCCGAGTCCCGCCGCCAGCATGACCGCCCCGCCTGCGATCCCGTACAGGATGATCGTGGTGCGCCGCATGTCCTTGAAGCGGCCGCCCCAGTAGAACAGGCCGGCGAAGAACAGCAGCCCGCCGATCGCGAGGCCAACGGACATCTGCCACGGCTCGAAGCCGCCCATCAGCGACTGGTCCGCGAACTGCGGCTTGGGCTCGCTCACGAGCTGGAACAGCGTCTGGCTCGTGAACAGCCCGAGGGTCGCGTTGATGGCGATCCACGTCGGCGCCAGGAGCCACACGTGGCTGCCCTGGAGGATCCGCAGGTAGCGGCGCAGCCCTTCCTCGGGGTCGTGGGCGCGCGCAGCTGGCTGGGGCTCGGCGTGTGCCGGGACGCCGTAGCGGTAGATGAGGAACGAGACGAGGTAGACGAGCGCGTTCCCGAGGAACGCGCTCGGTCCGAGGGCCTGGAACAGGAGGCCCCCCACGACGAAGCCGGCCATCAGCCCGGCGAGCGTCGCCGCCTCGAAGCGCGCGACGGCCTTGCCTCGCATGAGCTCGTCCGCGGCCGTGGCGAACGCGATGAACCCGAGGATCGAAGGGACCGACGCGGCGGTGGACGCGCCCTCCAGCAGCCGGGTGAAGCCGATGATCGGTAGGCTGACGGAGAACGCGGTGATGACGACCGCGACGGCGCCGAACGCGGGGCCGATGAGCATGACCCGTCGATGGCCCAGGCGGTCCGACAGCACGCCGAAGATCGGCGATCCGACGAGCTCCGACGCGTAGAACAGCGCGCCCATGACCCCGACCGCGACGGCCGACACGGCCTCCCCCCCGTGGGCCGGGAAGTCGGCGAAGTAGTACACGAGCATCGACCCGGTGATGCCGGTTGCCAGCCGGAGCGTGAAGGTGCCCAGGATCACCGCGAGAATGGGACGCGCCATGGGCCAAGCGTACCGGCTGGGACCGCCGGCCGGGCCGCGCCCTTCCCGCAACCGTCCCGCCTCCCTACAATGCCCGGCCAGGGGAGCCCGCCCGGCTTCCGAGGGAGGAGCCGACCGTGTCCCACGTCGCGATCGTCACCGACTCCGCCAGCGACCTGCCCCCCGAGGTCGCGAAGGCGGCCGGGATCACCGTCGTCCCGCTCGTCGTCACCTTCGGACCGGACAGCTTCCGGCCGGGCGTGAACCTGACGACCGACGAGTTCTGGCAGCGGATGACCGCCCCGGACGCCCCGTTCCCCACGACGGCTGCCGCCGCGCCGGGCGACTTCCTGACGGCCTTCCGCGACGCGTTCGAGGCCGGCGCGGATTCGGTCGTGTGCATCGCGGTCTCCGGGGACCTCTCGGGGACCCTCAAGGCGGCCCAGGTCGCCAGGGACCAGCTCGCCGACCGCGAGATCCACGTGATCGACTCGCGGTCGGCGTCGATGGGTCACGGGATGCTCGCCCAGATCGCCTCGGAGCTTGCCGCCGAGGGCGTCTCGGGCGCCGAGATCGCCCGGGTCGTCGAGCACCGCAAGGAGGACCTGCGGATCTTCCTCGCCCTGGACACGCTCGAGTACCTCAAGCGCGGCGGCCGGATCAGCGGCGCGCGGGCCGCGATCGGGACGATGCTCAACGTCAAGCCCATCATCACGGTGGAGCACGGCATCGTGGAGAACGCCGAGCGCGTCCGTTCGCGGCCAAGGGCCTGGGAGCGCACGCTCGAGCTGCTCACCCAGGCGCCGCTCGAGCGGGCGTCGATCCTGCACACCGCGAACGCCGACGTCGACGCGTTCCTGGCGGGGTTCATGGCCCTCTCGAAGCTCGACCCGGCGCGGGTCCAGGTGATGGTCGTGGGGCCGTCCGTGGGACCGCACCTGGGGCCTGGCTGTGTCGGCGGGGTGGTCCTGGTCAGGCACTTCTAGGCCGGGTGCTCCCAGTGGTTGCTCCACCGAGGGCCCGCTCCGGACGGTGAGCGCCGTCGCTGCCGGCCCCCCTGCCAGACGACAGGGACGGGAGGGTGACGGATTGGTTGCGGGCGGGTGACGACCGGCCCATGGTGACCCGTGGTTCGTGGCTATACTCGACCCCCAGAGGCAGCGCTACGCGTCTCCGGGCATGCCACGCCCGGGCAAGCGGCGCGCACCCGTGGGGTCGTCCGGAAGACGGCTCACCGATCGGGGACGGCGTCCACCGTCCCACAACGAGAGGATCTTCCGTTCCATGACGACGGAACACGTTGCGGCCGAGATCAATGCCTGGAAGGTCGCCCAGCAGCAGTTCGATCTCGCCGCTGACCGGCTCAACCTGGATCCCGGCCTGCGCCGCGTCCTGCGCGAGCCGCGTCGCGAGCTGACAGTCCACTTCCCGGTCCAGATGGACGACGGGAGCGTCCAGGTCTTCACCGGCTACCGCGTCCAGCACAACCTCGGCCGCGGCCCGGCGAAGGGCGGCATCCGCTTCCACCAGGACGTCACGATCGACGAGGTCAAGGCCCTCGCGATGTGGATGACCTGGAAGTGCGCGGTCGTCGGGATCCCGTACGGCGGCGGCAAGGGCGGCGTGATCGTCGACCCCAAGAAGCTGTCGATGAAGGAACTGGAGCACCTGTCCCGCCGGTTCTTCACCGAGATCGAGGTCCTCATCGGCCCCGAGCGCGACATCCCGGCTCCGGACGTGAACACCACCCCCCAGATCATGGCCTGGTTCATGGACACGTACTCCATGCACGTGGGCTACACCGTCCCGGGCGTGGTGACCGGCAAGCCGATCAGCCTGGGCGGCTCAGAGGGCCGCAACGAGGCGACGGCGAGGGGCTGCGTCTACACGATCGTCGAGGCCGCCAACCACTTGGGCATGGACCTCACCAAGTCGACCGTCGCGGTGCAGGGGTTCGGCAATGCCGGCTCCATCGCGGCCCAGCTCATGTCCGCCGAGGGCGTGACCGTCGTCGCGGTCTCCGACTCCACGTCGGGCATCCGCAATATGAGCGGCCTCGACATCGGCCGGGTCATCAACTGGAAGAAGGAGCACGGGACCGTCAAGGGCTTCCCGGGCGCCGAGGACATCACGAACGCCGAGGTCCTCGAGACCGAGTGCGACGTCCTGATCCCGGCGGCCCTGGAGAACCAGATCACGGCCCGCAACGCCGGCAACATCAAGGCCAGGATCGTCGCAGAGGCAGCCAACGGCCCGACGACCCCCGAGGCTGACGAGATCCTGTTCTCGCGCGGGATCTTCCTCATCCCGGACATCCTGTGCAACGCGGGCGGCGTCACCGTCAGCTACTTCGAGTGGGTGCAGGACCTCAACCGGGACCACTGGACCGAGACCGAGGTCAACGCCAAGCTCAAGACCATCATGGTCAAGGCCTTCAACGAGGTCCTGGAGCAGGCGCACCATCACGAGGTCAACATGCGCACGGGCGCCTACCTCAATGCCGTCCAGCGCGTGGCCGACGCCACCGCGATGCGGGGCCTCTACCCGTAAGCCCTCCGGCCGGTCCAACCGGCCAGTGCGAACGCCGAAACGGCCCGGGACACCCCGGGCCGTCTCGATTCCAGGCGGTGCGAGCGACCCGGGACGCCCACGGCCATCTCGATGCCGGCCTCGGCGTGCCGGACGTCGCCGGGTCGACCGCCCGCTTGCGGCTCGCCCTGGGGACATGCGTCGGCCCGGGCATCGGCCCGCCCGTTCCGGCACCCAGTCAAGGGACGACTGCACGTCACCCACCACGTCCCTGGACCGCGCTGATTCGCGCCATCCAGTCGTCAGACGAGGTGTCTGACAGCGATTCGAGCGGTTCGGCAGGCGTCGGGGCGGTCCCGCTCCGACGAACAGTCGTTCTTTGACCAATCGCCGGTGCGAGCAGCGCAAAGGCCTCTGGGCGGCCGCCCAGAGCTGACAGACGCGGGCCGTGAGCTCGCTGCGCTCACCGGCCGGCATCGCGTGCCTGGGCCCCGTCCGCCCCCCTGTTACCATCGCGCCATGCTTGACCACGAGGAGAAGTTCCTCTTCAAGGAGGAGATCCTCCACCTCGCCAACGCCCTGAACGACCCGGGCAGCCTCGACAACGTCGAGGACCTGCTCACCGACGTCATCACCAGCCCACGGTTCGACTCGGAGGTGTTCACGCTGGAGCGCAGCCTCCAGGTGATGCTCGGCGCCCGGGCGGGGACCACGCTCGTCGGCCTGGTGACCGTGGCGCCCGAGGTGTTCGACGAGGTCGCCGAGGTCCGGATCCCGGCCGAGGTCCACGAGCGGCTCGTTGCGTGGCGCGCCCGGTTCGGGCTCGCGATCGACAACGCGCTCAACTTCCTCAACAACCCGGACGGCATCCAGGGGCACAACTTCGCCACCCAGATCGCGCACGTCGAGGAGCGCCGCGTCCTCCAGGGCCGCCTCACGATGGTCCGCTACAACAACGAGCCGCAGTTCTTCGTGGCCGACGCCGCGGTGTTCCTGGGCCTCGTGACGGACATCATGGAGCGCCTCGGGCCGTACCTCGAGCCCGACAGCGTGGACGAGGAGTCGCTCACGCGGCTGCGCGAGGCCGTGCAGCTCATCGAGCGCAAGACCGCCTCCCGCGGCTGACGCCCCCACCGCCGTGCGCCAGCTGTTCCTCGCCGCCACCGGCCAGAACCGCGGCAAGACCACGGCCGCGCTCGGGTTGCTCGACGGGTTCCGCCGCCGCGGCTACCACACCGGCTTCTCCAAGCCCGTGGGCCAGCGCACGCTGTTCATCGAAGGCGAGCCGTGCGACGAGGATGCGGACCTCATGCGCCGCGTCTTCGACATGCCGGACCCGTTCTCCGCGATGAGCCCGGTCCACATCCCCCGCGGGTTCACCAAGCGCTACCTCGCGGGCGACACGACCGAGGACATGGAGGCGCCGATCATGGCGGCCCAGCGGTACTTCGCCGGGCACGACATCTGGCTGATCGAGGGGACCGGCCACGCGGGCGTGGGCGCGGTCGTGGGGCTGTCCAACGCCCGGGTCGCGTCCATGCTGCGGGCGCCGGCCGTGATCATCAGCGAGGGCGGCGTCGGGCGGCCCATCGACGAGATCGTGCTCAACAAGTCGCACTTCGAGTCGCATGGCGTGCCCGTTGCGGGCGCCATCGTCAACAAGATCCGGGTCGACGAGTCGCCGGGAATCGAGCGGACCCTGGAGCGCGGCCTCGCTCGTCACGGCATCCCGCTCCTGGGCGTGCTGCCGTACCGGCCGATCCTGTCAAACCCGACCCTCGGCATGATCCTGCGGGGCGTCCACGGCCAGGTGATCAGCCCCGGTCCGGACCTCGACGCGGTCATCGACGGCGTGGCGATCGGCGCGATGGAGCCCCGCCACATGCTGCTCCACATCGGGCCGCGAACCCTCGTCATCGTGCCGGGCGACCGGGAGGACGCGATCCTGACGCTCGCCGCCGCGCACATCGCTGACCGGCCCTCCACGCCGCAGGTCGTGTCCCACCTCGAGAGCCTCGTCGACGAGACGCCGGGCGCGATCGATGCC
>DASXVG010000087.1:0-92738 GCA_036504355.1 Candidatus Limnocylindrales bacterium
GCACAACGGGACGTTGCGCCGCGGCTGATTCCGGGAGACCGGCGGTCTCAGGCGGCAGCGAGGTCCGCCAGGAGCTCGTTCACGAGCACGATCGCGGACCGGTCGCCCTTCAACTCGTACAGCCCCAGGGCCTCCCGCAAGGGGGGCCCTGACGATTCCCGGCGGCCGATCATGGAGAACACACGTCCGAGCTCCATCAGGGAGTCGGCCTTGACCTCGACGTCCTCGCCCTCGCTCGCAAGTCTCACTGCCTCCTGTGCCAGTGCCACCGCCTCTCCGTGCTCCCCCCGATGGGCGAGGACCTTCGCCCGTGCGGTCCGCCATGAGATCTGGGATTCAAGGTCTTCGTCGTCAGACAGGCTCTGGGACAGCGCCGCGTAGCGCTCGGCGTCGTCGAAGGAGCCGCGGAGGGCGAGCACATTGGCGAGGATCCCCGCGATCGACGAGCGGAAGTACTGCTCCTCGAGACCCGCCAGCGCCTCCTCGTCGCGGCGGAGCATTACCTCGGCCGCCTCGAGCTCACCTGCCCGAATCTCCACCCTGGAGGCCTCGATCGACGTGGAGTTGGCGTCGATCCGCGCCTGGAGCTCTGTGAGGATCCCGCGCACGCGCTCGCACAGGGCGCGAGCCTCGTCGAACGAGCCATCCATCGCTTTGAGCTGTGCGAGCGCGCCAAGCACGATCGCCTCCGTCTTGCGGTTGCCGCGGATGCTTTCGAGGACGTCGTCGCAGCCCTTGATGCCCTCTGTCACCGGCGTGGCGCCGTGAACCATCAGATACGCGACCGCGGGCGCGATCTGGCCCGCGAGACGTTCGCTCCCGGCACGGCGGGCGTGCTCGACGAGCCGGTCCGAGGACCGCGTGGCGGCCGCGTATTGGCCCCGCGTGACCTCCCGGAACACGACCTCGTTCCAGGCGCGGGCGAGGGCGAAGTCGTCATTGTGGCGCTCCAGGACCTCGATGACCTCCTTGGCGCGCTCGATCTGCTGCGCCCAGCTGCCGCTCCCGGTGAACTGGTCGTGCATCAGCTCGTTGATCATCATCCGCGCCCTGCGTCGCTCGTCGCCGATCTCCCCCGCGACGCGGATCCCCTCGTCGATGAGCGTCTTTGCCTCCTCGAGGTCGCCGTGCTGGATGAGCGTCTCCCCGAGGTCGAACATGATGTCGAGCCGGGCTGGGGAGTCTCCCGGGAGGACGGCAGCGGCCCGCTTGAGGAGCGACACCGATGCAGGGATGTCGCCGCGGTTCATCGCCCGGCGGCCGGCGTTCGAGAGCTTCGCGGATGCGCGTTCGGCGATCGAGCGGCCCTCCGCGTCGAGCGGTCCGAGCTCGATCCGATAGCGGTACGCCTGCTCGAGGTGATAGCCGTGGATCTCCTCGAACTCGGTTTCCCGCCCGCGCTCCGCGTTGACGCGCTCCGCCCAGGCGACGAACCGCTCGTGCATCGTCGCGCGCGCCCGTTTGAGGAGTGAGCCGTACACGGCGTCCTTGATCATGAGGTTCCGGAACCGGTATATCTCGTCCTCGGAGGCCGTCACTGCGTCCCGATCGAGGAACTGCTTCCGGCTCAGAGTGCGAAGGTGGGCTGCGACGCCCCGGCGGAGCGAGTCGGGGACGAGCTCCTCGATGGCCGGCTCCGGGAACGCGAGCCCGATCACCGACGCGGGCTCCAAGATCGCCCGCTCCTCGCGCGAAAGGTCGTCGAGACGGGCCGCGAGCAGCGCCTGGATCGTGGGCGGCACGGACGCCGTCGCAAGGTCGCCCGACGCCGTCCACCGATCCTCGTGGCGATGGACGAGCCCCTTGTCGACAAGCATCGAGACGAGCTGCGACACGAACAGCGGGTTGCCCTCCGACGACGTGACCACGCGTTCCTTGACCTCGTCGTCGACGGGACCGTCGAGCAGCACCTCGACCAAGCGCTGCGTGTCCTCCGACTTGAGAGCAGGTACCGCCAGCAGCGTGACGCCGGGCCGGTCGACCCAGCCGGGCCGCTTCTCCGCGAGGGCGAGGCGTCCAGTTGCGATCACGAGGAGGGCAGACTGCGGTGCCGTCGTGTCGAGCAGGTGCTCCAGGAGGTCGAGGAAGGTCTCCTCGGCGTTGTGGACGTCCTCGATGCACAGGACGACCGGACGCCGCGCGGACAGCGCCTCGAGGAACTTCCGGGCACCCCAGAAGATCTCGGTCACCGGGAACCTGGCGGTCGTGAGACCGGCGATTGATGCCAGGCGATCGCGGATCTCCGTCGCGGACGATGCCCCGCCGAGCGTCGCCTCGATCTTGTCCACCGCGTCCTGCGGCGTGTCGTCGTCGACGATGCCGGCCGCCGAGCGCACGACCTCGACGAGCGGCCAGAAGGTGATTCCATCGCCGTACGGGAGGCAGCGGCCACGCAGGACGATCGTCGCGGGCCGGACCTCATCCTGGAACGCGTCCACGAGATACGACTTGCCGACGCCCGCCTCGCCCAGGACGGCAGTGATCCTCGCGCCCCCGCGGCTCGCGACCTCGCGCAGACCAGCCCGGAGCTGCTCCAGTTGATGCTCGCGACCTACGAGGACGGCGTCGCCGGTCGACGCCTGCGACTCCATGGCCGCGGCATCGCGCACGTTGAGCAGCCTGAATGCCGGGACGCGCTCGGCCTTGCCCTTGAGCTCGAGCGGCTCGACCTCCTCCACGTCGACGTACGAGCGGACGAGGCTGTAGGTGACCTCGCCGATGAGGACCTCGTTGGCGGGCGCGGCCTGCTCGAGGCGGGCGGCGACGTTGACCGCGTCGCCGGTGGCGAGCCGCTGCTCCGCGTTGGGATCGCTGTTCGCGACGACCTCGCCCGTGTTGACGCCGGTCCGGGCCGCGATCTCCACGCCGTAGAACGCGAGCAGGTCCTTGTTGAGCTCGTTCATGGCGACCGTCATGCCGTGCGCCGCCCGAACCGCGCGCAGCGCATCGTCCTCGTGCGCGCGGGGGAGGCCGAACACGGCCATGATCGCGTCGCCGATGTACTTCTCGATCTTCCCGCCGTGGCGCGTGATCTCCGCCGCCATCGCGGTGAAGTAGCGCTCCTTGACCTCGTTGATCGCCTCCGCGTCGATCTTCTCCGTGAGGGCGGTGCTTCCCTTGAGGTCCGAGAAGATGATCGTGACGATCTTGCGGACCTCGGACGAGGGCAGGGCCGCTGCGGATCGTGGAGCCGCGTCCGTTGGCGTGTCGAAGCCCGGGAACGCCGCCGGGGTGATCGGGTCTGGGCTGGGCGGGGGCGGGGCCGGGACCGCGCCGCCCGACCAGGCCGGCTGCGGAGGCGCTGTGCTCACCGACCAGGCGGGCTGGGCCGGCGCTTCGCCGGCGGGCCGCTGCGCGGGTCGTGGCGCGAAGCTGTAGGTGCCGCCGTCGAGCATCACGTCGTCCTCGGACGGGTGCCGTGCCGGCGCCGGGTGTTGCGGCGGCGCGGCCCCGAAGGCGGGCCGCGGCGCCACGGCCGGTGCATCGCCGTGGGCCGGCGTGTCGGACGGGCGTTCGGCGTCGCGCTCCGCGTGCCCGGCCCGAGCCGAGTGTTCCACCGGGTCGTGCGGTGCCGTCGACGGCACGTCTGCGGGCGCCAGGGCGGGCTGCGGCTCCTGGGCGGGCTGCGGCGTCTGGTCGGGCTGCGGCGCCTCCGGCACGGGGGCGACGGGCGCCTGCCCACCGAGGCCCGGGGGTGCGTAGGGGTCATACGGCTGCGGGGCAGGCCCGACCGGCTGCTGCGGGTAGCCGGACGGCGGATAGCCCGGCGGCGGGTGGCCGGGCTGCGGTGGATAGCCCTGTGGAGCGTTCGGCGGCGGGTATCCGTATGGCGAAGACGCCGGCCCGGGTTGCGGCATGTACCCGGGCGGCGGGGGACCGGGCTGCCCGTACCCATGAGGCGGGTATGGCTGCGGATAGCCGGGAGGCGGGTACGCACTCGGCGGATATGAGCCGGGCGGATACGAGCCAGGCGCAGACGATCCGGGTGGCGGATACGAGCCCGGCGGGTACGGCGGCTGCGGCGGGTACCCGGGCGGCGGGTATCCAGACGGCGGGTACCCGGGCGACGGGTATCCAGACGGCGCATACCCGAGCGGCGGGTATCCGGGCGGCGGGTACCCAGGCGGCCCGTATCCGGGGGGCGCGTAGGCCCAGGGCGGCGTCGCCCACGGGGCCCACCGATACGCCCACGCCCACGGCGGCACCGACCCGCCGTGCGCCGGCGGCTGGTCCACCTCGCGTGGTCCCCCGCCGGGATCGGACGCCGAGCCGTCGAGCGGCGTCGCGCAGAACCCGCAGAACCGGAAGCCTGGCGGGTTCTCGGCGCCGCACGCGGGGCAGGGGACCGACGAGACGACCGGAAGCAGCAGGGACGTCCCACAGAAGCCGCACATCCTGAACCGGGCGGGGTTCTCCTCGCCGCAGGCAGGGCAGTGCACGACGTCCATCGTTGCGGAGTCTACGAGTCGGGCACGATCGACACCACGCACACCCGCCCAGCGGGCCGCGCGGCGCCGCGCTGGTGGCTCAGGCCTCCCCGTACGCCTTCGGCAGCGCCTCGATCGTCGGCGACTTGGTTCGCAGGTCGCGCAGCGCACCCTGGTCCATCGACGCGAGCCGCGGCAGGTCGGGCTGGTTCGTCCGCAGCAGGCGCTCGGTGAGCGTCGAGAGCAGCAGCTTGTTGACCTCCGGGACCTCCATGACGGCGCGCAGCGCGTCCGAGGGGACCTCCATCAGGGTGGTGGGTTGGGTGACGACGACGTCGGCCGTGCGCGTGCTCCCGGTGAGCGCGCCGATCTCGCCGAAGAAGTCGCCCGCGCCCATGGTCGACAGGCCGCGGTAGCCGCCATCGGGCTCGGGGATGCCGGCCGCTGCCTCGCCGTCGAGGATGAAGTACGCGGAGGTTGCCGCGTCGCCCTGGGCGATGACCCGCTGGCCCTCGGGGACCTCGCACACGGTGGCACGGGACAGGAACGCTGACCGCTGCGCAGCGTTGAGGCGCGTGAACGTCCCGAGCCGCCCGACGAGCACGTCGAAGTCGCCCAGCGTCGCGGGTCGCGCGAGCGGCCCTTGCGCGACCGCTCCGCCAGCTCGTGCCGCGCGCAGCGCGGAGGCTCCCCGGCGCCATTCGGCTGCCGGCCGTCCGATTCCCGGGACGAACAGCGCGATGACGCCCACGGTGCACAGGATCAGCGACGCGGCGACGAGCAGGATCCGGACGTCGATGATGTCGGCGAGCCCGGCGCCGGCCATGCCGGTGAGGAAGATCACGTCGCGCATGACGAACAACGCGGAGAACACGCGCCCGCGCAGCTCTCGAGGCGTGTTGCGCTGGAGCAGCGTCTGCCGGGCGACGGCGGAGGGCGAGTTGAAGAAGCCCGAGAGCATCACCCACAGGATCGCGATCACGATGGTCGGAGACAGCCCGTAGAACACGCCCGAGATGCCCATGCCCAGCGTGCCCACGAACACCCACAGGCCCGTCTGGAGCCGGTCGGCGTACCGGGCCATGAACAGGGAGCCGAGCACGAACCCGACCGAGGTGAGGCCCTCCTGGAGGCCGTACTCGAACTCCGTCGCGCGCAGCTCCTTGATCGCCATCGGCAGCAGCAGGACGTTCCACAGGCCGAACGCGAAGAACACGGGCGCACCGAGCAGGAACAGCCGCCGCAGCATGGGGGTCTGGACGATGGCGAGAATGCCCAGCTTGAGGTTCGCGACGACGATCCCGACCGAGGTCTCGTCGTCTGCGCCGGCCGGCCTGGAGCGGACCCGGAGCAGGTAGATGCACCCCGCCGAGACGATGAACGTCAGCGAGTCGATCCAGAACGCCCAGCGGATGTCGAACGCGGACGCGAGCAGGCCCGCAGCCGCGAAGCCGATGGCCGTGGACCCGAACGACGCGATCTGGAGGAAGGCGTTGGCCGCGGTCAGCTCCTCGTCCGACGCGATCTCCGGGATCAGCGCCTCGTAGGCGGGGTCGAAGAACTGCTTGATGCCCGCGTTCGCGAGGATCGCGACGAACAGCAGCGCCGTGTCCACGCCGATGAGGAACGGGATCAACGCCACCACGACGGCCTGGCCGAGGTTGGACGCCATCATCACGGAGCGCCGGTCGTAGCGGTCCACGAACACGCCGGCGATGAGGCCCACGATGAGCGACGGCACGGCCGTCGCCATGAGCGTGACGCCGACCAGGAACGCCGAGCCGGTCTGCTCGTAGACGTAGATGCCGGCGGCAAGGTCGGTGAGCGACGAGCCGGCCGTGGACACGAGCTGGGCGAACCACATCAGCACGAAGTCGCGCTTGCGGAACACCGCCGTCGGGGACACCCTGGCAACGGCCTGTGCCTGGCTCACGAAACCTCCTCGTCGCGGGCGTCCCTGCGGAGACTCGGCGAAGTGTACGGTCCGTCCGGGTAGCATTCGTGTCCGTTGCGCGACAGGGAGGTGCGGTGATCGACGAGGGGTTCGCCCGCGAGGCGCTCGAGCGATGCGTGCTGTTCCAGCACGTCGACGTGCAGGGCCTCGACGCGTGTCTCGAGTGCCTCCGGCTGCGCCGGTTCAAGCGCGACGAGACCGTGTTCCACCAGGGCGACCCCGGCGACGCGCTGTACGTCGTCGCAAGCGGGAGGGTCAAGGTCGTGCTGCCGGCGCCCGAGACCGGCGAGGGCGCGATCCTCGCCACGCTCGGCCGCGGCCAGTTCTTCGGGGAGCTGGCGATGCTCGACGGCCAGCCCCATTCGGCCGACGTCGTCGCCCTCGAGCCCACGGAGACCCTCGTTCTCGGCCGCGCGGACTTCGAGCGGCTGTGCGACAGCGAGCCGTCCATCCGCCGGTCGCTGGTGCTCGCCCTCGCGCGTGAGCTGCGGCGGCTCACCGACCATGTCGAGGCGCTCCACTTCCTCGACCTCCCACAACGCCTCGCGCAGCGCATCGCGGAGCTGGCCCTCGCGTCGCCCGACGCGCGACCGGGCGCGGAGGTCCGTCTCGATTGGCCGTTCACGCAGGCCGAGCTCGCAGGGATGGTCGGCGGCTCGCGCGAGTCCGTGAACCGGCTGCTCGCTGACTTCGTGGGCCGCGGGCTCATCCGCTTCGAGCGCGACATCCTCGTCGTCCCGGACGCCGGGCGACTCACCCAGGAGGCACGCCGATGACCGACCCCCACGACGAGCCCGCCGTCCTCGCGGCCCTCGAGGCAGTCGCGGCGCGCGCGGCCGTCGCCTCCCGGCTCGAGCCCCAGGGTGGGCAGGAGCTGCTCCGCTCGATCACGGAGACCGCCGTCAACGTCTTCGGCGCGGAGGCCGCCTCGATCGCGCTCCACGAGCCGGACACGGACCAGCTGGTGATCCGCGTCGCCGCCGGGCGCCAGGGAGCTGGCGCCGTGGGGCTGACCTTCGCCGCGAGCACCGGGATCGCCGGCTACGTGTTCACGACAGGCCAGCCGCTTGCCGTGAGCGACGTGACCTCCGATCCGCGGTTCGACCGCGCACGGGCCGAGGCGACCGGCTACGTCCCCGGGTCGATCCTCGCGGTGCCCGTGCTCGACGACAGCGGCAGCATCGGCGTGCTCGAGGTCCTCGATGGCCAGACCGAGGGGTCCAACACGCTGCGCGATCTCGACCTCGCATCGGTGTTCGCGCGCCAGGCTGCGGTGACGATCAAGGCGGGCCGGGTGGAGCGCGACACCGCGGAGCTGCTGCGCCGGACGCTCACCCGGCTCGCGGCCGACCCGGACACGGACGCCGCCGCGATCGAGGCGGCCGTCGGCGACATCGCCCGCCACCTGGACGACGAGGGCGGCGGACGACTGTGGGCCCTGGCCGATGCCGTCGCGCGGGCGAGGCACGCCTCGCCGGACCAGCTCGGGCTCGTCGTGGAGATCCTCGAGGCGCTCGCGCGACGGTCCGCCCGCTCCACGCCCCGTTCGTTCCGCCGGTGAGCCTGGACCTGCCGGCCTGGAGTGAGCCGTTCGCCGAGGGCAATCGCGAGGCGCTTCGCCACCACGGCCCGTGGGGCCGCGTCGAGCGAGGCTGGGCGTTCGGGGACGGGAGTGGTCGCGGCCTGCGGGTCGCGATCATCGACTCCGGGGTGGAGCGGGATCACCCAGCCGTCGGCGGCCGCCTCGTGGAGAGCGTTGCCGTCGAACGGGTCGGTGGCGAGTGGGAGGTCGTCCCCACCCAGCCGATGGACGTCGTGGGTCACGGGACGGCGTGTGCGGGGATCATCCACGCGCTCGCGCCGGAGGCCGAGATCGTGTCGGTGCGCGTCCTCGGGCCGGACAACCGCGGCAACGGCGGCGCGTTCGCCACAGGCCTGTGGTGGGCGATCGAGCAGTCGGGCGCATCCGTCGCGAACCTCTCGCTCTCGTCTCGCAGCGACGCGCTGTTCGGGCCGCTCCACGAGCTGGCGGACGAGGCGTATTTCCGGAACGTCCTGCTCGTGTCCGCCGCGAACAACGTCTCGGTGGCAAGCTACCCGTCGCTCTACGCGGCGGTGGTCTCGGTGGCAGCGCACGACCTGCCAAGCGCGGACGCGTGGTTCTACAACCCGGCGCCGCCCGTCGAGTTCGGCGCGTACGGGCTCAACGTGGACGTCGCCTGGCGGGGCGGGACGCGGATGGTCGTGACGGGCAACAGCTTCGCGGCCCCCCACATCGCGGGCTACGCCACGCGCATCCGGGCGGCGCACCCGGGCGTCACGCCGTTCGAGACGAAGGCGCTCCTCGCGGCGACCGCCGACAACGCCGGCGTGGCCGGGGGATAACGAAACGGCCGGCCCGAAGGCCGGCCGCTGGAGGAGCTGGTGGGCGCGAGCCCCGTTGGGCTAGCGATCGCCGTGCGGGTTCTCGCCGGGCGCTCGCTTGGCGAAGCCATGGCCCTCGACGTCGTCCTCGGTCCCGCCGTCGAAGTCGCGGTACAGGGGCTTGTTGCTGAAGTCGTCCGGGCTGCCGTCGGCGTTCGGGATGTTGCCGCCGGGGCCCCTGCGGTGACCCTCGGTGTCCTCGGTCCCGCCGTCGAAGTCGCGGTACAGGGGCTTGTTGCTGAAGTCGTCCGGCTCGCCGTCCGCGCTCGGCGGCACGGGGGTGCCGTACTTGTTGCCCATGTGACCCTCCACGTCGTTCGTGTCGATGAAGTCTCCGCCAGTCCCGGGCAGGCTCTCGCCGAACAGCTGGCTCGTTCCCTTGTCGTCAGCCATCTCGGCCTCCCTGTCGATCCTCCGGGCGTATGGGCGGAGGATCTCGTGCGTTCGTTCGTCGTCTGACGTGCCCCGAACTCTAAACGCCGTGTCCAGCGGTCGGTGATGCCCCGTCGCACAGGGTGGGTGTCGACTCCGCGACAGGTCTCAGGCGACCTCCACGCCCTCCAGCCGGAGCAGCGCCCGCTTGACCGCGATAGCCGCCTCCACGCCGCCCCAGGCCGCCGCGCCATATCCCCCGATCGACCCGTCGCCGGCGATCACGCGATGGCAGGGCACGAGCAACCCGACCGGGTTGCGACCCACGGCCCCGCCGACGGCGCGCGCCGCCCCGGGACGCCCGATGCGCCGGGCGATCTCGCCGTAGCTCGCGGTCTCGCCTCGGGGGATCGTCCGAACCGCCTCGAGCACGAGCCGGTCCCAGGGCGGGCGATCCGCGATGTCGATCGGGACCGCGTCCAGAGGCGCCGGCTGACCCTCGAGCGCAGCTGCGATCGCGTCCCGCGCGAGGATGGCGACGGCGCGTGCCGGGCCGGTGGCGGCCGCCTCGATCGTCACCAGCTCGCCGAACCCACGCCGCGCGAGCCCGGCGCGGAACGCCTCGGGTGTCCCCAGCAGCTCGGCCGCAACGACCCCGTCGGGACCGGCGGCAATATGCACTGGGCCCCAGCCAGTGGACAGCGTCGCAAGCACGATCTCGGTGGATATTCGCGCCATTATGCAGTCAAACCGCTTGGCACTTGCATTCCTTCCAACGGTGCGGCACACTGCCCGGGCAATGCCGAACCGCTCCCTCCTCACCGCCGACGCCAAGAAGAAGCCGTGGCGGCCCTGCCGGAAGGCCTGGGCCCTGGGGCTCTGACGGCGCGCGAGCGACGAACCACGGAGCCCCCGGGACCGGAGGCGCCGAGGGGCCGCGGACACCACTGATGGTGCCGCGGCCTTTGTGATTCCTTGGACCTCCGGATCTCGCGGCTCGAACCGCGAAAGGACGTCCAAATCATGCACCTCCTCGTCTATGGACCTGGCCGCCTCGGAACCGCGATCACCGACGCAGCCGCGTCCGCCCGCTGGGCGAGCAGCGTCGTTCGCCGGCCGGGCGATGTTGCGCGCCGGCCCGCGCCAGCGGCGGATGTCGTCGTGGACGCCTCGCGTGGGGACGCCATCGTCGAGAACCTCGAGCACGCGCTCGCGGCCGGCAACCGGCGGTTCGTGCTGGCAGCGACGGGCTGGGACCGTGACGCCGCACGCGCCCGCGACCGCCTGCTGGATGCGGGGGCGTCGGCGGTCGTCGCTCCGAACCTGTCCCTCGGCGCCGCGCTGTTCCTCCGGCTCGCGGAGCAGGCTGCCGCCTGGTACGCGGCCGCGGGGACGTTCGACCCGTCGATCGTGGAGTGGCATCGCGCCGGCAAGTCCGACCGACCATCGGGAACGGCCACTGCGATCGCGCGCCGGATCGTCGCAGCGGATCCACGCTGGGCGGGGCCGGACGAGGCGGCCGCCGACGCCGGGGACCGCCCGCGGCTGGAGGTGTTCGGCGTCCGGGCCGGCGCCGCGCCGGGTACGCACCTCGTGACCTTCGATGGCCCGGGCGAGTCCGTCGAGCTGCGCCTGACCGCGCGCGACCGCACGGCGTACGCCGCCGGCGCACTCACCGCCGCCCGCTGGCTGGTCGCCGAACCGCGCGAACCCGGCCTGCACCCGTTCGACGTCGTCGTCGACGCGCTGCTCGCCGATCGACCCGTCCCCGTTCTCGCCTGATCACGCCCCCCAACCACGACACGAGGAGACCGCCATGGCCCGCATCAGCCGCTCCGCCGCCGTCCGAACCCCCAGCCTCCGCGGCGCGTTCACGGCGCTCGTCACCCCCTTCACCGCGGACGGGGCCGTCGACGAGGCCGCCTACCGCCGCCTCGTCGCGTGGCAGGTCCTCGCCGGGATCGACGGCCTCGTCCCGGTCGGGACCACCGGCGAGGCGCCGACCCTTTCCGCCGCCGAGCGCGACCGCCTGATCGAGCTCGCCGTGACCACGGTCGCCGAGCATCCGTCGCGGAACCGGATCCCCGTGATCGCCGGCACCGGCAGCAATGACACCCGCGCCTCGATCGAGGCGACTCGACGGGCCGCGGCCCTCGGCGCCGACGCCGCCCTGATCGTCACGCCCTACTACAACCGCCCGGACCAGCGGATGCTCGACGCCCACTTCCGCGCGATCGCGGACGAGGGCGGCCTGCCGATCGTCGTCTACAACGTCCCGAGCCGGACCGGGGCCAACGTCGAGGCGGACACGTTCCTGCGCCTCGCGGAGCACCCCCGTGTCGTGGCGGTCAAGGAGGCGAGCGGGAACATCGAGCAGCTCGCCGTGATCTGCCGCGACCGGCCGCGCGACGTGGCCGTCCTCGCGGGCGACGACGCGGCGACGCTCGCGGTCCTGGCGATGGGCGGTGACGGCGTGGTGTCCGTCGCGAGCAACGAGATCCCGGCCGAGATGAGCGCCCTCGTCGCGGCGTGGCACGCGGGCGATGCCGACGGCGCCCGGCGGATCCACGACCGGTGGCTGCCGCTGTTCCGGGCGAACTTCCAGGGCGCCCCGAACCCGGTCCCGGCGAAGGCCGCGCTGCTGGCGATGGGCCTCATCGAGCGCGACGACACGCGGGCACCGTTGCTGCCGCTCGACGACGCGCCGCGGGCACGACTCACGGCGCTGCTGCGGACGCACGGGCTCGTGGACGGGGGCGGAGAGGTGGTGGTTCCGGCCACCGAGGACGCGGCCGCATGACGCCCGTCGACAGCCCGGCCGGTCGCTCGATCCTGGACGAGCTCGATGCCGGGACGGCTCGCGCCGCTGTCCCGGATCCGTCCGCGCCCGGCGGCTGGCGCACCGACCCCGACGTCAAGGCCGCCATCCTCGCGTGCTTCCAGGACCGAGCAACGGCGACCTGGGATCTCGGTGGCGTCCTCCGCTTCCGCGATCGCGTCGGCCTCCCGCCCAAGTCGCTCCTCGACGGGTGGGAGGCGGACGCGGCCCTCGAGGCGGGCCGTCCGTGGCGGATCGTGCCCGGCGGGACGTCCGTGCGCGCCGGCGCGTACCTGGCGCCGGGCGTCGTGGTCATGCCGCCGTCGTTCGTGAACATCGGCGCCTGGATCGGCGAAGACACGATGGTCGACAGCCACGTGCTCGTGGGCTCATGTGCGCAGGTCGGCGCCCGGGTCCACTTGTCCGCGGGAGTGACGCTGGGGGGCGTGCTCGAGCCCGCGGGCGCGCGGCCGGTCATCGTGGAGGACGGCGCCTTCGTCGGGGCAGGGTCGTCGCTGCTCGAGGGCGTCCTCGTGGGGGCCGGTGCCGTGATCGGCGCGGGGGTCGTGCTGACCGGGACGTCCCGGCTCTACGATCTCGTCCGCGGGCGGGTCCTCAGCGGCACGCCAAACGTGCCGCTCGCGGTGCGGCCAGGGGCCGTGGTCGTGCCGGGGTCGCGCTCGCTCGCGGGTGACTTCGCCCGGGAGCACGGCCTTTCGGCCGCGGTCGCGCTGCTCGTCAAGGACCGCGATGCCGGGACGGATGCCCGGGTCGCCCTGGAGGATGCCCTTCGATGACCCGGACGGCGACGCACCCCGGAATCCTCCAGGGGGGCCTGCTCGGCGGCGCGGACCCCGAGGCGCTCGCCGCGCGGTTCGGGACCCCGTACTACGCGTACGACCTCGACCTCGTCACGGCCCAGGTCGAGGCGCTGCGTGCCGTGCTCCCGGCGTCGGTCGACCTCGCGTACGCGGTCAAGGCAAACCCGCTGCTCGCCGTCCTCCGACACCTGGCCGGACTGGGCGTCGGTGTGGACGTCGCGTCGGGCGGCGAGCTCCGCCACGTGCTGCGGGCGGGCTTCGGCGCCGGTCGGGTGGTGTTCACCGGGCCCGGCAAGCGGGACGTGGAGCTCGAGGCTGCCGTCGATGCCGGCGTCCGGGTGGTCACGGTCGAGTCGCGCGGTGAGCTGCGACGACTCGACGCTGTCGCTGGGGCCCTCGGCCGCGTCCAGCCGGTGCTCCTGCGCCTGTCGGTGCCGGATGCCGGACGGCGCGAACCCGTCCGGATCATCGGCGACGACGGTGCGGGCAAGTTCGGGATGGATCTCGATGACCTCGTGGCGGCGGCCGGGGACGCCGTCGCCTCGCCGCATCTCGAGCCACTCGGGATCCACGCCTTCGGCGCGTCGAACCTCCTCGATGCCGGGACGCTCGCGGCGCACGTCGAGGCGACGGTCGAGACGGCGGCAGCAGTCGCGCGCCGGGTCGGGTTCCCGCTGCGGCTGGTCGATGCCGGCGGCGGGCTGGGGATCCCGTACGGGCACGGCGAACCGGGGCTCGACCTGACCGCCCTCGGCGAGCGGCTGGCGGCCATCGCCTCGCGGATGGCCACCGACCCCACGATGGCGGTGACGCGGGTCGTGCTCGAGCCCGGACGGTTCCTCGTCGGCGCCTCGGGTGCGTACGTTGCCCGGGTGACCGACACCAAGACCGTCGACGGCTCGCGGGTCGCGATCCTCGACGGTGGCATGCACCACGTCCTGCGGCCCGCGCTCGTGGGGCGGGAGCACCGGGTCGTCGCGCTCACGGGGGCGGCCGCCGGGCGCATCCCGGACGGTCCATCGGTCACCGTTGCCGGGCCCCTGTGCACCGGCCTCGACATCCTCGCCCGTTCGGCGCCGCTCGCGGGCCTCGCGGTCGGCGACCTCGTTGCCGTGCTCGACGTGGGCGCCTACGGCGCGACCGAGGCGATGCCGCTGTTCCTGTCCCACCCGATGCCGGCCGAGGTCGTGCTCCGCGGCGGAGAGCCGGCGCTCGCCCGGCCCCGGATCGAGCCCGAGACCTGGCTCGACTGGCACATCGACGTCGACGGCGTGTGACCCATGGTCGCGCGAGCCCTGCCCCCCACGGCGACCTCGTTGCGCGGGCCTACACTCGCGACATGCACGCCCGCATCGATGTTCCCGACGACCCGCGCGATCTGCCCGGCGGGTTCCCGCACCGCTATGTCGTCGACGTCCGGTTCGGCGATACCGACGCCATGGGCCATGCGAACAACTCGCGCTTCCTGACCTACTGCGAGTCGGCGCGGATCGCGTACTGGGAGGCGGCGACCGGGGAGCCGATCGCGCTCGTCACGCACGGGGCCGAGGAGTCGTTGATCCTCGCCGACATCCGGGTCTCGTTCCGCTCGCCGGTCTACTTCGGCGAGGTGCTGACGGTGGAGTCGCGGATCGGGCGCATCGGGCGGACGTCGTTCACGCTCGAGCACCGGATCACGGCGGGGGAGACGCCGGTCGGGCATGCGCGCCTCGTCGCGACCGCCGAGGGCGTCCAGGTCCTGTACGACTACGCCAACGGACGGCCGCGGGTGATCCCCCCGGACGTCGTGGCGCAGCTCCAGGCGTACGAGGGCCGCCCGCTCCGCGGTTGACGCGCCGGCCGCGGTGCTCCAAGGGCCGTGTCGGGGCCTACGCCTCGAAGCGGCGGAAGATCGTGACCGCGTTCTGGCCGCCGAAGCCGAAGCCGTTGACGGCGACCGTCTCGACCTTCGCCTTGCGCGCGACGAGGGGGACATAGTCGAGGTCGCAGTCGGGATCCGGCGTGTGGAGGTTCGCCGTGGGGGAGATCACGCCGTCCCGGATCCCGCCGATGGCTGCGAGGGCCGACGCGATGCCGGCCGCCCCGACGAGATGCCCGATCATCGACTTGGGCGACGAGATCGCCCGGGAGTAGGCCGCGCTCCCGTAGGCCGCCTTGATCGCCTTCGTCTCGGTGGAGTCGTTGAGCGACGTCGACGTCCCGTGGGCGACGATCCAGTCGATCTCGTCGGGCGCGACGCCGCTGTTGCGGAGCGCGTTCGCCATGGCTCGCGCCTGACCGCGGCCGGACGGATCGGGTGCCGAGATGTGGAACGCGTCGGCCGTGAGCGCACCGCCGAGGATCTCCGCGATCGGCGTGGCGCCCCGCTTGAGCGCGTGCTCCGCCGACTCCACGACCACGACGCCGGCGCCCTCGCCCAGGACGAAGCCGTCACGGGTGAGGTCGAACGGGCGCGAGGCGGTCTCGGGCGAGTCGTTGCGCTTGGACAGGGCGGTCATGTTGGACAAGGCCGCGACGCCCATGGGCACGATCGGCGCCTCCGAGCCGCCCGCGAGGACGACATCCACCTCGCCCGTGGCGATGAGCCGGAGCGCGTCGTGGAAGGCGATGACGGAGGTGGCACACGCCGCGACCTGGGTGATCACCGGGCCCGTGAGCTTGTACTCCATCGACAGCATGCAGGCGGCCATCGAGCCCGACAGCGCCGGCACCGCGAATGCCGACACGAACCGGGGACCCTTGGTGTCGTGGACGTGGGTGCCGTCGATGATCGCCTCGATGCCCCCGCCGCCGGTGTTGACCACGACGGCGACGCGGTCACGCTGGTCCTCGTCCATCGCGGCAAAGTCGATCCCGGACGAGGCGACTGCCTCCTTGCCAGCGGCCGTGGCGAGGTGGATGAACCGGCTCATCCGGCGCACCATCTTGGCGTCCATGAACCGGGTGGGGTCGAAGTCGACGACCTCGGCCGCGATCTGCACCTCGAACGCGGATGCGTCGAACGACCGGATCTTCCGGGTCCCCGTGACGCCGTTGCGCAGGTTCGCCCAATAGGTCTCGAAGTCGTTGCCGATCGGCATGACCGCGCCGAGACCGGTGACGACGGCGCGGCGGGACAGGTCAGACGAGGGCACGGCATACCTTTCCGAGCGTGGCTCCGGCGGCGCGCGGGGCCACCGGGATTGTAGCGAAGGGCCGGTGGCGGGCCGACACTGGCGTGGGGGTCAGCGGCCGTCCCAGCGCTTGAAGATGATCGCCCCGTTGTGACCACCGAGCCCGATGTTGTTCGAGAGGGCGTAGCGGATCGGGAGCTCCCGCGTCTCGGAGACCACCCACAGGTCCGCCTCGGGGTCGAACTCGCGGTAGTTGATCGTCCCGGGCACGCACTGCTCGGCGATGGACATCACCGTCGCGAACGCCTCGAAAGCCCCCGCCGCGCCCATCATGTGCCCGGTCATGGACTTCGTGCCACTGATCGCCAGCGACTCGCGGTCGCGTGCCGAGCGCTCGCCGAACACCGTCCAGATCGCCTCGGCCTCGCGCTTGTCGCCCAGCGGCGTGGAGGTGCCGTGGGGGTTGATCACGTCGACCTCGTCGGCCGGGACGCCACGCCGCTCGAGGGCGGCCTTCATCGCGCGCGCGGAGCCGGAGCCACGCTCGATCGGCTGGACCATGTCCCAGCCGTCGGCCGCGGAGCCGTAGCCCACCACCTCGGCGTAGATGTGCGCGCCGCGGGCGGTCGCGTACTCGAGGTCCTCGAGCAGCAGCGAGCCCGCGCCCTCGCCCAGCACGAAGCCGTCACGGCTGCGGTCGAAGGGCCGCGAGACGTCGCTGGGCGACTCGCCATCACGAGGCGACCCCAGGCCGCGCATGTTGCCGAACCCGGCGTGTGCGACCTCGAGCAGGGGCATCTCGGTGGAACCGGAGATGACGGTGTGGACGTCGCCGCGGCGGATGATCTCGGCCGCCTCGCCGATGCTGTTCGTGCCCGTTGAGCACGCCGTGACGACGCAGATGTTGTGGCCGATCGCGCCGGTCTCGATCGCGATCATCCCCGACGTCGAGTCCACGAGGCCGTTCGCGATGAACGTCGGCGCGACGCGGGTCGGCCCCTTCTCGGCGAGGATCTTCCAGTTGTCGATCATGAGGTTCTGCCCGCCGGCCCCCGACCCGAACACGACCCCGATGTCCTCGCGGTTCTCGTCCGTGATCTCGAGGCCCGCGTCGGCGACGGCCTGCTTCGCGGCGGCGACGCCGTACCACATGGCGGCCTCGGAGCGGCGGACCGCCTTGTGGTCCATCCACTGGGATGCGTCGAAGCCGCGGACCTCGCCCGCCCACTTGTGGGTGTACGGCGTGGTGTCGAACTTGGTGATGAGGCCGAGGCCGGAGCGGCCGTTGACCAGCGACGTCCAGGCGGTGTCCCTGTCGTTGCCGACCGGGCTGATGACGCCGAGGCCGGTGACGACGACGCGGCGGGTGAAATCGGGCTGACGCATGTTCCTCTCGGTTGGGTGGCTCTGGCGGGCTAGCCGTCGATGGCGGCGGCATCCGCGAACGGGATGGCGAGACGGTCGGCCGCGGCCTTGTCGTCGGTCGCCAGGGCGACCGCGTCGGGCGCGATCCGCTTGATCAGGCCGGTCAGGACCTGGCCCGGCCCGATCTCGATGAAGGTGGTGACCCCGCGCTCGCGCATCGCCTCGATCGCGCCCACCCAGTCCACGCCCGTGGTCAGGTGGTCGACCAGCTCGGCGCGACAGGCGTCGGCGGTCGTGAGCGGACGAGCGTCCGCGTTGGCCAGGAGTGGCGGGTGGGGGTCACGGAAGGCGATGGTTGCCAGCACCGAGGCCATGCCGGCGGCTGCCTCGGCCATGAGCGGCGAGTGGGCCGCCACGCTCACCGGCAGCTCGATGGCGCGCTTCGCGCCGAGCTCCTTCGCGATCGCCAGCGACGCTTCGACCGCGGCGCGCTCGCCCGACATCACGACCTGGCCCGGGGAGTTGCGGTTCGCGACCCCGAACACGCCGTGCTCGCCGGCGCGCGCCACGAGCTCCGGGATCCGCGCGTCGTCGAGCCCGATGAGGGCGGCCATGCGGCCCTCGCGCCCGGCCCCCGACGACTGCATGAGCTGCCCGCGGCGGCGGACGAGGCGGACCGCGTCCGCGAGGTCGAGCGCGCCGGCGGCGACGAGGGCCGTGTACTGCCCCATCGAATGGCCGGCGGCGAATGCCGGAGCGGGCGCGTCGACGTCGAGCTGGCCCCAGCGTGCACGGATGGCCTCGAGGTAGGCGATCGATGCGGCGAGCAGGGCGGGCTGCGCGTTCTCCGTCCGGTTGAGATCCTCCTCCGGGCCCTCCCACGCGAGGCGCGTGATCGGCGCGTCGAGCGCGGCATCGGCGGTCGCGAAGACGGCTGCGGCCTCTGGCGAGGACTCGGCGAGGGCCTTGCCCATGCCGACGTACTGGCTGCCCTGACCCGGGAACACGAATGCGATCTGACTCATCGCCCCCAAGCGTAGGGCCGTTGGGTCGGTGAAGGCCCAGATGCATGCACGATTGCAGGAATCCCCGGGCGAGCGTAGCCTCAGTGACGTGAGGATTCCCGCGTGACCACGTCCAAGGACCAGCCCGACGCGCTCTCGGCGAGCGCCGCCGACCGACCCGCATCCGCGCCGTCCATGACACCGCCGGGTGCCCGCCGCCCCCGTCCGAGCGATCCCGCCGCCGGGCCTCCGTTGCCTGCGGCCCTCGTCCGGACGCGCCGCAAGCGGGCGGCGCCGTCGCGGGTCATCGCCCGCGTGTTCGAGGCCGACCTGTCGGCGCCCGTCGTCGCGGCGGGGACGCGGATCCAGAATGTCCGCCAGATCTCGGAGCGGGTGGCGATGGGCCGGGCGCTGTGGCGCGAGCTCGTCGTGGGGTTCGCGCACCAGCTGGGCGAGCTCAACCTGGGCTTCACGCAGCTCGCGGCGCTGTACGTCCTCGCGGAGGGGTCGACGACGACGGTCGCCGACCTCGCGGAGTCGATCGGCCGGTCACCGTCGGCGACGTCGCGTCTCGTGGACGGGCTCGTCAAGCGGCGACTCGTCGAACGACGGCGCGAGGAGGACGACGGGCGGCTGCGCTCCGTGTGGCTGACCCCGCGCGGTCAGGCCGTGCTCAGGATGGTCGACCGTGCGCGTGCCGAGCAGTTCCTGTCCGCGGTCCGTCCGATGCCCCGCGGCGAACGGGCGCTCATCGCGATGGGGGTTGCCGCGCTGGCGACCCACGCGATCAGCCGGCGCGGCCGCCTGGTGCGCGGCGGCGGCTGACGAGCCGAAGCCTCGCCTCGCCCGCTCGTTGCTGCCGCGGCGGCAGCGGTTCGGGGCCGTCGTCGTGCGCCCCCTGCCTCCCGGGCAGCTGGCACCGGACATCGGAGGCCGAGTCGGGCCGTTCGGCGTCGGAACGCCGGTCCAGGGGCAGCAATCGGACGGTGCACGGTCACTGCCGCTGCTGGTGGGTCAGCGGCGAATGAGCGTCGCGCCGAACGGGTCCTGTTCAGCGGGTCAGCCGCAGAACGCCGCCGTGACGTCGTAGAGCACCGGGAGGCCCCAGCGGAGCGCCTCGACGCCCACCCGCTCGTCGATGCCGTGGAACCGCTCGAGGAACCGCTCGTCCGGCTCGAGGCGGAGCGGCGAGAAGCCGTACAGCGGGACGCCCAGGCGGACGAGGTGCTTGCCGTCCGTGGCGAACGGCGCCATGACCGGGACGGGGACGCCGTCCGGATCGGCAGCGCGAATGGCGGCGCGGAGGAGATCGTAGAGCTCGCCGGACGCGGGCGCCTCCACGGGGATCGCCGTGTGGATCCGCTCCAGCTCGCAATGTGGCGCGAGGTCGCCGAGCCTGGCAATGAGCTCCTCGCGGATGTCGTCGGGCGTCGTGCCGGGGAGCGTGCGGATGTCGATCGTGACCTCGGCCTCGCCCGGGATAATGTTGTACTTCGTGCCCGCGTGGAAGATCCCCGGGCTGATCGTGTCCCGGATGAGGGCCCGGAGGGCGCGGGCGTACATCGGGTCGCACATCGCCCGCAGGGCGGCCTCGCTGCGGCGCGGGTCGTCGCCCGCGACCTCGGCGAGCAGGGCCGCCTGGCCGTGCCCGAGCGCCGCCCCGACCTCGTCGAGCAGCGACCGCATCACGGGCGTGATCCGTGGCTCGCCGGGCGTCGCGAGGCGGCGGACGGCCTCGGCGGCCATGACCAGCGCGTTGTCCTCGCGCGGCATCGAGCCGTGCCCCCACGTCCCGTAGACGAGGATGCGGAACACCTCGTGGCCCTTCTCGGCGACCTGGATCGGGTAGAACCGGCGGCCGGCGATCTCGGCGCTGACGCCGCCGGCCTCGTTCACCCCACCCGCGGCGCGGAGCAGGTCGGGGCGGTTGTCCACCACCCACCCGGCGCCCTCCCAGCCGCCGTTCTCCTCGTCCGCGGTGCACGCGAACAGGACGTCGCGCCGGAGGCCAGGGACCGCATCCCGGGCGGGGTCGAGCCCGGCGTCGCGGGCGCGCGCGGCGAGCAGCCGGAGCACGCCCACCTCGAGCGCGACCATGCCTTTCATGTCCACGGCGCCACGGCCCCAGACGTAGCCATCCGCGACGTCGCCGTCGAACGGGTCGTGGGTCCAGCCGTCGGCGGCGCTAGCCGGGACCACGTCGAGGTGCGAGAGCAGCAGGAACGGCTCGCCACCGGTCCCGTCGCCGCGGAGACGCGCGAACACGGAGCCGCGACCCGGGAACGGCTCGAGGACTTCGGGCTCGAGGCCGAACGCGCGGAGCTCGGACGCGATGCGGTGCGCGGCGTCGAGCTCGGGGCCGGGGGGGTTGGGCGGGTTGACCGACGGGATCCTGATCAGCTCCCGGAGGAACGCCACGAGGTGCTCGTGCGCGGCCTGCCAGTCGGCGTCCGGGAGGGCGGCCGAGGGACGCGGATCGAGCGCCGGCTGCGCCACCTCAGGCGCCGGTGATGATCGCGCTGACGATGCCGAGGACGAAGCCGAGGGCGACGATCAGCGCGACCATCCCCACGAGGAGCCGGAGGTACGGGCGCTCTCGCTCGAGCTGCTGCGGCAGCTCGGGATCCTCGCCGCCAGCGATGTACGGCTGCGCGAGGCCGCGCTTGCGGGCGGCGACATTGCGGTACTCGTCGTAGCGGGCGGGATCCGGCGGGAGCTCCGCGGGCGTCGGTGCTGTCACGAGCCCATGATGCCGCAGGTCCGGCTGCTAGGCGTCGAACAGGGCCTGGAGCGCCTCGCGCCCGGCGGTCCCTGTCGCGAGTGCCAGCCGGAGCAGGACGCGCGCCTTCCACGGCCTGAGATCGTCGCCTCCGACGAACCCGGCGGCAGCGAGCGCGGGGACCGAGGGCACCCGGCCGGCGTCGACCCGGGTCGACTGGACGACCGTCACGCCCGCGGCCGTGGCACGACCGAGCGCCTCCACCTCCAGCGGCGTCGGGTAGCCGGCGCCCGTCCCGGCGCTGACGACGCCGCGTGCGCCTGCCGCGACGGCGGCATCGACATGCGTGCCGTCCGCGCCCTGGTGGCTCACGACGATGTCGACGCGCGGGAGCCGTCGCAGGTCGACGTCCGCGAAGGCGCCGCGCAACGTGGCTCCTCTCGCCGGCCGGTGGTTGAGGACGAGATGGCCGTCGCCGTCAACCCAGCCGAGCGGCCCGCCGGCGCCGTCCCCGAACGCCGAGACACGCATGGTGTCGGCCTTGGTGGCGTCCCGGGCGCCGTGGATGGTGTCGTCCAGCAGGACGAGCGCGCCGAGACCGCGGGCGGCTCCAGAGGCCGCCACGCGGACCGCGTTGACGAGGTTGAGCGGCCCGTCCGCGGACAGTGCGGACGCGGGTCGCATGCCACCCGAGAGTACGACCGGCGCGTCGCCCGGGATGACGAGGTGGAGGAGCCAGGCGGTCTCCTCGAGCGTGTTCGTGCCGTGGGTGATCACGACGCCGTCGGCCTCGCCGCGGTGGAGGAGGCCCTGGACGAGCTCGACGAGGTCGGCGAGGTCGTCGTCGGTGAGGGCATGGGCGCGGAGTCGTCGGAACGGGACCTCAGTGGCGCGGGCGACGGTCGCGAGCTCGGGCGCGATCCCTGCCACCAGCTCGCCCGGCGCGAGGCGGACCCCCGTCTCGAGGTACGCGGCGAGGTCGAGGCGGTCGGTCCCGAGCGAGTCGATGGTCCCGCCGGTCGTGACGATGGCGACCCGGGGGAGCGAAGCGGTCACGACCGATGACTCAGCCGAGGGCGGTGACGGGCACGTGGTCCCCGTCGCCGGCGGCGCCGCGCGCGGCCTCGAGCTCGCCATCGGCCGGTCGCCAGTGGGGAGCGGTCGCGGGCGGGACGTGGCGCTCCATGCGCGAGATGAGCCGCCGGATCCGGAGGCCCTCGAGCGGCCCGAGCGCGTACAGCGGCATCGGCTGGAGCCAGACCGCAGAGCCGAGGCTCACGGCGTCCGCGCCCGCCCACAGGTACTCGCGACAGTCGTCGAAGTCGCGGATCCCGCCGTTCGCGATGATCGGCAGGCGGATCCCCTGGTCGCGCAGCTCGGCGACCACCCTGAGCCCGATCGGCTTGATCGCGCGGCCGGAGATGGCGCCGTAGCGGTTCCTGAGGTACGGCTCGCCGGTATCCGGGTCGAGCCGCAGGCCCTTCACGGTGTTGATGGCGGTGATGGCCGCGCAGCCGTAGGTCTCGGCGAGACGCGCCTGCCAGCCGTAGTCCTCGTCGGGGCTGACCTTGAGGATCACCGGGTGGCGGCTCTTCGGGACGGCACGGCGGAGGCTCTCCTCGAGGATCGTCGCGAACGGGAAGTTGACGTTGTGACAGCTTGCGTTGAGCTCGATCGCCGCGATCTCGCCCGGCCTCGCACGCTCGTTGACCGTCTCGAACAGCTGCTCGATCTCGTCCGCGCTGAACCCGCCGACGCTCACGATCCGGTTGAGCCGCGCTGTCCGGGCGAAGTACTCGTCGAAGTAGCGGCCGATCCCGATGTTCGACCAGCCGAAGGCGTTGAGCCAGCCCGCATCGACGCGGTGGAGCGCCTTGCCGTAGAGCCGCAGCATCTCGGGAAGCTCGCGGAGCGACCAGTCCTCCTTGAGCGTGAAGTGGCCCGGTCGCGGCTCGAGCGTGAGCGTCCTGGTGGTGACGGCGCCGAAGCGCTCGAGGGGCACCCACTGGGCGATCGGGGAGAGCCCGTACAGGATCAGCCGCCGCTTCGAGGCACCGTAGCCCAGCAGGCTGGCCGAGGTCAGCAGCCGGTTCCGGAGCCGGATCCCGTTGAGATCGATGGTCACGGGGGCAAGGATGCCACGCCCGGAACCCTCAGCGCGCGGGCGCGAGTGGCCCGCGAAACGCGAGGAAATCGGCGAGGGGCGTGTAGCCGAGCTTGGCGTTCACCGCCCGCATCGGCGCGTTGCGCTCGTCGTTGCCCGTGTGGAGGGCCTCGAGGCCGCGGTCGATCGCCCAGGCGATGGTGGCCTGCTTCAGGGCGGTCGCAAGCCCCAGGCCACGGTACCCGGGGCGGACGGCGGTCATCTCGTGCCACCCGATCGTCGGGGTTCCCGGGGCGAACTTCACGGACGCATAGCCGGCAACCGTGCCCGACGCCGTGTCCACCGCGATCTTGAACCCGTCCCTCGGCACGCCGTCACGCTCCACCTCGCGTGCGACGAACTCGTCGAGCGGGCCGGGGTCGAGCGGCGTGGCCGACGGGATGGCCGGGTATGCCTCCAGCGCCGCGCGATGGACGCCCGCGACAAGCTCCGGGCGGGCGTCGAGGTCCGTGATCACGAACCCGGGCGGCGTGTCGGGCGTCGGCCTCGTGCGTCCCGCCAGCCGGAGCCCGACGCTCTTGTCGCGCCCGACGACCTCGAAACCCCGGTGGCGGAGGAAGCCGCAGCCGGCATCGTCAGCCTCGGAGATCCAGCACTGGAGGCCATCCTTGCCGGCCGTCCTGGCAGCGTCGCTCGTGGCGTGCCACAGCGCCGACCCGACCCCTCGCAGCCGCGCGTGCGGGAGCACCCAGATGCCGAGGTACCACCGCGGATGCTCGGGGCCGTAGATGTGCAGCCTGCCCGTGGTCGCCGACCCGACGACCTTGCCGTCTGCACGGGCAAGGAAGCGGACGACCTGGCCTGGGTACGTGGCGTCCTCCCAGGCCACCTGGGCCGGCGAGTCGCCGTCGTCCGGCCAGACCGCGTTCCGCACCTCGCAGTACGCGTCGATGCCGGCGTTGTCGCCCGAATCGATGCGCCGGATCTCGGGTGTCACCGACCGTTCGCCTCGCGGAGCGGCAAGAGGATGTCCCGGTGGACGTCGTCGAGGCCCGCCGGCCCGAGCGCCGCCGGCATCCCGAGGACGATCTCGGTCGCGCCCGCGTCGACGAGGCGGTGGGACTGCTCGAGCGCGCGCGCCCGGCTCGTGGCGTCCGCTCCCGTGGACACCTGGCCGATCAGCTCGAACGTGGACGGGTCGCGGCCCGCGTCCTCGAGCGCGGCGACGATGCGGTCGCGCTTCTCGCGGAAGTAGGCGTCGTCGCCTGCCTCCGTGCCGGGGAGCAGCCATCCCTGCGCCGCGCGGGCCGCGAGGCGGATCCCGCGCGGCTTCTGCCCGCCGAGGAAGATCGGCGGCCCGCCGCGCGTCAGCGGCGCGGGCAGGTTGGTCGCACCCCGGAGCGGGTAGTACGGATCGTCGCGCGTGACGCCAGGTGCGCCCGCGGCCTCCGGCCCGAACAGCGCCCTCAGCGTGTCGACCGACGACTCGAGCCGCGAGATCCGCTCGCCGATCGGCGGGAGGTCGATCCCGAACGGCGCGTGCTCCTCCTCGAACCACCCGGCACCGAGCCCGAGGACGAAGTTCCCACCGGTCGCGTGGTCCATGACGACGGCCGCCTTCGCGACGAGCACCGGGTGGCGGAACGTGTTCGAGAGCACCGCGTGACCCACTCGCATCCCGGGGACGTGATGGACGAGGGTCGCGAGCAGGGTCATCGCCTCGAGCGACGGTCCGGGGACGGTCGGGTCCATGTCGGTGAGGTGGTCGTTCATCCACCCACCATCGAACGCGGTCGGACCGCCGTCGGCCGACAGCTCCCCGGCGCGGCGCCAGGTCGCATCGAGGACCTGCCAGGTCACGCCCTGCGGTGAGGTCTTGAACGAGATCCGGAGCGACATCGCCGTGGCCGCGTCAGTCGACCGTGGCGTCGGTGGCGCTCGCGAGGGCGCGACGCAGGCGGGCGCCGTTGGTGACCGCGCCCTCCGACGCCGAGGACACCAGCGCCGCGTACTTGGCCATCACACCGCGGGTGTAGTTCGGTGCCGGCGGCGTCCAGCGGGCGCGGCGTGCCGCGAGCGTCGCGTCGTCGACCTCGAGGTTGAGCTCCCGCGCGTCGACGTCCACGACGATCATGTCGCCCTCCTCGACGAGCGCGATCGGCCCGCCGACGGCGGCTTCGGGCGCCACGTGGCCGAGCATCAGCCCGTGCGTCCCGCCGGAGAACCGGCCGTCGGTGAGCAGCGCCACGGACTCGCCGAGGCCCTCGCCCACGAGCGCGCCGGTGACGCTCAGCATCTCCTGCATCCCGGGGCCGCCGATCGGGCCCTCGTAGCGGATCACGACGACGTCGCCCTCGTGGATCTGGCGGTCGCGGACGGCCTTGAAGCACGCGGTCTCGGAGTCGAACACCCGGGCCGGGCCGCGGTGGTGGCGACGCTCGTGGCCGGCGAGCTTCACGATCGAGCCCTCGGGCGCGAGGCTTCCCTTCAGGATCGCGTGGCCGCCGGTCTCCTTGATCGGGGTCTCGATCGGGTGGACGACCTGCTGACCGGGTGTCTCCGTGACGGCGGCCGCGATCGCCGAGATCGTCCTGCCGTCGACGGTCTTCGCCTCTCCATGGAGGAGGTCGCGCTTGAGCAGCTCGCGCATGACGAGGGCGACGCCGCCCGCCGTGTGCATGTCGGCGGCGGCATATCGCCCGCCCGGTCGCATGTCCGCGATGAGCGGGGTCCGATCCACGACCCTGGCGTAGTCGTCGAGGGTGAGCGTGAGCCCGAACTCCGACGCGATGGCCGGGAGGTGGAGCGCGGCGTTCGTCGACCCGCCGGTCGCCGACACCGACGCGATGGCGTTCTCGAACGCGTCGGACGTGGCGATCGTGCTGGGGCGGATGTCGTGGCGCACGAGGTGCATCACGAGTCGGCCGACCTCGCGCGCGGCGTCGTCCTTCGCCGGGTCCTCGGCCGGGATGCCGTTGAGGCCGGCCGGCGAGAGCCCCAGGAACTCCAGCGCCGTGGACATCGTGTTGGCGGTGAACTGGCCGCCACACGCCCCAGCGCCGGGGCAGGCTCCGTTTTCGGCGTCGTACAGCTCCTCGAGGCTGATCCTGCCTGCGCGATACGCGCCGATCGCCTCGAACACCGTGACGACATCAGCGGGCTTGCCCTTGTACGTGCCCGGGTAGATCGTGCCGTTGTAGAGCACGACGCCCGGGATATCGAGGCGGCCGAGGGCCATCGCGCCGGCGGGGATCGTCTTGTCGCAGCCCACCAGGCACACGATCCCGTCGAACAGGTGGCCGCGCGCGACGAGCTCGATGGAGTCGGCGATGACCTCGCGCGACACGAGCGAGGCCTTCATGCCTTCGGTGCCCATCGACACGCCGTCGCTGACCGCGATCGTGTTGAACTCCATCGGCGTGCCGCCCGCCGCCCGGATGCCCTCCTTGACGAACTCCGCCAGCCGCCGCTGGTTGTAGTTGCAGGGCATCGTCTCGATCCAGGTCGTCGCGACGCCGATGATCGGCTGGCTGAGGTCGTCGTCCGTGAACCCGATCGCCTTGAGCATCGCCCGCGCCGCGGCGCGGTCGGGCCCGTCGGTCAGCGCGTGGCTGATGCGCTTCGCCGGGTCGCTCGGGCGGTGGTAGGGGAGCTGCTGGTCCTCGGCCATGGCGGGTGTGGTTCCTTCCGGTGCGGGCGCGGGTCGGGGGCGTGGCGCCGCCCGTCAAGGCGGCGCGGTGCGAACACCAAGTATGGCCCGGGTGGCGCCCGGTTCGCGATCCGCCGGCGGCCGGTCAGGCGGCTCCCTCGTCGGGACCGAGCCGCGCACGGACCACCGCGCCCGCCGCCCGGCTGCTCGCCTCGTGCCCCGTGACCGCACCGAGGAATGTGTCGCAGCCCACCTCGAAGCCTTCGACGGGCTCGATCGCCGTGACGGTCGCGGTGCGCGGCATGGAACGCAGGAGCGCGATCTCGCCGACCCCGTCGCCGGCGCCCTGCTCGTGGTCGGGCCGCCCGTCGATCGTCACGAGGACGCGACCGGACTCGACCATCACGTAGGTGTCGCCATCCTCGCCCTGGGTCATCAGCGCCTGGCCCGGCGCGAAGCGGACCTCGTGCATCCCCTCGGCGAGGCGCTCGAGCGCCGCGAGCGGGAGCGGCGCGAACAGCGGGATCGCCCGCAGGAGGCGGGCGTGGCGCTCGGGGAGCACCCCCTCGTGGTCGAGCCGGCGCACCCACGGCCAGCCGGCAACGGCGGCGGCCGGGAGCGCGACGCCGATGACGACGAGCGCGGCCTCGATCCCGAGCACGGCGACGAGCGCCGACGCGACCACGGCGCCCAGCGCGCTTCCGAGGCTCGCGAGCGTCTCGAGCACCGCGAACACGCCGGACCGAGCCGCCATCGCCGTGCCGCGCTGGAGAAGCGTCAGGCCTGCAACGTCGAGCAGCGCGTTGCCGACGCCGACGACCGCGAGGGCGAGGATCGCGACGACGGGGCTGGGCGCCATCCCGATCACAATGAGCGGGGCGCCCCACGCGATGAGCGCGACCCCGAACAGGCCGGCGAGCCGGCGACCGGTGCCCACCGCCAGCGCGAGCACGGCGCCCACGATCCCGCCGGCGCCGATCGCGGCGCCCAGGACGCCGACGCCCGGGTCGCCCATGCCGAGGACGTCGATCGCGAGCACGGCGAGGAAGGTCGTGAGCGCGCCGCGGACCACGACCTGGACGCCGAACGAGGCCATCACGACCCCGGCCGGGACGCGTCGGACGAGCTCGCGGAGGCCGGTGATGAGGGGCATGCCTCGGACGCGCGCGGCGGGTGCGACCCGGGCGGCGGCCGAGACCGTGACCCCGAGCGCGACCACCGCGGCGACGACCCCCGCCGCCGCGGCCAGCGCGGCCGCGGGCGCCGCCCCGGAGCGCGCGACCGCGAGCCCGGCGACCAGCGGCCCGAGGAACGTCCCGACACTCTCGCCGAGCGCGGCCGCCGTGTTCGCGCTCACGAGGTCCTCGGGGCGCTCGGCGACCGCCGGCAGCAGCGTCAGCGTGATCGGTCGGACGAGCGCGCCCGCGGCGGACGCGACCGCGACGGCGACGAACGCGAGGGGCGGCAGGCCCGTCAGGACGGCGGCGGCGACCGTCGCCGCACCGGTGGCGCGGACCAGGTGGACGGCGACGAGCCCGCGTTCGGGACGGCGCCAGGCGCCGGTGTCGACGACGATGTTGACCAGGGTCGCGGGGAGCAGGCGGGTGAGCGTGACGAGGCCGACGAGCAGCGCCCCGCCCGCGGCGTACGCGACGACGAGCGCCACGACGAGGATCGCCCAGTCCACGCCGACGCCGATCGTCCACGACAGCTCGAGCGAGCGGATGTCAGGGTTGCGCAGGACGCGGACGAGCGAGCGCGCCGCGGCGCGCAGGTGCGATTCCGGGCGCGCACGGTCCCCGCCGGACGTCGACGTGGACGTGGACGTGGCGCCGGACGCCGGCGACCTGGGCGGGACGGGCTCGTTCCCCACGGTTCGCCGAACGCTACCCGGTGCGAGCGCGCGGCGTCCCGTCCGCTGGACGGGTCAGGACAGCGCGGCGGGCACGGGCATCGGCCGCGCCTGGGTGGCGACGCCGGCGGCCCACCTGTCGACGAGCCGGGCGAGCGTCGGCAGCGGGAGCGCGCCGTCGGACAGGATCGCGTCGTGGAACCCGCGGATGTCGAACGCCGAACCAAGCCGTCGCTGGGCGTCGTGACGCATGTGCATCAGCTCCAGCTGGCCGGTCTTGTACGCGAGCGCCTGGCCGGGGAGCGCGATGTAGCGGTCCACCTCGTCGGCGACGGCCCGCGGCGTGAGCGCGCTGTGCGCGAGCATGAAGTCGATAGCCTGCTGGCGCGACCAGCCCATTGCGTGGATGCCCGTGTCGACGACCAGGCGCGTTGCGCGCCACGAGTCGAACGAGACCATCCCGATCCGGTCCACGTCGCCGGTGTACAGCCCCATCTCGTCGGCGAGCCGCTCCGCGTACAGGCCCCAGCCCTCGAAGTACGCCGTCGGACCAAGGTGGCGACGGAACTCGGGCAGGCCGGCAACCTCCTGGCCGAGCGCGGCCTGGAGATGGTGACCGGGGACAGCCTCGTGGTACGCGAGCGCCTCCGCCTCGTAGCACGGGCGTTCGGCGGGGCGCGAGGTGTTGATGACGTAGACGCCCGGCCGCGAGCCGTCGGCCGCGGGTGCGCGGTAGTAGGCCGCTCCCGAGTGGTCCTCCTCGTGCGGGGGCATCTCGAGGATCGTGCACGCCGCCGCGGGGAGCCGTCCGAACCAGGCCGGGGCCACCTCGTTTGCCCGTCGCAGGCTCGACGCCGCCTTCTCGAACACCTCCTCGCGCGACCCGAAGTACAGGGATGGCTGTGCGCGGAGGGCGGCCAGCGCGTCGGCGAGCGTCGAGGTGCCGATCGTCCTCCCGGCAAGCTCCAGCATCTCCGCGTCGATCCGCGCGATCTCGGCGTGTCCGATGCGGTGGAGCGTCTCCGCGTCGATGTCGACCGAGGTGTGCATCCGGATCAGGTTCCGGTAGCCCTCGGCCCCGCCCGGGACGACGCACATGCCGGGCTCGTCGTCCGAGCGCGCGACCGGGAGCACCTCCGCCACGAGCGCGTCGTGGAGCGCGACGAACGCCGGACGGATCTCGTCGCGGACGATCGCCGTGAGCGAGTCCGTGAACGCGGTGCGCTGCGCCTCGCTCCAGCCGTCGAGCGTCGGCAGCGTCGCGAGCGGCTCGAGCAGCGGCCACGCATCGACCGGCGAATCGAGCAGCTCCGACATCACTGCCACCGTCCGCCGGACGGGAGACGCGCTGGCGACCCGGCCGTCCGCGAGACTCCGGCGCAACGTGCTCAGCTGCTCGCGCGAGTACCGGGCCATCTCCCGCCAGCGTGACAGCATCCGCTCGCCGTCCTCGGGCGACTCGAGGCGCTGGTACGCGGGGAGCGACAGGAACTCGACCGGGGCGCCCTCCAGCGGGCTGACGCCCCACTCGAGCAGGCCCGTGCGGAGCTCGGCGAGGTCGGCCGCGATCGACCCCTGGAGCGCCGACAGGGTCACCTGGTCCTCGGTGTCGAGGCGCTCGGCGTCGATCGCGTTCGCCCGTGCCAGCAGTCCGTCGAACCGCGCCGACGTCGCCCTCGTCCCCTCGGGCGTGTGGGTGGCCAGCTGATCGTCGAAGCGCACGTCGCCGATGTACGTCGCGTTGAGCGGGTTTGCCTCGAGGTAGGCCTGCCAGTACTCGGACGCGAGCGCGTCCAGGGCAGCCGAATCGGTCATCCGCTCCATGGCGGCCATGCTATCGAGGCCATGCGTCCATGGGACCACCCCGCGGTGTCGGCTTCGCGACACCGGCGTGACACGGACGTTCAGCGAAGACAGGCGCCGGTGTCCACCTCGCCCGTCCGGCCGAGGCCGGGCTGGACGCGGACGGCGACGCTCGTCGGCGTGAGGGCGTACCCGACGTTGTCGTCGGTGCGCGACTCCGCGAACACGAGCCCGCCGATCGTCCCGTCCTCGAGGATGAGCGGCCCGCCCGAGTCGCCAGGCTCGACCGCGGCCCGGAGCTCCAGGATGTCCCGCGTGACGAGCGCCCGCCCGTAGATGTCGCGACCCTGCGCCGCGTAGCCACCCGTGACGGCGGCCGGCAGGACGACGAGCGGGCCGCCCCGGGCGAAGCCGAGCGCCGCGCCAAGCGCCCCGCGCCGGGGGTCCGAGCTCGCGAACCGAAGTGCGGGGGCGTCGATCCGCGGCGCGTACAGCAGGGCGACGTCGAGCGTCGGGTCGAACAGGACGACCGTCGCGTCCGCGGCGCCCGACGGCAGCTCGACGCGGATCGTGGACGAGCCGGCCACGACGTGCGCGTTGGTGACGAGGTAGCCGGGCGCGATCACGGCGGCCGTGCCCGTGACCTGGGTGTCACAGGCGCGGGCGGTCACGCGTGCCGTGCCGGGGGTCGCGGCGCGGGCGATCGCGGCGGCCCTGGGGTCGCTCGGCGTGTCGACCGGCGCCAGCGGGACGGGCTCGAGGCCGACGAACACGTCGGGCAGCCCGGACGCATCGATCACGCCGGCGATCTCGCCCACGACCTCGGTGGGCGCGGGCAGGAACCGGTCCGTGAGGCGGACCGCCGTGGAGCTGGCGGCCGCGCGGCCCAGGGTCGGCAGCCCGCTCACCGCGAGCAGCCCGCCGGCGAGCCAGATGATGAGGATCGCCTGGGCCGCCCCGACGATCCCGCCCGCCGCCCGGTCCAGCCCCGAGATCACGCCCGCGCCGAGGCTGTCCGCGAGCGCATGGCCGAGCGCAGACCCCAGGGCCTCGCCCGCGATGACGCCGCCGAGCAGGACTCCCAGGACGACGAGCGCGCGGGCGATGGGCTCGAGGTCCCTGGTGACGTCGAGCAGCCACGGCGCGACCTGGAACAGCAGGAGCAGGGCGGCGACCGCCCCGACGATCCCCCCAACCTGCGGCAGGGCGCCCGTCCGGATGCCGGCGACGATCGCGAACACGAGGATCGCGAGCGCGAAGATGTCGAACGGGTTCAGGTCCACCGCTGGAGTATCGAGGAGGTGGCCGAACGGCGCCGTGGACGGCGGTCCCGGTGGCCGGATGGGGTCAGCCCGCGAGCGTCGTCCCCAGGCGGGTGTCCACGCGCGGCGGGTTCGCCGCCTCCCACGCGTCGATCGCCGCGTCCTTGGCCAGCACGTACCCGATCTCGTCCGTGCCCGCCATGAGCATCATCTTGCTGAACGGGTCCACGTCGAAGTCGATCGTGCTGCCGTCCGGGAGGAGGATCCCCTGCTCCGCGAGGTCCACGCGGATCTCGGCGTCCGGGTCGCCGGCGATGAGCTCGAACAGCCGCCGGTGCGTCGCCGGGTCCACGACGATCGGCAGGACGCCGTTCTTGAGCGAGTTGCTCTTGAAGATGTCCGCGAACGAGGTCGAGAGGATCGCCTGGATGCCCCAGCTGCGGAGCGCCCACGGGGCGTGCTCGCGGGAGCTGCCGGTACCGAAGTTGTCGCCCGCGAGGAGCACCCTGCGCCCAGCCATGCCCGGCTGGTCGAGGATGAACGGCGGATCCTTCTTCGTCCCGTCCTCCTCGAACCGCCAGTCGCGGAACAGCGCGTCCGCGAGGCCCTCCTTGTCGGTGACCTTGAGATAGCGCGCGGGGACGATCTGGTCCGTGTCGACGTTCTCGGCCGCCCACGGGACGATCCGGCTGCTGAACGCGCGGAAGCCCTCGGCCATCTCAGTACCCCCCGCCGACGGTGACCAGCGACTCGACGCCGGGGAGCGTCCGCGGGTCGGTGACGCGACCGGTGATAGCGGAGGCTGCTGCGGTCAGCGGGCTTGCGAGGAACGTTCGCCCGCCCTTGCCCTGGCGGCCCTCGAAGTTGCGGTTGGAGGTGCTGATCGCGTACTGGCCGGGCGACAGCTGGTCGCCGTTCATCGCGATGCACATCGAGCAGCCGGACTCGCGCCACTCGGCCCCGGCGGCCCGGAAGATCTCGTCGAGGCCCTCGCGCTCGGCCTGCGCCTTCACCTGCTGGCTGCCCGGGACGATCATCAGCCGCACGCCGTCCGCGGCCTTGCGGTCCTTGAGCACCGACGCGGCGAGCCGCAGGTCGCTGATCCGGCTGTTGGTGCAGCTGCCGATGAACACGACGTCGACCGGCTGGCCGGCGATCGGGTCGCCGGGCGTCAGCCCCATGTACTCGAACGCGCGCTCGAGCCCGCGGCGCGTCTGGTCGTCGGCGGCGTCCTCGGGGCGGGGGAGGCGGGCGCTGATCGGGACGCCCATGCCGGGGTTGTTGCCCCAGGTGACCATCGGCTCGAGCGCCGTCGCGTCGAGGATGATCGACCTGTCGAAGGTCGCGTCGTCGTCGGTCGGGAGGCTCCGCCAGCGCGCGAGGGCCGCGTCCCAGGCGGCGCTATGCGGGGCGTGGCGGCGGCCGTGGAGGTACTCGAACGTCGTGTCGTCAGGGGCGACGAGGCCGGCCCTCGCGCCGCCCTCGATGCTCATGTTGCAGATCGTCATCCGCTGCTCCATGTTGAGCGCGCGGATGCCCTCGCCGCGGAACTCGAACACGTGCCCCGTGCCGCCGCCGATGCCGATGCGGGCGATCAGGGCAAGGATGATGTCCTTCGCGCTGACGCCGGGGCTGAGTCGGCCGTCGACGCGGACCTCGTACGTCTTCGGCTGACGCTGGAGGAGCGTCTGGGTCGCGAGGACCATCTCCACCTCGCTCGTCCCGATCCCGAACGCGAGCGCGCCGAACGCGCCATGGGTCGCCGTGTGCGAGTCGCCGCACACGATGGTCATGCCCGGCTGGGTGAGCCCGAGCTCCGGACCGATGACGTGGACGATGCCCTGGGTGTCGCTGCCGAATGCGTGGAGGGGGATGCCGAACTCGGCGCAGTTCGTCTCGAGCTGCCGGATCTGGGCTGCCGCCTGGAGGTCGACCATCGGCAGGCCGCGGGGCGTCGTGGGCGTCCCGTGGTCCGCGGTCGCGACGGTCTTGTCCGGACGCCTGACGCCGATGCCCCTGGCGCGGAGCCCCGTGAACGCCTGCGGGCTCGTGACCTCGTGGACGAGGTGGAGGTCGATCGCGAGGACGGCGGGCGCCCCCTCGTCCTGCGTGACGACGTGGGCGTCCCAGATCTTCTCGACGAGTGTTCGCGGGTTGGTCATTGCGGCTGGTGCTCTGCTGCGGCTGCGAGGGACTAGGAAGGGTAGCAGCGCCGCGAGCAACGGCGGCCGGACGACGAGCGAGCGGCAGGCATGCGCGCGCCGGCGGCGGCGTGCCCGCGAGTGCAACAGGGATGCAATTCGCCACCCGGGCCGCGGACCGCGGACGTGCCCTCGCGACACATACGGTCGGGGAGCGCCGCACTCCCAGTCGGTCGGCAACCCATCAACCCGCGCCGCTTCTCCGGGAAGCCATGGCGCTGCCGCCCCTGGAGTGTCATGCCCCTCGCTGCTCCGCCGCGCCGTGCTGTCCGCCGCGCCGTCCCCGTCGTTCCTCCGGCGATCCCGGCTGTGCACCCCGCGACTGCCGTCGCGAGCATCAGGATGCTGGTCGTCGTGTCCGAAGCACCCCCGATCGTGTCGGGGGTGAGCCGGACCGTCGATCGCCTGCGGCGCGATCTCGCCACGCAGGGCATCCTCGCCGACGTGATCTCGGCCAACGAGATGCGCCGGTGGTCGTTCGGCGAGGCGCGAATCAGCTCCTTCGCCTGGCACTGGCCGCGCCTCTCGCGCCGGTTCGGCGACTACGACGTCATCAACCTCCACGGTCCGGCGCCCACGATGAGCGACCTGTTCCTGGCCGCCTATCGGGCAACGCCGATGCGCTCACGACCCCCCCTCGTCTACACCCATCACTCGGCGGTTGACCTCGCCGGCCTCGGGCCGCTGTGCCGCCTGTACGACTCGGTGACCGCCCGCCTGGCAGCCTTCGCCGACCGCATCATCGTGACGTCCGAGTCGTATGCGATCGCCATCGCGACCCCGAACGGGCCAGCCGTGGACGTGATCCCCTGGGGAGTTGACGCGGCGCAGTTCGAGGCTCCGGGCCGATCGCCCCGTCGACCCGGCGATCCGCTGCGGGTGCTGTTCCTCGGCCAGCTCCGGCCGTACAAGGGCGTCGAGGTCCTTCTCGAGTCGGTCCGCGACGTCGACGGGCTGGAGCTGACGATCGCCGGCGGCGGACCGCTCGAAGGATCGCTGACGAGCGCCGCCAGCACGGCCGCCAACGTCATGATGCTCGGGTGCCAGGCCGAGGACGACCTGCCGGCCCTGTTCGCGCGCCATGACGTGATCGCCCTTCCCTCCACGACCCGGGCGGAGGCCTTCGGGCTGGTCCTGCTCGAGGGCATGGCGGCGGGGTGCGTGCCGGTCGCCTCCGATCTGCCGGGCGTGCGCGACGTGGCGGGGCCGACGGGCGTCGTCGTTCCGGTGGGTGACGTGGCCGCACTGCGGGTCGCGCTCGTTGCGCTGGCGAACGACCCGGACAGGCTGCATTCGCTGAGCACGGCATCCGTGGAACGAGCCCGCGTCCGGAGCTGGGAGCGGACCGCCAGCCGGTATGCCGAGACGATCCGGGAGGCCGTCGTCGATGGTCACCGCCAGCGTACGCGCCACCTCCTGCCGAGGATGCTCCGGCAGCCGGAGCAGGCCATGGGCGCCATCGCCCGACGGTTCGGCGCCACGTGGTGGTCGCTGATCGTGTTCCCGGGTGCGGATGCCGCCCAGCCCGTTGCGTGGGGGCGTGCCGCGGAGCCCGCGTCCGCCGGCCAGCCATCGCGGATCGCGGCGTACGTGGCCCGGGAGGGCCGGCCCATGCTCCTGGGCCCGGGCGGCGACGCCGGAGCCGGGGAGCTGATGACTCGGCGCGACGTCGCGAGTGCGCTCGCGATCCCCGTCCGCATCAGCGGCTCGGGTATGGGGGTCCTCACCCTCTCGGTCGGCAGCGCCGACGCTCGGCGCTACACCCATGCGGACCGCGACCGGCTGGCCGAGCTGGTCGCCTGATCGTCAGGTCCGGGGGCGCGGCACGCCGTCGAGGCCGAGCACGTCGCGATAGAGGTCCACGGTCTGCCGGGCCGCCCGTGGCCAGGTGAATGCCCGCAGGCGCTCGGTGCCCGCGGCGCGCAGCCGGTCTCGCAGCGCGGCGTCGTCCCACGCCTGGGCCAGCTGGGACGCGAGCGCGGTGGCGTCCTCGGGATCGAACAGCAGAGCCGCGTCCCCCGCCACCTCGGCAACGGCGGACCGGTCGGACGCGATGACCGGCGTCCCGACGGCGAACGCCTCGAGCAGCGGGAGGCCGAAGCCTTCGACGAGCGACGGGAACACGAACACCGTGGCGAGGCGATACACCGCGGGCATGTCCTCCTCTGCCACCTGCGGGATCCGGAGGATCCGCGCCCGGAGTGGGTCGTCCGCAGGGACGGATGCGAGCGGGTCCGGATGGCGTGGGTCCGGGGCGCTGACAAGCACCAGTCGCGTCGCCGCGTCCGGGATCATCGCGAGGGCCTGGAGCAGCGCCCCATGGTTCTTGTGCGGGCGGGCCGCGCCCACTGCCAGCACGAACCGGTCGGGGAGCCCGTATCGCGCCCGCGCGCGCGTCATGGACGCCTCGTCCACGGGGACCGTGAAGGCCGGATCCACCGCGTTGTGGATCACGCGCGTCCGGTCCCGCGTCGCCGGGTACCAGCGCGCGAGCTCACGGGCGGTTGCCTCGGAGATGGCGATGACGGCCCTCGCCCGGCGCAGGCTCGCGCCCGCGAGCACGCGATAGCCGGCGCGGGCGACCCGGCCCGGTCCGGAGGCCGGGTACTCCTCCAGGATGAGGTCGTGGGCCGTCACCACGACCGGCGTGCTGCCGACGATCGGCCCGATCACGAATGGCGAGTGGAACAGGTCGATGCGGTCACGCCGCAGGACCACCGGCCACGAGGCCTGCTCCTGGGGCGACAGGAGCGGCGCCCGGGTGCGGCGGATGGTGACCCGTCCGTTCGCGTTGGCGAGCGCCTCCAGGTCGAAGCGCGTGTCCCCGCCGTCGGGCGAGGCATACACCACGAGGTCCACTTCGTCGAGCTCGACAAGGGCTGCAAGGAGGTTGGCAGCCACACGGCCGATCCCGTGGTAGCGGTCCGTGACGTAGCGGGCGTCGAAGCCGATCCGCGGCCGCGAGACCCCGGGCAGGCCCGCTGGGCCGGCCGTCACGGGGCGGCCGCCCGCGGTCCCGTCCAGCGATAGAGCCCGAGGGTGCGGAACGTGGGTCCGTCCACCTCTGCCACGGGCTCGGTGTTGTCCATGATCCAGGCGTAGAACGCGGGCGACATGTGGTTGTAGCCGAATGCCGCGTCCTTCGAGCTGAGCAGGAACCACTCGATGCCTTGGCGCTTGATGCTCGCCTGATCGCGCAGGAAGACGATCGCGTACCGCGGCCGCAGGAGGAAGTTCGGCACGTCGGAGCTGACGAGGATCGACGCGCCTGCGGGCACGGTCGCCACGACATCCGGGACGAGCCGCGCGTAGCCATCATCACGGCCGGCCACGTAGCGTGTCACCCAGATGCCCAGATTGGCCACGAGCACGAGGGCGACCAGCACGCTCGCGACCCGGAGTGCCCACGGACCGATTGCCCGCCGGCCCGATGGCCTCGCCCCCCAGGTGCCGCCCACGATGGCCCCGACGACCACGATCGCCGGAATGATCACGTAGTAGTAGAACTGGTCCCCGAACCCGCCGATGATCCCGGCGCCGATGCAGAGGTAGCTCGTCGCGCTCCAGGCAGCAAGGTAGCGGGCCTGCGGGTGATGCCGATAGCGCACCACGAGCAGGGCCGTCCCCAGCGCCCCTGCCGCGAGCAGCAGGTAGCTCGGGCCATAGTCGGCGAGGGCCGCGGTGACCCGGGTGACCGCGTCGGCCGACGGTGACGGGGCGACGCGCGCCTCGGTCGGCACGATCGCCTCGCCGATGCGGAGCACGCGTGCGAGCGCGCCGAACCGGAACGCCAGGAACCGGTCCCCGTTGCCGATCGCGAACGCCCACAGCGGGAAGCAGGCGTAGATGGCGGCTGAGATCGCCGCGACGGCCGCGGCAGCCTTCCGCGCCCGATGCTCGAACACGACCGCCCACACGGCGATCGAGATGAGCCCGATCGCCGCCACCTCCTTCGTGAGCAGCGCCAGCCCGAAGGCCGCCCCAGCCACGACGATTCGTCGGCGCGAGTGCACTCCGTCCGGCACCTGGAACGCGGCGATGCCCACCAGCACGAGGAGCATGGCGAGCGTCTCGAGCATGGCGCGGCGATTCACGCGCTCCACGAACGGATCCAGGATGAACAGGAGCGCCATGAGCAGGCCCGCCCGCAGGCCGGCCATGCGCCACCCGAACAGCACCAGCGCCCCGGCCGTCAGTGCTGAGAGCACCACGTTGACCTCGCGCGAGGCGAGCAGCCCCGGAACGACGCCGAGCCCGGCTGTGCCCGTCAGCGTGACGTACCCCGAGACCAGGATCGGGTACAGCGGCGGGTGCCAGAAGAACACGTGTCCGGTGTCGTCGAGCAGCCCCGCGCCCGTTGCGAGGTTGTGGGCAACGAGGTAGTAGAGACCCTCGTCGCCGAAGATGTCCGGCGCGCTGGCAAGCCGTATCCCGTGGATCAGCAGGGTCGCCAGCACCGCGCCCACCGCGGCAAGCGCGGCGACGGTCAGTTCGCTGCTGTCGATGCGGACCCGGCTGCGCGGCGCGGGCTGCGTTCGAGAGGCGTTCTCGGCGATCGTGAGCTCCGGATGCGGCTCGTGGGCGTCGTCGGCGACGGCAGGCGACCGCCGCAACGGCGCAACCCTAGCCTGCGCGGGGGCTCAGGCAGTTCATCGCCGCCCCCGAACCTGTTACGCCGCCATCGCACCTTGGGCACCCGGACGCGAGCGGGTGCGATGGCGGCAGCGGTAGCGTGAGCCCCGATGCCCCCTTCGCCTGCACGCCCGCTATGGACCCTCATGCTGCCCGCCGACCCCCTGCGACCGGGGAGGCTGGAGGCCGGGCGCAGCCCGGCGCCCGGTGGCGTGGGTGGCGCGGGTGCTGATGCCCAGGGAACGATAGTGATCGTTCGTTCGGCGGGGGGTGGCCCTGTACGGCGGATCGTTGCGCTGGTGCGTGCGTTCCGCGCCGTGACAGCCGGCGGGCATCGGCTGCCGCCCGGCTCGGCCGCATATGTCGAGGTCGATGTGCCCGCGATCCTCCTGCTCCCGTGCGTGGCACGGTGGGCGCTCTCGCGCGCCGGCGCACCGGATGCCCAGCTGATCTGGCCCCGAGGGGGCTTCGCGGCGCCGGACCTGCTGCTGCCCATCGACGATCGGCGGGCGACGCATCACTACCTGCACCGCGAGCTCTACGCAGTCGGCGGAGCGCGCCGCGCCGCGCGAGCCGTGCTGCTCGTCCTGCGCCATCTCCGCCTCCTGACGCTCGTGCTGCCGCGGTACGCGCTCGTGGCGCGGGCCGCGGCGTGACCGCGGCCATCGACGCGCTGCTGGCGGCGGCCACCGGGGCATGGCCCGCAGCCCTCGGCGCACCGCCGGAGTCGGATGGCGCGCGGTTGGCCGTCCACGCGGCGCCCGCCGGAGCGCGACAGCGGGTCGTGTGTTCCGTGTGGGCATCCCGCTCCGCGCGGCCGACGTTCGTGGCCAAGCTCGCGCGCGTCGGGGATGGCGGCATTCCTGCCGAGCACGACGCGCTCCGCCGCCTGCGGACGTGGGGCATCGAGCACACGCCGTTCCCGATCGGCCTCACGACCGTCGACGGTGCGGTCGCCGGGATCGAGTCGGAGCTCGACGGCCGCGTGCTTCGAGCCTGGGTGCAGGAGCGCGCCCGATCGAGCAGCCGCTGGACGCCCCTCGGGACGATCTCCGAGTGGCTTGAACGGCTGCACCGGGCCTCTGCACGGCCGATGACGGACGAGGAGGCTGTCACGCTCATCGACGAGCCCCTCCGCGCAGCCGGGATCGGGGACCTCTCGGGCGAGGAGATCGTCGGCCTCCAGCGCCTCCGGCAGGCCGCGCGGTCGCTCCGGCAGGTGGCCCCGCTCCCTGTCGTGTTCGTCCATGGCGACCTCGGGACGACGAACGTCCTCGTTGACCAAGCCGGCCGGCTCTCGGGCGTCGTGGACTGGGAGACCGCGAGGTGGGGGCTGCCCCTCACCGATCTCCTGTACCTCGTGGACGCCGTGGTGGCGGACCTGCATCAGTCCGCCGCGACGGTGCACAGGTACGACCTGCAGGATGCCGTCGTCGGCGCGGCGATCGAGGGCTCCCGCGGCCGTAGCGGGATGGTGGCGGACTGGATCCCGATCGTTAGGGCGGCCATGCTCGCCGGACACGCCTCGCGGGAGGCCGCGTCGGCCGCTGCACGCGGCGTGGTCCGGTTGCCGTTCCGGTCACGGCTGCGAGCGGCGCTGCTCGACGCCCCGGGATCCGGGACTGCGTACGCCTCATGAGGATCCTGGTGATCGCACCTGCGCAGCCGAGCCCCGACGCCCGCTCCGGCTTCCCGCGCGTGCTCGACGATCGAATTCGGCGGCTTCGTACGTTCGCGCTCGTGGACGTCGTCGCCCCGGCCGGGCGCGTCGAGCGGGGAGCTGGAGACCGCGCGGCGAGGAGGTCGGGAATGCGGCTCCTCGCGGACCGGGTGCGTCGAGTCTGGGCCCTCGTGCTCCGAGGCCGACCGCTCCTCATCCATGAGCTCGACTGGCCGCAGCGAGCGGACGACATCCGGCGCGCCGCCCGAAGCCACCCGGACCTCGTCCTGGTCGAGCACGTCCTGGTGGCCGGGTCGATCGACCTCGTCCGGTCAGTGCTCCCGGGCGTCCCGATCGTGCTCTCCGAGCACGATGTCGACCTCCACCGTACGGGGTCACCACTTCCCGGCTGGAGCTCGAGGCTCTCGGCCCCGCTCGCCCGCCTTGACCGCCGGGCGTGGCTGCGCCACGAACGGCGCGCCGTTCGATCGGCGGACGTCGCCTTCGTGCCCACCGCGGCCGATCGCGACGCATTGCTCGGGCTGGCGCCGGATGCGTCGGTGCAGGTCGTGCCGTTCGGCGTTGGCGTCTCCGGATGTGCGCCCTCGGCCGACCGCGACCCGGCGACGCTCCTCTACATCGGGGCCTTCGATCACGTGCCCAACGTCGACGCCGCCACTCGCCTGGCGCAGCGCGTCTTCCCGCGCGTCCGCGCGGCGATCCCGGACGCTCGGCTCCTCATCGTCGGGCGGGATCCGGGAATGCAGGTCGCGCACCTCGCGGGGTCGGGGGTGACCGTGACCGGCGAGGTCGCCAGCGTGACGGACGCCCTGTGCTCGTCGACGCTGTTCGTGGCACCGATCAGCCGTGGTGCGGGAACCCGGGTCAAGATCCTCGAGGCGCTGGCGCACGGCATCCCCGTGGTGACAACGACAACCGGCGCGGCGGGGACGGGAGCGGTGCCCGGGCGGGACCTGCTCGTCGTTGACGAAGCCGACATGGCAGCGGAGGTGATCGACCTGTTGCGCGACCCCGAGCGGGCGGCCTCGCTCGGCGCATCGGGCCGCCAGCTCGCAACAGACGCGGCGGCGGATGGCACGCGAACGAGCGTGCTGCGGAGCGCGATCGCGTCCGCGCTCGCACCACGGCCGGCGCGCACTGACGGCGCCCCGAAGGCCCGATCAGCCGGGGAGCGGCCATGACCTCGGAGCCGCGCCGGATCGCGGCGCACGCCGCCGCGAACTACGGCGGCCAGCTGCTGCCGATCCTGATCGGGCTCGTGCTGACGCCGTTCATGCTGCGGTCGCTCGGCCCGGAGCTGTACGGCATCTGGGCGTTCGTGGTGGCGGTCCAGGGGCTGGGCGGCGTCCTCGACTTCGGGCTGACCAGCAGCGTCGTGAAGTTCGTCGCCGGGCATGGCCGCGACGGCGGAGACGATGAGCTGTCATCGATCGTCGCCTCGTCGTTCGCGATCCACCTCGCGATCGGCACCGTCCTCCTCGTGGGCTTCGTCCTCGCGCTCCTCGTGCTTCCGCCCGGATCCGTGGACGAGCAGCACGATCCCGTCGTCCGCCTTGCGCTGGCGGTCGCGGCCGTGAGCGTGGCCTTCGGGCTGCCGCTGGGCACGCTCGGCAGCGTGCTTCTCGGATATCGCGGCTACGGGGCCGCGAATGTCGTCAACATCGTCGTGTCGCTGGCGTCTGCGGCCGCGACGGTGCTCGCGCTCCTCGTCGGCGCGGGGCCGGTGGTCCTCGTGGCGATCGGGGGCGGCAGCGCGCTCGTCGCCCATGCGGCGAAGGCCGCGTGGGCAGCGCGCCTCAGGCCTGGGCTCGTGCTGCGACCACGCCACGTGACCCCGTCGATGATCCGCCGGATCGGCGGGTTCAGCATCTGGCTGTTCGTCGTGGACACGGGCCGCAAGATCTTCTACAACCTGGATGCGGTGCTCATCGCCGCCCTGCTGCCGATCACATCGGTCGGCCTCTACAACGTCGCGTTCAAGGCAGCGAGCGGGATCGCGTATCTCGCGGGTCCCTTCGTCCAGGTCCTGTTCCCCGCGGCGGCCTCGTATGCGGCGCGCGACGAGCGAGCCCGCCTCCGCGACCTCGTCGTCGGCGGCACTCGCCTGTCGCTGGTCCTGACGCTCCCGGCCGTGGTGTGGCTCGTGGTGCTGGGCCCCCGCATCCTGGCCGCGTGGGTCGGCCCCGGCTACGACGACGCCGTGCCGGCCCTGCGCGTGCTCAGCCTGGTGTTCCTGCTTGGAGCGCTCCAGGCCCCGTCCGCCGTGCTGTTGCGAGGGATCGGCGAGGTCCGGGCAATTGCGGCGGTCGTCGCGGCCGAGTACGTGGTCAACATCATCCTCACCGTCACGCTGCTTCCGGTCGTGGGGATCGTCGGGGCGGCCATCGGAACGCTCGTGCCGCAGAGCATCAGCGGCCTGATCGTCGTGCCGTGGCTCGCGTGCCGTGCGGTCGGGGTCGGCTACCGGACCTTCCTCCGGCGCGCCGTCCTGCCCGCCGTCCTCGTCGCGGTGCCCACGCTCCTCGTCCTCGTCGCGTTCGACACGCTCGCGGTCGCCGATGCCTGGCCGGGCGTCATCGCGGCAGGGCTGCTCTCGGTCGCCGTGTTCGGCGGCCTCTATCTCCTCACCACCGCGAGCCACGCGGAGCGCGCGATCGCGCGTGACACGGCATCGAGCGCCGCGCGTCGGCTCGTCGCCCGCACGCGTCCGTCATGAGCGCGAATGGTGGCAAGACGTCCGCGTCCGCGTCGAGCGGGCCGATCGGCGAACGGGTCGCCGTCGTCGTCGCGACGATCGGCCGGCCGACGGTGCTGGATCGCTGCCTCGGGCGGATACGCGACGGCAGCCTTCAACCCGACGAGCTGATCGTCGTGGACCAGAGTCCATCGCCGGAGACAGCGCGCGCCGTGGCCGCCGTGTGTGCGGCACACGACGCGCGAGTCGTCCATCTGGACGAGGCGAACGCCTCCGCCGCGCGCAACACGGGCGCGGTCGTCTCACGCTGCGCGCTGGTCGCCTTCACGGACGACGACTGCCTCGCACGCCCGGGCTGGCTGGCGGCGCTCCGGGACGCCTACCGCCGTCACGCCGCCGTCGAGCCCGTGGCTGCGGTTGCCGGCAGCATCCTCACGGCCAGCTGGGAAGGCGGGTCGGTCCCGGTGTCGTCGCGCAGCGACCCCGTGGGCCGCGTGTTCCGACTGCCCGTCGCCGGCACGGCCGCGAGCTGGGCTCCCTGGGACGCCGGCAGTGGCGGAAACCTCCTCGTTCCCGTCACGACCCTGCTCGCGGCGGGTGGCTTCGATCCTCGTCTGGGGCCGGGCTCGGCGGCCCGTGCCGCCGAGGACATCGACCTGCTTCGCCGCGTCGCATGCCACGGCGCGATCGTCTACGAGCCGGCGGCCATCGTGGAGCACCTCGCGCGAACCCGGCAGTCACGGGTGCGGTCGCGGCACGCGTACGGGATCGGCATGGGGGCCATGTGCGCCGCCGCTCGGCGGCCCGGCGCGACGGGCAGCGACCTCCTGGAGCGCTACCTGCGTCATGTCGGACGCGAGGCGTTCAGGAAGGGACCCTGGGGTCCGCTCGAGACCTGGCTGACACTCGTCGGGATTGCCACGGGCCTGTGGGTCCGCCTGGGGCAGCGGAACCGTGATCGGGATGCCCCCGCGCAACCCGTTGCGGGCGCTGACACGGGCAGCCAGGGCTAGCGCTGCCGGAGCGCGTCCATCGTGGACGTGATGCGCGGCATCGCGATCCGGCCGGGCGCGCCGATGGCTCCGGTGATCGTCCGCGCGTCGTCGCTCGTCAGGAGGCCGGCTACCGTGATCGCGACGGTGTAGGCAGCCAGTCCCGTGATCGTCGAGCAGACCGTCGCGAGCGTGCCGTTTGTGGGAAGCACGAGCAGGGTCACGCCCAGCACCCCGAGTGACGCGAGGTACGCGGCCGCGTCGCCGACCGACGGCTTCATCATGAATGCCCGGCGCGCGGCGGGCAGCAGGCCTACCACCACGATCAACCCGGCCGTCCCGAGCGCCGCTGCGGTGCCGACCATCCCCCACGCGGGGACGGTGACCGAGGCGAGGCCGAGCTGGACGACGACCGCCGCCACGAGCACGGCGGCGACGAGCCGCGGCCTGCCGGCTGCCTGCAACAGTGTCCCGAGCCCCAGGCCGATCGTCAGGATGCCGGTTGCGATGGCCGCCCCGCGAAGGCCCTCGGCGCTTGCATCGTACTTCGCGGAGAAGAACACCCGGATGACCGGGTCGGGGATCGTCGCGAGCACGATGGTCGCGGGGATGAGGGCGAGGAACGCATACCGCAGCGCGGTCCGCGCATAGCCCCCGCCGAGCTCCGTGCCGGCGTGGCGGGCGACGTACGGGAACACCGCCCCGAACAGTGCGAGACCCGCGAAGTAGGGCAGCCGGGCAAGCGTCACCGCGACCTGGTACTGGCCCGTCAGGAACTCCGACACGGTCGGAGGCGTGAACCCCTTGAGGGCAAGGACGTCCGCCTGCGACAGGAGGGCGAACGCCGACACCCCCACGAACAGCGGCGCTGCGCGCCGCACCAGGGCGACGAGCCCGGCACCGGCGCCGGGGGCGAGCCGCAGCGAACGCAGCCGGGCGGCCGCGAGCGCGGTCGATGCCACGGCGCCGAGCAGGAACCCCGCTACCGCACCGGCCGCACCGAGGCCGAGCGCGACGAGGGCCAGCCCCGCGAGCACCTTGACGACGACCTCGACGGTGCGCGCGACCGCCATCGTTCCGAGCCGGAGGGTGCCCTGCAGCACGCCGAGCAGCGCGGCATTGAGCGCGAGGACGGCGATGGTCACGCCGACGGCCACGAAGGGGACGGCATACGCGCCCGCCGGCTGCACGAGGCCGGTGGCGCCCGCGGCGGCGACCGCCGCGCCAAGGACAATGCCGAAGGCAACGTTTCCGACCAGTCCGGCCCGCAGCACCGATCCGCGGAGCCCGTCGGCATCGACCGCAGCCTCGCGCGTGAGCGCCAGCGGGATGCCCGCACTGACCACGGTCGCCCCGACGAGCAGGATCGCCTGCGCGACCCCGAGCACGCCAAAGTCCACGACCGGCAGGAGCCAGCTCATTGCGATGGCGAATACGTAGTTCAGCACGGCGATCGCGGCGAACGACGCGAGGACGGCGACGCTCCCGGAGGCGGCGCTCGTTCGGCCGGTCACGAGACCTTGCTCCGCGGCGTCCGCAGGCTGTCCACCGCCATCGCGCCGACCCTGGCGAACACCCGCGGGCCCGGCCGGCGCGCGTCGGGTGCTCGACCGTCAGGAGCAGGCGACGCACGCAGGGACCGGACCGTCGCCGCGAGGATCTTGACGCCGGAGATCCACGCGATGACCGCGGCCAGGGCCGCACGCCGCCACGGCCCCCGGTGGAGGCGGGAGAGACGCAGGGTGCCCGCGAAGAACAGCAGGGCCATGCGATCGGGCGCATGGCGCGTGCTGGTGCCACCGAGGTGGGTGACCATCGCTGCGGGGCAGTACACCGAGCGGCCCCCCGACAGGGCGAGCCGCACGCCGAGGTCGACATCCTCTCCGAACATGAGGAAGCCGCGGTCAAACGGCCCGAGCCGCAGGAAGACCTCCGTGCGCGCCACAAGGCATGCGCCCTTGAGCCAGTCGACCGCACCGCACGAACCGTCGTCGGGGCCGGGATCGAGCCAGGCGAGCCGGCCCCCGAGCGCGAGCTGCTCGAGCAGGGTGACGACGGCGCCCGGGAACCGGAAGGCGGAGCGCTGGACGGAGCCGTCCTCGTTCCGCAGCTGCGGTCCGACGACCACGTCGGTCGAGTCGCGCGCGACGGCTCGCACGAGCGTCTCGGCCGCCGCGCGAGTGAGGCGGGCATCCGGGTTGAGGAGGATGGTGATCGCCCCCCGCGCGACGGCGACGCCCCGGTTCATCGCCGACGCGAACCCCTCGTTGTGAGGCCTGGCGAGCAGCCGGACGTCAGGGTGCCGGGCGACGATCGCACGCGTCTCGTCCGGAGAGGCGTTGTCCACGACGACCACGTCCGCGTCCGGCAAGGCCGCGCGGAGCGTGTCGAGACAGGCGCCGATGACGTCCGCACTGCGGTACGTGACGATCACCACGGACACGGACGGATCAGCCACGGCGGGTGACGTGGGCCCACACGTAGCCGTAGCCGGTCGCGAGCATCGCGAAGGCGCGCAGGGCGCTGACGCTCGGGCGAGTGGCGCCTGCCCGCGGGGGAACAGCCCATCGGTGGAGGATTCGTGATTGCCGCCACACGTCCCTGGCCCGCATCCGGCGTTCGGGGTGGAGATGCGCCTCGTGACAATGTCCCACGCCGTACCAGAAGCACTTTCGGGCGAGGGCCCGGACCGTCGCGGGCGGCGAGTGCCACGCCCACGCGTCTGCCGGGATCACGAACCGGTACCCGGCACGGCGGATGCGGTAGAACAGCTCCGTGTCCTCGCCGGTCGGGAGCGTCTCGTTGAACCCGCCCACGGCCTCCAGCACCTTGCGCTCGATGAGGCAGCACGTCGTGGTGACGGCCGTGAACCCGTAGCGGTCCACTGGCGGCTCCACGTCGACCTGCGTCCCGACGACGGGATGGACCCAGCCCGGGACCTCCCGCGCGACGCGCTGCTGGAATGGCGTCGCCGTGGCCGGCAGCAGCTTCGCCGTGCCGACGACCCCGATGCCCGGGGCCAGGGCGTCGACCATCCTGCCGAGCACGCTCGGGTCGCCGAACCGGGCGTCATCGTCGATGAACACGAGCAGGTCACCCGTTGCGCGCCCGATGCCCTCGTTTCGCGCACGCCCCGCCGGGCGGACCCCGGAGACGACGATCAGCTCCCAGTCGGTGACGGTCTGGGTGCGCAGGCTTGCGATGGTCCCCGCAGCGTCGCCGGAGAGGGTGGGAATGATGACCGAGATGCGTCGGGGCATGGTGGGCACGTCGAACTGGCTCCGGTTGGTAGGCCAATCGTGCCCGGGCCCGGGGTCCGGGCACGCCCGCCTGCCGGCCCTCGGCCTCGCGGCTGCGTATCAGCCGCGACGTTCCCGGAGGCGTCAGTAGCGGCGGATGACCGACGACAGGTCGTCCAGGGTGACGCCGCTGGTGGGGTCATAGAGGTCCGCGTCGTGTGCCCACAGGAGTCCCTGGAACCGGCATGACGCCATCTGTGCCGCGGCTCGGTCGAGCATCCCGGCGCCGTAGCTGGTCGAGTCCGACCGGCCGGGGTTCTCGCCCATCTTCGGCATCCCCCGCCGGTCGGCGAGGTAGGCGATCCAGCGCGCGGCGGACCACGATGACACGACGGGCGAGGTCGGCGCGACGGTGCCGTCGGTGCCGGCGCACAGGTCGTCGCCGCCGGACCCGTCGGCCATGCTGCTCACGTATGCGACGACACCCGACCGATCGGGGAGCGCCGCCACGAGCCGGTCCCACGCGGCACCGCGGCCCATCGTCCGATTGTCGTCACCGGGACCGCCCAGGAACCCAGCGATCGCGCGGGCGTAGTCCGCCGGACGGACGCCCTGGCCCGGCATCAGGACCTGCGCCCAGCCGGTGAACCCCCGGCTCCGATACGCGTCGATCTGCCAGGCGACGCCCGATGCCAGGGATCCGACATACCAGTCGTACCAGGCAGCGACCTCGGTCGTGCCGAACGGCCGCCCATTCCAGCTCGTCTGTCCGGGCGTCCAGCCCGGGAACGGCGTCGTCTGCTGGGCATTCGCGTCGTACGCCCAGTAGGCGTTCCCGGTCGTGCCGTCCCACTCTGCCGGGAAGAGCGTCTCGACGCTTCCGCCAGCGCCGACCCGAACCGCCCAGAAGCTGGTCAGGCCGAGATCGGCGGCGACCCTGTCGAAGTACTGCTCGGCCTTCGCTCGGAGGGTGGCGTTGAAGGTCAGGTTCACGGTGCCGCTGGTCCTGCCGTACTGGTTGCGGTACCGGCTGTCCGGATACGTGAACACCCAGGCCGGCGGGTACTGGAGCCCGATGCCCAGCACCACCCGGGCACCGGCAGCCCGCAGTGCATCGAGCCGCTGGCGGGCCTGCGCCGCGTAGGTGCTGCTGAACACGCCGTCCTGTGGTTCGTACAGGTCCCAGCCGAGCTCCAGGTGTGCCACTGCGACACCGCTGGCGGCCTCGCCTGCCGCACGGGCGGTGGACGTCAGCGTGGTGCCGAACAGGAAGGCGGCGGGGGTCGGGGTCGGGGTCGGCGTCGGGGTGGCGGAGGGAGCCGCCGTCGGTGCGTCGGTCGGGATCGGTGTGGCTGTTGGTGCTGGTGCCGTTGGTGCCTCGGTCGGTGACGCGGTCGCGCTCGATGACGGGGGCAGGATGTCGAACCACGTGGATGCCGACGGATTGACGTCGCCGGAGCGTCGTGGCCGGGTGAGCTGCACCATCGAGACGAGGTGGGCGCCGGCCGACGCATCGGAGGGCAGCGTGAGGCGAACCATGAGCGTGCCGGTGGACGAGGTCTTGCCGCCGGGCATCCCGCTGGTCGATCCATCCCAGGTCAGCTGCACCCGCGCGTACGCCGCGAACCCCGAGCCGCCCACCTCGACCGTCGACCCCGCGGACGCCGACGTGGGCACGGTCCACACGGTCGCCGTCACGGCGGCCACCGGCGATGCGATGGACGCGCCGAGCATCACCGTCAGCAGCGTGAGCAGGGCAACGCCCGGCACGCTGCGCGCACGGTGATGCGCACGGTGACTGGTGACGGGGGGAAGCCCCAGCGACATGTCGCGAAATCCTCTCGAGGAATCTGGGGTCACGGGACGCGAGCGCGATGGGTGCCGTCCGTGACAGATGGCGTGGCAGGCCGCTGGGTCGGCCCGACCAACGTACGAGCCCGCCCGGCCCGGCGCGAGAGGCCTAGTCGTACTGCCGGAGGCAGGCGTCCGGACCGGTGACCGCCGGTACCGTCGGCGGTGCGATGGCGGTCGCGGTCTGGATGGCACCCGATCCCTGGTCGGAGGGTTGCGGTTGGGGTGGTTGCGCACCCGCGGGGACGAGGGTTACACTCCGCGGACCTCGCCACGGCGTGAGGTCTACAGGAGTCGGGTCGCTTGGACTTCTTCCAGGGTCGCAGCCGCAGCCGCGTCGCCGTCGTCGTGACGGCAGACGGTCGCCGCGTGACCGTGCCCCTGCGCGACCTCGATCACCCGGACGTATCCCCCCTCGATCTTCTTCGCTCGCTCCTTGCCGGCCTCGAGAGCCTTCTTGGGCTTCTCATTACCGGCTCCCGGCGGGAGAACGGAGGGACGCGGAGGAACGAGCGCCACTGAGGCGCCCGCCACCGAAGACCGAAGGGACCCTCGCCGGGTGGCGAGGGTCTTTGCATGTCCGGGAGGTCGCGGGGCCGATCGGGCGGAGGGACACAGCGCGATGACGATGACCAGGGGTGACGATCCGGCGAGTGTGGCCGGATCCGCCACCGCCGATGCAGCCGGGCCGGCGCAGGCCCGGCCTCGGGATCGCCGCAGCCATGTGCCGGGCGACGGCTCCGCGACGGCGGCCGCCGTCGAGCAGGCCCGCAAGGCGATGCTCCACGAGGTCCGCAGCCGCAAGCGCACCCGGATCGGCGCCGACGCGCTCATGGAGGCCCTGATCGCGCAGGGCACCGACGTCCTGTGGAGCTACCCGGGCGGGGTGATCCTCCCGATCTACGACATCCTCGGCGACTACCCCGAGATCCGGCACATCCTCGTCCGCCACGAGCAGGGCGGGGCCCACGCCGCGGACGGGTACGCGAGGGCGAGCGGCAAGGTCGGCGTGTGCATGGGCACCTCCGGACCAGGCGCGACGAACCTCGTGACCGGCATCGCCACCGCGCAGCTCGACAGCGTCCCGATGGTCGCGATCACCGGCAACGTCCCCAACGCCCTCATCGGGAAGGACGCGTTCCAGGAGATCGACATCACCGGCATCACGCTGCCGATGACCAAGCACAACTACCTGGTGCGGAACGCCGACGACATCCCGCACGTCGTCGCCGAGGCGTTCTACCTCGCCAGCCACGGCCGACCCGGACCGGTCCACATCGACATCACGAAGGACGCCCTCCAGCAGGAGACGACCGCCGAGCATCCCTCCCTCGACGACGTCATCGCCGGGCTGCCGGGCTTCCGCCCCACCCTCGAGGGGCACCCGAAGCAGCTCAAGCTGGCGGCGAAGGAGGTCGCCGCCGCCCAGCGCCCGCTGATCCTCGCCGGGCACGGCGTCCTCATCGCCGATGCCGTGGACGAGCTCAAGGCGTTCGCGGAGAAGACGCAGATCCCGGTCGCGTGGACGCTCCTGGGCATCGGCGCGATGGACGAGGAGCACCCGCTCGCGTACGGCTACATGGGCATGCACGGCTGGAAGCACGTGAACCGCGCGATCCAGTCCGCTGACCTGCTGATCGCGATCGGGATGCGCTTCGACGACCGGGTCACCGGCAGCGTGCGCACCTACGCCCCGTACGCCCGCATCATCCACGCGGACATCGACCCTGCCGAGATCGGCAAGAACGTCGCGGTCGAGGTCCCGATCGTCGGTGATGCGAAGCACGTACTGGGGGGCCTGACCCGCCTCGTCCACGAGGTGGACCCGGCGACGCGCGCGGACTACGTCGCCGAGCTCGCCGAGTGGCGCGCGGACTCGGAGGGGAGCTCGTGGCACGGCTCCGGCGCCTGGAAGGACGGCCTCCTGTCCGCGGACTTCGTCGTGGAGCGCATCGGCGAGCTCACGAACCACACCGCGACCTACGTGGCGGACGTCGGCCAGAACCAGATGTGGCTCGCGCGCTACACGAAGTTCCGCCGGCCCAACAGCCATGTCAGCTCGGGCGGCCTCGGCACGATGGGCTTCGCGGTCCCGGCGGCCATGGGCGCGGCGCTGGGCAACCCGGACGTCGAGACCTGGGCGATCGCCGGCGACGGCGGCTTCCAGATGACCAGCCAGGAGCTGATGACGCTCGCGGCGGACCACATCCCGGTGAAGATCGCGGTGCTCGACAACCACAAGCTGGGGATGATCCGCCAGTGGCAGGAGATCATCTACGCGGGCAACTACCACTCCTCGCACCTGCCCGGACCGGATTTCGTCAAGCTCGCCGAGGCGTACGGGATCCCGGCCTTCCGGGCGACGAAGACGGACGAGGTCGACGCCGTGATCCGGGCCGCGCAGGCGGTCGACGGCCCTGCGCTTATCTGGTTCGAGATCGCCGAGGAGCAGAACGTGTTCCCGATGATGCCGGCGGGCAAGGGCCTGTCCGACCTGATCGAGACGTGGGGAGCGCCCGAGGAATGAGCACCGACCCGACCGCCAACGGGAACGACCCCCACCCCGCACACGTCACGACCCCTCCCCCGTCCCGCAGCCTGCCGGGCAGCGGCGAGGCCCACCGCCACATCCTCGTCGTGCTCGTCCTCGACCGCCCGGGCGTCCTCAATCGCGTCGCCAGCCTCATGCGGGCACGCAGCTTCAACATCGACTCGCTCGCGGTCTCGCGCACCGACAAGGAGCACATCAGCCGGATGACCCTGACCCTGCACGGCGACGACGTCGCGGTGGAGCAGGCCGCGAAGCAGCTCTACCGGCTGGTGGACGTGCTCAAGGTCCAGGACGTCACCGAGGACCAGGTCGTGGAGCACGAGCTCGCCCTGGTCAAGGTCCGCGCCTCGGACGGCAACCGCGCCGAGGTCATCAAGATCGTCGAGCTGTACAAGGGCTCCATCGTCGACATCTCGGCCGAGTCCGTCATCGTCGAGGCCCATGGCACCGAAGCGGAGATCGACGCGCTCGTCGCCCTGCTCCGCTCCTACGGAATCAAGGAGCTCGTCCGCACCGGGGCAACCGTGATGCTCCGGGGTGCAGGCTCCATCGAGGAGGCACTCAAGCTGTGACCGCACGCATGTACTACGACGCCGATGCCGACCTGTCGGCGCTCGATGGGCAGACCGTCGCGGTCATCGGCTACGGGAGTCAGGGACACGCGCACGCGCTCAACCTGCGCGATTCCGGCCTCGACGTGATCATCGGCCTGGCCGAGGGATCGAAGAGCCGCCCGCTGGCCGAGGCCGCTGGGTTCGACGTCCGGACCGTCGCGGAGGCCGTCAAGGCGGCGGACGTGGTCATGATCGCCGTCCCGGACACGATCCAGAAGTCGGTCTACGACGCCGAGATCGAGCCCAATCTGAAGCCCGGCGCGCTCCTGATGTTCGCCCACGGGTTCAACATCCGGTTCGGCCGGATCGAGCCGTCCGCGTCGGTCGATGTCGGGATGGTTGCGCCGAAGGGCCCGGGCCATCTCGTGCGCAGCGTGTACGAGCAGGGCGGCGGCGTCCCGGCGCTGTTCGCGGTCCACCAGGACGCGAGCGGCACGGCCCGCGCACGCACCCTCGCCTATGCCCGGGGCCTCGGCAACACGCGGGCCGGCGTCCTCGAGACGACGTTCAAGGAGGAGACCGAAACCGACCTGTTCGGGGAGCAGGCGCTCCTGTGCGGCGGCGTCTCGGCGCTCGTCAAGGCGGCGTTCGAGACGCTCGTCGAGGCGGGCTACCAGCCGGAGCTCGCGTACTTCGAGACGATGCACGAGCTCAAGCTCATCGTGGACCTGATGTACCGCGGTGGCCTCAACTTCATGCGCTTCAGCGTCAGCGACACCGCGGAGTACGGCGACTACGTGTCCGGTCCGCGCGTGACCGAGGGCGCGAAGGCGGCGATGAAGGACGTCCTGACCGACATCCAGAGCGGCGCGTTCGCGGCCAAGTGGATCGCGGTCCAGGACGCGGGCGGCGAGGACTTCCGCCGGCTCCGCGAGCAGGACAGGCACCACCAGATCGAGCAGGTCGGGGCCGACCTGCGCGCGAAGATGCCGTTCCTCAAGCCGGTCGTCGTGGACGCCGGCCAGGCACAGGCGGTCGCGAGCGCGGCGCCCGGCGGGGAGGGCTGACATGACCTTCGGGGCCATCACCCCCCGCTTCGGCGAGGGAGTAGCCGCCGGCAGGATCCGGATCTTCGACACCACCCTGCGCGACGGGGAGCAGGCGCCGGGCGCCGGCCTCACCGCCGCCGAGAAGCTGGAGGTCGCGCGACAGCTGGCGCGGCTCAAGGTGGACGTGATCGAGGCCGGCTTCCCGGCCGCCTCGCCCGGCGACTTCGAGGCGGTCCGCCGGATCGCCCAGGAGACCAAGGGCGGCATCGCGGTCGCGGCGCTCGCCCGGTGCCGTGACGGCGACCCCCAGCGCGCGGTCGAGGCGATCACCGTCGCCGAGCGCCCCCATCTCCACCTGTTCATCGCCACCTCGGACATCCACCTCAAGCACAAGCTGCGGATCGACCGTGACGAGGCGCGCCGCGAGGCCGTCAAGTGGGTGAGGTGGGCCCGCGAGACGCTCGGCCGCGACGCCGAGATCGAGTTCTCCGCCGAGGACGCCTCGCGCACGGAGGACGAGTTCCTGCTCGACGTCTACGAGGCGGTGACCGAGGCCGGCGCCTCGACCCTCAACATCCCGGACACGGTGGGCTACGCGATCCCCGCGGAGTTCGGCGCGCTCGTGGGCCGGGTCCGGGACCGCATCGGCGACAGCGCCGTGATCTCCGTCCACTGCCACAACGACCTGGGGCTCGCGACGGCGAACACGCTCGCCGCGGTCCAGGCCGGCGCCCGCCAGGTCGAGGTCACGATCAACGGCCTCGGCGAGCGGGCCGGCAACGCCTCCCTCGAGGAGGTCGTGATGGCGCTCCGGACGCGACCCGGCCAGTTCCCGGACCTGGCGGCCGGCGTCCAGACCGAGCAGCTGACCCCGGCCTCGCGACTCGTCAGCTACCTCACCGGGTTCGCGGTCCAGCCCAACAAGGCGATCGTCGGCTCCAACGCGTTCGCGCACGAGTCCGGGATCCACCAGGACGGCTATCTCAAGAACCCGCTGACCTACGAGATCATGACCCCGCAATCGGTGGGGCTCTCGGGGTCCACGCTGTCCATCGGCAAGCTGTCCGGCCGGCGCGGCCTCCAGGGCAAGCTCAAGGAGCTGGGCGTGGACACGGACGGCGAGCAGCTGGACGCGATCTATCGCGCCGCGATCGCCCTCGCCGATACGAAGAAGGAGGTCACGGACGCTGACCTGCTGGCGCTCGTCAACGAGCGCAAGAGCGACGTCCCGCGGTCCGTGGAGCTCCTCGGCTGGAGCGTCAGCTCGGCGTCCGGCGGCCACTCGGTGGGCTCCGTCTCGCTCGTGGTCGCGGGCGAGGCGAAGGCCGCCAACCAGACCGGCAACGGCCCGGTCAACGCGCTGTTCAAGGCCGTGGACGAGGCCGTCCGCCCGGTGCTCCACTGGGCGCCCGTGCTGACCGAGTACGAGATCAAGGCGGTGTCGGCGGGGGAGGACGCGCAGGGCCAGGTGCTCGTTCGGTGCCGTCGTTCGTCGGACGAAGGCCCGGGCGCGCTCGTCGTGACCGGCCACGGCTTGAGCACCAACATCATCGAGGCCTCGATCGAGGCCTACCTCACGGCAACCAACAAGCTCCACGGCGCCGAGATCAACGGCATCGAGGTGGCGTTCGTGGGCCGGCGCACCGCCGAGGAGCTCCCGTGACGGGCCCCGGGAGCACCACGTGAGCGCGGGAGATGCAAGCGGAGTTCGGTGGTCCGGGGCCGCGACTGGCCTCGCGGACCAGGTCTCGAGCGCCGGCGCCATCCCGACGACGTACCGGATCGCGCTGATCCCGGGCGACGGCGTGGGGCCGGAGGTCGTCGAGGCCACGGTGTCGGTCCTGGAGGCCGTGGGCCGGCGATTCGGCTTCGCCTTCGCGTGGGACCGCCTGGTCGTCGGCGGCGCCGGCATCGACGCGTACGGCGTCGCCTGCCGGCCCGAGGACGTTGAGGCGTGCCGCGACGCGGATGCCGTCCTCCTGGGCGCGGTCGGCGGCCCGAAGTGGGACAACCCGGACGCCGCCGTCCGGCCGGAGCAGGCCCTGTTCGCGCTGCGCGGCGGCCTCGGGCTGTTCGCCAACCTGCGCCCGATCACGGTCCGGCCCCAGCTCACCGGGGCGTCGCCGCTGCGGCCGGAGCTGCTCGTGGGCGTCGACTGCCTCATCCTGCGCGAGCTCACGAGCGGCCTCTACTTCGGCCGGCCGTCCGAGCAGCGCGACACGCCCGACGGGCGGGCCGCGATCGACACCCTGTGGTACACCGAGGGCGAGATCCGGCGGATCGTCACGCTTGCGTTCGAGCTCGCCCGCACCCGCCGGCGCAAGGTGACCCAGGTCGACAAGGCCAACGTCCTCGCGACGAGCCGCCTGTGGCGCAAGGTGACCGACGAGGTCCACGCCGGCTTCCCCGACGTGGAGCTCGAGCACCGGCTCGTGGACTCCGCGGCGATGATGCTGGCGAAGTGGCCGGCGGGCTTCGACGTCCTCGTCACCGAGAACCTGTTCGGCGACATCCTGTCGGACGAGGCGGCGGTCATCGCCGGCTCCCTGGGCATGCTGCCGTCGGCGTCGATCGGGACGCGCCAGACGGCGCACGGCCGGCACGGCCTGTACGAGCCGATCCACGGGTCGGCCCCGGACATCGCGGGTGCCGACCTCGCGAACCCGCTGGGGACCATCCTGTCGGCCGCGATGATGCTCCGCTGGAGCCTCGGCCGGCCCGACGCCGCGGAGGCCATCGAGGCCGCCGTGGACACCGCCCTCGACGAGGGCTACCGCACCAGGGACCTCATGCCGACGGACGCCACGGAGGCGGCCGCGTGCACGCAGGTCGGCACGTCGGAGATGGCCCGCGTCATCGGGGACCGGATCGCGATTTGACGGCCGGTGCCCGCCTCCGTGCGGGTGACCGGCCCGAGCCACGTCGTCGATCCCCCTCCGACCGCAAGGACACCCCATGGCAGACATCCCCGTCATCCTCTACGACACCACCCTCCGCGACGGCACCCAGGGCGAGAACATCACGCTCTCGCTCGCGGACAAGCTGCGGGTGGCCCGCATGCTCGACGAATACGGCTTCCCGTTCATCGAGGGTGGCTGGCCGGGCTCCAACCCGAAGGACGTCGAGTTCTTCGCGGCGGCGCGCACGACGCGCTGGGAGCAGGCGCGGCTGGCGGCGTTCGGGTCCACGCGCCACCGGGCAAACCGGCCCGAGGCGGACCCCAACCTCCGGGAGCTCGTGGCGGCGGAGACGCCCGTCGTGACGATCTTCGGCAAGAGCTGGCTGCTCCACGTCACCGAGGTCCTGGGCGCGACCCCGGCCGAGAACCTGGACATGATCGCGGACTCGGTGGGCTTCGTCGTGGACCGCGGCCGCGAGGCGGTGTACGACGCCGAGCACTTCTTCGACGGGTTCAAGGCGGACCGCGGCTACGCGCTCTCGACGCTCCGCGCGGCGCGTCAGGCCGGCGCCCGCACGCTCGTCCTGTGCGACACGAACGGGGGCACCCTCACCGACGAGCTCGTGCGGATCGTGGGTGACGTCCGGGGCGCGCTCGAGGGCGATCCCGAGGCGCCAGCGGTCGTGTGGGGGATCCACACCCACAACGACGCGGAGCTCGCGGTGGCCAACTCGATCGCGGCCGTCCAGGCCGGCGTCCGCCACGTCCAGGCGACGATCAACGGCTACGGCGAGCGCTGCGGCAACGCGAACATGGTCTCGATCCTCGCCAACCTCGCGCTCAAGACGCCGGCCGAGCTCGTCCCGTCCGGCGGCGGGTCGCTGGCGGCCCTCACGGACCTCAGCCGCTCCGTCGCGGAGATCGCCAACGTCGCGCCCAACGACTACCAGCCATACGTCGGCCGGTCCGCGTTCGCGCACAAGGGTGGCGTCCACGGAGCGGCGGTCGCGAAGGTCGAGCGGAGCTACCAGCACGTGGACCCCGTGTCGGTCGGCAACGCCGGGCGGCTCGTCGTGAGCGAGCTGGGCGGCAAGGCGAACACCGAGATCCGCGCCCGCCAGCTGGGCCACGAGCTCGAGGGAATCGACCCGCGGGAGCTCAGCAGGCTGATCAAGCAGATGGAGCACGACGGGCTGGCGTTCGAGGGCGCCGAGGCGAGCTTCGAGCTGCTCATCCGGCGCCAGGCAGCCGACTACGCGGCGCCGTTCAAGATCCTCGACTACACCTGCCTCGTGGAGCAGCGGTCGGGCCGCGAGCTGCTCGCCGAGGCCACGGTCAAGGTCGAGGTCGCGGGCGAGGTGCTCCACACCGCCGCGGACGGCAACGGCCCGGTCAACGCGCTCGACGGCGCCCTGCGCAAGGCCCTCCGAGCGTTCTACCCGGTCCTCGACGCGGTCCACCTCGTTGACTACAAGGTCCGGATCCTCGACGGGGCCACCGCCACGGCGGCCCGCACGCGCGTCATCATCGACTCGCAGGACGGCGCCCGCACCTGGTCCACCATGGGCAGCGACACGAACATCATCGCGGCCTCGGCCCAGTCGCTCGCCGACTCGCTGGAGTACGCGATCTGGAAGTCCGGGGCAGAGCTCCGGCGGCGCGACGAGCGCCACTTCACGACGTCCAATGGGCAGCCCGCAGCGGCCGCCCCCGGAGGGCAGCCATGACCGACGTCCCGCGCACCGCCTCCGAGTCGATCCGGCTCGACCGCTGGACGGTGACGTCCGGGTCGAACGTCAACAGCCGGGCCGCGGTGGTGATCCGCGCCGCGGACCACGACTGGAAGGCGTCTGCCGAGGGCAACGGCGCGGTCGACGCGCTGTTCAAGGCGGTGGACACGGCGCTCGCGCCGATCGTCGGCGGCCGGCCACTCCTGCTCGGGTACGACGTCCACGCCCTCGCCGAGGGCCCCGACGCCGAGGGCCGCGTGACCGTCCGGATCGCGCCCCCGGTCGCCGCAGCGGGCGGACGGGCGGACGGCCGGTACACGGGCGAGGTCACGTCCCCGAACACGGTGGCGGCCTCGATCGAGGCGTACGTCCAGGCGCTGACGGCCATGCTCGCCGACGAGTCGTGGGCCGGCGCCGCCGAGGATGCCGGCGCGCAGCGGGTGCGTCGGGCGACCGGCGATCCCGCCGACGGCACGACCGAGTACGACCGCACGGCGGACCACTTCGACACCACCGAGTGGTTCAACCGCTAGGCGGCGAGGGCCCCCAGGGCCCCGCCATCCAGATCGACGCGGACGCGTTCAACCGGTTCGAGGCGGCCGGGTGGGAGGCTCGCGCCGCGTCGTACGCGTTCCTGTCGCCGATCACCGGGCGCGTCATCGGGGCGCTCCTCGGGGCGGTCGGGGCGGTCGAGGACACCCAGCTCCTCGACGTCGGGTCGGGCCCGGGCGACCTCGCCGCCGCGGCCGCCGAGCGGGGAGCAGACCCGGTGGGCATCGACGTCGCCCCATCGATGGTCCGGAGGGCCGCGATGGCCCACCCGGGCATCCCGTTCAGGGTCGGGTCGTTCGAGGCGATCCCCGGCGGTGCGGGCTCGTTCGACGCGGTCGTCGGCAACTTCGTGTTCAACCACGTCGGGCGTCCCGGCGTCGCCCTCGCGGAGGCGTACCGGGTCCTGCGTGCCGGCGGCCGCGTTGCGATGTCGACGTGGGACGCTGCGCGCCACAACCGGATCCTCGGGCTCGTGCTCGACGCCATCGAGGCCGCCGAGGCGCCGCCGCCCCCTGGCCTGCCGCCCGGGCCCACGAACTTCCGCACCGACGCCGAGCTGCGGTCGCTGTTCGAGGCCGCCGGGTTCGCCGACGTCGGCGTGTCGCACCTCCACTACGAGGCGCGCATCCCCGACACCGACACCCTGTGGCACGGCGTCCTCGACTCGGCCGTGCGGATCCCGCCGCTCGTCACGGGCCAGGCGCCCGACGTCCAGGCACGGATCCGTGCCGAGTTCGACCGGTTGTGCGCGCCGCACGCCCGCGAGGACGGGATGCTCGCGATCCCCGTTGCGGTCCAGGTCACCCAGGGCCGCCGGCCATGAGCGACACGCCGATGCCGGTCGCCTACACGGGCGAGCCCGGTGCCTTCGCCGAGGAGGCGGCGCTGCGGTTCTTCGGGGCGCCGGAGACGCTGCCCCTGTCTTCGTTCCGGGAGGTGTTCGAAGCCGTGCGCGACGGGCGTGCTGCCGCGGGCGTCGTGCCGGTCGAGAGCAGCCTCCTGGGCACCATCCGGGAGAACGTGGACCTCCTGTGGGCCTTCGACCTCCCGATCGTCGGCGAGGTCAGCGTCCCGGTCCGGCTCGCGCTGCTCGGGCTCCCCGGGGAGCGGCTGCATACCGTGGAGCGGGTCTACTCGATCACGGCGGCGCTGGCCCAGGCGGACGCGTTCCTGCGCTCGCGGCCGTGGACGATCCAGACGACGTACAACACGGCAGGCGCGGCCCGGATGGTCGCCGAGCGCGGAGAGCGTGGCTCGGCCGCGGTTGCGAGCGCGCGGGTCGCGCCGATCTACGGCCTCGAGGTCCTCGCCGACGACATCCAGACAGGATCGGACAACCGGACCAGGTTCGCGGTCATCGCACGCCGCGACGACACGGCCCGGGTGCTGGAGCGGGCGCTGCCGGCGGCGATTGCGGGCGATCCCCGCACGACGCTCGTGTTCGCCGTCCGGAACGTGCCCGGGTCGCTGCACCGGTCGCTCGGCGCGTTCGCAAGCCGCGGCCTCAACCTCGTCCGGCTGGAGTCCCGGCCGTGGACCGAGCGAGGCGCGCGCTGGGAGTACCTGTTCTGGGTCGACCTCGACGCGGACCCGTCCGAGCCCGTGTGCGCCGAGGCGCTTGCCGCCCTCGCCCGCGAGACGGAGCTCGTCCGGATCCTCGGCACGTACCCCCGGGCCGCCGAGGACTGAACGCCCGGCAACCGGGACGGCGGCGCCGGCGAGATGCCGGACGCCGCCGTCGTGGTGCCGGCGATCAGAGGCGCGCGAACGCGTCCAGGATCACCTCGGGCCGGGTGCCGTTCGCCGACACGACGCGGATCGTGTGCGACCCGACGCTGGCGAACCTGCGCTGGTAGACGACGACCCTGTCGCCCGGCGTGAACGTCGCGACGTCGACCGTCGCCCGGAGCGTCCCGTCGACGTAGACCTTGACGACGCCGAGCGACGGGTCCGCGGACATGATGACCGCGATCGCGCGCCCGGTGAACACGTAGCGGGCCCACTGCCCGTTGTCGTCCGACTGCTTCGCCGAGCCGCCGGAGAAGGCCGCCGACACGAGCGTCGTCCAGCCGCTGCTGAACGTCACGTTGGAGCTCGTCTGCTGCACGAGCCGCGGCGTCTGCAGCGGCCCCTTGACCCAGGCGCCGCGGTTGCCCGCCCAGTCGATCGCGCGGAGCCGGAACTGGAGCGTGCCGCTGGGCGACGCATACGCGTCGAGGGATCGCTTCTGGGTCGTCCCCAGCGACGTCCAGTGCAGGCCGCCGTCCGTGGTCTTCGCGACCTCGTACTTCCAGACACCCGCACCGCCGCCGTCCGTCCCCGTGGACCACGAGGTGCGGACCGGGAGCTTCGAGCCCAGGAGCGTCGACTTCGTGGCCAGGCCCGCGGCCGGCTTCCCATTGGCGGGCTTCGTCCGATCGATCGTCAGCGTGGCTGCCGCGGGAACGGGCGCGGCAGGGCCGCTCACCGGGCTCGTGTCGTCCGAGAGGACGCTGTGCGCCCTGAGCGTCAGCCCCAGCGTCCCATGCGAGCAGCCGCTCAGCGGCACGGTCCACGTGGTCCGCGAGCCGTCCGCGACCGGGGCGCCGATCGTGCAGCCCGTCGCGCTGCCGCTCTTGGCGAAGTCGCTCGCGGTCAGGCCGCTGACCGGCTTGTCGAACCGGACCTTGTAGCCGAAGGCGCTCGCGCGGGTCGGCGAGCTCGGCGCGACGACGCTCGCCCGCGGCGTTGAGCCCATGAGCGCGCCATCACCCTCGTAGCTGAGCATGAAGTCGACCGGCCCGAGGCTCGTCGCGTTCGTCCAGCAGGCGCCGACGACGCAGAAGAAGCCCGTCCCGTCCGGGTACTGGTCCGGGCCTGTCGGGCTGCTCGCGTGCCACGCGATGCCACTGTTCGTGCCGCGCAGCAGCACCACAGCGACGGTCTGGGAGGTGGTGAGCACGGCGGGCCGGTCGAAGGCGACGTCGACTGTCGTGGGTGTGCTCGGATCGGTCGACAGCGTGGTGGCGCTGAGCGTCTGGGCGGCGATCACGATGCCGGTGCTCGCCACCTGGTGGCCGGTGGGCGCGCCGCTCGAGGTGGACCGCACCTCGACCCGGTAGGTCCCGGTGTCGGTGCTCGCCCGGTTGAGCGTGAGGCCGACGTGGGTCAGCGCGCCGCCGGGCGCGACGAAGGTCTGGGCCATCCCGGGCCACGACCAGCGCGACTGGTCCTTGTCGTTGACGATCCCGGCGAATGCGGCCGCGCTGACGCTGCCCGGCAGCATCGCGAGCATCGTGGTGCCGGCGATCAGGCCCGCCAGCGCCCGGCGCCGGTGAAGACCGGTGGAAGTGGTCACGATGCTCCTCCGTTGGGGTCCCCGATGACGCGAAGCCTAATCGCGGTCAGCGGCGGCCGTCCGTCCCTGGACGCCAAACGACGGCGCGGGCACCCGCCGCACGCCGTCGTGGCCGTGTGTGGACCGGGCCATCGGACCCGGGCTCGGCTCAGTGCGAGACGACCTTGGCGAGCGTCTTCGCCTGGGCGATCCATCCCGACACCGTGGTCTCGGACGGGATCCGCCGGACGATGCTGGGTCGTGCCGCGACGAGCTCCTGGAACGTCGTCGCGAGATTGGCGGCGTTGCGCCGCGCCAGCTCCGGGGGGGAGTCCACGCCGGCGGCCTCGAGCAGGTCCGCGTACTCGGAGCCGACGCCATCGAGACGCATCAGGTCGGCATGGTTGACCCACTCGAGGAGCTGGGCCGCGCTGATGCCCGTCGCGCCGGCAAGCGATTCCCGCCCGGCGGCGGACGCGCCCCGCTCTAGGAGATCGTCGGTGGTGTTGACGCCGGCGACGTTGAGCTTGGCGGCGAACGCCGGCCCGATGCCCTCGATTTCGTCGATCTTCATGGTGCTCCCGTGGCCGCGGGAAGCCCGGTCGTGGCGGGGCCGGTGATCCACTCCCGCAGACGATGCGATCATACGGGCCAGACCCCAATGCACAAGGGTCCGGAGGCACACGGGAGACAGCAGTGAACGACGCGTTCCGGAGCGAGATGGCGGCCGGCTACGGCTTCGACGAGCCGGTGGTCGTGCTCGGCTCGCCGATCCTCGGAGACGAGGTCCTGCCGGAGGTCCGCGTCCAGGTGCCGCTCTCGCGGATCAACCGCCACGGGCTCATCGCGGGCGCCACCGGCACCGGCAAGACGAAGACCCTCCAGCTGCTGGCCGGCCAGTTGAGCGCGCTCGGGGTGCCGGTGTTCGCCGTGGACGTCAAGGGCGACCTGTCGGGGGTCGGCGCACCCGGCGACCCAGCCAACCCGCCGGTCGCGGCACGCATCGAGTCCCTCAAGCTGACCTTCCAGGCCCAGGGCCACCCGGTCGAGGTCCTGTCCCTGTCGGGGACGCAGGGGGCGCACGTCCGCGCGTCGGTCTCGTCGTTCGGGCCGCTGCTGCTGGGCAAGGTGCTCGACCTCAACGACACCCAGACCTCGATCCTGTCGCTCGTGTTCCGGTACTGCGACGACGAGCACCTGCCGCTGCTCGATCTCGCGGACCTCCGGACGACGCTCAAGTTCCTCGCGTCCGATGACGGCAAGGCGGCGCTCGACGAGCTCGGCGGGATCAGCTCCGCCAGCCTGGGCGTGATCCTGCGCGCGATCGTGACGATCGAGCAGGAAGGCGCCGGCGACTTCTTCGGCGAGCCGGAGTTCGATCCCGACGACCTCGTGCGCACGACCGCTGACGGCAAGGGCATCGTCACCCTGCTCGAGGTCGCGGACGTCATGGACCGCCCGCGGCTGTACTCCACGTTCGTGCTGTGGATGCTCGCCCAGCTGTACGAGACGCTGCCCGAGGTGGGCGACATCCCGAAGCCCAAGCTGGCGTTCTTCTTCGACGAGGCGCACCTGCTGTTCCGGGATGCGTCGAAGGCACTGCTGGAGCAGATCGAGCGCACCGCGCGCCTCATCCGATCCAAGGGCGTGGGGGTCTACTTCGTGACCCAGGCGCCGACCGACGTCCCGTCGTCGGTGCTGTCGCAGCTCGGCAACCGCGTCCAGCACGCGCTGCGTGCCTTCACGCCCGACGACGCAGACGCGCTGCGCAAGACCGCGCGAACGTTCCCGGTGACCGAGTTCTACGACGTGGAGCGCACGATCACCTCGCTCGGCATCGGCGAGGCGCTCGTGACGGTGCTCTCGCCCAAGGGCATCCCCACGCCGCTGGCGGCGACCCGCCTCGTGCCGCCCGACTCCAGGATGGCGCCGCTCACGCCGCAGGAGATCAGCGCGATCGTCGCCCAGTCCACGCTCGCCGCGCGCTACAACACGGCCGTCGACCCCGAGAGCGCGCACGAGATCATCACCGCACGCCTCGCCAACGCGAAGGCCGCGGCGGCGACGGCGGCGAGCGACGCCGCGATCCGCGCGGGCGTGGATCCGACGACGGCCGATGGCCTGGACACGATGACGCCCGCCCAGCAGCAGCGGGAGATCGAGCGACGTGCGCGGGAGCTGGATGTCGCCCGCCGCGCTGCCGAGCGCGACCGCAAGGCCCAGGAGAAGGCCGCCCGTGACGCTGCGAAGCAGCGCGAGAAGACGCTCGAGACCGGGATCCGCACCGCGGGCAGGGTCGTCACGTCGCGTGCGGGGCAGTCGCTCCTGCGCGGGGTGTTCGACGTGTTCTTCGGCGGCGGCAAGCGCCGCTAGCGACGGACGGTGCGGAGGGTCCGAGCGTGAGGACAGCGGGCTGGCCCTCGGGCGGCAAGCGGCCGGTCGTCGGGTTCATCGGGCTCGGCCGGATGGGGTCACCGATGGCGGCCAACGTCGCGCGGGCAGGCTTCGAGCTCGTGGTGTTCGACGTCCGCGGTGAGGCGACCGAGCCGCTCGTGGCGCTCGGCGCACGGGTCGCAGAGAGCGCGCCCGGCCTGGCGGCGGCCGTCGACGTCCTCGTGACGATGCTCCCGGGCCCGCCGCAGGTCGAGGCGGTGATGCTGGGCATGAACGGCGCGTTCCAGGCGCTCCGCGAGCGGTCCGTCTGGGTGGACATGTCGACGTCCACGCCGGCGGCCGGCCGGATCGCGGCGGAGGATGGCGCCCCGCGCGGGGTCGGGATCGTCGACGCCCCGGTCGCGGGCATGGTCAAGGGCGCCACCGCGGGCACGCTCCAGGTGTTCGCGGGCGGGGACGCCGGGGATGTGAAGCGCGTCCTGCCGGTCCTCCACGCGATGGGCGACCCCGAGCGCGTCGTGCACGTGGGTCCGCGCGGCGCGGGGTACGCGGTCAAGCTGTGTCTCAACCTGCTGTGGTTCATCCACGCCCACGCGTCCGCGGAGGTGCTCGTGCTGGGCGCCAAGGCCGGCGTGGAGGTCGGGACGCTGCGGCGAGCGCTCAGCGGCGGGCCGGCATCGTCCACCGTCCTCGAACGCGACATCGACGGGGTGTTCGAGGGCGACTACGACGAAAGCCTGACGCTCGACCTCGTGACCAAGGACCTCGGCCTGGCGGTGGACCTCGGCCGGGAGCTCGGGGTCCCGCTCGAGCTGTCCGCCCTCGTGGAGCAGCTCTACCGCCGGGCGCGGGCGCTCTACGGCGACCGGGCGGGCGCGCTGAGCACGGTGCGCATGGTCGAGGACGCCGCCGGGATCAAGCTGCGGCCGGGAACCCCATCGCGCTGACCGTTCGGCCCGGCGCGCCGTGCCGTCGAACCGGCACCCGAACCGGGTTCGGACGCTGACCTAGAATTGCTGCCGTGGCCATGCCACCACCGAGTCGCAGTCGCACCCAGGAGCCACCGATGGCGACCATCGCCGGCGTCAAGCCGCACCCGATCTACCTCGCCGGCACGTGGGTCGACTCGCCCGACGTCCTCGAGGTCGAGAACCCCGCGCGCCCGGGCGAGCTCGCGGGGACCACGTACCTCGCGACCGAGGCCCAGTACGAGGAAGCGGTCGAGGCCGCGGTCCGGGCGTTCGACGTCACGCGCAAGCTGCCCGCCTACGAGCGCGGCCGGATCCTGCGCGAGGTCAGCGCCGGCATCAAGGCCCGCCGCGAGGAGCTGGGGGCGCTCATTGCGGCCGAAGCCGGCAAGCCGATCCGCGACGCCCTGACCGAGGTCGATCGCGCGGTCCTCACGTTCCGGCTCGGGGCGGAGGAGGCGGAGCGCGCCTACGGCGAGGTCATCCCGCTGGACCTCCTGCCGAGCTCGAAGGACCGGGTCGGGATCACCCGCCGCTTCCCGATCGGGCCCATCGCGGGCATCAGCCCGTTCAACTTTCCGTTGAACCTCGCCGCGCACAAGGTCGCTCCAGCCATCGCCTCGGGCAACCCGATCGTGCTCAAGCCACCGTCCAAGGATCCGCTGGTGATGCTCGCCGTCGCGGAGATCATCGACGCGGCGGGCGTCCCCGAGGGGATGGTCTCGATCCTGCCGATGAGCCGCGAGCTCGGCGACCGGATGGTCAGCGACGAGCGGTTCAAGCTGCTCACGTTCACGGGCTCGCCGTCCGTGGGCTGGCGGATGAAGGAACGCGCCGGCAAGAAGAAGGTCGTGCTCGAGCTGGGCGGGAACGCCGGCGTCATCGTGGACAGGTCCGCGGACCTCGACTGGGCGGTCAAGCGCGTGCTCGTCGGCGCCTTCGCCTACAGCGGCCAGGTGTGCATCAGCGTCCAGCGGATGTTCATCCACGAGGACGTGTGGGACGCGTTCATGGAGCGCTTCCTCGCCGGCGTGTCGGCCCTCAGGCTCGGCGACCCGGCAGACCCCACCACGGACATCGGGCCGATGGTCGACGCGAAGGCTGCCGCCCGGACCCAGGCCTGGGTCGACGAGGCTCGGGCGCTCGGCGGCACGGTGCTCGCGGGCGGCACCGCCGACGGCACGTTCTTTCCCCCCACCGTCATCACCGGCGTGCCCTTCAGCGCGCAGGTGTGCTCCAACGAGGCGTTCGCGCCGCTCGTCGTCGCGTTCCCGTTCCACGACCTCCCGGAGGCCATCGCCGCGGTCAACGACAGCTTCTTCGGGCTCCAGACCGGCGTGTTCACCGGCGATCTCGCGGCGGCTTGGCAGGCCTTCTCGGAGCTCGAGGTCGGTGGGGTCATCGTCAACGACGTCCCGACCTATCGGATCGACAACATGCCCTACGGCGGGGTCAAGGACTCGGGGCTCGGCCGGGAGGGCATCCGCTGGGCCATCGAGGACATGACCGAGATCCGGATCATGGTCCTCGCCTGGCCCCAGTGAGCCTCGCCACCGAGATCCAGGAGCAGCCCAGGGTCCTCGGCCGGATGCTGGAGCGCGCCCCCGAGATCGGCCGGATCGCCGCGGCCATCGCCACCCGCCAGATCGAGCACGTGGTGGTGGCGGCCCGAGGCACCTCCGACCACGCCGCGATCTACGCGCAGTACGCGTTCGGCATCCGGCTGGGGCTGCCCGTCGGGCTCACGACGCCGTCGGTCGTCTCCGTGTACGGCGCGGAGCCGAGATTCGGGCGGGCCCTCGTCATCGGCATCAGCCAGTCCGGCGCGTCTCCGGACATCATCGCCGTCCTTGGGGCGGCACGCCGCCAGGGGGCGCCGACGCTCGCGATCACGAACGATCCCCGCTCGCCGCTCGCGGATGCCGCGGAGATGGTCCTCGACCTCGGGGCGGGGCCCGAGCTCGCGGTCGCGGCGACCAAGACGTACACGGCCGAGCTGCTGGGCCTCGCGCTCCTGGCGGCCGCCATCCGGCGGCCGGACGATCCACTCGCCGACGACCCGGACCTCGCGCTCGTGCCGGCGGCGGTCGGGACGACACTCCTCGCGAGTGCGCACGTCGCCGGCATCGCGCGCGAGGTCGCGGTGCACGACGCGTGTGTCGTGGTCGGCCGCGGCTACGAGTACGCGACCGCCCGCGAGTGGGCGCTCAAGCTCAAGGAGCTTGCCCACGTCCACGCCGATCCCTATTCCGCGGCCGACTTCCGCCACGGCCCGATCGCGCTCGTCGACGTCGACCTCCCGGTCCTGGCCGTCGCGCCGTCCGGCCGGGTCGCGCCCGACATGGAGGCGCTCCTGCGCAGGCTCCGCGACGACCTCGGCGCGCGCGTCGTTGTCGCCTCCGACCGCGCCGAACTGCGCGCGCTCGGGAGCTGGTCGATCGATCTGCCGGTGCTCCCGGAGCACCTGATGCCGATCGCGTCGATCGTCCTCGGCCAGCTGTACGCGATGCACGCGGCGGTGGCGCGGGGCCTCGATCCCGACCGGCCACGGACGATCGCCAAGGTGACCCGCACGACCTGAGGCGGCGGCCTACCCGCCGGCGACGATCGCCTTCGCCAGCGTCAGCGCCGCCGCCTTCCCGTCGACGCCTGCGGCGAGCACCTGGAGCTTGTACATCTGCTCGTTGACGACGAACAGCAGGACGTCCCCGGGCCCGAACGAGGCCGGCACGCCGAGGGATGTCTCCTCCGTGAGCGCGGCGCCCTGGAACTGCAGCAGCTCGTCATAGGCCGCCTGGCCGTTCGTCTCCGCCTCCAGGTCGACCGTGCCCGCGACCGGGAGCGCGTCGCTCACCACGGTCGTCCACAGGCAGCCGCCCAGGGACGCGGTGTCGGGCGTCCCGTACAGCTGCTCGGCGGTCGCGACCTTCGCGCCCGCGACGGCCTCGATGGCGGCGCTCGAGATGCGGTCACAGCCAACCACCGCGACGCCCGCGCCATCCGTGGCGGCGTCACCGGCGGCGGTGGACGATTCGGCAGTGGCGGTGGCACCCGCGGCATCGGTGGCGGCGGCGGGGGCCGTCGTGGCGGCCGATCCGCCGCATCCCGTTGCGGCGAGGGCGAGGACGGCGAGCAACGCGAACAGACTGGGACGACTGGTCAAGAGGACTCCCTTGGGGTGACGGTGGTGGAAGTCCTTCGGGACTGCCGGCTGCCTACGGTACGTGGTCGGCGCGGCGACCGTTCGTTCCCCCCGTCGCGACCGGGCACGCCGCCCTCGGCACGAGGCCCCACACTGCCGCGATGGATCTCACGCTGACCCCCGGGCAGGCCGAGCTCCGCGGCAGGGCTCGCGCCTACGTCGTCGACGTCCTCCAGCCCCTCGAGGGCGTGTTCGAGCAGCACCATGCGCTGCCCCAGGACACGATCCGCGAGCTCAAGCGAGCGGCGATCGAGGCGCGCCTCCACGGCGGCAGCCTCCCCATCGCGGCGGGCGGGCAGGGCTGGTCGATGCTGGAGCAGGTCCTCGTCCACGAGCAGCTGGGCCAGGTCACGGGCGGCCTGTGGTCGTTCATCCCGGGCGCGTACAACGCGCTCGTCCACTGCACGCCGGAGCAGCGCCGCCGCTACCTGGCTCCGAGCCTGCGCGGGGAGCGGACCGGGAGCTACGCGATCACCGAGGCGGGCCAGGGCTCGGACGCGCGGACGCTCACGGCGACGGCGGTCCGCGACGCCGCTACGGGCGAGTACGTCCTCAACGGCGAGAAGTGGTTCGTCACCGGGCCCTCGGACACGGACTTCATGATCTTCCACTGCCACCTGCTCGAAGGCGACGAGCGGCTGCCCACGCTGTTCCTCGTCGACTACGACGCCCCCGGCGTCGCGCAGACTGCGGACCCCGACTACACCCACACGTTCGCGGACCGCCACCCGCAGTTCGTGCTCAGCGACGTCCGCGTCCCGGCGGACGCGATGCTCGGCGCGAAGGGCGAGGCCGACGCCATGACCAACGAGTGGTTCGTCGAGGAGCGGCTCCACATCGGTGCGCGGTGCTCGGGCGCGATGGAGCGGCTGCTCACGCTGGCGGTCGCGTGGGCGACGGAGCGGGTCCAGTTCGACGAGCGGATCTACGACTTCCAGGGCGTGAGCTTCCCGCTCGCGGACTCGGCCGCGGATGCCTCCGCGGCACGCCTGCTCACCCGCGAGGCCGCCGTGCTCATGGACGCGGGCGCGAACCCCAAGGTCGTCCACGCCAAGGCCAGCGTCGCGAAGCTGTTCGCGTCCGAGGCCGCGTGGCGCTGCGCGGACCGCGTCGTCCAGGTGTTCGGCGGCCGCGGCTACATGCGCGAGTTTCCCGCCGAGCGATACCTGCGCGAGCTCCGCGTCGACCGGATCTGGGAGGGGACCTCGGAGATCCAGCGGCTCGTCATCGCGCGGGCGCTCGAGAAGCGCGGCGTCGACGCGGTCGTCGGCTAGGCGCCACGGCGCCGCGTCCGATGCCCGGCAGCGAGCTCGTGCCCAGGATCGACCTGCGGCCGCTGTTCGCGCCGCGCTCGATCGCGGTCGTCGGCGCCAGCCCGCGCTCGGCCCTCGCCCTCACGGTCCGGGACAACCTCCGGCGGATGGGCAGCGAGACGCGCTGCTGGTTCGTCAACCCGCGCTACGAGGAGATCCACGGCGAGCCGGCGTACCCCACGCTCGGCGACCTGCCCGAGCGCCCGGACACGGTGATCCTCGCCGTGAACCCGCTGCGCGCGACCCGCTTCGCCCTGGAGGCGGCCGAGGCCGGCGTCCCGAGCCTTGTCATCCCGGGCGGCGGCGTCGTCGAGGGCGGCGAGGCGGCTGCGACGATGCAGCGCGAGGTCCGCGACATCGCGATCCGCCACGGGATCGCCCTCCTGGGCCCGAACTGCATGGGCATGGTCGACTGGACGACGAACGCCACGAACTACATCGGGGACGTGAACCCGTGGCTCAGGCGGGGACACATCGCGGGGATCGCGCAGTCGGGGAGCGTCACCGACGCGTTCATCCACGCGCCCGGGACGCGGATCGGCTACAGCCGGATCGTGAGCGTCGGCGCGGAGGTGGTCCTCGATCTGTGCGACTACCTCGCGTACTGCCTCGACGACCCTGAGACACACGCCGTGATGCTGTTCGTCGAGGGCTTCAAGCGGCCTGAGCGCTTCCTCGCGCTCGCGGACCACGCGCTCGAGCTGGGCAAGCCGATCCTGGCCGTCAAGGTCGGCCGCTCGCACCAGGCGCGGGCCGCCGCGATCGCGCACAGCGGCAGCCTCGCGGGCGAGGACCGGGTGACGGACGCCGCGCTCGACGCCGTCGGCGTGATCCGGTGCGACGACCTCGACGAGCTCCTGGAGGCGGCCGAGCTCGTTGCCGGGATGGGCAGGCTGGGGCGGGGAATCGGGCGCGGGCGCACCGGCGTCGTGACGGTGTCGACGGGCGAGGCGTCCCTCGTTGCCGACCTCGCGGCGCGCACCGGGCTGGACCTGCCCCCGGTCCCGGACGCGGCGCGTGACGCCATCCTGCGCGACCTGCCCACGATGGGGTACGTCGCCAACCCGCTGGATCCGTGGGGAGCCGACGAGGCACCCGCGGCCTATGCGGCAGCCTTCGAGGCGCTCGCTGCCTCGGCTGCCTACGACGTCCTCGCGATCGTCCACGACTCGCCCTTCCGCGACCTGCCGTCCGAGGTCGACGTGGCCCGGGACGTCTCGCAGGCCCTCATCGATGCGACGGCAGGTCGACCCGGGATCCTCCCCGTCTACGTCTCGCTGACCTCGGGCGACATGAGCGGGGAGACGAAGGCGACCCTCGACGCGGCGGGCGGCATGCCCATGCTGCGGGGCGCGCTCGAGGCCTTCGGCGCGATCGGGCGGCTCGCGTGGTGGGAGCGGCGCCGGGGGGCGCGAGCGGGCGACCTGCCGCGCCGCCCCGGCTGGGCGGCCCTCGCAGCGAGCCGGCTGCCGTGGGGCATGGACGACACGCTGGATCCGCTCTCGCGGGCGGCCGCCGCACCGACGAGCGTCGCGCTGCCCGAACGCGAGAGCCTTGCGCGGCTCGCGGCGGCCGGCGTGCCCGTGACACCCGTGCGCGCCGTCCCCGGGGACGATGGTGGCGACGGCGCCGTTGCCGCCTGGCGTGAGCTCCGGGCGCAAGGGGTCGTCCTCAAGCTCGATGCCGTTGGCCTGGCGCACAAGACCGAGGCTGGCGGGGTGCGGCTCGGGCTCTCGGACGAGGCCGCGATCCGCGCGGCGGCGAGCGAGCTGCGGGACGTGGCGGCAGCAGCGGGCATCGAGATGCGCGGGCTGCTCGTCGAGCCGATGGCGGCGCCCGGCGTCGAGCTCATCGTCGGCGGCCGGCGGGACGCCGTGTTCGGACCCGCGGTCCTCGTCGGGCTCGGCGGGATCCTGGCCGAGGTGCTCGACGACGTCGCCGTGCTCCTCGCGCCGGTCTCGGCGGCCGAGGTCCGCGAGCGCCTGGGAACGCTCCGCGCGGCGCCGATCCTCCACGGCGTCCGTGCCCAGCCGGGCGTCGATCTCGACGCGCTCGCCGCGTTCGTCGTCGCGATCGGAGACCTGCTGGTCGCCGACCCGTCCGTCGTGGAGATCGACTGCAACCCGGTGATCGCCGGCCCGCGCGGTGCCGTGGCGGTCGATGCCCTGGTCGTCGAGGACGTCGACGGGTCGTCGCCGACGGCATAAGGGGTTGCGCCGGCGCCTCGCCAGGTCGTGGCGCTCCCTGGGGCGACGCGAACCCGTTGAAGCCGTCCGTCGGCAAGATTTTGACGATCGTGGGCGAGTAGGCGACCGGATCCACCGACATCGACCTCACGACCGTCGACGGCACCGCGATCCGCAGCGAGGGCAAACCCGCGTGGGCGGGTAGTTGGAAGGTCGTCGGCAAGGCGCACCCGGGCTGGGGACAGTGGAAGGTCGACAAGCAGGCCGCGAGGGCCGCCGCCGGGCATGGAGGCCGCCCTGGGCAGGCCCCGGGTCCCCCGAGCGGTCGCCCGACGACTGATCGGCAAGCGTCCAGGCCGCAACCGCGGTGTCACTTTGCCGACACTTGCGCCCAACCGACCACGAGCGTGCATTAAGGATATTGACCTATTCGATCTGCGGAGCCACACTCCGGCTCCGCACGACGTGACGACGGGGGTCCGGCGTCTGTGGAGGCGCTGGTCGGACCAATCGGGGAACCAGGTTCCGACACGAGCGACAGGTGCGAATTCAGGGCCGTCGCATGCGGGTGGGAACAACGTTTGGACGCCATACGCCAATGGTCGGCGCGTGGCCCGCTGTCCCCGCGTGCTGCCCACGTTCCCATCCCATGGCGGTCCCAGCGACCGGACGTGGGTCCTCCGTGCCCTGAACACGGGGGACCTGCGCCTACTCCTTACGTAGGCGTGCTGCCAGCACGCTCGCCGGCGCGGCATTCGCGCCCCGGACTCATGGCGGCACCACCCGCCGCCACCGTCAACGCAGTTCGGACGTAGGAACCACAGGAGGGATCGATAGATCAGAGCGCTGCAGCCCAACCGGTCGTGAACGGGGAAGCACACCGGTTCGCCAGGGACCTGTGTGAACAGGCCGAGTCCTTCTTCCGGGAACAAGGATCGACAGAACAGGATCCAAACGAGAGGGAGTGCGCATGAACAGGCGCAAGCTACTGACGGCGGGCGCGACTGCGATGCTCGTCGCCGGGACACTGGTGTGGGGCGGCATCGCCCTGGCATCAACCACGACGAGCCTCTTCGAGCTCGAGGGCAACGCGGTCGTTGACCACGCCGGGACCGCCAAGCCGGACGACTGGGCAACCGTCTACGGCGGCACCGCGAACACGGACGTCACTTCGTTCGTGGACGACCGTGCCATCAGCGTCGACTGTGCGACCGGCGGCAACAACTGCTCCATCTTCACCGGCGGCGGGTCCAAGGACCCACAGAAGATCAGCCAGTGGGCGTGGAAGACCGACACCGGCGGCCTGCCCGACAAAGACAATCTCCAGCACGGCTTCGCCGCCCGGTATTCGCTGCCGTCCAGCACCGAGTGCCCGGGGCCGGTGGGTGACATCAGCGGTACGACCAAGTGCGAGATGCTCTTCTTCGGCAACGACCGCTTCGACAACAGCGGCGACGCCCAGCAGGGCTTCTGGTTCTTCCAGGACGCCGTCGCGCCGAACGCGGATGGCAGCTTCGCGGGCGTCCACATCAACGGCGACCTGCTGCTGATCAGCGACTTCAGCATCGGCGGCACGGTCTCGACGATCACCGTTTACACGTGGGACGACACCTGCCTCAAGGCGTCGGGCAACACTCCCGCGGTCGGGACGTGCGGCGACGCGAACCTGCGTGTGGCTGCCACCTCGACCAGCGCCAAGTGCAGCAGTGCAGTTGATCCGGCGCTCACGGGCTTCTGCGGCATCGTCAACCCCGCCAACGGCACCGTCTCGCCGTGGCCGTTCGTCGACAAGACGACCATCAACGCCACGACCCATCCGGCGAACACGTTCCTCCAGGGCGAGTTCTACGAGGGCGGCGTCAACCTCAGCTACCTGAACCTCCAGAACGAGTGCTTCGCCTCGGTTGCCTCGGAGACCCGTTCCTCGCAGTCGACCACGGCGACCCTCAAGGACTTCGTCCTCGGCTCGTTCGGCCACTGCGACTCCGGGATCGTCACGACCCCGCAGACCGGTGCTGGCGGCACGATGACCGATCACAGCAACCCCGCGAACGGCGTCATCGACGTCTCGATCGGGACCGGCACAACCTCCGTCCGTGACCACGCGGTTGTCACCGTCCCGAACGCGGCCACCTGGGTCGGCAGCGTCCAGTTCAGCCTGTGCGGCCCGCTGGCCCTCGGCTCGACCTCCAACTGCCAGGCCGGCGGCGTCGCGATCGGCTCGCCCGTCGCGGTGAGCAACACGACCCCGACCGCCGATTCGGCCGCGACGACCCTATCCAAGGTCGGCCGCTACTGCTGGCGCGGCGACTTCACGTCGACCACGACCGGGGTCTCCTCGAGCCACGACCCGAACAACGCCACCAGCGTCACCGAGTGCTTCGAGGTCCTGCCGGTCAAGCCGACGCTCGCCACCCAGGCGAGCGGCGCCGTCGCCGTTGGCGGCACCGTGAGCGATACCGCGACGATCAGCGGCACGGCCAATGGGCCGGGCTCAGGCGGCCTCGGTGTCGGCGGGACGATCAACCCGACGACCCCCGGCGCTCCCGCCGGCGGGAACATCACCTGGAAGGCATACGGCCCGAACGACTGCTCGACCGTTGCGCTGGATTCCACGTCGCGGCTGATCAGCGGCGACGGAACCTACCCGACAAATGCGCAGTCAACGGTCAGCTTCACGGCGACCGCAGCGGGCACCTACACGTTCGTGGCGTCCTACGCCGGCGACAGCCCCAACACGCTTGGCGTCGCCGAGTCGGCGTGCCCTGACAAGACCGGGACCGAGACGGTCACGGTCGGCAGCTCCGGCATCGTCACGACCCCGCAGAAGGGCAACGGCGATGCGATGACGGACAACAGCGACCCGGCGAACGGCGTCATCGACGTCTCGATCGGGACCGGCACGGTCTCCGTCCGTGACCACGCCGTTGTCTCGGTGTCCGGGTTCACCACCTGGGCCGGCAGCGTCCAGTTCAGCCTGTGCGGCCCGCTGGCCCTCGGCTCCACGTCCAACTGCCAGACCGGCGGCGTCGCGATCGGCTCGCCCGTCGCGGTGAGCAACGCGAGCACCGCGGCGAATTCGCCGGCCACGACCCTGTCCAAGGTCGGCCGCTACTGCTGGCGGGGCGACTTCACGGCTACCACTACCGGTGTCCCGAACAGCCACGACCCCAACGACGCCACCAGCGTCAGCGAGTGCTTCGAGGTCCTGCCGGTTCAGCCGACGCTCACCACCCAGGCGAGCGCGGACGTGATCCTCGGCAACCCGATCAGCGACACCGCGACAATCAGCGGCACGGCCACCGGGCCTGGCTCTGGCGGCCTGGGCACCGGCGGCACGATCAACCCGACGACCCCCGGCGCTCCCGCCGGCGGCACCATCACCTGGACCGCCTACGGACCCGGTGACTGCAGCACGGTGGCGATGGCCGCGACCTCGCGGACCGTCAGCGGCAACGGGACGTACCCGACCGTGAGCCAGACGGGCGTCAGCTTCACCCCGCTGTCCCTGGGCACTTACACCTTCGTGGCCTCGTACAGCGGCGACAGCCCGAACACCCTGAGCATCGGCAACTCCGCCTGCCCGGATGCATCGAGCAAGGAATCCGTCGACGTGACCGGCACCTCCAGCCTGTCGACGGCCCAGGACTGGCTTCCCAATGACACGGCCACCCTCACCGGTGACGCGAACCTCAACGGCTCGCTCACGTTCACCCTCTACAACGACAACACGTGCGGCACCACGGGCGGCACGGACCAGTACCACGTGACCCAGACGATCGCCAACGCGACGTCGGGCAGCACCTTCAGCACAAACAACACCACTGTCAAGGCCACCGCCACCGGCGACTGGTCCTGGAAGGTCAGCTACACCGACAACAACCTGACCTCGCCTTCCGACTCTTGCGAGAAGACCTCGATCACCATCAACAACTGATGTAGCGAGCAGCCCTGCCGGGCTGACGAAGCCGGCATCGCTCCGACACGAGAAGAGGCCCCGGCATCCGCCGGGGCCTCTCTGCTTGTCTCAGTTGCCCTTCCGGGCAATGGCTCTCGCGCCTAGCCGCCGACTGCATAGGTCAACGTCGTCGCGGTCCCGGAGAGCACTGCGGTGCAGGTCGCCGCGCCGCCGGTCCACGCGTCCGACGAGAGCTTGATGTTCCGCGCGGCCGGCCAAAGATAGCCGCTGTACCAACCCGCCCACGTCGTCAGGACGGTGGTTCCGTTCTGGACACAGTTCGTGGTGATGTACGGGTTGGCGACCGTCACCTTGGACACATCGTAGGTGATCGTGTCCGCCCAGTTGGCGCTCCCGTTCCCGTTGGCGTCGATCACCATGGCAACAGTGAAGGATCCTCCGCTGACCGTGTTTCCTTTCTTGCCGCCGCCGCCCCTCGCGGCGAGCGTCGTGCCCGCGACGAGCACGACGAGCATGCTCGCGATCAGCAGGCCCTCGAGGAGCGCGAGGAGTGAGTGGGCGGTTGCGCGTCTGACGTGGTTCATCGTTCGAGACCTCCGTGTCCCAACACTTGTCCGCCCTGAACGGCGCTCTGCGTCGGCCCGGCTCTTGCGGGCGACGCTCATGCGTGCCCCGCCGGGGTGATTCGGCCGCGTCTGTCGCGGCCTGCTGAAGCTGGTAGATGGCGTACCCGCACCCTACGCGCGGGCACGCATTGGTCAAATGGCCGCTTCGTTCGCCGGTTGCGGGTACCTCTCGGGTCCCGCAACCACCTGAACCCACCATCACCCGACCGCACCCATTTCACACGGTGCCGATCGGCACCATGAACGTGGGTCGCGATGCCCAACGATCCGGGACGTGGCGGCGCGAAGCTGTCACGGGCGGCGCGGAGCCCTCCGATTGCGGCGGGTCTTGGCGCGCGGCCCCTCGCGAGGAGGAGGCCAGGCGTACGGCTCGGGTCGCGGCAGTAGCCGCGCCTCGTGGTCGTCGTCGGCCGCCCCTGAAGCGCCCGAGAGGTCGCGGCAGGCCGATCGAGGACCAGCGAGCGCGCCGAGTGCAACCGTACCCTAGAGCGCGTTTTGACGCGACCCGGGGCGATCCCGCGATGTCAGGAATCCCTTGCAATCTCGCGACTCGGGCGTGATTGCTCCTTCAGTCCACCGTGTCGCCCGGCCTCCAGTCGTGGACCTGCGCGGTCCCGCCGCGGGCCGCGATCGCGTCCGCGAGCTGCTGCGGGGTGCCCGCGAGCAGCGGGAAGGTGCCCCAGTGGATCGGCAGGACGTGGGTCACGCCGAGCAGCTCGGTCGCGAGGGCGGCGCCGGTGGGGTCCATCGTGAAGTGCCCGCCGATCGGGAGGATCGCGAGGTCGGGGCGGAACAGCTCCCGGATGAGCGCCATGTCGCCGAATGCCTGGGTGTCGCCCGCGTGGTAGATCCGGAAGCCGTTCTCGAGCTCCACGACGAAGCCCGCGGGCTCGCCGAGGTAGACCGTCGTCTCGAGGCCCGGGTTCCAGTCACCCGCGGAGTGGTCGGCGCCCGTCATCGTGACCCGCAGGCCCGCGACCTCTGCGGTGCCGCCCTTGTTCATGCCCGTGACCTGGTCCATTCCGCCGGGGAGGCGCCGGGCGAGCCACAGGCTCATCTCGTGGATGCACGGCCAGGCGGGCCGCAGGCGCGCGGCGAGCGAGACGGCCTCGCCCATGTGGTCGCCGTGCCCGTGGGTGACGAGGAGGAGGTCCAGCCGCTGCTGGGTGTCCGGCGTGCGCGGGCTGTTCGGGTTGGTGAGCCAGGGGTCGAACAGGATCGTCTTGCCGCCCGGGGTCACCACCTCGACCGCGGCGTGGCCGAGCCAGGTGAACGTCGTGTCTCGCCCGATGGCCATCGCTGCCTCCTGCTCGTGTGGGGTACGGTCCGTGCGGCCATTATCGGCGCCCAGGACGATGCCCGGCTGGTCCGGACGCCCGTGACGGCTACACTCCGGCCGTGCCCGCGCAGCAGATCGCCTCGACCCTGCCCCTCATCAACTGGACCGTCCTCACCGGTCTCGCCGTCGGGTCGTTCGTGGTCGTGGTCCTGGCGCGGCTAGCCACGCCGGCGACCAAGGGATTCCTGGCGTTCACCGCCGCGTGCGCCGCCGGGTTCGGCATCCTCGCGTACCTCTCGGACACGAGCCTGCCGGTCATCGGCGCGGACGCGGTCGTGACCGGCGATCCCACGTACGACGTCCCGCGGCGCGCGGCCCTCGTGGCGTTCGTGGTCCTCGCCGCGCTCTCGATGCTGCTCATCGCTCGTGGCCGGCAGGCGCGCCTCGTGCTCCTTGCGGGGCTCGCTGCTGGTCTCCTCACGCTCGTGCTGGGCGCGCTGACCTGGGGTGGCGGCCCGCTCGGCGCGATCCCGCTCGCCGTCCAGCTGCTGATCCTCGCGGCCGCCACCGGCGGCGTGTTCGCGGCGATGATCCTCGGCCACTGGTATCTCGTGACGCCCAAGCTGCCCGAAGGGCCGCTCGTGATGGTGTCGCGACGGCTGATGTGGATCGTCGCGATCCAGCTCGCGCTGTTCGTGGGCTGGGTGGGCTTCGGGATCGGGCCGGGCGCCACCGGCGGGCCGTTCGCGGCGCTCGTCGGACCGTACGCGCTGTTCGTGTGGCTGCGGCTCATCGTGGGCCTCGTGTTCCCGCTCGTCGTCTCGTGGGCGGCGCTCCAGACGGCGAAGACGCGCTCGATGGAGAGCGCGACGGGGCTGCTGTACATCAACGTCGGCACGATCACGTCGGGCACGATCCTCGCCGCGGGGCTGTACTTCGGCGCCGGCCTGCTGGTGTAGGGTGCCCCGATGACCGCCCTCATCCCGCCGCTCCGCATCCGCGTCCGCCTGTTCGCCATGCAGCGCGAGACCGCGGGGCTGCGCGAGCTCCGCCTCGAGGTGCCGCTCGGGTCCACGGTCGACGACGCGTGGAACGCGGTGGTGCGCGAGATCCCGGCACTCGCGCCGGGCCGTCCCTCGCTCCGGTTCGCCGTCAACGGCGAGTACGCGGACGAGGACCAGCCGCTGGCCGACGGCGACGAGATCGCGTGCATCCCGCCCGTCTCGGGCGGGGCGGACGCGAAGCGGATCCTGCGGATCGAGCCCGATCCGCTGCCGCCCGATCTCGCGACAACCCTGGCAGGCGAGCTCGCCACGGACGAGGACGGGGGCGTCGTGGCGTTCGTGGGCCGGACGCGCGTCACGCCCGGGACGCCCGCGCCGGGCCAGGAGGCGGAGGCCGCCCGCCACGCCGGCCGGGTCGTGGACGAGCTCGAGTACGAGGCGTTCGAGCCGATGGCGCTCACGGTCCTGGGGCAGATCGCGGACGAGATCGAGGCGCGCTTCGGTGTCGCTCGCGTGGCGATCGTCCACCGCTCCGGACGGGTGCCGCTCGGCGACGCGTCGATCGTGGTGGTGGCGGTGGCGCCGCACCGGGATGCGGCGTTCGCCGCGGCGCGCTACGCGATCGACGAGACGAAGGCGCGGGCGCCGATCTGGAAGGCCGAGCGCTTCGAGGACGGCGTCGTGTGGATCGGCGACGTCGCGCGGACGGGGCCCGACTCCGCGGGCTGACGCGGTTCGGGTGAGCGGCGGGGTCGCCTGGTCCCTTGGCGCCGCCCCGGATCGATCGGGTACCCGGCCGATCCCCCGTTCGTCGCCCTTCCGAGCCTGTCGCCGCCCGCCATACTGCGGGCATGCAGCCGATCGGGGACCCGCAGCAGCTCGAGGCGCTCGTCGCGCGGGCGACGACGCTCGCCGCGGCCTGGGGCGGGGCGGCCGCCGCCTCCACGTCCGTGGGCCAGGAGCGGGCGATCCTGCGCCTGTTCGGCGTCGCGGGGCTCGACCGCGCGGGTCGCCCGCTTGCCGCGGAGGTCGTGGACCGGTACATCGGCCCGGATCCGAACCGGCTTGCCGGCGGCATCGCGCTCCCGTTCGCGATGGCGATGGCCGAGTACGACCTGTCGCCCCACGAGCTCGCGCTCGAGGTCGCGGCCGGGAACGTTGACCTGGGCCTGGAGGCCGCGCTCCTCGCCGAGTCGGACCGCCGCGCCATCGCCGTCGCGGACGCCACGGCCCTCTCCCGCGCCGCCCTCGAGCGCATCGACGCGAACCGGACGGCACGCCGCGAGCTGCTCGCGGTCCTGGGCGACCCTGCCCGGCCGTGGCTCGGGGTCGCGCTCGTCGCGCCCGCGATCGTGGATGCCCTCGACGAGGCGCGGGCCGCGATCGACGCGGGCGCAGAGCTCGTCCGCATCGACGTGCCGGCGAGCCGGGAGCTCTCGGAGCGGATGGCCCGGATCGGGGCGCCGCTCCAGGCGTGGCATGCCTCGGCCTCGTCGCGCGGCGGGCTGGACGCGTTCGACCCGGCGGGTACGCCGATCCCGACGGGCTCGCAACGGGCCCTCGCGGTCCTCCGCCGGTTCGTCGACGAGGCGGGCGCGCGTCGTCGCGGCTACGTGCGGATCGTGACCGACGCCCCGGCGCTCGCGGCGCCCGACCAGGCGGTCGTGGCTGCGTTCGAGCGCATCGACCTCGTGATCGCGGACCCGATGCGCGAGATCGTGTCCGGCCGCGTCGATCCCGACCGCGCGATCACCGACCACGTGTTCGCGCACCGGCTGCTCGGGCGCGCCGGCACCAACGTGCTCGTCCCCGCGGGGCCGCTGCTCGTCACGCCCGACCTCGCGACCGGGATCCCGTCCGACACCGCAACCCGCGCGGGGCGGGCGTTGGCGCTCCAGCTGCTCGCGGTGGCGCTCGCGCGCCGCGACGGCCTGCCGGTCGACGCCATCGCCGTCGGCGCCGTCCCGGACTGGCTGGTGGACGAGCCCGACTTCCCGGCACGGGCCGCGGCGGAGGTGGCCCTTCGGCGGGCGCTGCTCCCCGGGCACGCGCTCGTGTTCATCGAGCCCGCGCTCGACGACGACGGCTGCGCGCGCTGGCAGGCCGTCGCCAGCGCGCTGCTCCCGGACGCCGGCCGGGCCGAGGCGGTCGTACGCCGGTCGCACGAGAGTGTCCGCGCCACCCGGGGCATGCTCCAGGTCGCCGCGAGCCTCCGGGCGTCGCGCGTCCCGCCCGAGCTCACCGGAGTCGCCGCCGCGCACGCGGCGGCTGCCGTGACCGCCGCCCTGCGGACGCTCGAGGCGCTCGACGAACGCGGGTGGGGCGCGCTCGTGGACCAGCCGCTGGGGATCCGGGCCAACCTGGGCGCGGACAGCGTCGCCCAGCGCACCGAGGGGTTCGACCCGCTCGCGATCGACGTCGCCGCCAGGGCCTGACGTCCGGCGCCTCAGAGGCGCGTGAGCTCGTCCGTGTCCGGCTCGTTCACGGAGCGGTCGCAGGTCGGGCAGTGCCAGCGGGCCTCGAGCGGGGTCCCGCACGCGGCATGGCGCAGCGGATCGCCGACGCCACCCCGGCTCGCGCCCCAGTCGGCGAGCAGGCGGAGCGCGCCGGCCAGCTCGCGGCCGTCGGCCGTGAGCGCGTATTCCATGCGGACGGGCTTCCGGGAGTAGGGCGTCGCGACGACGATCCCGGACCGTTCGAGGCGTCGCAGCCGGTCCGAGAGGATGTTCGGCGCGATGCCGGGCACGGCCTCGCCCAGCTCGTTGAACCGTCGCTGGCCGCCGAGCAGCGACGCGACGAGGAGCAGGCTCCAGCGGTCGCCGACCCGGTCGAGGGCGGCCGCCAGGGCTGTGGGCGGCAGGACGGCGGGCTCGGGCTCGGTCATCGGGACCCATGGTAGGGGAGGGGTTGCATCGTGGGTGTCAGCGTAGTAGATTGCAGATCGCAAGTTACTAGTGACACCGGACGATCCGGTGCCCGAACCAGCGAGGAACCCCGCACCCCATGTCCCTGCTCGCAGAGCTCCAGGAGGCCGTCGCCGCCGTCGCGACCGCCGCCGCCCCGTCCGTCGTCGGCATCGGCGCCCGTACCCGTGGCTCCGGCGTCGTCATCGCCGATGGCGCGGTCCTCACCAACGCCCACAACCTCCGCGGCGGCGAGGTCACGGTCCGCTTCGCCGACGGGCGGGCGACCCGCGGCACCGTCGCCGGCGTCGACTGGGACGGCGACCTTGCCGTCATCAGCGTCGACACGAGCGGCGCGACGCCGATCGCCTGGTCGACCGCCTCGGCCACCATCGGCTCCGCCGTGTTCGCCGCCGCCGCCACGCCGTCGGGCGCCGCGCGCGTCTCGTTCGGCTTCGTCTCGTCCGTCGAGCGGGCGTTCCGCGGCCCCGGCGGCCGCCGGATCTCGGGCTCGCTCGAGCACACGGCTCCGCTCGCGCCCGGCTCATCGGGCTCCGCCCTGCTCGATGCCGATGGCGCGCTCGTCGGCCTCAACACCAATCGCGTCGGCGAGGGCTTCTACCTCGCGCTGCCGGCCGATGGGACCCTCAAGGCACGCGTGGACGCCCTGTCCAGGGGCGAGACGCGCGAGCGACCGCGGCTCGGCATCGCGGTGGCCCCGGCCCATGTTGCACGGCGGCTCCGCCGGTCGGTGGGGCTCCCGGATCGCGACGGCGTCCTGGTTCGCGGCGTCGAGGAGGGCTCGCCCGCCGAGGCCGCCGGGATCGCCGAGGGCGACCTGCTCGTGACGGCGGCCGGCAAGCCCGTGACCGACGTGGACGCGCTGCACGAGCTGCTGCGCGACGCCGGCTTCCCGCTCGAGCTCGTGCTCGTGCGTGGCGCCGAGGAGCGGTCCGTGACCGTCACGGCCCCTGCCGGGGTCACCGACGGCGGCACCGGCGAGAGCGCCTCCCCGGACCAGCCGGTCCACTGACCTTCACGCGCCACGATGCCCCGGCCGGGTCCGCCCAGCCCGGGGCGTCTCCGTGTGCGGTGGCAGGGCGATCAGCCCGCGGGGGCTCCCTGGATCTCCATCGTGACCGTCATGTTCCAGCGCAGTCCCGCGGGCACGTCGCGTGTCGGCACGACGACGACGCGGAACGTGATGTCGCCCTGGACGGATGCCCCGTAGGCGCCCACGGACTCGACCGCGCCGGCGATCTCCTCGCCCGGGAGGCCGTCTACGGTGATCGTCGCGGCCGCACCAGCGCGGACGCGCGCGATCGACGTCTCGGACAGGTCGCTCGTCTCGAACCGCCATGCGGACAGGTCCGCGAGCCGTACGACGACGACCCCGGGCGCAACCCGATCCCCGACGACGGGCCCGATCGAGACCACGGTTCCGGCGAATGGCGCCCGCACCTCGGTGTCGGCGAGCGCCGCGTTCGCAGCGTCGAGCGTCGCCGTCGCGCGCGCGACGTCCGCCTCGGCGGCCGTGACCGCCGCGCGCGCCCCGGTCACTTGCGCCCGCGCCTGCGATCGTGCTGCCCGCGCCCGGTCGAGGCCCGACCGCCCCTGGTCGACCTGGGCGTTCGCCTGTCGCTCCTGCGCGTTCGACGCGGCGCCCGGGAGCGCGTCCCTGGCGGCATCCGCGACGCGGACGCCCGCGGCCGCCTCTTCGGCCGCAGCCTGCGCGACGTCCACGCCCGCCTCGGCCTGCGCCAGCGACGCCTTTGCCTGGGCAACGCCTGCCGTCGACGCGTCCACCCCCGCCTGCGCCTGGGCCACCTGGGCAGCCGCCGCCCGCGAGTCGAGCGCGAGGAGGATCTCGCCCCTGGTGACCGTCGCGCCCGCGGCGACCGGGAGCCCGACGACCGTGCCCGGCGCCGCCACCTGGAGCTCGATCGTGGCGACCGGCACCGCCCGTCCCTCCGCCACGACCCCCTGGTCGGCCGGGATCACGCCCGGCACCGATGCGCCCGCAGACGCCGACGGCGACGCCGCGCCACCGCGGAACCACCCCAGCCCTGCCCCGATCGCGGCGACGACCAGGACGGCGAGCACGACGACGATGGCGGCGGTCAGGCCGCGGCGGCGGCGAGGCGGCGGAACGGGATCGGGAGCGGCGGTGGTCATCGACAGGGCCTCGTGACGGTCTCAGGAGATGATGCCGGGAACGGCGGTCATTCGTAGGCGAGGACCTCGCGCACGGCGAGGCGGGTGGCCCGGAACGCGGGCAGGAAGCTCGCGACGACGGCGAGGATCGCCACCGCGAGCAGCCAGAAGCCGATCCCGTCGAGCGCGGGCGTGAACGCGAGCGGGCGCTGGACGAACGACTCGCCCAGGGCGTCGGAGAGGACCTTGGAGATCGGCAGGCTGATGACCACGCCAATGAGCCAGGCGAGGAACCCGATGAGCAGGCCCTCGGTGAGGAACACGAGCAGGACGGCCCGGTCCCGCGCGCCGATGGCGCGCATCACGCCGATCTCCCTCGACCGCTCGACGACGTTCATCGTCATCGTGCCGGCGAGCCCCAGCGCACCGACGACGCCCAGCAGCAGCGCCATGACGGACACGAACAGCAGCATGGCGTTGAACAGGCTGTCGATCGACGCTTTGATCTCGGACCGCGTCTGGGTCGCGGAGACCTGGAACCCGGCCCGCTCCAGCGTGTCCCGCAGGGCGGTCGCGGTCTGGCGCTCGAAGTCGGCATCCGACCGCTCCGTGATCGTCATCAGGATCCCGGCCTTGCCGGCGCTCCTGGTGAGCGAATCGAGCGCGCTCGACGGTGCGTACAGGAACGGCCGCTGGGTGGGCGACTGGACGATCCCAACGAGCGTGAACGTCGCGTCGCGGCCCTTCGAGCGCAGCGTCACCCGGTCACCGAGGTGGACGTCCGGCTCGTCGTCTTGGAAGTTGCGGGTGACGACGAGCGCGTTGCCGTCGCCCGGCACCAGGAACCGGCCCTCCTCGACCCGCGGCCGGACGGTCTTCGCGCCGTCCGGGAGCCCGAACACGATCAGGGTGGACCCGGTCGAGTCGTCGGGCCGGACCCGCTGCGCGTTCGCGAACGTCCAGGGCTCGGCGGCGACGACCCCCGGGACCTGCTCTGCGGTGCGGACCAGGATCGACGTTCGGGCCGGCGTCACGAGGCCCACCTGGACGTCGTAGTTGAAGTAGTCCAGCGTCTCGTTGATCGTCCCGACGAGGCTCGCCCGGAGCGTGAACACGCTCATGAACACCGCGCCGCCGAGCGTCAGCGCCGCCAGCGTGAGGATGAGCCGTGCCTTGCGCCGGAACGTGTTGCGGATCGACAGCAGCGTCGGTCGGGACGGCCCGCGGATCGACTGGATGAAGCGGTCGAAGCGGCTGCGTCCGAAGGTGTCGGCGAGGCCGCCGTTGGCGATTGCCTCGCGGACGGTGACCCGGACGCCGCGCCAGACCGGCCACGCGGCCGCCGCCATTGGCACGACGAGCCCGATCGCGATCTCGAGCGCGAGGACGTTGAGCGGGAGGAAGAACTCGGTCGCCTCGAAGTTGACGAGGCCCGCCGTGAACCGGGTCAGCGCCCAGGCGCCGAGGGCGCCGGCTGGAAGGGCAACGAGGAGCGCGAGGAGCGCATACCCCAGCACGATGCCGAAGTAGACGCCCGCGACCTGGCCGTCCCGCGCCCCGACCGCCTTCATCATCCCGATCTGGCGGGTCTGCTGGGACAGGATCGCGCTGATCGTGTTGATCACGAGGAACCCGGACACGGCGAGGCTGAGCCCGCCGATGGCGCCCAGGATGAGGAACAGCGCGTTGAGCACGTCGTGTGCGGGGTGCTCGCCGGGCGTCGGGACCTGGACGAAGGCGACCGGCGCACCTGCCCGCTCCAGCCGGTCCTTGACCTCGGTCGCCACGGCCCGGTTGTCGGATCGGGTCGGGTCCACGAAGTCGGTCCGGATCCGCAGCTCGTCGAACGAGTCGCCGAAGCCGAGGTCGGACAGCGTGTCGAAGGTCACGTAGGCGAGGACCTGGCCGAAGAAGAATGCGGGCGCCGCCCCCGGCTCGTGCGCGATGCCGCCGGTCACGAGCGTCTTGGTCGTGTCGGGCCCGAGCTGGATCGTGACGACCCTGCCGATCTCGATATCGGTGAGCGTCCGGCTCGACCGCTCGAACCAGATCTCCCCGCGCTTGGGTGGCCACGCGCCCTGCTCGGGCGACACGAGGTCCATCGGCTGGGCCGTGAAGTCGGGGATCGCCGTGAGCTGGATCTCGAGCGACTGGTCGGGACCGGTCACGATCCTCGCCGAGGCGCTCCGGCGACCCTCCGCCTGCGCGACGTGGGGCATCCGGCGCACGGTCTCCACGAGGGCCGTGTCGAAGGGGACGGTCGTGAACAGGCTGGCCGAGCTCGGCCGGGTCGCCGCGTACCCCTCGCGCAGGTTGCGCTCGAGCAGGGCGTTCGCGCCCGCGATCGTCCCGACCGCGGCCACGCCGACCGCGATCGACAGCACGACGAGGAGGCTGCGGACCCGGTGCTCCAGCAGGTCGCGCCAGACCTTCCGCCACCGGACCGAGCCGAGGGCGAGCAACAGGGTCGTGAGCCTCCGGGATCGGGAGGCGCGGGGATCGCCGGCCTCGACGGCGAGTGTAGCCGCGCACCGACATGTGGGCTGTCGGCGGGCCATTCCCGCCCCGGATGGCCCGCTGGCTCACGCGATGCTCCGGCGCGCCGCCTCCGTCGTTGCAGACTCGCTACGCTGTCGGGAACGTGATGCCTGAACGCGCCACCTGTCTCGCCTGTGGGGCCGACAATCGCTCCGATCGACGATTCTGTCGGTCGTGCGGGGTCGCGATGGGCATCCCATGCCCGTCCTGCGGCGCGGTCAACGAGCCCGACGACCAGTTCTGCGGCGGCTGCGGCGAACCACTCGGGGGAGACCGACGTGCCACCGTGCGGGCGCAGCTCCCTGCGCCGGCTTCGAGCGGCGCGACCACCGGGTCCGTCGGCCCATCCGCGGGAGGCGTGGAGCGTCGGCTCGTGTCGGTCCTGTTCGCGGACCTGGTCGGATCGACATCCATGGCCGAAGGCGCGGACATGGAGGTCGTGCGCGAGATGCTCGGCGGCTACTACGACCTCTGCCGCGAGGTCGTCGGCCGCTACGGCGGGGTGGTGGAGAAGTTCATCGGGGACGCCGTCATGGCGGTCTGGGGCGCGCCCGTGGCCCACGAGGACGATGCCGAGCGCGCCGTCCGCGCCGCCCTCGATCTCGTCGAGGGCGCGCGCTTCCTGCGAACTCCCGCGGGCGACGCGCTGGTCGTCCGAGCCGGCGTGCTCACCGGGGAGGCGGCCGCGACCCTCGGCGCGGAGGGGCAGGCGCTCGTCGCCGGGGACCTGGTCAACACGGCTGCGCGGATGCAGTCGGCAGCGGCGCCGGGCTCCGTCCTCGTGGGCGAGGCAACGATGCGCGCCAGCGACGCCGCCATCGACTACGAGCCGGCCGGTGACCAGGCGTTCAAGGGCAAGTCCGCCCCCGTCCCGGCCTGGCGGGCGGTTCGCGTTGCGGCGGGCCACGGAGGGTTCGGCCGGGTGACCCGCCTCGAGCCCCCGTTCGTGGGTCGGGACGACGAGCTGCACATGGTCAAGGAGGTCTTCCTCAGGTCCGTGCGGGAGCGCCGGCCTCGCCTGGTCTCGGTCACCGGGACGGCGGGCATCGGCAAGAGCCGCCTCGCCTGGGAGCTCGAGAAGTACATCGACGGCATGGTGGAGACCGTCTACTGGCACCAGGGCCGGTCGCCGGCCTACGGCGACGGCCTCGCCTTCTGGGCGCTGGGCGAGATGGTCCGCCAGCGCGCACGCATCGCGGAGACCGACGACCCGACGGCGGCTCGCGAGAAGCTGGCGGCGATGGCCGAGCTGTACCTGCTCGACGTCGACGAGCGGGCGCGCGTGGAGCCTCGGCTGGCGGCGCTCCTGGGCCTCGATCCCGCCCCACCCGGCGGGGCCGAGGAGCTCGCGGCGGCCTGGCGGACCCTGTTCGAGCGGATCGCGGACCACGGACCGACCGTGCTGGTGTTCGAGGATCTCCACTGGGCGGAGAGCGGCCTGCTCGACTTCATCGAGGGGCTGCTGGCGGCGGGCCGCTCGCGCCCGATCCTCGTGCTCGCGCTGGCCCGCCCAGAGCTCATGGAGGCACGACCGACGTGGGGGGCAACCGTCCGCAACCACCTGCGCCTCGACCTCGCACCCCTCGACGATGCGGCGATGGAGATGCTGCTCCTGGGCATGGCACCGGGCATCCCGCCCGAGGCGATCACGCGCATTCGTGACCGCGCCGAGGGCATCCCCCTGTACGCCGTCGAGACCGTGCGGATGCTGCTCGATGGCGGCATGCTGACCGAGGTCGAGGGCCGGTTCCGGCTCGTCGGCGACCTGGGTGACCTGGCCGTTCCCGACACCCTCACGGCCTTGCTCGGCGCGCGTCTCGACGCCCTGGACCCGGACACGCGGGATGTCGTCGGCACGTGTGCCGTCATGGGGATCAGCTTCACGGCGGCCGCGGTCGCCGCCGTCGCCGGTCGGACGGAGGACACGGTCAGGGCCTTCCTCGACGACCTCGTACGCCGAGAGCTCTTCACCTACGACGACGATCCGAGGTCCCCTGAGCGCGGCCAGCACCGGTTCCTGCAGGGCGTCCTGCGGGAGGTGGCGTACAGCCGGCTGTCGCGCAAGGAGCGGCAGGCCCGTCATCTCGCCGCCGCGGGGATCCTTGGCGCCGATGGTGGCGACGAGCTGGCCGGCGTCGTGGCGACCCACTATCTCGAGGCCGTGCGGTTCGCCACCGACGAGGATCGCGACGGGCTGCGGGCGCAGGCATCGGCCGCCCTCGAGGGTGCGGCCGTGCGCTCGCGCGACATCGGGGCCCATGCGAGCGCGGCGACCTACCTTCGCCAGGCGGCCGAGCTCGCGGCCGCCGAGGGCGAACGACTCCGGCTGCGGGACCTGCGCATGACCGAGCTGCTGCTGACCATCGACACGGCAGCCCTCATCGCAGAGGCCACCGAGCTGCTCGCCATCGGACGCCGTGACGGTGATCGTGGCCTCCAGGCGCGCGCCGCATCCCACTTGTCCTACGCGCTCATCAACGAGGGTCGTTCGCTCGAGGCGCTCACGCTCCTCACCGAGGTCAGGAGCGCGCTCGGCGCATTCGTCACGGAGGATCCGGACGGCGTCCGGCTCCTCGCGGAGCTGGGACGCTGCCACCTGTTTGTGACCCAGGCGGCCGAGGCCGCCGTCATCCTCGACGAAGCGCTTGGCGTTGCCGAGCGGATGAACCTGCGCGAGGTGATCGCGGAGCTGCTGGCCAGCAAGGGCTGGGCCCTGGGAGCTGCCGGCCGCCTCCTCGAGGCGGCTGCGCTGCTGCGTGGCGCCGTCGCGTTCGCCCAGCGGGACGGGCTCTTGCGTGCCGAGTTCCGCGCCCGCATGAACTTCTCGGTATTCGTGGCGTTCGAGGACCTGACCGAGGCCTTCGAGTGTGGTCGTACCGGGCTGGACCGGGCGCGCCGGCATGGGTACGACGTGTGGGCGTACCCACTGCTGGGCAACGCCGCCGACGGTGCCCTCGAGAGCGGCGACTGGGCCTGGCTCCACCGCGCCATGGAGGAGGCCCGGATCGAGGAACAGGCGGGCCCCTGGCGGGCCCAGGCGCTTGCCCAGCTGGCCGTCGCGCTGGCCATGGAGGGCGATGAGGCTGGGGCCGCTCGACTCGAGGCGGAGGTCGTGGAGGCTCTTGGCGGCCTCGACGACGTGCAGACCCGGGCAGCCGTGCAGACCATGCGGGCGAGGCTCGCCCTCGCGCGCGGCGACCTCGATGACACCGCCCGGCAGACCGACCTCCTCGCGGAGGCCGAAGCCGCGCTGCGGGTGGTCGGCGGCGCGTGGCATGTCACCGTCGGCCTGTTGCGTCGCGAGCCGGACCGGTTGCTGCGTTCCACCTCTGATCGCGTCGGCGGTCGGGTCAACGTGGCGATCGCCGAAATCGCGGCCGCCGGTCTGGCGGTCCTGGACGGTGACCGGTCCGCGTTGCCGGCGATGGATGCGGCCGTCGCCCGGCTCGAGGGAACGGGCACGCGTCTGAGCGCCGCGCTGATCCGCCGCTCACGGGTGCTGCTGAGCCCCGATGACGCGGGGGCGCCTCGCGCCGCGGCCCTCGCGATCGAGTTCTTCCGCACGGTGGGCGCGGCGACGATGCTCCGCGGTCTGGAGCCGTTCATGACGGCCAACCCGGCCGATGGGACGACCTCGCCGATCGCGGAGGGCGCACCTGCCCGCTGATCCGGTCACGGACAGGGCTGGAAGCCCATCCGGCGTGCAGCCGCAACGGATTCCGCCCCGACTGACGTCACGCCGGAGGCACCCACGCGGTATGACTGCGGGACATGGACGTTGACCTGGGCCGGATCTTCGTCATCGACACCCCCATCGTGGAGATCTTCATCCGGGGGACGTTGACCTACCTCGTCCTGTTCGCGATCCTCCGGGTCACGCTCAACCGGTCGTCCAGCAACATCGGCATGACGGACCTCCTGGTCATCGTGCTGATCGCGGACGCGGCGCAGAACGCGATGGCGGCCGACTACAAGTCGTGGACCGACGGCATGCTGCTCGTGCTCACGATCGTCGGCTGGGCGTACGGCCTGGACTGGCTCGCCTTCCGCTACCCGGACACGCTCGGCCGGTGGGTCAACCCGAAGCCACGGGTGCTCGTTCGGGACGGCTCCAAGGTCACCGGGAACCTCGACGCCGAGCTCATCTCGGACGACGAGCTCGTGGCCCAGCTCCGGTTGCGCGGCGTGACAGACCTGCGCGACGTGCGGCTCGCGACGATGGAGGGCAACGGCGAGGTGAGCGTGATCACCACCGACGCCGCGGGCGACGCCGGGGACACGACCGGCAAACCCGCCTGACCCGGCGACATTCGGCCCGCGGCGGAGCGGCCGGACGGACCGGGCGCGACCGGACCGCAACCCTCAGCGTAGGCACCCACGACTGACAGCGACGGCCGCCCCCGAGCCGTCGCGTCCCGACGCGCCGCGCGTCGACACGACGAGGAGCCCCATGTCCGGCATGTCCCTCCACACGATGGGCCAGCAGCACGATCGTCGCAGCTGGGCCGAGCCGTGGAAGATCAAGATGGTCGAGCCGCTCAAGGTCACGACCCGCGAGCAGCGGCTGGCGGCGCTCGACGAGTCCGGCTGGAACACGTTCCTGATCAAGTCCGACGACGTCTACATCGACCTGCTCACGGACTCCGGCACGTCGGCGATGAGCGATCGCCAGTGGGCGGGGATGATGCTGGGTGACGAGGCGTACGCGGGCAGCCGGAATTTCTACCATCTCGAGGCCGCGATCCAGCGGTTCTACGGCTACAAGCACATCGTGCCCACCCACCAGGGCCGCGGCGCGGAGCACCTCATCAGCCAGGTGCTCATCGAGCCGGGCGACCACATCCCGGGGAACATGTACTTCACGACGACCCGGGAGCACCAGGAGAAGGCCGGGGGCACCTTCCACGACGTGATCGTCGACGAGGCGCACGACCCGCAGGCGCTGCTCGACTTCAAGGGCAACGTCGACCTCGGCAAGCTGCGCGCCCTCATCGACGAGGTGGGCGCCGATCGGATCCCGTACGTCAGCCTGGCCGGGACCGTGAACATGGCCGGCGGCCAGCCGGTCTCGATGGCAAACGTCCGCGAAATCCGCGAGCTGTGCGAGCCGCTCGGGATCAAGGTCATGCTCGACGCGACCCGGATGGTCGAGAACGCGCTGTTCATCCAGGAGCGCGAGGCGGGCTACGCCGACCGGACGATCGCCGAGATCCTGCTCGAGTTCTGCTCCTATACCGACGGCGCGTGGATGTCCGCGAAGAAGGACCATTCCGCCGAAGTAACACCGCTGGCTGCCTGAGAGCTAGAACGGCTCGAGAGCGACGCGAGGCCGCGGGACGGCCCTCAGGACCAGTTCCTCCGAAACCGCCAGCAGGGGCCGTTTTCTGCGACGTCTCACGCACGAAACTGAGCATGGATTGGCGCCTGAAGCGGCGGGCGAGCTAGACGCAGAAAGGCCCCAGAGGGGCTAACCCTCCAGGGCCGTCGTCAAGGTATGTGACGTCCCCCAACCCATCGAGCAGAGAGGTTGGGGGCGAGTGGCCGACCGCGCCGTAGGTGGTGGGCCTCGTGTGGCGGGTGAGGGGCAACGTGACCCCTGTTGACGATGGTGAGAAGCCGTGCGCTCGCCCACATGAGTCTCTGTCGCGAGTAATCCGTGATGCGCGCGCGTGACCCGCACGTCACCCGCGTGGCGCGCGATCCCGCGTCCGCTCGCGTCCCTGCGGCCGCGTAGAACGCGCGGCGACGGGCGCGCAGATCCGCGCAGATCCGCGGCGACTAGTCAGAGGCGAGTCTCGGATCCACCGAATACTTCCGACAGAGATATATGAGGCCGCAAGCAATGCGGCGAGAACGGAGAGCGCGATGGCAGAAGTCAGGTGCAGCGAGAAGGGGTGCCCTCAGTACGAGGGGGTCTTGACCTCCTGCGCCAATCCAGATCACACGGCCAGCGGCTACGCGGAGTACGAGGCCGACAAGCCGGAGCTCGACCAGTACGTGTTCGAGGGTGACCCGTGGTTCCACCCGAAGGCCCCGCAGGGCACCGGCCATGGCCCGAGCGCCATGGTGACCCGAGGTCGTCCTCGGCTCTACTGCTCGATCGAGTGCGCCAGTCACGTGTCGGACCACTTCGTTGCGGACGTCATGCCCGGCGGCTCGACGGTCTACGTTCGCCGTCCGTCACGAGCCATGAACGTCCTGTCCGTCGCCCGCAATGCGGCGGGAGTGGCGCAGATCCGCGAGCGGACGACGTACATCACGGGTCCGTCCCACTTCAAGAACCTCAACCGGCAGAACGTCGCCGCGATGTGGCGTGTCGTCAGGTTCGACGCGTCCGATCACATGGCGTACGAGATCGTGCTTCATGACGACGGGTTCATCTCAGCTGTGCCGCTGCACTACGACGACGAGTCCGTCGGCCCGGCGTGGAAGGACGACGAGATCCACGCGCTCGTTGACGAGTGGTACGGACCGTTCAATGTCCCCAACGACGCAGACATCGACGACTTGCGGGGGCGGGACGCAAAGATCGCTGGCCTCACGGCCAAGCTGACAGAGAGGGAAGCAGATGACCATTGACACCCTGACGATGTCCGAGTACCGGCGCGCGGTCGAGATCGTCA
>DASXVG010000088.1:0-23390 GCA_036504355.1 Candidatus Limnocylindrales bacterium
TGGCGCGCCCGGAGGGATTCGAACCCCCGACACTCGGTTCCGAAGACCGATGCTCTAGTCCACTGAGCTACGGGCGCGCGGCCCGGGCATGATACGGCGTGCGGCGGGATCGGGACCCGGGGATCGTCGTGCCAGCGCCGCCAGCGGTGGAGCCTGCCCGATGGACGACGCGATCCTCGCCTCGCTCGAGCACGAGAACATGGTGGCCACGATGTCGTGGTTCGGCGGCTCCGTGGACGGTGCGCTCGTGCGCGAGGTCGACGGGGTCACGCTCATGTCGACCATGCTCCCGGTGCGGATGTTCAACCAGGTGGTCGTCTCGGGGAGCGACCCGACGGACGTCGCCCTGCGCGACGCCGTGGCGGACGTCCGGAGGCGCACGGACCGCTGGATCGTGAACCTGCGCAACGGGCCGGACGACCGCTTCCTGCCGCTGATGGAGGAGCTCGGCCTCGTCCCCGTGTCGCCCGAGCCGTGGATGCCCGGCATGGCGATGTGGCCGCTGCCCGCGGCGAATGCCGTCCCGGTCCCATCGGGCATCGACATCCGGCGCGCGACCGACGTCGCGGGGCTCGCGGACCACGTCACTGCGGCGGCCGAAGGGTTCGGGATGCCTGCCGACTGGCTCGAGGACCTCATGGGCGACGCGATCCTCGACGAGCCCGGCGTGGCGGTCTACGTCGGCTACACGAACCGGGTTCCCGTGGCGACGGGTCTCGGGGCGATCACCGGTCCGACGATCGGCGTGTACAACATCGCGACGGTTCCGGGGGCGCGTCAGCGCGGCTACGGGGCCGCGATGACGATGCGGATCGTGGACGACGGAGCGGCTGCCGGCTGCGACGTAGCGATCCTCCAGGCGAGCGACATGGGCAAGCCGATCTACGAGCGGCTGGGCTTCCGGACGGTCGTGGAGTACGTGGGCTACGTCGACCCGGCGACCATGGGCGGCGACTGACCGCCCGGCCTACTCGGCCCGCCGGTACCGCCGGCCGATGAGCAGCCACGCGGGAAGCCGCGAGAGCGCCTCGCCGAGCGGCGGCCCCTCGCCGCCGTCCCGCCGCTCGATGACGAGCGTCGGCGGCTTCGATGCCCCCGGCCGCGCGTCCACGCCCGTGAGGTCGATCCGGACGTGCCCCGGCTCCTCGGCCCCGAGCTCGTCGAGGAGCGCCGGCGGCCAGTCCCAGGACGCGGCCTCGGTCCGGACCTCGTGCTCCCCACGCCAGCGCGGGCGGCGCAGGAGGATCGCGCGCCAGCCGTCCGCGACCCCGCGGGTCACCGTCCCGTCGCCGGGCGAGGGCGCCGCCGACAGGTGCTCGCCCCGCGCCCAGCCGGCCGCCTGGTGGAGGAGCGCGTACTCGTCGAGGTCCGCGAAGGCCCCCAGGCGCTCGGCCGGCGACCCGTCACCGAACACCGCCCGGATCGACGGCGCGAACACCTCCTCGAGGTCCAGGTCGATCGCGCGCACCGTCCGGTGCAGATACACGTGCTGGTACATGAACAGGCGCGCGGTGAGGAACATCTCGAGCGCCCCGATGCCGCTCTCGTAGAGGGTGAGCCCGCGCGCCGACACGAAGGTGTAGCGACGCAGCCGCTCGGCGTCGACCGGGCCCATCGAGACGCCGGTGAGGTATGCGTCCCGCCGCACGTAGTCCAGGTTGTCCACCGTGAACACGCCCGACAGCAGGGGCTGGAGGGTGCGCACCCAGGCGGGCATCGACGCGTCCACGAGCGGCGGCTTCGAGATCAGGTACGACACCCAGCGGGGGTCGATCGACTCGCCGTCGGCGAACCGGTCGCGTTCGGGCACGGCGCCCGGCGCACGGCGCAGCCCGCGGATCAGTGGTCCCAGCTCGCGTTCGATCACGAGCTGTGAGAGATCCTCGTGCGAGAGCGTCTTGGCGCCCGCGCGGCGGGGGTCCTCGGGCGCCGGGAACGCGACGAGGAACCGCTCATCGAAGAAGTGCGCGAACGGCCCATGGCCCACGTCGTGGAGGAGCCCGGCGATCCGCAGCGTCTCGACGACCAGGCCCTCGGACGGCACGGGCTCGCCGGGCGCGAGCTCCCCGAGCGACGCGCGCAGCGACGGGTACAGCGACCGCGCCCACAGGCCCGCCTCGTGCATGACGCCGAGGCCGTGCGTGAACCTGGAGTGCTCCGCGGTGGGGAACACCCATCGGGCGCTCTGGAGCTGGCTGATGCGACGCAGGCGCTGGACCCAGGCCGTGTCGAGGAGGTCGTCCTCGGCCACGTCCTCGGGCTGGAGTCCCGCTGCGCGGGCCTCGTCGGGCGCCAGGCGCTTCGTGAGCTCGACGTAGCCGTGGATCGGGTCGGAGATGAGGTTGACGGACGCGAACGGCAGCCGCCGCCCCGCTACGGCACCCAGACCTTCGCTTCGCTGCTCCACGGGCCGAGGTTACCGCGCTGGTCGGCAGCCTGGACACGGAACCCGTACCAGTGGCCGCGGACGCGGTCCGCGAGCGACAACCCGCGATCGGTCGTGTCGTTGCGGATCGTGCGCCACGTGCCGCCATCCACGCGGTACTGGACGTCGAAGGAGCGCAGGCCGGCGGTCCGCCGCTGGAGCCGCACGTCGGCGCCGGTCCATGCGTAGGAGACGGTCGTCCCGGCGGCCGCAACCGACACGTTCCGCCCCACCGCGCCCGTGTGGTCCCTGGAGTCGGTGAACACGATCGACGCATAGGTGGACCCGTTGCTCGCCCGTGCGACGCCCACCCCGACGTAGTTGAAGCCCGTGCTCATCATCAGCGCCCGGTGTGGAGCGCTCGCCTTCCACATCTTGTACAGGTTGGCCGCGGCCTTGTAGCCCCATGGGTAGCTGGTGGTGCCGATGGCCTCGCCCCAGTCGTACCACTGGATGCCGTTGACGCTCAGCTCATAGCCAAGCTCGGGACCCGCGGCGCTGTGGGACAGGATCCGCTTCGACGCCATGCGGGCGGCACGCTTGCCGGCGACATAGGCCAGGGCCCTGTCCCGCCGGTACGCGACGAGGCCTGCGGCGACCCGGTCCTGGTTCATCAGGGACAGGATCCGCCGCTCCATGTCGAACGCCGTGTCGGCGCTCGCTGACGGGGCGTACACCGTCAGCATCGAGGCGATGGCGAGGGCGGCGGCAAGCGCCTGCGACAGGCGGCGGCGCCACGACGGGCGCATGGGAACGGGGCGCGCAACGGTGGTATCGATGACTGGGGCCTCCCTGGGTCCGCGGGTCGTCGCGGGGCTCCCGGGCCCCACAGGTGAGGGTCGTCAGCCTACCCCAGGACGTCCATGTCCGCCCTCAGCCGGCGCGATAGCGTGCGGCGGCGCGGGCGTGCGTGGCCGCCACATCGGCCCGCAGCCCGGCCGGCGCCAGGACCTCCACCTCGTCCCCCCAGGAGAGGATCCAGAGGCGGATCTCGATCGTCCCGGCGACCCTGGCACGCCACTCGAGCGAACCGTCCTGGCGCTCCGCGACCTCCTGGCTCGGGTGCCACGTGGCCTCGCGGACGCGGGCGGCGACGGACGGGTCGAAGCGGAGCACGACCTCGGTCGGCGGCTGGTCCGCGATGATGTCCCAGGCCCGCCGCAGGGTGGCCGCCAGCACCGTCGGGTCGGGGGCCTCGAAGGTCTGCGGGGTGAGCGCCAGGTCCACGATCCGCTCCACCTTGAAGGTGCGGATCGCCCCGCGCGTCCGGTCGAGACCGATGAGGTACAGCGCGTGCGTCGCCAGCGACGGCTCGAGCAGGTACGGCTCCACCTCGGCCGTGCGCGGCTCCCGATCGTTGCCGTCGTAGCGCGCCGGCTGGTATCGGAAGCGGACGACGCGCCGCTCCGCCCAGGCCTTCGTGAGGTCCGCCACGTGGCGGTTGAAGTCCGGGTCCACGCGCCGCTGCGACAGGTCGTCCAGGGTTCCCTCGATGTGCTGGCGGAGCGCGTCCGGCAGCGCCTCGCCGAGCTTCTCGAACGCGGACGCGAGGTTGGGCTCGTACTTGTCTGCGTAGCGCGTGACGAGGCGAGCGGACAGGAACACCGCCATCGCCTCCTGGAGCGAGAGCCGGAGCGGCGGCAGGAAGGCACCCGGCTGCACCCCCCACTTGCCCTTCTCGCTCCACAGCGGGACCTGCATCTCCGTCTCGAGCGCCTTGAGGTCGCGGTAGATGGAGCGCTTGCTCATCCCGGTCCGACGGGCGATCTGGGCGGGGGAGATCCCCGCGTCCCCATGGCCCTGGAGCACGCGGAGCACGGACAGCAGCCGGGCCAGCCGATCCCGCTTGCCCTCGATCCGGGCACCGTCGTCGGGTGCCTCGTCGAACGCGTCCACCACGCCGGACTCCTCGCCGTCGTCGTTGGTCGTCACCTGTGGGATCCCCCTCGCAGCGCGGAATCTAGAACGGCGGCAGGACGTTGATGGGCAGTCCGCGGTCCACCGCCGTGAGCCGGAACCGGACGAGTGCGTTGAGCGCGTCGGGATCGAGGCTCCCGGCCGGGCCGGTGAGGCGGCCGTCGACCTGGCCAAGCTGGCCGTCGGCGAACACCCAGTAGTCGAGCTCTCCCCGCCAGCGTGACAGGTCGGTGGCGCCGACGAGGAGATCGACCTGCGGCAGCGCCCGGCGGAGGGTGGCGCCCTCGAGGGCAACGCGGCAGTGCCGGGCGCGCGCGCCCTCGATGAACGAGAGGCCGCGGTCCTCGGCCACGGCCCGGTCGCCCGGCTTCAGCGCCTCGAGGACCATCGACCGGTCGAGGTCGTGGTTGGCGGCCTCGTCGATGGTCACCGCGGCCCACGGGCGCCCGGGGCTGAGCATCCAGGCGCGGCCCTCGGTCCGGGTCATGCCCTGCTGGCCCATCGTGAGCCTCGACGCGGCAAACCCGGCGTACTGGAAGTCTGACCCGTTCCGGATCCCCTCGAGCCTGACCTGGCCCGTCCGCCGGTCGTCGATCGAGCTGTCCATGACGAGCACGACCTTGGCGGTGGCGCCTGCCGCCAGCGGCCCGTCGCACACCGGTACCTCGAGCGCGGGGTCGGTCGGTCCGAACTGGGATGCGATCGCGGGCCGGTCCGCGAGTGCAAGCTCGTTGACGACGGCGGCTGTTCCGAATGCGGTGCCCACGAGCAGGACGAGCGCCAGCGCGAGGGCGCTGCCGGTGACGAGCCGCCGGCGCCTGAGCGCAGTCTCGCCGAGCCGGCGGCGGGCGACTCCGAGCCCCGCGAACAGGCCCGTCGCGATGAGCGCGAGCAGCCACGGGTAGGCGGCCTCGAAGGAGGGCAGCAGCGTCTGCGGACCGCGACCCTCGAGCTGGGTGACGAGGTTCGCGATGGACGGCACGAGCAGCAGGATCGCCCCCAGCGCGAGCCACGCGATGGCTGCGAAGGCTCGATCGCCGCGTGCCACCGGGGGCCAGATGACCGCCGCGAGCGCGATGAGGATCGGACCGAGCGTCGCGATGCCCACCGCGAGGTCCACTGGCCCGCCGGGCCGGTACCCCAGCAGCACCAGCCCGAACACGAGCGCCCAGAGTGACGTCAGCACCGCCCCCAGGATCCGCAGCTCGATCGTCCGTACCCGCACGACGCGAGTCTAGCGAGCGCGGTCGTGCACCCCGCAAGTACCCACGGCACCGGGACTCCCGGGTCATGCAGTCCCCTGACCGACGCGCCCCATAGTTGCCCCACCGCACCACGGTGCAGTGCAGCGAACCGAACACCTCCGTCGGTGCCGGGGGCCCTCCCTCCTCCCATCGGCACCGATGCTCTCCTCCGAAGCGACGCCGACCTCCTCCCGGCGTCGCTTCGGCGTTTCCGGGGTCCGTCACGGACCCGCTACCATCGGTCGCCATGGCGCGTCCCATCGTCTCGCTGCTCACCGACTTCGGCCTCCGCGACCCGTCCGCCGCGATCTGCCGGGCGGTCATCCTGGGCATCTGCCCCGATGCGGAGGTGATCGACCTCGCGCACGACGTGCGCAAGTTCGCGGTCGGGGAGGGTGCCCTGTCCCTGTGGGCGGCGCTGCCGTACGTGCCGGTGGGCGTCCACGTCGCGGTGGTCGACCCGGGCGTGGGCACGGATCGCCGGCCCGTGGCGCTTCGCGTCGCTCGCGGGGACATCCTGGTGGGCCCGGACAACGGGCTGCTCGTGCCGGCGGCGGTCCGCCTGGGCGGAGTGACCGAGGGGCGCGAGCTGGCGAACCCCGACTACCGGCTGCCGGTCGTGACCGCGACGTTCCACGGCCGGGACATCTTCGCGCCGGCGGCGGGTCATCTCGCCTGCGGGGTGGCGTTCGACTCGCTCGGTCCCGCCTTCGACCCCGCGTCGCTCGTCGCGTCGCCGCTGCCCGTCCCGCAGCCGGTCGACGGGGGGATCGCCACCCAGATCATCTACGTGGACACGTTTGGCAACGTGAAGCTGTCCGCGCTCCTGGAGGATGTGCGCGAAGCCCTGGGTGAACCCGTGGGCCGGCGGTTCCAGGTGTCGCTGGGCGATGGCCGCGAGCACGTGATCCCGTGGGCTCCGACCTTCGGCGAGCACCGCGAGGGCGAGCCGCTCCTGTACGTGGACTCGTACGGGCGCGCATGCATCGGCGTGAACCGGGGAAACGCCGCCGAGGTCCTTGGTCTCGCGGGCGGGACGCGGGTGACGCTCCGGCCGGAGGCGACGCCCGCGGGACCCGCCGGACCCGGGGCGAGTTGACGGATCCGGGAACCCTCCCGCACCATCGATGGCCTGATGAGCCACACCAGCGTCTCCTGGGACATGGGTATGCGTGGGCGGCCCCGCCATGCGGAGGACGGGCGCCGAGTCTCCCCGCGCTGATCGTCAGCGACTGACACGGGGACCTCGGCGCCGAGGTCCCGGGGCTGCGACCCGGACCGGGTTCGCGGCTCCCCGTCTCTCCGGCACTCGCGGCGGGTGGCCGCCGACACATGCACGGCCCGGACGGGCCCTCGGGACCACCCGACCTCGGCGGTACAATCCGCCGCGCACCACTTGGAGGAGATCGCACACTCATGCGCACCGTCACGGGCATCTCTGCCCTCGCCCTCGTCGCCGTCCTTGCCACGGCCTGCTCCGGAGGCGCTTCGCCGTCCGCGAGCTCGTCCACCGCCGCCACCGCCGCCGCCGCCTCGGAGTCCGCGGCCGCGTCGGTCGCCCCGTCGCAGGTCGCCGCGGCGTGCACCTTCGACTCGCTCCAGACCAAGACCCCGGGCACGCTGACCATCGGCGCGGACAACCCCGCCTACCCGCCGTACTACCAGCCCTCCGACCCGGCAACCGACCCGTGGGAGCTCGGTGACCCGACCAACCGCCAGGGATTCGAGGGCCGCGTGGCATGGGCCATCGCACGCAACCTCGGCTTCGTCGGCGACACCGTCAAGTGGGTCGTCGCGCCGTTCAACACCGCGATCGGGCCGGGCGCGAAGGACTTCGACATCTACCTGACCCAGGCCAGCTACAGCGCGGAGCGCGCCCAGGCGGTCGACATGACGGACGGCTACTACGACGTCGCCCAGGCCGTCGTCGGCGCCAAGGACTCGAAGCTGTCGAAGGTCACCACGATCGCCGGCCTCAAGGACTTCCAGTTCGGCGCCCAGGTCGGCACGACGAGCCTCGATACGATCACGAAGGTCATCGCCCCGTCCAAGGAGGCGAAGGTCTACGACACGAACGACCTCGCGGTCGAGGCCCTCAAGAACGGCCAGATCGACGGCCTCGTCGTCGACCTGCCGACCGCGTTCTACGTGACCGCGGCGCAGTTCGACGGCGGCGTGATCGTCGGCCAGTTCCCTGCGCCCGAGGGTGGCGAGCACTTCAGCGTCGTCCTCGACAAGGACAGCCCGCTCACCGCGTGCGTCAACACGGCCATCGGTCAGCTCCGTGACTCCGGCGAGCTCGCGCGGATCACCCAGCAGGAGCTCTCGGACAACGCCGGCGCCCCGGTCTTCAAGCCGTAGCACCAGCGCTCAGCCAGCCCATGGATCCCGACGGGGTCCCCGAGTCGGTCGGGTCGGTTCCACCGGTCCGCACGACGAGGGGGCCCCGTTTCGGGCTCGGCGCCGAGGGCGCCCGCTCGCTCCTGGTCGCGTTCGTCTCGACGATCGTGGTGTTCGGGATCATCGCGTTCATCGTCACCAACTCGCCGGGCTGGCCCCGGGTGCAGGCGCGGTTCCTCGACGGCACGATCTTCTGGGACTCGCTGCCCAAGCTCGTCTCGAAGTTCTGGGTCAACGTCCGGCTGTTCCTGATCGCCGAGGTCCTGATCCTCGTCTTCGGGCTGCTGCTCGCGATCCTGCGCAGCCTGCCCGGTCCCGTGTTCTTCCCGGTGCGCCTCATGGCGACGGTCTACGTCGACGTGTTCCGGGCGCTGCCGGGCGTCCTCGTGATCATCGCCCTCGGCCTCGGCCTGCCCGCCCTCAAGATCGAGGGTGTCCCCAAGGACGAGTTCTTCTGGGCCGTCGTCGTCCTGACCCTCGTCTACTCCGCGTACGTGTCGGAGGTCTACCGGGCGGGCATCGACAGCGTCCATCCGTCGCAGAGCGCGGCAGCCCGATCGCTGGGCCTGTCGCAGCTCCAGACGATGCGCTTCGTCATCGTCCCGCAGGCGATCCGGCGCGTGATCCCGCCCCTGCTCAACGACTTCATCGGGCTGCAGAAGGACACGGTGCTCGTGTCCTACATCGGGGTGGTCGAGATCTTCCGCCAGACCCAGATCCTCACGGCGGCCAAGTTCAACTTCACCCCGTACGTCGCGACGGCGCTCGTGTTCCTCGTGGTCACGATCCCGCTCGCCCGGTTGACCGACCTGCTCATCGCGCGCGAGCGGCGCAGGGGCCAGGGCGGCAGGAAGATCGCGGTGGCTGACTCCGGCCGCCGCTCGCGGCTGCGCGCATGACAGCCTCCGCCCTGGCGATCCAGGGCCTCCACAAGTCGTTCGGCGAGCTCGAGGTGCTCAAGGGCATCGATCTCGACGTCTCCGAGCACGAGGTCATCGCGCTGATCGGGGCGTCGGGCAGCGGCAAGTCGACGCTTCTCCGGTGCATCAACCTCATCGAGCCCATCGACGCGGGCCGAATCCTCATCGAGGGCGAGGAGATCACCGCCAAGGGCGTCGACGTGGACCGCATCCGGCGCCGGGTGGGGATCGTGTTCCAGGCGTTCAACCTGTTCCCGCACATGTCGGTGCTGGACAACGTGACCCTGGCGCCACGCAAGGTGCTCAAGCGCAGGCCCGCGATCGCCGACGGCGAGGCCATGGCGCTCCTCGAGCGGTTCGGACTCGCGGAGAAGGCGCGCGGCCGGCCGGACAGCCTCTCGGGCGGCCAGCAGCAGCGGGTCGCGATCGTGCGGGCGCTTGCCATGCAGCCGGACCTCCTGCTGCTCGACGAGGTGACCTCGGCGCTCGACCCGGAGCTCGTGGCGGAGGTGCTCGACGTCATCCGCGAGCTGGCGGCCGGCGGCATGACGATGCTCATCGCCACCCACGAGATGGGCTTCGCGCGCGACATCGCGAACCGGGTCTGCTTCCTCGACGAGGGCCGGATCCTGGAACAGGGCCCGCCGGCGCAGATCTTCGCCCAGCCTCGGGAGGCACGGACGCGCCAGTTCCTCAACCGGATCATCGAGGCGGGGCGGCTCTAGGCCGGCCCCATCGGCGCTCTCCGCACGGCAAGCCCCTCCTCGACCTGGAACGCCCGGCGATCCAACGGGCGACGCCATCGCGATCGGGAACAGCGCCCGTTCCAGTCGACGGTCCGTTCGCCAGCAGGAACGCCCTGGTGGTCCAACTGGAGGCTGGCGCCGCTGCGTGGAACGCGCCGAGATCCAACGACCGATCGACGGGTGGAAGCTCGACCAGGTGTCCGGCGTCAGATCGGGCCCCGGTCATGGACCGCTCAGCGGCCGGTCAGCGGCCCTCGGCACGCATCCACGAAGAACGCGAACAGGCGCTCGAACTGGCGAGGCGTGGACTCGGTCCGCTCGGGGTGGCTCTGGACCCCGACGCGGAACGGACCAGCGGGCGCCTCGAACGCCTCGACGAGCTCGCCGGCCGCGCTCGGCGACAGCCCGCACGCAACGAGACCGGGCGCGAGGTCCGCCAGCCGCACCGCCTGGTGGTGGAACGAGTTCACCTGGAGGACGCCGCCGCCGACATTGGCCGGAAAGAGAATCCGCGCGAGCTTCGTTCCCGGCGCCACCCGCAGTGGGTGGGTGAGCGCCGGCCCGGCGCCGTACGCCGCCCCGACGTGCCCCTCGACGTGCTGCAGCAGCGTCCCGCCCGCGAACACGTTCATCGCCTGCGCCCCGCGACAGATGCCGAGGATCGGGAGGCCGCGCCGGTCCGCGGCGCCCCACGCGGCCGCCTCGAGCGCGTCGCGGTCGGCATCGACCCCGAGCGAGCCCGTCGTCGCGGCACCATAGCGCGCAGGGTCCAGGTCCGGGCCGCCGGTGAGGAGCAGGCCGTCCATCGACGCGAACGCGGCGGCACGGTCGCCGTCCGTCGACGTGGCGTCGAGGGCAATCGCCGCGGCCCCGTGGCGGACGACGCTGTCCACGCACAGGGCGTTCTTGCGGGCCGCCAGCGCGGGATCGGCCTGGCGCGCGGCATCGAGCAGCGTGACGAGGATTCGGGGAGTGCGACCGCGACCGGGAGGCATGGCGCGAGCATACCCGCGCCCGTGGGTCATCCGGCCAACGCCGCGATCGCCGGCGATCACCCGGACGGGGATGGGCTCGCGGATGGCTCCTCCGGGTCCAGGTCGTCGGGTGGCGGCGTGTACAGCTCGCCGCTCTCGCCATCTCCCGCGGGCGGCACGTAGGTCTGGCCGCGCAGGATCTTCAGGGTCCAGCCGACCTTGATGCTGTCCGGCCGGTACTTGAGCGACTCCGGATCGAGCGACGGGTACTGCTCCCGGTTCCAGTACGCGACCGAGCGTCCGTCGGTCTTGAACCGCTTCGCGATCGAGGTCAGCGTGTCGCCGCGCCTGACCTTGTACAGCTCGAAGGTCGGCGCGGGCGTGGGCGTCGGTGGAGCGGGCGTCGGGGAGGTGGTCGGCAGCGGCGTCGGCGACGGGGTTGGGCTCGGCGGCGGTGGAGCGGTCGGTCGGACGCTGGCTGGGAGGCAGCCGCCCACGACGAGGACGAGGACGAGGAGCGCCGAGCGGGCGGCCGCTCCCTGATGGGGAACGTGTGACCGACGCACGAGCCAACCTCCAGGTCGCCCGATTCTGACGCGCTTCCCGATTCCATGGCGACGGCCGGCCGGGCGCAGCGGCGGCGGCACGGTCAGGCTGCGGGGACCGTGGGCGGGTCGACGGGGGTCGGCTCCGAGAGCTCGAACTCGCTCGCGAGGGCACGACCCTCGTCTGCCGTCGCGACGCGGCCCCGACCCCGGCGCTTGGCGACGAAGCAGGCACGGTCCGCGGCCAGGAGCACCGCTTCGGGTGACTCCCCGTCCTCGGGGAAGTACGCGGTCCCGATGGAGGCGCTCACATCGACGCCGTCGGCGCCCCACGCCGAGCCGTGGCCGCCGACCGAGGCGACAGCCACGAGGACGCGCTCGGCGGCAGCGGCCAGACCGGTGGCGTCGGTGCGCGGCAGGATCACGACGAACTCGTCACCGCCGTAGCGGAAGACGGCGTCCGTCTCGCGGGCGGCGTGGAGGATCGCGGCCGCGATCTCGCGCAGCAGGCGGTCGCCCGCCTGGTGGCCGAGGGTGTCGTTGACCGACTTGAAGTCGTCGAGGTCGATCATCACGAGCCCGAACGGATCGCGCGCCGCGACGCTCCGTGCCAGCCAGTCCTTGAACGTGCCGTGGTTGAGGAGGCTCGTGAGGTCGTCCGTCCGGGCCCGCACCTCCGCCGCCTGGAAGGACTCCGCGTTGCGCAGCGCGATCGAGACCTGCGCAGCGAACAGCTTGACCAGGTCGAACTCCTGCGCGTCGAACGGCTGCTCGCGTCCGAGGCGCTCGAGCGTCAGCACACCCGCGGCGCCCTGCGGGCCAAGCAGCGGGACGACGATGAGGCTTCCCTCGAGTTCGCCCGTGGAGCGGAAGTGGTTTACCCGGTCGTCGGTGAACTCGTCCTCGATCAGCACCGGCTCGTTGTGATCGACGACCCAGGTGGCGATCCCGGTCTCACCGGGCTCCCATGGCGAGAGGTACTCCTCCGCGTGGACGCCGCGCGCGGTCAGCGGCACGAGGAGTCCGGTCGGGCGCTCGACGACCTCGATCGCGATGTTGTCGCACTGGATGAGCGAGCCCAGACGGTCGGTGATCTGCTCCAGCACCTGGCGCTGGTCGAGCGTCGTGAGGATCGACTCGGTTGTCCGCAACAGCTCCTGCTGGGCGCGCAGCTGGCGCTCCAGCGCGTCGGACTGGCGACGGAGTCGCTGCGTCGCGTCGGCGTTGGCCATCGCCTGGGCCGCGAACGACGCGTAGATGACGAGGAGTCGCAGGTCATCCTCGGTGAACTGGCGCAGGCCGAGCCTGCTCAGGACCACGACGCCCAGGCAGGCGCCCTCGTGGACCATGGGCGCCAGGAGCATCGACTCGTCGAGGTCCGGCTCGGTGCCGGCGATCGTGACCGCGCGCGGGTCGTTGGCCGTGTCGTCGACGAGCTGCGGGACGCGGAACCGCGCGACCCACCCCGTGATCCCCTCGCCGATGTCGACGGTGAGGCTCTCCACGGTCTCGTCGCTGTACACGGCGGCGGAGCCCTGCATCGCGATCGGCACGAGGTCCGTGTCGCGGGCGCGGTAGACACGCGCGTTCTCGTACTCGATGAGCTGGCGCAGCTCGGTGGCGATGGCGTGGCCGATCTGGGCGACGTCGGTCAGCCCCGACAGCCGGGCGCCGAGTCGCTGGATCGACTGGAGCTGGGCCGCCCACGACGCCATCCGGCCGAAGGTCCGAGCCGACCGCACCGCGATCGCCGCATCGCCCGCGAGCGCCTCCGCTCCGTCGAGGTCCACCTCCCGCCAGCGATGGGCTCGATCGTGCGCGAGATACAGGACCCCGTGGAGCTCGTGGCCGTCCACGAGCGGGGCCACGAGGAGCGTGTCGACGCCCTCCTGGACCGCCGCGGCGCGGATCGGCGATGCGGACCGGGGCGCGTCCGGGCCGAGCAGCAGGACGGGACGGCGCGCGGGGATGTCGCGGATGCCGGCGCGCTGCTGTTCGAGGTCGCGGGCGACGGACAGGAACGCGGCGGAGAAGCCGGTCCCGCCGGGCGAGCTGATCCGTCCCTCGGCGTCGCGCAGGACGACCGCGACCCGGTCGGCGCCGAAGAGCACCCGGGCGTGGTCGGAGAGGTCGCGCACGACATCGCCGACGTCGAGGCGCGATGCGAGATCGGTGGCCACGCGGCGCAGCGCCTCGCTGCGCCGGAGCCGGCTGATCGCCTGCTCGGCGGCGCTCGCGCCCCGCACGAGCACGCCGAGCGTCCTGGCGATGGCCCCCGCGAGGCGCACACCGTCGTCCGGCCCCAGCTGCATCGCGCCTGCGAGCACGAGGATGCCCCACGGATCCTCGCCGCCGGGGATCCGCACGACGAGCTCGTCGGTGCCCATCCCCAGGACGGGGACCGGGCCGGGTACGCCGGGTCGGGCGTGGATCGGCTCGGCCGACTCGAGCGCAAGCTCGAACAGGCCAAGGGCGGGCGTCGCGACGCGCGCGGCCGTGATGCCCGGACCTTCGACATCCGTCGCACGCGGGACGAGCCCGCCCGGTCGACGCTCCCAGATGCCGACGAGCGCCGCGCCCGTCGCGAGCCGGATGCGCCGGCACGCCTCATCGAGGGCCGGGTCGAGCCCTGATGGGAACGAGGCGACCTCCGCGAGATCCGCCAGGAGGTCCAGGCCGGCCGCCGATTCGGTGAGGGTGGGCGCATCGGGCGGGTGCGGATCGCGCCGGCCGGCTCGCATCGCGGCGGGCGGTTCGAGCGAGACGGCCGTGGCGCTCGACTCGGCGACTGCGAGGAACCGCTGCAGGTCGTTCAGGCGGTAGCGGCGGTCGCCACGCTCGTTGATCCGGTAGTAGCGCAGCCGGCCCGCCTCGCTCCACGCGCGCACCGTGTTGGGATGCACGCCGAGCACGTGCGCCGCCTTCGTGACCGAAAGGGTCGCGTCTCCAGGCCGGGGGGTCCTGGTGACCGGTGTGGACATGGAGGATTTGGTAGGCATTGTGGGTCGAGGCGGATGCTCGCTGACTTCACAGGAGTTGCCAATAGGACCATGTTCTCATCGGAAGCGTCGAGTGCCTGCAGGCGTCTCCGGGCGGACGTCAACTGCTTCGCTCCGGTGCTTCGGCTAGCGGTCCGGCACGTCCCCGCGACCGTGCGTCGCGCGGACGTAGGCGATCGTCGCGAGGATGCTCAGCAGCGCGATCACGGCCACGATGACGATCGCCCACAGTGGGTCGCCGACAAGCCCGGGGCCCTGCCCGGAGCTCCTCGGGTCACCGCCCGCCGCAGCCGTCGGGCTGGGCGATGCGGCGACCGCGACCGCAGGCAGGAGGAGGACGATGCCGGCGGCCGACGCGAGGGCGCCCGCGACGCCGGGTCTAGAGGAGCGCATCTGCGGCCGCCCAGCCGAGCCCCACCAGGACGACCAGTCCGCCGCCGAGCAGCAGCGCGGTGATCGCCCGGGTTGTGCCCTGGCGGCCCTCGGCGAGGAGACGCATCGCCTCGGCAGGCTCGAGGGTGGTCACGATGAGGGGGCGCCCGAGGCCCGCGGTCATCACCGGACCGTCGGCGGTCGCCGTCGGGACGCCGAGGACGAGCGCGTGGTCGACGGCGCTCAGGAACTCGACGCGGAGCCGGACCGAGGTCGTCGGCGGCGTTCCGGCGGGCACCCGGTCCGGGACGTCTGCGGCCGTCCCCTCGGACTCCCGGGTCACCACGACGAGCCCGTCGCCCACGGCGTCCGGATCGACGGCGATGTGGTCGAGGGCGCCCGACACCTGGAACGGGACGGCGCGCCTGTCCTCCTCGAACGCGACCCACTGGGAGCCCTCGCGGCGCTCGAGCGAGCTCCGCCGGAAGACGAGCGGGCGGCCGCTCTCGTCCTCCCAGGGTGCATCCGCGTCGATCCGGCCGCCGACACCCACGTACCGCGGGCGGCCGGCCTCGGCGAGCTCGATGGCCCGTCCCACCTCGACGACGTGCGTCGCGGCGAGGATGCGGCCGATGCGCGCCTTCGGACCGAGACCGCGGAGGAGCCACCAGCCGGCGACGAGCGCGGCCGCGCCGGAGAGGACGAGGAGGAGGGGGAGCACCCGGCGATGATAGCCGTCACGGCGCGGCCGCCTGCCGCGCACCGGTCCGGGAATCAAGTCGCCCGAAGGAACCTACTCGACGCGTGGACGTTGATGTCATCGCAGCCGTTAGCATCGCTCGGCCCCTTCGGGCTGCCGTCCACGCTATGGGCGACCACGTCCGGGGGTCAATGGGCTTATCCACCTATTTCGGGCCGCCCGTGCATGCACGATGGACTTGTCCACCCGTTATCCACCGCGACGGGTGCGTCGTCGAACCGCTCAGGTGGCGCCGCGCCCGGTGAGCGGATCGATGGCCCGAACCTGCCCGTCGAAGCTCGTGAGGACCAGGCGTCCGCCGACGAGCTCGACCTCGGTCACGACGTCCGAGTGCGCCACCCGCCACGCGACCTCACCGTCGCCCTCGAGCGCGAAGGTCTCGACCTCGGCCTGCACCAGGACGTGCGGCAGGCGGGAGGAGCCCAGGACCGCCAGGACCGGCGAGGCGCTCCGGTGGCTCCAGCGGAGCACGCCCGTCCGCGCCTCGAACGCATACACGTGGAACCCGTACTTGATGACGAGCAGGCCCTCGGTGTCCCACACGAGCCCGGCCGGGTCATCGCTGATGGTGGACGCGAGCCGGATGGTCCAGGGCCCCGCCGGCGTCTCGACCCGGATCTCCGCTCGACACCGCGCGTCCGGGTCGGGTCCCACGAGCTCCCCATGATCCACGAGCGGTCCACCGCTCTCGGACAGGGCGAACACCTCGGCGCCACGGCCCGAGCCGGCCCAGCGAAGGCTCGCGCGCAACCCGCCCGGGAACGCGACGACGGTATGCCTGGGCTCGCCGCTCACGGGTCCGGGGCGGACGTCAGGCGCCGACGGTGCCGGCGTTCGGCGCGCCGACCGAGCCGCCGCGACCCGCGCCTTCGGACTGCTCGGCGAGGACGTCCGCGGGCCGGCGCTCCTCGCAGATCGGGGCGACGTGGGCGTTGGACAGCATCCGCAGGGTTGCGGGCGGGACGGGGAACACGGCGGTCGGCGTCCCCGCGGCGGCCCACACGACCGGGAACCGCCCGAGATCCGGGTCCATGATCACCCGGATGGGCCCGGAGTGGCCGATCGGCGGGATCCCGCCGATCGTGAACCCGGTGAGCTCGCGCGCCTCGCTGGCGCTCGCGCGGCGAACGTCGGGCTCACCCGCCACGGCGGCCAGCCGCGCAAGGTCCACGCGGTTCGGGCCGGACACGAGGCAGATGACCGGCTCCAGTGAACCGTCTGCCGCCGGCGCGACGAACACCAGCGACTTCACGATCTGGCCCAGCTCCGCGTCGACGGCCCTGGCTGCCTCCTCCGCCGTTTGGGTCGACTCGCCGAACACGTGGACGTCGAGCGTCACGCCCTTCCGGGTGGCGGCATCGACGACGCGCTGGATCGGCGCGGGCAGCGGGGTCTCGGGCACGGCGGCAGTCTACCGGACGCGGGGTACGATCCGCCCCATGCCCCCCGGCCCCACCGCCGTCGCGTCCTCGCATCACGCCATCGTCGTCGCCGACGGCGACGTCCCGGGGCGTGCGGCGCTCGACGCAGCCTGGCCGGACTGGGATCAGGGTGTCGTGGACGTCATCGCCGCCGATGGTGGGTACGCGCGGGCCCTGGCCGTGGGCCTCGCGCCCACGCGTCTCGTCGGCGACCTCGACTCGCTGGACCCGGCGCTCGCGGACGCTGCGGCCGCTGCCGGCATCCCCGTCGTGCGCTCGCCCGCCGAGAAGGACGAATCCGACACCGAGCTCGCGCTGCTCGAGGCGATCCGCGTGGGGGCGACACGGATCACGGTGCTCGGCGCGTTCGGCGGCCCACGGCTCGACCACGAGCTCGCGAACCTGTGGCTGCTCGGTCACCCGGCGCTGGCCGCAACCGCGGTCGCGCTGCTGGACGCCGCCACTCGCGCGTCCCTCATATCCGCTCCCGGTCCGGCCGGCGGCCCCGTGGAACGACGGCTGCCGGGACCGATCGGCGCGACGGTGAGCCTCCTCCCCTTCGGAGGGGACGTCATGGGCGTGACGACCATCGGCTTGCGCTACCCGCTCCACGGCGAGCCGCTCGTGGCCGGGCCGGCCCGCGGCCTGTCCAACGTCCGCGAGCACGCGGGCGCGGTCGTGCGCCTGGAGCGCGGCCGGCTCCTCGTGCTCGAGTCCGCCCCGTGAGCGGCCGGGCTATCCTCGGCACATGAGCATCCCGCAGCCCGGCGACCCGGCCCCCGAGGTCGCCCTCCCGGACGAGACCGGGACCACCCACCGCCTGTCGGACCGTCGCGGTTCCTGGACGGTGATCTACTTCTATCCCAAGGACGACACCCCCGGGTGCACCACGGAGGCCTGCGGCTTCCGGGACCTCCACTCGGACATCACGGGCGAGGACGCCGAGATCTGGGGGATCAGCCCCGACGGCTCCGGCGCCCACGCGGCGTTCCGCGCGAAGTACCAGCTCCCGTTCACGCTCCTGTCCGACGAGGACCACGCGGTCGCGGAAGCCTGGGGCGCGTGGCGCGAGAAGACCAACTACGGCAAGACGTACATGGGCATCGGCCGCTCCAGCTTCCTCGTCGGCCCCGACGGGACGGTGGTCCGGACATGGGCCGACGTGAAGGCCGACGGCCACGCCGAGCAGGTCCGCCAGGCGCTCGAGGAGGCACGAGCAGCCCGCACCGGCTGATCGCGGAGCGGCTGCAGGACCGTCCGCCGGGCATGGAGAGAGGCTTCGCCCGTGGGGGGATACGCGCGAAGCCTCGACCTCGAGCCTAGCACGGCGGCCCGGTTGTCCGTACATTTGCCGCACCCCGGCACGAGGCCCGGCGTCGGGAATTCGAGAGGTTGCGCGCATGCCCGAGGAGACCCCGCCGGCATCCCACGCCTGGCGTCCAGCGCGGTTCATGGTGATCGTCGCGCACCCCGACGACGCCGACTTCGGCCCCGCCGCGACGGCCGCCCGCTGGATCGACGAGGGCTCCGCCGGCTGGCTCGTGTGCTGCACCTCGGGGGACGCCGGCGCGGACGACTGGCGCACCGACCCGCTGGATCTCTCGGCGCTCCGGGAGGCCGAGCAGCGGGCGGCCGCGGACGTCATCGGCTATGCGGGCGTCTCGTTCCTCCACCAGCCTGATGGCGCCCTGGCCAACGACCTGGCGCTGCGCGAGCACCTGGTCCGCGAGATCCGCACCTTCCGCCCGGAGGCCGTGCTGACGATCGACCCCGAGACGATCTTCCATGGCGACGGCGGCGTGAACCACGTCGACCACCGGACGGCCGGCATGGCTGCGGTCGATGCCGTGTATCCGGCGGCTCGCAACGCGATGGCCTTCCCATGGCTGGCGCGCGATGGGCTCGATCCGTGGACCGTGCGCCGGCTTTACCTGTCGTGGTCCAACCGGCCCACCGCGTGGGTGGACGTCGGTGCCACGCTCGACCGCAAGGTCGCGGCCCTGCGCGCCCACGCGAGCCAGATCCGGCAGCCGGAGGCGCTCGAGGGCCGCATCCGGGAGTGGGCCCGCGAGGAGGGTGCGGCGATCGGCGTGGAGGCTGCCGAGGCCCACCGGGTCATCGTCATCGAGGACGACGAGGACGAGGGTCCCACCCACGCGCACGAGCCCGATACCGAGGGCGCCGCCGGCGCGTGAGCTCGCCCGCCGACGATCAGTCGGTCGACAGCAGCAGCGGCCGGACCCGTCCCCAGGCGTTCCACGTGTCCGCGAGGTCGCCGGCGCGAGCGCCAAGGGCGTCGACCATGCGCCCGAGCGAGAGGTCGTCCGCCATGGCGATGAGCCAGTCGTCGGCTGCCGGCATCGCGCCCTCGTACAGCCGTGCGAGCTCCGCCTCGCGCGGCCAGGTCCGGATGCGCATCCGGTCCAGGCCCGCGTAGCCGACCGCGAGCGACAGGTCGCGCGCCGCGGGGATGCGACCGTCGGCGAACCCGCGCAGCCCGTCGAACCGGTAGCCGAGCGCCGAGAGCGCGCCCACGATCTCGCGCCGCTCCGCGAACGAGAACAGCCCCCAGAACGGGTCCTCGTCGGGGAGGTCAACGTACCCGTCCTCGATCGCCCGGGCGACGATCGCATCCACGAGCCGCGACAGCTGGAGATGCCATGCGCGCGACGCCTCGACGTCGCCGCCTGCGAGCGACGCGACGAGCCGCTCCCGCGCCGCCCGATCGCCTCGGAGGATACGCAGCGCGACGGCGTCGATGGCCGCGGGTGGGGGCGCGTCGTCCCGGGTCATCGGCTGGGTCCGGGTCGTGTCGGCCTCGCCTGGCCACAGGGCGTCGAACGGGTGCGGGTCCTCGGCGTTCGGCGGCCCCGCGCCCAGCGTCGCGCGCCTTGCCTCGCTCGCCTCCTCGCACGCGGCGAGCGATTCCCTCGCCTCCTGGCACCCCGCGGCGGCGATCTCCGCCCGCTTGCGGGCCGTCTCGGCCTCCACCGTGAGCCGCCGGATCCGCGGCAGCGCCGCCTCGAGCTCCGCCTTGCCGCTGTCGAGGAACCGGGCCGCCTCCCGGGCGTGGCCATTGAGGTCGTTGATCGCGTCGAGCCATGCACGTGCCGCCGCCTCCGCGGCTTCGGCATCCGCGGCGGCGTCGCTCGCGGCCCGGAACCGGCGGTGGAGCTCGTCCTTCGCGAGCGCGAGCTCGCGGGGGTCGGACGCTTTCTCGGCCTGGTCCAGGAGCCCACGCAGGGAGTCGTAGGCGCGCTCGGACTCGCGGAGGGCATCGGTTGCAGCGCGCGCGTGCTCGCGCGAGGCGGAGGCGAGGGCGCAGCGTTCCTCGACGAGTCGGCGTGGAGGGTCGCAGGGATCCGGGGTCGCGGACACTGCCGCGGCTCCGCCGGCCGCCTCGTCCGACGATGCCTCGCGTCCGTGGGCCCGTGGCCGTTCGATGGGCACGCCCACCGCGCCGCCGGGCAGCGACGGCCGAGCCTCGGCCACGGGGGGGCGGGGTCGGACCGCGGTCCCCGGGGCCGTGGCGCCGACGTCGAGGACGCTGACACCTGATCTCACCGGCCCTGGGGCGCCGTCATCGACACGGGCGCGCTCGGCCTCCGTGAGGGGCGCGATCGGGTCGAGCACGCCGACCGCGACCCGCGCCATCGGCGGGCTCGCCACGTTGACGGAGGCCGAGGCGAGTGGGTACGGCGATCCGCCTCCGCCCGGCGTCGAGGTCGGGGAGGGACGCGTCGCCGGCTGGACGGGACGGGCGGCGGGGACACCCGGGCCCACGGGCACCGACGAGGTGGACTGCACCGGGACGGCGACTGCGCTGATGGGGATCCCGGCCACCGGCGATGGAACGGGTGTTCGGACGGCACCGAGGATCGGGGCCGTGGCGGTCGCGGTCAGGGGCGTCGCCGGAACGGATGGGGTCGGACCCTCGTTCCACGCGCCGTCCTCGGGCGAGCCGGCGAACGAGCCGTCGCTCGAGCCGAGCGACGGATCGGACAGCGTCGTGCTCCGGCGTGCGCTCACCGAGTTCGGAGAGATCGTGACGCGGACCTGGCCTCGGGGTGCCGGTCGGGCCCGGAGACCCTCGGCGATGGCGGCACCGATGGCCGCGCCGATGATCAGGCCGATGGCCAGGAAGGCGATCTCGGACGAGCTCACGTGACTCCTTGCAGGCCGCGGCGTGGCCCGCGCGACACGGGGAGCGTAGCTGCGCCCCGGTGCCGCGTCAACACGCGCGCGTGCTCGCGGCGCGCGCCGACCAACAGGTCGGTCGGGCCGATTCGGCCGGGCCGACATCGCCAATGCCCGGCCGGCGGTTCCCGGGACCCGCGAATCCGGGTCCAATGGCCCGCTTGGGGATGCACGCGTGGCGCCGGCTTGGTACTCTCCGACCCGTCGGCGGCGTCCCCGCCGAGGTTTCCCGTCGCCCTGCCGAGCTTCGCAGGAAAGGCACGTCTGCTTCGTGGCCATCGACCAGACCCAGGAATTCCTCGTCCAACCGGTCGACGCGTCCTGGCTCCAGTGCAACATCGAGTGCCAGGAGGCATGTCCCGTCGGCACCAACTGCCGGGGCTACCTCAACCTCGCTGCCGAAGGCAGGTTCGAGGAGGGTTACATCCTCGCCCGCGAGCCGAACCCGGTCGCGGCGATGTGCTCGTACGTGTGCTCGGCCCCCTGCGAGCGTGCCTGCCGGCGCGGAGACATCGACCGCCCGCTCGCCATCCGGGCCATGAAGCGCTTCCTCGTGGAGTGGCACGAAGCCTCGGGCATCCCGGACGTCATGCCCTCGATCTCCCCGCGAGAGGAGCGGATCGCGGTCGTCGGTGCCGGTCCCGCCGGCCTCGCGGTCGCCCGGGAGCTCGCGACGCGTGGCTACCAGGTCACCGTCTACGACAGCCTCCCGTTCGGCGGCGGCACGATGCTCATCGGCGTCCCGGCCTTCCGCCTCCCTCGCGAGGCCATCGAGATGGACGTGCGCCTCGTGGAGCGGCTGGGCGTGAAGTTCGTGTTCGACACGACGATCGGCATCGACATCCCGTTCGAGGACCTCCAGCGCGACTTCGACGCGATCGCGATCACTGCGGGCGCGATGAACCCCGTCTATCTCGACGTCCCCGGCGCGGACCTCGACGGCGTGAAGTACGGCATCGACTTCATGAAGCTCGCCAACCTCGGCCAGGAGCTCGAGGTGGGGCGCAACGTCGTGGTCATCGGCGGCGGCTATACCGCGATGGACTGTTCGCGCACGAGCCTCCGCTACGGCGCCGAGAACGTGACCATCGCGTACCGCCGCACCCGGTCCGAGCTCGTCGTCGACGAGGAGGAGCTGGGCGAGACGGAGCGCGAAGGCGTCAACCTCGAGTTCCTCGTGAGCCCGATCGAGCTAATCGGCGAGGACGGCAAGCTGACCGGCGTCCGGTTCCAGCGCAACAAGCTCGGCGAGCCAGACGCGTCCGGCCGCCGCTCGCCGGTGCCGATCGAGGGCTCCGAGTTCGTCGTCCCCGCGGACACGGTCATCCCGGCGGTCTCCCAGGCGGCGGACCTCACGTTCCTCCCGGTCGAGGCCAGCTTCGAGGTCAACCGGGGACGGATCAAGGTCGACCCGGCGACGTATGCGACCAACGTCCGCGGCGTGTTCGCCTGCGGCGACTTCGTCACCGGCCCCACGACGCTGATCGAGTCGGCAGGCCACGGCAAGAAGGCCGCCTACGCGATCGACCGCTACCTCGACGGCCGCACGGACGTGACCGTTACCCCGAACGTCAAGATCACCAGCTCCTGGCGCCACGAGATGCCCGAGCTGTACGACGTCCTCCCGCGCCAGCACATCCCGATGGTGCAGCTCGAGACGCGGATGCCGTCCACCGACCCCACGGTGAACTTCACGACGCCCGTGGAGCTCGGGTATGACGCCACGGCGGCGGTTGCCGAGTCCACGCGCTGCCTCATGTGCAACTACAACATCTGGTTCGACCCGTTCCGCTGCGTGCTCTGCGGCGCCTGCGCCGACGTGTGCCCGGAGGGGGTCATCCACATGGTGGACGTGAACCAGCTGAAGACCGAAGGGCTGCTGCCCGAGGTCGAGGAGGCCTATGGCTGGTCGCAGGGTGCGGCCATGATCCTCGACGAGGAGCGGTGCATCCGGTGCGCCCTGTGCGTCAAGCGGTGCCCCTTCGATGCCATCACCATGGAGCGGTTCGAGCTCCAGGAGATCTCGAGCGACGGCCGGCTCTACAAGGAGTCATACCGTGACGCGCAACTCGCCGGCACGGCCGGCGTGGCAGGAGGAGCGTAGGTGAGCTTCCTGGAGCGGGTCGACCAGTCCATCCGGCGGAGCCCGGTGTGGCGGTCGATCTTCCGCAACCCGTATCCCGACGACGAGCGGAGCCGGGCGTACGCGGTGATGAACAACGTGTTCCTCCACCTCCACCCGGTGCGGGTCCGCCAGCACGCGGTGAAGTTCGCCTACACGTTCTGCCTCGGCGGCCTGTCCTTCTTCCTGTTCCTCGTGCTCACCGTGACCGGCGTGTACCTGATGTTCTTCTACATCCCGTCGGAGACCCAGGCGTACACGAACATCCTGGACATCCAGAGCACCGTCGTGTTCGGGCTGCTCACCCGCAACGTCCACCGCTGGGCGGCGCACCTGATGGTGTTCTTC
>DASXVG010000089.1:0-15561 GCA_036504355.1 Candidatus Limnocylindrales bacterium
GATCCGCGAGGGGTCGGTCGTGCTCCAGGACGCCTCGTTCGGGCGGTCCGAGCTCGAGGTCGACGACGTGGTGACGTGCCACGTGCGGCCGGAGCTCGAGCTGTTCGCGGCGCTGCAGGCCGCGGGTGTCCGCGTCCTCAACGCGGGTGACTCCGTCGCGCCGCGCAACCTGTACCACGCGGTGAAGGAGGGCTCGGCGGTCGGGCTCGCGGTCGACGAGCAGCTGCTGTTCAACCCGAACGGCGCGATCGTCGACCGGCTGCCGATCGACGTCCTCGCCCAGCTCACCCGCGACGATGGCCCGTCGTACACGGCGGTCCGAATGCAGGAGCTCGCGGAGGCGGCAGGGAGGTAGGCGTCTCCCTTCGCCCGGGAGTCGCCCCGCGCCCGGGAGTCGCCCTTCGCCAGGCCGATCGCCCTTCGCCAGCGAGCGATCGGCGCGCCGTGGCCCGTGAACGCCTCGGTGGCCGAACGCTCCGAAGCATCCCGCGCCCGAGAACGCACGACCCGTTCGCCTGGCGACAGGTCGGAGCGCTCCAATACGCGGATCGCTCGCCCGGCGAAGACGAAGGGAAGGCGAGCGGGGACCTGGCGGCGCGAGCGGGACCTGGCGGCGCGAGCGGGCCCTGGCGGCGCGAGCGGCACGGCGCCGACCGCAAGGCCCGTGCGGCGGCTCCCGGCGCTCCACCGCAGAGAGGCTGAACGGTGGCGCCTCGAAGGCGACCAGCCCGCCCGACGGACGATCCGTGGCAGGAAGGGGCCCACAGTGCACGGCAGGCCCGTCGGGCGGGCGATCGGACGCGGCCGCGCCATGGTTCGCCCGCCGGGCGGGCAGCGGGCAGCGGGAACCGCGCTCCGGCGCGGAGATCGCACGCGGGCAGGCGCGGCGACGCGAGCGCGAGGAACCCGCCCCCACTCCGCGGCGATCAGCCCTCCGCGGTGACCCGCGTGTACGCGGCGGCGACGGCGACGATGATCGACCCGAACAGGATCTGGCGGACCGCCTCGGGCAGGCCGAGCGCCGACAGCAGCGAGATCAGCACCGTGAGGATCAGCGTCCCCACGATCGTGCCGGCGTAGCCGCCGCGGCCACCCATGATCGACGTGCCGCCGATGACCGCGGCCGCAACCGAGGGCAGCACCTGCGTGTCCACGAGCGTCACGCTCGCGGTGTTGTTGAGGCCGGAGTACAGGAAGCCGGCGGTCGCCGCGATGAGCGCGGAGAAGACGTACAGGACCGTCAGCACCTGCCAGCTTCGTGCGCCCGACAGCCGCGATGCCACCGGGTTGTCGCCGATGGCATAGAGCAGGCGCCCGTAGCCGGTGCGTCGGAGCAGGACCAGGACGAAGGCGGCGACCGGGACGAACACCAGCAGGCTGTTGGGCAGGACCGTCAGCGTGGTGCCGGCACCGAGCGTGCGCAGGGTGCCCGGGACGCCCGAACCCGTCTGGACCATCACCAGCTGCCAGACGTTGGCCAGCCCGAGGACCACGAGGCTCATGCCCAGCGACATGATCAGCGGATGGACGCGGAACACGCCCACGCCGATCCCGGTGAGCAGCCCGGCCAGCCCGGCGACGACGAGCGCCACGAGGATCGCGACCGCGAGGCCCTGGCCACCCACCAAGGTGGCGACCACGAACCCGCTCATCGACGCGACCGCGCCCACGGACAGGTCGATGCCCCCGGTGAGGAACGTCAGCGTCTGGCACGCGGCGAGCAGGGCGAGCGGGATCGCCGCCCGGAAGATCACGCCGAACCAGCCGAGGCTCACGATGCCCGGCTGGAGGACTGCGATGAGCAGCACGAGCAGGACGAGCAGCCCCACGAGGGGGATGAGCGGCTGGTCGCGGAACAGCGCGCGCAGGCCGGTGCCGGGGCGCGCGGAGGACGGGGGCGCGAGGCCCGCCGTGCCGCTCACGCTCGCTCCCGCCGCAGCTGGACGAAGCTGCCGATCATGACGACGCCGATGAGGATCACGCCCTGGACCACCACCGCGAGGTTCGTGTCCAGGTTGAGGAAGGTCATGTCCGTCCGGATGAGCTGGAGGATGACGACCGCGACGAGCGGCCCGAACACGCCGCCGCGCCCGCCGGCGAGGCTCACGCCGCCGAGCACGACGGCCGCCACCGCCTGGAGCGTGTACGGCCCGGGCTTCGGGTCACCGATGCCGGTGCTCGCGACGACGGACAGGCCGCCGAGTGCCGCGAACAGGCCGGTCAGCGCATACGCCGCCACCTTCGTCCGTCCGACGGACACCCCACTCCGGAACGCGGCGAGGCGGTTGCTGCCGACCGCGTAGATCGAGAGGCCGAGGCGCGATCGGCGGAGCGGGATCCAGATCACGCCGACGATGACCAGCAGCACGACCGCCGCCTTGGGCAGGAAGTCGACGAGGATCGGGCCGAGCACGAGGTCCCGCAGCCATGACGCTGACTTGCCGCCCGGGGTGTTGAGCACGAGCAGCGCGAAACCCGCCCAGACGAACGACATCGCGAGGGTCACGACGATGTCGGGGACGCGGGTGACGACGACGAGCCCGCCGTTGATCGCCCCCAGCACCAGCCCCAGCAGGATCACGCCCACCACGACGAGGATCCCGAACTCGGGTGACTGCCCCTCCATCGTGGACGCCGTGATGACCGCGCACAGGGCCATCATCGAGGAGACCGAGAGGTCGATCCCGCCGGAGATCACGACGATCGCCTGGCCGACGGCGGCGAGCGCCAGCGGCACGACGGAGATCGCCAGCCCCTGGAGTCCGGCGACGCTGTAGTCGGGATTGATGACCTTCGTGAACGCCAGCAGCAGCACCAGGAACCCCAGGAGCCCGAGTGTCCACGCATTCCGGCGGGCGGCGGCCACCGCAGCTCCGGTGCGGTCCGCGACAACGCTGGCCGTCGCGGCGGTCATGCCATGCCCTCCGTGCCCGCCACCGAGGCCGCCTCGGCGTTGGCCTCGGCGGCCGCGAGCTCCGGGATCACGGCGTCGGACCTGAGGTTGTACGCCGCCCGCAGCAGCGTGGGCTCGTCGGCGTCCTCGACCGCAATCTCGGCCACGACCCGGCCGCCGAAGATGACGATCGCGCGGTCGCAGGCGAGCTGGACCTCCTTCAGCTCGGACGTGTACAGGAGCACGGCCGCCCCGGCCTCCGCGAGGTCACGCAGGAGGACGTAGATCTGGTGCTTGGTGCGGATGTCGATGCCCCGGGTCGGGTCGAAGCAGAGCATCGTCCGGACGCCGCCCGCGACCCAGCGGGCGATCGTGACCTTCTGCTGGTTGCCGCCGGACAGGCGCCGGACCTCGCCCTGGGCTCGGGTGTCGATCTGGAGGCGCTCGATCGCGCCGTCCACCTTGCGCCGCTCCTCGCCCGTCCGGACGAGGCCCCAGCGGCGAAGCTGGGTCGTGAACGGCAGCGCGATGTTCTCCTTGACCGAGCGCTGCATGAGGAGCGCCTCGGCGCGGTCGGCCGGCACGTACACGAGCCCCGCGCGGATCGCGTCCGCCGGGTGCCGGAACACGACCGGGGCTCCGTCCACCTGCAGCTCTCCGGCATCGGCGCGGGTGGAGCCGGCGAGGATGTCGAACAGCTCGTCCTGGCCCTGGCCCTCGAGCGCGACGACGCCCAGCACCTCGCCCGGGTAGAGCTCGAACGAGACATCCTCGAGCTTCGAGCCCGAGGCGAGGCCGCGGGCGCTCACCCGGGGTCCCGAGGCAATTGCCCGCGCCGGGGTGACCCCGCGCCCGCCCGTGGCGGCGACCTCCTCGACGGCCTCGCCCAGCATCAGCTCGACGATCCGTTCCTCGGAGCCCGTCGTGACGTCCACGACCCCAACCGTCTCGCCCTCGCGCAGCACGGTTGCCCGGTCGCAGACGGCGGCGATCTCGATCATGCGGTGGGAGATGAAGATGACGGAACGGTCGCTGCCCCGGACCCGGCCGACGACCTCCAGCACCCGCTCGGTGAGGTTCGCGGGCAGGGCCGCGGTCATCTCGTCGAGCATGAGGACGTCCGGCTCGATGGCCAGCGCCCGGGCGAGGTCGACGATCCGGAGCGATGCCAGCGGCACGTCGCGCGCCTGGGTCGCGAGGTCGAGGTTCCCGAGCCCCAGCTCGCCCACCCAGTGGCGGAACGGCTCGACCGGCGTCTGGGTCAGCCGGAGGTTGGACCGGAGGTCCAGGTCGGGGATGAGCGAAGGCTCCTGGTACACGGACACGAGGCCGCCGCGGCGCGCCTCTGCAGGAGAATGGACGACGCGCTCGCGACCCCGGATGGCGATCCGCCCCCCGTTGGGCCGAATCGCGCCAGTCAGGATCTTGACGAGCGTGCTCTTGCCGGCGCCGTTGGCGCCCATGAGCGCGTGGACCTCGCCCGGGCGGACCGCCAGCGACGCGGATCTCAGCGCGACGACCGCGCCGTACGTCTTGGAGATGTCCGTCGCCTCGAGCAGGAGGTCGGTGGCGGTGAGGGTCATCAGCGTCCCGTGGGGCAAGGGCGTGGGGGACCCGCCGGAGCGGGTCCCCCACGGGGTTCTCGCGGGGAAGGCTACTCGCCCGGTGCCTTGCAGGCGACGGCCTGCTCGGGCGTGTAGGTCGTCCAGCCGTCGATCTTGAGGCCCAGCGGCCACAGCGGATCGAGGCCCTTGACCTTCCAGGAGTCGAGGGTCTTCTTGCCGGCATCGGAGACGTTGTCGGCGAGGACCGGCTTGAGCAGGACCGTGTTCGGCTGGCTGGCGTCAGCCGCCGTGTCGATCTTGGTACCGGCGATGAGCTTGAGGGCCAGGTTCACGCCTGCGCCGCCGACGGCGGCGGTGTTGGTGACGGCCGCGCCCTCGAGGCCCGGGTACTTGGCGGGATCGGTCAGCTGGGCGACGAACGCGCCCAGGTCCGCGCCGACGATCGGCACGGGCTTCTTGTTCGCGCCGTAGATCGCGTCGACGACCTGGGAGTCCATGCCGGACGTCCAGATGCCGTTGATCGTGTCGTACTGGCCGCTGGCGATGAAGTCGTTGATCAGCTGGGTCGTGGTCGCGGGATCCCACCCGGTCGCGACGCCATCGGCGTTCGGGACGATCTTGATGTTCGGGTAGTCCTTGAGGACTTCCTTGAAGCCCTTGTCGCGATCGGTGTCGGCCGGGTGGCCGGCGAGGCCGCGCATGTAGTACACGGTGCCGGTGCCGCCGAGCTTGTCGAACAGCCACTTGGCGCCGAGCTTCGCGTACTCGATCTGGTTGTTGTACAGGTTGTAGGTGTTCGGGTCGGTGACGTAGGCGTCGACCGAGACGGTCTTGATGCCGGCCTTGTTGGCCTCCTCGAGCGCCGGGTTGAGGGCCTCGGGATCGTTCGGGTTGAACACGATGGCCTTGACGCCCTTGGCGATCAGGTCACGGATGTCCTGGAGCTGGCCGTTCGCATCGGTGTTCCGATGGATCGTGGTCAGCGTCGACACCTTGCCTGAGGCGAGCGCCTCGGCCTTGGCGGTGCAGACCTGCTCCTCGCGGAAGCCATTGCCGACGCCGCCGCCGTTGGAGTAGCCGATGGCGACCTTGTCGCCGCCGCTACCGCCGCTGCCGCACGCGGCCGCGATGAGCGCGATGGCGCCGATCGCGACGATCGCCCGCGCCTTGCCCAGTTGCTTCATGAACAGCGTCTCCTCCTTGTGGCGGCCGGCAGCTCCTGATGGAGCAAGGTCCGCCGCGAACCCTGTGCGTGATCCGTTCCCTCGAGCTCGTTGGAGCGTCACCCACCTCCTTGCTGGCCGATCGCACGGGCGAGGCGCCGCGCATGCTCTCGGTAGGCTTCCTCGAACAGCTCCCGTGACCGCACGGGTCCGACAGCGCTCGCCCGGCTGATGACGGGCGGCATGGCCCCGCGCTCCACGAGGAGCTCGGCGGTCCGGGACTTGATGGCATTGACGATGGCCACGGCGCCCACCGTGGACAAAGGGCCGACCGGACTCTCCAGGCCGGGTATCTGCACGGTCGCGTCGGCGTGCGGTGAGCACAGGTCGATCACGAGGTCCGCAACCTCCAGGAGCCGCTGTCCGGCGGCGGGATCGGGCTCCGACGACATGGACTGTGCCACGGACGTGACGGCGACGACGCGCAGGCCGCGCGCCTTCGCGCCGCGCGCCATCTCGACCGGCACCGCGGTGGTGCCGCTCGCGGAGAACACGATCATCAGGTCCAGCGGCCCGAACGCGAAGTTGGACAGGATGACCTCGGCGAGGCCGGACTGGCGCTCGATGAACATCGCCTGGCGCTGGCCGTTCGCGCCCACGACCTGGGTGTGGAACGTCATCGACAGCTCCACGATCGGGTTGAAGCCCGGGTAGGAGCCGTAGCGCGGGAACATCTCCTCGACGGGCATCCGGGAGTGTCCGGTCCCGAACAGGTGCACGAGCCCGTCGGCGGCGATCGCCTCGGCGCACCACTGGCTCGCCGTCTCGATGGCCTCGGACTGCGTCTCCTCGAGGCGCGCGAGGATCGCCGCCGCGTCGTGGAGCCAGGCACCGGCGGCGGTCATCGTCGCCGTCATGCGGCGGCCCCGGGACCGCCGGTCGAGGTCCAGCCCATCAGTAGCCGCTCGAGTCGGCGGTCGCGCCCACAGCGGCCGTCGCGCCCGTCTTGCGTGCCCGGAAGTCGAGGATGATCGCCTCGGTCGCCGTGGCACCGATCCGCGTGACGCCGAGCTCCATGACATCCAGCAGCGCGTCCAGCGTGCGCACGCCGCCCGCGGCCTTGACCCGCACGTGCGGGCTCGTGTTCGCGCGCATGAGGCGCAGGTCGTCGTGCGTGGCGCCCGAGGGCGCGAACCCGGTGCTCGTCTTGACGAAGTCGGCGCCGGCGGCCTCGGTGAGGCGGCAGGCGCGGATCTTCTCGTCGTCGGACAGGTAGGCGTTCTCGAAGATCACCTTGACGATCGCGCCGGCCGCGTGGGCCACCTCCACGACTGCCCGGATGTCGTCCTCGACGTCCTGGTCCCGGCCGCTCTTGAGGGCGCCGATCTGGAGCACCATGTCGAGCTCGGTCGCGCCGTCGGCGAGCGCCTGGCGCGCCTCGAACACCTTGGTTGCCGTCTCGTGGTTCCCGTGCGGGAAGCCGATCGTGGTCCCCACGGCGACGTCCGTGGCGTCGAGGATCGCAGCGGCCCGCCGCACGTCCGCGGGACGCACGCAGACCGATGCGACGTCGTACCTCGCCGCGAGACGGCAGCCCTCCTCGACCGCTGCGTCGTCCAGCTCCGGGCGCAGCAGGCTGTGGTCGATGGTCTTCGCGATGTCACGCTCGGTGAGGCTGTCGATCGAGAGGGTCATGTCGCTCCGGGTGGCGAGGCGTCCTGGTTGCGGTCCGGAGTCCGGACGGGTGCGACCGGGGTGTCCTCGATAATCGATTACCGATGGTATGGACCCGTCCCCCGGGGGTCAACCCCCGGATGGCAGGGTCGTGGCCGGGGATCAGTGGCAGTACGGCCGCAGCACGTCGCGGGCGATGAGGAAGCCCTGCTTGACCTTGTCGTCGGTTCCCTCGAACCGCCGGTCCTCGTGCTCGATGATGCAGTCCCCCTCGTAGCCCCCGCGGTACAGCTCGCCGAACACCACGCTCCAGTCCACGTCCCCGAGACCCGGGATGCGCGGGATCTGCCAGCCCATGCCCATCGAGAACACGCCGCGCTCGTAGAGCCCGTCGGGGTCGATCAGCAGGTCCTTGGCCTGGAAGTGGAGGATGTGCGGCGCGAACTCCACCAGGAACCGCCGGATGTCGATCATCTGGAGGATCAGGTGGCTGGGGTCGAAGTTGAGCCCGATCGTGCCGGCCCACTGCTCGAGGATCCGGCGCCACATCCGCGGGGTCGTGGCGATGTTGTGCCCGCCCGGCCACTCGTCGTAGGAGAACAGCATCGGGCAGTTCTCGAGCGTGAGCTTCCGCCCGTGGTCCTGGGCGTACGCCACGATCTCCGGCCAGATCAGCAGGGCCCGCTCCCAGTTCTGGTCCTGGTTCAGCGCGCCGTCGCCGCCCATGAACGTGTTGACCAGCGGGATGTCCATCTTCTCGGCCGCGTCGATGACGAGCTTGAGGTGCCCGATGACCTGGTCGCGGTGCGCGGCGTCGGGGTGGAGCGGGTTGGGGTAGAACCCGAGCCCGGAGATCGAGAGCCCCTTCGCCTCGATCTCGGCGCGGATCTCGCCCGCCTGGTCGCGGGACAGGTTCGCGACGTCGATGTGGCTCGTGCCCGCGTATCGCCGGGTCGGCCCCGTGGACCTCGGCCAGCACGCGATCTCGAGCACCTCGAAGCCCGCGCCGGCGGCCCAGTCGGCCACCTCCATGAGCGGTGTCTCGGCGAACGGGGCGGTCAGGAAGCCGAGCTTCATCGCGGCTGCTCCTCTGCGTGACGGGCCATCAGGCCCGGTTGACCCGGACCCAGGTGCCGGTCCGGCTGCTCTCGAGGACCGCGTCCCCGATGAGCATCTCCTCGTGGCCCGCGGCGAAGGTCGCGTAGCGCGGTGCCGGGGACGGGCCACCCGCGAGGACGTCGTCGTAGACCGCGCTGAACACGGCGCCGAAGGTGTCTGCGAAGCCCTCGACGTGGCCGCCCGGGAGGCGCGCAGCCGCGGCGCCGGCCGCGTTCATGAGCGCCGGGTTCCGGAGCAGGAGCTCGTTGGGACGGTCGCGGTGACCGATCCACAACTGCTCCGGCTGCTCCGAATCCCAGGCGACGGCGGAGGAGCTGCCGTCGATCTGGTAGAGGATGCTGTTCTTGCGCCCGGGCGAGAGCTGGCTGATGTTGACCGCGCCCCGCGCGCCGCCCTCGAACCGCAGCAGGATCGACGCCGTGTCCTCGGTGTGGATCTCCACGCCGACGGTGTCCGCCGCGCGCTCGGTGGAGAACGTCTGCACCTCGCCGCGCGGCTTCTGGCGCACGGGGATGAACGTCGTGAGGTCGGCCATGACCGCCTCGACGCGCAGCCCGGTGAGGAAGCTCGTGAGGTCCAGCCAGTGGGACCCGATGTCCCCCACCGCCCGCAGCGCGCCGCCCTTGTCGTCCTCGAGCCGCCAGTTCCAGTCCGTGTCGTACAGGAGCCAGTCCTGGAAGTAGCGGCCGGTGATCATCCGGACGTCGCCGAGGCCGCCGTCGGCGACGAGCGAGGCGACGTGCTGGTTGAGCGGGTACCAGCGGATGTTGAAGTTGACCGCGTTGACGAGGCCCGATGCCGCCGCGAGCCTCACGAGCTCGGCGGACTCCGCGCTCGTCATCGCAAGCGGCTTCTCGCACACGATGTGCTTGCCGGCGGCGAGGATCGCCTTCGCCTGGGGATGGTGGAGCTCGTTGGGGCTGGTGACGTGGACGACCGAGACGTCCGGGTCCTCCAGAAGCTCGTCGAGGCTCGCGTAGGCGTTCGCCAGGCCGAGGTCGGCAGCGCGGCGGACCCCGGTCTCCGGCGACGACTCGAGCAGGCCCGCGATGCGCACGCCGATGCGCCGGAGCGCCTCGATGTGCACCGTGCCGATGAACCCGCTCCCGATGACCGCGGTGCTGATGTCGCTGCGGCGCGCCATGGCGATCAGGCTTCTCCTCCGCTTGCGGCGAGCCTCGTGGGGCGTCGATCCGTCTCGGCAACCAGTCTATACGGCTAGATCGTTGTGCGTCGGATCCACGCCGGCTCGTGTGGCGCAGAACGGTCCCTGCGTGGCCCGCGATGGCGTCAGCTCTCAGCGTTCACGCACGCGGAGACGGCCCGGCGGCCGCTTCACGTGTCCATCGTACTTTGGCATGTCAAGGACAAAAGTCCCTTTCGTGTGGGCTCCACGCCCTGTAGCATCGCGTCGTGGGCGGCGATGCGACCCCGAGGCGCAACCCGGCCGATGGCCCTGGGGCCGTGGCCGGCGTGGCTGCGCCCGGTGAGCCCGGGCCCCTCCCCGATGAGGCGCTCGATGCGCTGATCGCGGTCCTCGACGAGGTGCGGCTGGGCCGCTCCCACTCGCGCAGCGAGCTCGTGGACCGGACGGGCCTGTCGCGCTCGATCGTGGCCCAGCGTGTCGGCGAGCTGCTCGATCGTGGCCTCGTCGTCGAGGGCGACACGGGACCATCCACGGGTGGACGCCCGCCACGGCGGCTCGCCTTCCGCGGCGACGCCGGCCACGTGCTCGTAGCGGACCTCGGGGCGTCGTCGATCGACGTCGCGGTGACGACGCTCGACGGCCGGATCCTCGGTCACATCGACGAGCCCGCGGACATCGCCGACGGCCCCGACGTCGCTCTGGCGCGGGTCGAGCACCTGTTCGAGCAGGTGCGCACGACGAGCCGCGGACTGCCCGGCCGTCCATGGGGCATCGGGATCGGGGTCCCGGGCCCGGTGGAGTTCCGGACCGGCCGCCCCATCTCGCCGCCGATCATGCCGGGATGGGACGGCTACCCCGTCCGGGAGCGGCTGGCCGAGCGCTTCGACACGCCCGTGTGGGTCGACAACGACGTCAACGTCCTCGCGCTGGGCGAATGGCGGAGCGGCGTCGCGCAGGGCCACGACAACGTGGTTGTCGTGAAGGTCGGAACCGGCATCGGGGCCGGGATCATCGCGGACGGGCGCCTCCATCGCGGCGCGCAGGGCGCTGCCGGGGACGTCGGGCACATCGGCGTGTCCGACGACCAGGCGATCGTCTGCCGCTGCGGCAACACGGGCTGCCTGGAGGCGCTCGCGGGCGGCGCCGCGATCGCCCGCGACGGCGAGGCGGCGGCGCGTGACGGCCGCTCCCCGAGGCTGCGGACGGTGCTCGAGGCGCGCGGCACGGTCAGCGCCGAGGATGTCGCGAGGGCCGCGTCATCGGGGGACGCCGTGGCGGCGGCGCTCCTCGAGGCAGCCGGCGGCCGGATCGGGTCGATGCTCGCCGGCATCGTCAACTTCTTCAATCCCGGTCTGATCGTCATCGGTGGTGGCGTGGCCCAGAGTGGCGACGGGCTGCTCGCGTCCATCCGCGAGGCCGTGTACGGCCGCTCGCTGCCGCTCGCGACGCGCGAGCTGGCGATCCGACGATCGTCACTGGGCGGCCTGGCTGGAGTCATCGGCGGGTCCGCGATGGTCGTCGACCAGCTGTTCTCACGCGAGTCGCTGGCGCGCTGGGCCCCTGCGGGCGAGCCGTCGGGGATGCCCGAGGTCGCGGTCACCCGGGGGTAGATCCGCCGCGCGTGGCCGCCTCACCTCGCGCGGGCCGCGTCACGTCGCGCGGGCCGCGTCACGTCGCGCGGGCCGCGTCACGTCGCGCGGGCCGCCTCACAGTCAACCAAATCGGGCTCCGGGGTGTTGGCGGCACGAGTTCGGTGCCCCGGGGACATCGAACTTGTCGATTCGTGGCCGATGACGGGTCTTCGGTGACTCGAGGTCAACGATCGGGGGCCCGGCCACCGCGGAACCGCGGTTTCGTTGACTGTGGCGCGCCGGCCGTTACGATCCGACCGTGGGTCGCTTCGCGGTCTGGCGCTCGATCGACGACCTGTGGGCATTCACCTACGCGAGCCGTCACAGGCAGCTGTTCCGGCGTCGCTTGGAGTGGTTCGAGCGCAACGCCACACCAACCCTCGCCCTGTGGGGGCAGCCCGCGGGGTCGATCCCCGCGATCCACGACGAACTCGGGCGGCTGCGGCGCCTTGCCGCGCTCGGTCCGACCGAGGAAGCGTTCACCTTCAAGCGGCGCGTTCCGCCGCCCGACGGGGCCTGACCCTACAGCGCCGCCGCGGCGGCCTCGTCGGCGAACACCGTGAGCGCTGGGTGGCGCCGGAGGTACGAGGCCGGACAGTCGGGCCCCTCGCGCTCGCGGAGCGCCCTTCGCAGGACAGCCGCCTTGAGCGCGCCCGTGACCAGGAGCCACGCCTCGCGCGCCCCGAGGATCCGCGCCAGCCCGACGGTGATCCCCGCGGTCGGCGGCAGCCCGGCCCCATAGCGGGCCATCGCCGCCTCCCGGGACGAGACCGCGAGGCGAACGACGCGGGTCGGATCGTCGGGCCGCGAGCCCGGCTCGTTGAACCCCACGTGGCCGTTCATGCCCAGCCCCAGGACGCCGAGGTCGAGCTCGTGCGCCGCCGCGTCGTGGGCGCGGGCGGCGGCGGCGTCGTCGGATCCGTCGACGTCGATCGGGACGAACCGTGGCGGTGGCGCGAGCCGGTCGAGGAGCTGCCGGCGAAGCCGGACGTCGCAGCGGGCCGGGTCCCCGGGCGGCAATCCGAGCCACTCGTCGAGGAGGACGACGGTGGCCTGCGCCCACGACTGCGCGCCGACCCGATCGCGCGCGGCGAGCTCGGCGTAGAGGGGCACGGGCGTGTCGCCGGTCGGGAGGCACACCCGCAGGCGCGGCTCGGTGGTCAGGCGATCGAGCAGCGCGTCGGCGACGGCCGGCGCCCACGCGGACGCCGGCAGGATGCGCAGCCTGGGTCCGCCCGTGCTCACCCGCCCGCGATCACGCGGTCGACGTAGTCGCCCGACGGATCCTTGAGGATGAGCTTGACCCGGCCGTCGGGCAGCAGCTCGCGCTTGATGACGGTGCTGCCCTCGAAGATCTCGCCCCTTGCCTCGATCCGCGGGGTCGTGCCGCCGCGCCATTCGTACAGCTCCACGGGCTCCCACTGCCCGCTCTTCGCGGACCGGTAGCAGGCGTCCATGATCGCGTTCACGACGTACCCGTCGTAGAGCGTCTCCTGGGGCGTGCCGCCGCTGTCGATCGCGTTGAACATGTCGCTGAACATGTCCACGTAGCCCAGCTCGCTGACCTCGTCACCGACCGGGAACAGCCAGCCCGCGGTCGTCTCCGCCTTCTCCGCGACGTAGCCGCTGCTGCCGCCCGCCGTGAACATCTCGAACCCGGTGCGCAGGAAGTGGTTGAGCCAGATCGTGCCGTGCGTCCCGGCGACCTCGTCGCGCAGGTCCATGCCGCCCCGGAACGTCCAGCTCACCTCGAACTGGCCCGTCGCGCCCGACTCGAACCGGATCAGCGCGATCGCGTTGTCCTCGTCGTCGATCGGGTGGACCAAGGTGTCCGTCGTGCACATCACGGACACCGGCCGGTTCGCCTTGCCGACGAAGTTGCGGATGATCTCGATGCAGTGGCAGCCGAGGTCGATGATCGCGCCCCCGCCCGTCAGCCGGCCGTCCCAGAACCAGGCGCTGTGCGGCCCCGGGTGCGTCTCCCGGGAGCGGACCCAGGTGACGTCCCCGAGCGCCCCCTCCCGGACCGACTTGATCGCCTTGAGGCTCTTGGGCGTGTAGCACAGGTCCTCGAGGTACCCGCCGAAGACCCGCGCGGCCTCGACCGCCTCGAGCATCGCCTTCGCCTCGGCGGCCGTCCGACCCAGCGGCTTGGTCACGAGCACCGACTTGCCCGCCGCGGCGACGGCCTTCACGGCCTGCTCGTGGAGGTGGTTCGGGAGCGCCACGATGACCGTGTCCGTCTCCGGGTGGCGGATCGCCGCGTCCATGTCGGTCGTGAACTCGGGGATGTCCCAGCGCTGGCTGAACGCCGTCCCCCGCTCCTCGCTCCGGGAGTACACGACCCGCACCCGGTCCCGGCCCCGCTGGCCGTGGAGCGTCATCGTGTAGAAGTCCCCGATGAGGCCGGTGCCGAGCAAGGTGATCGCGTGCGCCTTCATTCGTCGTCACTCCTGGCGAAGCGTGCGGGAGCCGTCTAGACGGGTTGCGGGACGACCCGATGATAGGAGCGACGACGGGAACGCGGCGAGCCGCGGCGACTCGAGCGCGGCGAGGGTCCCCGCTCAGGCGCTCGCCGCCCCGCCGGGGAGCGTGAGCCAGAACGTCGTCCAGCCGCCCTCCGAGGTGGCACCGACGTGGCCGCCGGCCTCCTCCACCAGCTGGCGCACGATCGCAAGCCCGATGCCGGCGCCGCCGCGTGCGCGGTCGCGCGACTTCTCGACCCGGTAGAAGCGCTCCCAGACGCGTAACAGGTCCTCGGGCGGGATCCCGGGCCCGGTGTTGGCGACGGTGACGCGCACGCCGCCCTCGGCGCGCGCGGCCGTCACCCGGACCTCTCCGCCCGACGGCGTGTACCGGACCGCGTTCTGGAGCAGGTTGGCCAGCACCTGGGTCAGCTCGTCGGGACGCCCGTGGACGAGCAGGCCGGCCGGCGTATCCACCACGAGCGCGATCGACCGCCGAGCGAGCACCGGCGCCACGAGGTCCGCGGACGCGCGGGCGGTCGCCCCCACGTCGACGTCGCCGACCGGGCCGCGCTCGATGCCCGCGCCGCCCAGGACGTCGAGGCTCGCGGCGAGGCGCGTCAGCCGGTCAACCTCCTCGCGGAGCGAGTCGAAGGTCGCGGGGTCCGGCGGCAGCACGCCGTCGCGCAGCGCCTCGAGGTAGCCCTGCAGGTTCGTGAGCGGTGTCCGCAGCTCGTGCGAGGCGTTGACGATGAACTCGCGGCGGACCATCTCCTGCTCCGCGAGGCGTGCCGCCATGGCGTTGTACGCGGCGGCGAGGTCGCGCAGCTCCTGGGGGCCCTCCTCGGGCACGCGGATGTCGAGGTCGCCCTCGGCGAGGCGTCGCGCAGCATCGGCGATCCGCTCCACGGGGCGTGCCAGTCGCCGGGCGAGGAGCATCGCAACCACCAGCGCGAGGAGCCCGGCGAGCACGGCCGCCAGCCCGAACACGACCGCGACGCTCTGGTCGAACATCGCGTGGGCGTGGTCGGCGCTGTCTCCGGCGGCCATCATCAGCGCCGCGAACGACGATGCCCCCACCTGGAGCACGCCGACGGCGACGACGCCGAGCGCGGTCGCCACGACGACCAGTGCCGCGACGAGGAACCGCGCCCAGATGCGGTCACGCGAGCGCCGCGTCTCGTCCATCAACCAGCTCGCCGCTCGACGGGACGGGCCGCCCGATAGCCGGCCCCGCGCACCGTCGCCACGTATCGCGGCTCGGCCGGGTCATCCCCCAGCTTCTCGCGCAGCCGCTTCACGTACTGGTCGATCGCGCGGTCGGTGACGTCGCCCTCGCCCTCGCCGTGGATGGCGTCGAGCAGCCGGTCGCGGGTGAGCACCCGTCCGTCGGCCTCCAGGAGTGCGGTGAGCAGCCGGAGCTCGAGCGCGCTCAGGGTCACGGCCTCGCCGCCCACCGTCGCGGCGTGGCGCGCCGGGTCGAGGACGAGGTCGTCCACCACGAGCAGGCTGCCCGTGCCGGCGGCGCCCTCCCGGCGGTCCACGCGGCGGAGGATCGTGCGCACGCGGACGACGAGCTCCGCGGGGCTGAACGGCTTGGGCAGGTAGTCGTCGGCGCCCTCGGACAGGCCGAGGATCCGGTCGCCGACCGCGCCCCGTGCCGACAGGACGAGGATCGGCACGTCGCCCAGCTCGCGCGCCCGGCGGATGACGGCCAGTCCGTCGATCTCCGGGATCATGAGGTCGAGCACGACGAGCCGTGGCGCCGCCTCCTCGATGAGCCGCAGCGCCGTGCGCCCGTCGCCGGCCGTGACGACCGGGTACCGCTCCCGCTCGAGGTACATCCGGACGAGCGCGACGATCTTCGGGTCGTCGTCGACGACGAGGATCGGGGCAGGATCGGC
>DASXVG010000090.1:0-7117 GCA_036504355.1 Candidatus Limnocylindrales bacterium
GGACTTGCCTTGCCCCAGATTGTCGAGGCCCGCCTCAGCGACGTGTGGACTGAGGGTTGCTCGCCGGTCGCCCTTCCCTCGAACCTCGACGTGGATGCGGTACGCATCTCTACCCGACGGGTTCTCGAGGTAGGCGACGAGGGTCAGATCGCCGTCTTCGTCGCGGACGTGGTACCCGAAGCGGATGACATGCAACAGAGGTGCCTCGAGCAGCTGGCGGTCGCGGCGCGCATTGCGGTCTGCCGTCTCTGACAGGTCTGCCTGGCGCTGGGCCACCGCGAGTGCATCTCGCGTCGAGGCCTCCTGTTGGCAGCTTGGTCGCGTGCCTGCTCGGCCGCCCGTTGAGCCCTGTCGCCCGTGAACGCGAGCCAGACGGTCAGCATGGCGACGAGAACGGCGGTCGCCGCCTGGACTGTCGCGGACACCGCGCCGGCGCGCGTTGACATCGCCTCCGACTGCACGAACTCCAGGACCCAAATGGCTGCGATGACAGACACGACAGCCCAGAGCACCACGAATGCGATGATGAGCCGCTTCACGCTCCAGACCCCCAGCAGCGATTGGATGGCAGCGTCGGAGCCTGCGTGCCCGGTGGAAGGCGACGACCGCGGTGCATCGCCGCTTCGTACGGTCAACGCGGCCTCGCAGCCGAATCGAGGCGATCTTACGCGGTCAGCCCTTGACGATGGCTGACTAGTTGATCGTGCCGTCGTCGAGCCACCGCATGTCGGCGTCGTAGCCCCGAAACGTGTGCAGAAACGTGTGCAACCCCTCCGAGCGGTGGCCGCCGGAGGGGTTGTTCACGCACGACATCGGGTGAGGCGCCAGCGAGGCGGCCTGTAAGCCGAGTTCTGTGCCGCGGCTCGCGCCGTGGCGACGGTCATCCATCTGGGGCCGCCGGTTGCCCGACGGCTCATGCAGCCGACCCGAGGGCTGGGCAGCGCGCCTCTCCCCCCGGCGAACCGGGGTTGCGCCCTCCTATTTGGCCTTGCTCCGGGTGGAGTTTGCCGCGTTTCACTCCGGCTCCGGAGAGCCGGCATCGTCACTGTGGCACTGGTCCTCGCCTCACGGCGGACGGGCGTTACCCGCCACCCTGCGCTGGGGAGCTCGGACTTTCCTCACGCCTGCCGGTCACCCGGCCGACGCGCGACCGTCCGGCCGCCTCGCTGGCCCGCGGAGTGTAGCGCCTGCCCGTCGAACGGCGGCGCGGGACGACGTCAGCGCAGGCCGAAGAGCTCGTGCACCGCTCCTGCGACCGCCCGGCCGAGGATGGCGTGCTCCCGCACGCCGAGATGGACGCCGTCGCCGGGGTCGCCGGCCACGAGCGCGGCCGCATCCAGGAATGCCACGCCCTTGATCTCGGCGACGTTGCGGTACAGCCGGGGCAGCTGCTCCGAGGTCGCTCTGGACGCCCCGAAGCCCCACAGCTCGGACCGGTCGGTGGTCTCGCCCAGGCGGGGCGGTGCGACGAGGAGCACCGCCGGCGCCCCGTCGTCGGGACCAGTCCCGGAGGTCAGCGCGATGTCGACGAGCGCACCCACGCCGGCGGCGATCTCGTGCGCCGCCCGGGCGAAGATCGACTTGAGGTCGTTCGTGCCCAGCATCAGGACGAGCACGTCGACCGGCTGATGCGACCGAAGGCACGGGAGGAGGTAGGCCCGGCCGTTGCGGAAGTCCACGAACGGGTCGTCCCACAGCGTCGTGCGCCCGTTGAGGCCCTCCTCGATCACGGCGGCCGCGTCACCGAGCTCGGACGCAAGGACGCCGGGCCAGCGCACGTCGCGCGGGAACCGCCCGTGGGTCACCGGGTCGGCGCCGTGGGTGTTCGAGTCCCCGTAGCAGACGACGGTGCGCACGCTGCCTCCCTGCTCCCCTATTCCCCGGGCGTGATGCGTCGGGCGCGTGCCACGCGCATCGGGCCGCCTGCGGCGACCCGGTCGAGGGCCTCGTTCGCGAGCCGGTCCGCGGTCGAGTTCTGCGCCCGCGGGACGTGCGTCGCCGACCAGCGCCGGAGCTCCGTCAGCATCACCTTCGCCTCGGCGTGCAGGGGCTGCAGCTTGGCATCCTTGACCCGCCAGCGGCCCTGCAGCTGCTCCACGATGAGCTTGGAGTCGAGGAACAGGTCCACCCGCTCCGCTCCCAGCCGCCGGGCGAGCTTGAGCGCTTCGACGACGCCGGTCCACTCGGCGACGTTGTTGGTCTGGTATCCCAGGGCCTCGGAGATCGTCGCATCGGGGGGCGCAGAAGGGTCGAGGGCGTCTGCCCGCGAGCCATCGATGAGCGCGGCACCGAGGGACGCTGGCCCGGGGTTGCCGCGGGCCGCCCCGTCCGTCCGGATGACGACGTGCGGGATGACCGGCAGCACCGGCTCGCTCAGGCCCTGCGCTCCACGATCATCGAGCTCACCTCGAGGATCGCCTGCGTGATGTGGATGCCGCGAGGGCACGCGTCGGTGCAGTTGAAGATCGTGCGGCAGCGCCAGACGCCGTCCCGGTCGGCGAGGATCTCGAGCCGCTCCTCGGCCGCGTCGTCGCGCGAGTCGAAGATGAACCGGTGGGCGTTCACGATCGCGGCCGGCCCGACGTACGACGGCTGCGCCCAGAACGACGGGCACGAGGACGTGCAGGCGGCGCACAGGATGCACTTCGTGGTGTCGTCGAACTTCGAGCGGTCCTCCGCGGACTGGCGGCGCTCCCGCATCGGGGGCATGTCCGTCGTCTGGAGGTACGGCTGGACGCTCCGGAACTTCGCGAAGAAGGCCTCCATGTCCACGACGAGGTCCTTCATCACCGGCAGGCCCGGGAGCGGCGCCACGGTGATCGACCGCTTGCCCAGCTGGTCCACGCGGATCTTGCACGCCAGGCGGTTGCGGCCGTTGATCAGCATCGCGTCAGAGCCGCACACGCCGTGCGCGCAGGAGCGCCGGAAGGTCAGCGTCCCGTCCTGCTCGTGCTTGACCTTGTGCAGGAGGTCGAGCACGCGGTCCATCGGGCCCGCCTCGACCGTGTACCGCTCCTCGTGCGGCTTCGTGTCCCGCTCGGGGTCGTAGCGGAGGATGCGCAGGTCGACCTGCATCGTCGTCTCCCTCCGCTCAGTAGACGCGAGGCTTGGGCTGGAACTTCGTGATCGTGACCGGCTTGTAGGCCAGGCTGATCGCGCCGTCCTGCTTCGTCGCCAGCGAGTGGGTGAGGAAGCTCACGTCGTCCCGCTCCGGGAAGTCCTCGCGGCTGTGCGCCCCGCGACTCTCCTTGCGCGCGAGCGCGGCGGCGACCGTCGTCTCCGCGCAGTCAAGCAGGTACCCGACCTCGCGCGCCTCGAGCAGGTCGGTGTTGAACGTGGTCCCCTTGTCGTCGACGGAGACGTTCCGGTATCGCTCGCGGAGCTGCGCGACCCTGGTCCGGGCGCGCTCGAGTCCCGTGGCATCGCGATAGACGCCGACGTCGTCCATCATCACGTCCGCGAGCTCGGTGCGGATCGCCTCCTTGCGCTCGCCCTTCGCGCGGCTCCGCAGGGCCTCCAGCTCCGCCCGCGCGGGCTCCACGACCGCCTCGTCGACCTCCGGCATGTCCTGCCCGCGGAGGTCGCGCGCCATCTGGCGTCCCGCCCGCCGACCGAAGACCAGCAGGTCGACCAGCGAGTTCGTGCCCAGGCGGTTGGCGCCGTGGACAGACACGCACGCCGCCTCGCCCGCCGCATACAGGCCGGGGACCACGGTGTTCGCCGCGTCCCGGGTGACCTGGGTCACGAGGTTGGTGGGGATCCCGCCCATCGCGTAGTGCGCCGTGGGCTGGATCGGGATCGGGTCCGTGTACGGCTCGATGCCCTGGTAGACGCGCACGAAGTCCGTGATGTCCGGGAGCTTCTCGTCGATCTTCTTGCGCCCCAGGTGACGGACGTCGAGGTACACGTAATCCTTGCCGTCGATGCCGCGCCCCGCGCGGATCTCCTGGTGGATCGCCCGGCTGACCATGTCCCGCGGTGCGAGCTCCATGAGCTTGGGCGCGTAGCGCTCCATGAACCGGAAGCCGTCGTTGTCGAGCAGGTACGCGCCCTCGCCGCGCGCCGCCTCGGACAGGAGGATCCCGATCCCGACGATGCCCGTCGGATGGAACTGGTAGAACTCCATGTCCTGCATCGGCACGCCGTGGCGATATGCCAGCGAGACGCCGTCCCCAGTCAGGCTCCACGCGTTCGAGGTGACCCGGAACATCCGGCCGAAGCCGCCAGTGGCGAGGAGCACGGCCTTGGAACGCAGCGTGACCAGCTCGCCGTCCGCGATCCGGTACGCGACCACGCCGGCCGCCCGCCCGCCATCGCCCAGGTCGCCGCCCTCGGTCACGAGATCGACGACGTGGTACTCGTCGTAGAACTTGACCCCGTGCTTCACGCACTGCTGGTAGAGGGTCTGGAGGATCATGTGCCCGGTCCGGTCTGCGGCGAAGCATGCCCGCATGACCGGGCCCTCGCCGTAGTTGCGGGTATGGCCGCCGAACCGGCGCTGGTCGATCTTGCCGTCGGGCGTGCGGTTGAACGGCAGGCCCATGTGCTCGAGCTCGATGACCGTCTCCACCGCCTCGCGCGCGAGGACCTCGGCGGCGTCCTGGTCGACGAGGTAGTCGCCACCCTTGATGGTGTCGAACATGTGCCACTCCCAGTGGTCCTCCTCCTGGTTGCCCAGGGCGGCACACACGCCGCCCTGGGCGGCGCCGGTGTGGGAGCGGGTCGGGTAGAGCTTCGTCAGGACGGCCGAGTCCACCCCGGCCCTGGCCAGCTCGAGCGCGGCCCACAGGCCTGCGCCGCCGGCCCCGACGATGAGCGCGTCGTGGTCGCGGATCATGGCTTGACCGGGAACGGGAACGTGGCCACGGCGATCGTCCCGAGCGCGAAGATCACGACCGCCCCGAGGTACAGGAGCATGGTCATGAAGAAGCGGAGCCGGCCGCTGGTGTAGTCGCCGATCACGATCCGGAGACCCATGAACGCGTGGAACACGACGAACGCGAGCATCAGCCAGTCCGCGGTCCGCCAGGCGATGTTGCCCCAGCGCTCGTCGGTGATCCACTGGGCCTTCTGGCTCGACGGGTCGTACAGGAAGTGGACGATGATGTAGTGCGCGAGGGCGGTCACGAACAGCCCCAGGCCGGTGAGCCGCATCAGGTACCAGATCGCGAGCTCCCAGCCGCTGCCGGTGGGCCGGGCACTGCCGGAACGGGTCGCGCGGGTGCTCATGACCCACCCCCGAAGGTGAACGGCGGCGCGAACCCGAAGGCCGGCGCCATGATCTGGATGAGGATCGGCAGGCCGATGACCGCGAACAGGATCCAGTTCGCGTACCACAGCTGCTTGTGGTAGCGGGTCATCGAGGGCCAGAAGTCCATGATGATGATCCGGAGGCCGTTGAGGGCGTGGTACAGCAGCGCCGCGCCGAGCAGCGACTCCAGGACCCGACCGATCGGGCTCGCGTACACCTGCAGGACCTCGTCATAGAGCTTCGGGTTGACGCCCGCCAGCCAGATGTCGAGGACGTGGAGCAGGATGAACGCCCAGATCGCCACCCCCGAGATGCGGTGGAACGCCCACGCGAGCATCCCTTCGCTGCCCCGATAGCGCAGGAGCATGCAGCCTCCGTTGGACCTGTGACCGCTCGGGCGGCCTAGGACGCGGTCCCGGCGGACACGCCGAGCCGCTCGATGATCGCGTCGGCGAAGCCCGCGGTACCCGTGGAGCCGCCGAGGTCGTAGGTGGTGCGCGTCCCCTCGGCGATGACCTCGCGCAGCGCCGTCTCGACGCGCACGGCGGCGTCCTGCTCTCCGAGGTGGCGGAGCATGAGCACGCCTGAGAGGATCAGCGCGGTGGGGTTGGCCTTGTCGAGGCCGGCGTACTTGGGCGCGGAGCCATGCACCGGCTCGAACACGGACGCCTCGATGCCGATGTTGGCCCCCGGGGCGACGCCCAGCCCTCCGACGAGGCCGGCGCACAGGTCGGACACGATGTCGCCGTACAGGTTCGGCAGGACCATGACGTCGTACAGCTCGGGCTTCTGCACCAGCTGCATGCACATGTTGTCGACGATCCGGTCCTCGAACTCGATCCTGCCGTCGTAGTCCGCCGCGACCGTCCTGCAGCTCTCGAGGAACAGGCCGTCCGAGAGCTTCATGATGTTCGCCTTGTGGACCGCGGTCACCTTCCGCCTTCCGTTCGCCACGGCGTACTCGAAGGCGAACCGGGCGATCCGCTCCGAGGCGGCCCGGGTGATGATCTTGATGCTCTCCGCCGCGTCGGGGCCGACCATGTGCTCGATGCCGGCGTACAGGTCCTCGGTGTTCTCGCGCACGATCACGAGGTCAACGTCGTCGTAGCGCGTCTCGAGCCCCTTGATCGAGCGGGCGGGGCGGAGGTTCGCGTACAGCCCGAGCACCTGCCTGAGCGTCACGTTCACGCTCCGGAACCCGGAGCCCACGGGCGTCGTGATCGGGCCCTTGAGGGCGACCTTGTTGCGCCGGATCGACTCCAGGACGTGGTCCGGGAGCGGGGTCCCGTACTGGGCCATGACGCCCTCACCGGCGTCCTGGACCTCCCAGTCGAACGCGACGCCCGAGGCGTCGAGGACGCGGCGGGTTGCCTCCGCCAGCTCCGGGCCAATCCCGTCGCCGGGGATCAGGGTCACTCGATGGGCCATGCCCGCATTCTAGCCCGGGCAACCCGTCCGGCGCGGGTCCTTCGGCCCGTCGGCACGGGCCGACGGGACGGGGCGGCGGCACGACTCCACGCCACGGAGTCGCGCCGCCCGAGCTCAGCGCAGGGGCTGCCAGGCGGGGTGGATGTCGAAGCCTCTCGCCGTCTGGAGGCGGATCATGAACGGAGTGCCCGTCCCGTCCGCCGGCGCAATGAGGATGCCCGCGCCCGCGATGTCCGGCGCCAGCAGCTTCGTCCCATCAGGCGACCACGTTGCCGGGAAGCAGGTTGCCTTGCCGGTCATGTCCGCCGACTCCGCGCACGACTTGGTCGTCCGTGCGAACACCGGGGTGAGCGACGGGACGCCTTCGAGGACCTCCGCCACGTTGGCGACGACAGGTCCAGCGCTCCAGTAGGCGATCCTGGAGCCGTCCGGCGACCA
>DASXVG010000091.1:0-14485 GCA_036504355.1 Candidatus Limnocylindrales bacterium
CACGATCGCGCGGCGACGCGGTTGCCGCTACCCTTCGCGGAGCGTCGGGCAGCGCGCTCGGCGTCAGACGGCGATCGACCGTCCCGAGCGTCGCCGAACCGCACGGAGCAGCAAGCCTTGACAGACTCGACCAAGCGGCCCGTCGGGGGCGCTTCCGCCGGCCGCACCTCCGGCCGCAAGCCGTCCACCGGGCCCGCCGGCTCGCCGCGAGCGGGCCGCCGGTCGTCGCAGCGCCGCCGCTACGAGGAGCAGACAACGCTCCAGCGGTTCCGCACGCCGATCATCGCGGCCGCCGTCATCGCGGTCGTGGTCGGTGTCAGCGCATTCGTGTTCACCTCGGCCGCGGCGCCGACCTTCGCCTGCACCACGATCGACACGGTCAAGCCCGCCGCCTCCGGCGAGATCGGCCAGATCCAGCCGGACATGGGCAACCAGCACGTGAACTCCGGCGAGAAGGTGACGTACCCGGTGTGTCCGCCCGCGTCCGGGAAGCACGTCAACCGCTCCGGCTACGGACCGCTCCAGCCCAAGGTCTACGGGCCGGACGACAACAGCTCCCCCACCGGCTGGGTGCACAACCTGGAGCACGGCGGCCTCGTGCTCCTGTACTCCTGCGACAAGGGCGCCTGCGATGACGCAACCCTCCAGACCCTGCGTGCCTTCAGCGTCGGCTTCCCGACCAGCGCGATCTGCCAGATCCCGGCGGGCGTCGTGGGCCCGGTCGTTGCCCGGTTCGAGCAGATGCCCACGAAGTTCGCGGCACTGGTCTGGAACCGCGTGCTGTACATGGACACGCTCGACACCCAGCTCGCGTATGACTTCTTCCTCAAGGACGGCGAACGCGTCTCGCCCGACGGCCAGTGGATCACTCCGCCGGAGCCCCAGTGCAACCCGCCGTCGGCCAGCCCGGAGCCAAGCGCATCGGTCGAGGCGAGCCCGTCCGCGAGCGCGTCCGCCGCTCCGAGCCCGCAGGCGTCGGTATCGGCCAGCCCCAGCGTGGAGCCCAGCCCGAGCCCGGCGGCAAGCTAGCCGTCCGATGCGGCTCTACGCGCACCAGGACCGCCGCGGCGATGACCGGCTGGGCGCGCTCGTCGACGGGGAGCTGCTGACCGCGGGGCAGCTCCAGAAGCACGAGCGCGACCGCTCGATGCTCACCTGGCAGTCCGTGTGCTGCGTCGTCAACGTGGACGGGTGGCGGGCCGGCCTCGAGGCAACGATCCGGCGCGCCGTCCGGAAGGGGGCGACGCGCATCGACCCGGAGCGGCGCCGTCCGATCGCGGCGGTCCAGCACCCCGGGAAGATCGTGTGCGTCGGGCTCAACTACGGCGGTCACGTCGCGGAGGGCGGGCGGGCGACGCCCCTGCGTCCGCTGCTGTTCGCGAAGTTCGCCAACACGATCATCGGCGACGGTGACGCGATCGTCCGTCCCCCGGGCACGCAGGCCCTCGACCTCGAGGTGGAGCTGGGCGTCGTCATCGGGCGGCGCGCCAGGCGCGTGCGCGAGGAGGACGCGCTCTCCTGCGTCGCCGGCTACGTGGTCACCAACGACGTGAGCGCACGGGACTGGCAGGGCACCCCCCAGGCGCTGCGCGAAGGCGAGAAGGGCGACGGCCAGTGGCTGCGGGCAAAGGGCAGCGACACCTTCCTGCCGATCGGCCCGGTCTTCGTCACCCCCGACGAGGTGGATCCCGCCGCGGGCCTGCGCATCCGCTCCTGGCGCATCCCCGGCCACGGCGACGGCGCCGGTGTGCCAGTGCTGATGCAGGACGGGAATACGGCCGATCTGCTCTCCTCCGTCCCCCGGCTCATCAGCTACATCTCGCAGCAGATCACGCTCGACCCCGGTGATCTCGTGATCACCGGCACGCCCGCGGGCGTCGGCGTGTTCCGCGACCCGCCGGTGTTTCTCGTGCCCGGCGACCGCGTCCGGTGCGAGATCGAGGGCATCGGCGTGGTGGAGAATCCCGTCGTTGACTGGACCGACGATCCCCGCCGCGACGCCTGACGCGCCGCGCACCGGAGAGCGGCGGCACACCGAGGAGAGGCCCCGATGCTCGCTCTCGTGAAGACCGCGCCCGGCCCGGGCCTCTCGCTCGAGACCGTTCCCGACCCGCAGGTCGGCATCAACGACGTGCTCATCCGCGTCCGCAAGACGGGGATCTGCGGCACGGACCTGCACATCGAGTCGTGGGACCCGTGGGCCGCGCGAACGATCCACCCGCCGCTGGTGGCGGGTCACGAGTTCATGGGCGAGGTCATCGAGGTCGGTGCCAACGTGTCCGATTTCGCCGAGGGCGACATCGTCTCCGGGGAGGGCCACGTCACCTGCGGGCTGTGCCGCCACTGCATGGCCGGGCGTCGCCACCTGTGTGCGCACACGGTGGGCCTCGGTGTGGGCCGGGACGGCGCCTTCGCGGAGTACGTCGTCCTGCCGATGACCAACGTGTGGCATCACTGGCCGGGCGTGGACGAAGACGTGGCCGCGATCTTCGACCCGTTCGGGAACGCGGTCCACACGGCGCTCGCGTTCAACGTGCTGGGCGAGGACGTCCTCGTGAGCGGAGCCGGGCCCATCGGCCTGATGGCGACGGCTGTCGCGAAGCACGCCGGCGCGCGGTTCGTCGTCGTGAGCGAGCCCAATCCCGTGCGGCGGGCGCTCGCGGAGCGGATGGGCGCCACGGTCGCCGTGGACCCGCGCGAGCGCTCGCTCGCGGACGTCCAGACGGAGCTCGGCATGGTCGAGGGCTTCGACGTCGTGATGGAGATGTCGGGCAACCCCCAGGCGCTCCGGTCGGCGATCCGCTCGATGGCCCACGGCGGCGGCATCGCGATCCTGGGCATCCCCACCGAGGAGATCCCCATCGACGTCAACGAGATCGTGTTCAAGATGCTGACCGTGAAGGGCATCTACGGCCGGGAGATGTACGAGACCTGGTACAAGATGACGGTGATGCTCCAGTCGGGCCTGGACATCACGCCCGCGATCACGCACCGCTTCCCGTTCCGCGAGCACGAGGCGGCCTTCGCCACCGCCCGATCCGGCGACTCCGGCAAGGTCATCCTCGACTGGACCGCGTGAGGGACTGACATGGCAACGACATCGCGCCCGAACCCGCTCGCCTTCATCGACGAGGAGCTGGCCGCGCTCCGAGAGCGCCACCTCTACCGGCCGTTGCGCGTGATGAGCAGCGCCCAGGGACCGATCGTCTCGATCGACGAGCGGCGGGTCATCAGCCTGTCGTCGAACGACTACCTCGGCCTCACCCACCACCCGCGGATGCGGCGCGCGGCCATCGAGGCGGTGGAGCAGTTCGGGGCCGGCTCCGGCGCGGTGCGCACGATCGCCGGGACCATGACCCTCCACGAGGAGCTCGAGGCGGATCTCGCGACGTTCAAGCACACCCAGGCCGTGCTCACGTTCCAGTCCGGGTTCACGGCCAACACCGGCGTCATCCCCACGATCACCGGCGAGACCGACCTCATCGTCTCGGACGAGCTGAACCACGCGTCGATCATCGACGGGATGCGGCTGTCCAAGGCACCGCGCAAGGTGTTCAAGCACGCGGACGTGGACTCGCTGCGCGAGGTCCTGGCCGAGGCGACCACGAAGGGCCGCGACGGCGCGGGCGCCCCGTACCGCCTGATCCTCGTCGTCACCGACGGCGTGTTCTCGATGGACGGGGACATCGCTCCGCTGCCCGGGATCGTGGCCGCCGCAGAGCAGTTCGGCGCGGCCGTGATGGTCGACGACGCGCACGCGAGCGGCGTGCTGGGCAGGGACGGTCGCGGGACCGTCAACCACTTCGGGCTGGATGGGCGGGTCGCGATCCAGGTCGGGACGCTGTCCAAGGCGGTTGGCGTCCTGGGCGGCTACGTGGCCGGCTCGCAGGCGCTGCGAGACATCCTCGTCCAGCGGGCACGGCCGTTCCTGTTCTCGACGAGCCATCCGCCCGCCGTGGCCGCCGCCTGTCGCGAGGCGATCCGGATCATGCAGGAGGAGCCCGAGCTCCTCGAGCGGCTGTGGGCCAACACCCGCCGGTTCAAGGCCGAGCTCGCGCGGCTGGGGTTCAACATCGGGACGAGCGAGACGCCGATCACGCCCGTGATCCTGGGCGACTCCGAGCTGACCATCCGGTTCTCGAACCGGCTGTTCGACGAGGGCGTGTTCGGGACGTCGGTCGTGTTCCCCACCGTGGCGCTCGACCGCGCCCGGATCCGGACGATCGTGACCGCCGCCCACACGGACGACCTCCTCGACCGCGCGCTGACCGCGTTCGACACCGTGGGCCACGAGCTGGGCGTCATCAGCGGGTGAGCGACCTCTCCCTCGGGCATCCCGATCCCGCCGACACGCGCGAGCGCGCGGACGTCGAGCGGGACGTCTTCCTCGCGGGCGTCGCGGCCGGGCTCGGCGACTCGCGCGACCTGCCCCTCGACACGCACCTGCACACCATCCACTCGCCCGACGCGAACGCGATGCTCGACGCGTACTGCTCGCTGGCGCTCGAGCGCAGGATCGCCGAGATCGCCATCACCGACCACGTCGACTTCGACCCGACGATGCCTGCCTACGGGTTCGTGTCGTTCGAAGATCGGGAGCGGGACGTTCGCAGGGCCGCCGAGCGCTGGGCCGGTCGCGGCCTCGCGATCCGGTTCGGCGTGGAGGTCACGTACGAGCGCGCATACGAGGACGACATCCGGGGCTGGCTCCGGCGACACCCGCACGATTTCGTCATCGGGTCGGTGCACATCAGCGCGGTTTCCCCGTACAAGGCGTCCAACGTGGCCACGTTCGTGGCGGGGCGCCCGCTCGCCGAGGTCGTGGCCCCGTACTTCGACGACGTCATCGGGGCAGCCCGGTCGGGCCTGTTCGACACGATCGGCCACATGGACTTCGTGAAGCGCTATCTCGTCCCTCACGTGATGCCTGCGGACCTCGCTGCCGCTCCCGAGCTGTACGAGCCGGTCCTGAAGGCGATGATCGAGACCGGGACCGCGCTGGAGGTCAATGCGTCCGGCCTGCGCCAGCTCCCGCGCGAGACCTATCCGTCCGCCGCGATCGTCGAGCGCTACCGCGAGCTGGGCGGCCGACACGTGACCATCGGCAGCGACGCACACCGAACGGAGTGGTTCGCATACGGGCTCGCGGAGGCGTATCGTCACGCGACGCGCGCCGGATTCGACGCGATCACGTTCCGGCGGGGGGCCGAACGCATCCAGGTGCCGATGGCACGAGCGAAGGCGGAGGCAGGGCGAGAGCCCTAACACGGGGGTCCACGGATCGTTATGACGATCGACGACGAGGCGGTCGAACGTCTCGTAGCATCGGCGAAGGCCGGTGATCCGGAGGCATTCGGGTCCCTCTTCGACGTGTACTACGGGCCGGTCTATCGCTACGTCGCGAGCCGCGTCGGCCGCCCGAGCGACGCGGAGGACCTGGCGCAGCTCGTCTTCGTCAAGGCCCTGGAGGCACTCCCGCGCTACGAGCAACGGGGCGTCCCCTTCGGGGGCTGGCTGTTCAGGCTGGCCAGGAATGTCGTCATCGATCACGTCCGGACCCGCAGGGAGCACGTCGACCTCGAGGTCATCGTGGACAAGTCCACCGACGACCATGGGCCCGACGAGCTGGCGGTCCTCCGGCAGGAGATGGACAGCATCGCGCATGCGCTGCGGCGGCTGACGCCGGAACAGCGCGAGGCCGTCGAGCTGCGGTTCTTCGCGGGACTGTCCGCGAAGGAGGCGGCCGAGGCCATGGGCCGGCAGGAGGGGACCGTCCGCGGTCTCCAGTTCCGGGCCATCGCGGCGCTGCGCCGGGAGCTGGGCATTGCGCCCGACATCGATGCACTTGGCCGGGTCTCGGGGACCACCCGGTGAACGAGGACTGGATGACAGAGCTGGAGGTCCGTGCGGGCGAGGAGCTCGAGCGGAAGATGGAGCGCTACGCGCGGTTGCGACTCGATCCGAGCGCGGCCCAGTCGAAGCGCGCCCGCTCCCAGCTCATGGAGCGGGCGTGGCGTGAGCGGCTCGCGGCGCCAGCCGCGACGGCCTCGCAGCCCCTCGTTGCTGCGCCCGCGTCGCGACGCCTGCGCGGTCCATTCGCCGGCTGGGGCGCACGACGGCTGGGCGCATCGTGCGCCGCCGCTGCGCTCGCGGGACTCCTCATCGGGACCGCCGCATTCGCGACCTCGCGAGCCGGCGGACCGCTGTACGCCGCCCGGGCCGCGCTCGAGGAGCTGACGCTTCCCGCGGATCCTCAGGCACGCCTCGAAACGGAGCTCGCGCTCGCACAGGGTCGGCTTGCCGAGATCGTGGAGGGCGTGGCGAAGGACGATCCGGGCGCGGTGTCCGCGGCCGTCACAGCCTACCTGTCCGCGCTCGACGACCTCGACGAGTCCACCGGCGGCCCCGCGGCCCGCGCGCTGGCCGCGGTCCAGTTCCACATGGCCATCCTCGAGGACCTCCTGACTCGCGTCCCGGATGATGCCCGGGCGGGCATCGAGAATGCCATCGCCCGGAGCAGCGCGGTCATCCAGCGCCTGCAGGCCGCGGGCACGCCGCCGGCGACAAGCGGCGGGACCGGTGGCAGCGGCGCGGGGACCGGTGGAGGCGCGGGGACCGGCGGCGGCTCGCACGGGAACGCCGGCGGCGCCCAGGGTGGCAAGCCGGCCGATCCGGGCGCGAAGCCGTCCAGGGAGCCGAAGCCCGCGAAGACCCAGGCCCCCACGGCAACGGCGCAGCCGAAGCCCTCGAAGTCCCCGGGCGCCGGTGGCGGGGGCCACCAGGGCGAGACGAACGGCAAGCCCTGACAGCGGAGCGGTGATGCTCCGCTTGCCGCGCCACGCCTGAGCCGTTCCCATTCACTCCGCACGGGTGCCGTTGCCCGGGTACGCTCCCCCGGACACGCAGGAGGGACGCATGCGCCTCACGGTCCTGGGGGCCGGGCCGGCATACACGGACCGGGCGGGCGCCACGGGCGCGTGCTACCTCGTGAGCGACGGCGCGACGCACCTCCTGCTCGACCTCGGCCAGGGGTCGCTGCCGCGCCTGTTCGCGGCGATCGACCCGACGGAGCTCTCGGGCGTGGCGATCAGCCACCTCCACCCGGACCACTACATCGACCTGGTGCCGTTGCGCCACTACCTGCGCTACGAGCATCGGCCGCCCCGCCGCGTCCGCGTCCTCGGACCGGCCGGCCTGGCAGATCGCCTGGACGGCCTGCACGACCAGCCCGGCTTCAGCGCGGAGGCGCTGGACACGGAGCGGCTGGGCGTGGACGAGCGCGTGATCGGCTCGCTGCGGCTGCGGGCCGGACTCGTCCGACACACGGCGGAGAGCTACGCGATGCGGGTCGCACCGGCCGCCGGCGGCCCGGGCCTCGTCTACAGCGGCGATTGCGGTCGTGCCGCAGACCTGGGACCACTCATCGAGCCCGGCGACACGCTGCTCACGGAGGTGTCCTTCGGTCCCGGGCCGATCCCCGCCGGCGTCGCGCACCTCGACGGGCCGTCCGTGGCCTCGATCGCTGCCTCCTCGAACGCGGGCCGGGTGCTGCTCACCCACCTCCAGATGGGCTACGACGCCGACGAGACCGTGGCATCCGTCCGGGCGGGATACGACGGCCCGGTCTCGTTCGTGTGGCCGGGGACGATCCTCGACGTCTGACCGATGGTCCTGGGCTCCCGCCTGGGACCCTGGTACCAGGGTGCGTGGCGCGCCGGTGCACCATGCTGGGCGACGCGGGCACTTCGGCTACGCTGCGCGCGACCCGACAGGAGGAGCATGGACTCGGCACCCGGACCGATCGACGACACCCCAACCGACGCCGAGCCGCGGTGGCACGGTGAGCCGGGCGCGGAAGGTCTGGCGCCACCGGAGCCGACCTCCGTCGAAACGGCACACCGCGATCCCGCGTTCGGTCCCGACCCCGTGGCCGCGGATCCGGCTGCCGATCCCCGGCGGCAGCCGTGGCACCGCCCGATGCCCGCATGGGTCGCCCCCACCGCCACCGTCCTGCGCAGCTCGACGGAGAGCCTGCGCGATCCGCACGTCCTCCTCGGGCTGCTGCTGATCTTCTCGTTCGTGATGCGCGTGATCTGGCTCGACCTGCCGAAGGGCTCGACGATCTTCGACGAGGCGTACTACGTGAACGCGGCGCGCGTGATCCTCGGCACCGACATTCCCGAGGGCGGCAAGTACGGCGACCGGGAGAAGTACCTCGACCCGAACCAGGAGCACCCGCCGCTGGGCAAGCTGCTGATGGCGGGCTCGATGACCGTCTTCGGTGACAACGGCATCGGCTGGCGGATGCCGAGCGTCGTCGCAGGGATGATCGTCCTCATGGCCCTGTGGCTGACGATCAGGGCTGCGGGCGGATCGGCGTGGCTCGCGCTGCTGGCGGTGTTCCTCGTGTCGCTGGACAACCTGTCCATGGTCCATGCACGGATCGGCGTGCTGGACATCATGGCGCTCGCGCCGGCCCTGGTCGCCTCGTGGCTGGCCCTTCGCAAACGCTGGATCCTCGCGGCACTCCTGATGGCGATCGGCCTGCTGGTCAAGCTCACGGCGCTGTACGCGATCGGCGCGATCCTCCTGCTGTGGCTGTTCCAGGTCGCGCCCGGCTGGTGGGCCGAGCGCCGGATCCACGTCCGCCAGCTTGGCGGCCCCGTCGTGTTCACGGTGCTCAGCCTCGTGCTGTTCGTCGGCGGCCTCGCCGTGCTCGACTCGAAGTGGTCCGAGTTCAAGAACCCGTTCGAGCACATCACCCACATGGTCACCTACGGCGCCCGGCTCAATCAGCCGGTCGGCACGGTCGGGATCTGCCCGAAGGCCGACAGCCGCCCGTGGCAATGGCCGGTCAACGACTGCCAGATCCAGTACCTGCGGACCGACGTCTCGGTGAAGTCAGGCGACAACCTGGTGTCACGGGTCGCGCGGATCGACTTCCGGGGCGCGATGAACGAACTGATGACCGGCGCCATCCCGATCGCGATGCTGTTCACGATCTGGTTCGCCTGGCGCCGCCGCGACGGCGCGGCCGTGTGGGCGGTCTCGTGGGCCGCCGGGAACTGGCTGCCCTACGCGCTGCTCGGTGTGATCTCGAACCGGATCATGTACATCTACTACTTCCTGCCGATGGTCCCAGCGGTGGCGACTGCGATCGCGATCCTGCTCCTGCGCTCGAAGCTGCCGCGCTTCGTGCTGTGGTCGTACCTCGCGCTGTATGTCGTCGGGTTCATCGCGTACTTCCCCTTCCGCATCCTCCCCGGCTGACGCTGCTCGCCGGGACACGGCGAACGACCCGGGGGCGAAGCCTCCGGGTCGTTTCGTGCGGTCCCTGGGTCCTGGAGCCCGCCGTCCGGGGCGGGCCGCCGGGTTCGGGTCCTAGCGGCGCTTGCGGGCCGCGGCGGGGATGACCACCAGGGCGGCCGAGAGCATGCCCGCGAGGACGAGCAGCAGGCTCGTCGAGACGGTCGAGCTCGTGGTCGGCTGGCCGATGGTGTCGGTCGACGGGGGCGTGAGCTCCTCGACCGAGCCGTCGGGCGTCGTCTCGTTCGACGTGGTCGTGGTGATCTCGTCCGTGGTCGTCGTTTCGTCGGTCGTCGTGGTCTCGTCGGAGGTCGTCGTCGTGGTCGTCTCGTCGGAGGTCGTCGTCGTGGTCTCGTCGGAGGTCGTTGTCGTGGTCTCGTCGGAGGTCGTTGTCGTGGTGATCTCCGGGATGTTGCAGCCGGCATAGAAGATCGCCATGCCGGTCTCGTTCCAGTTCAGCGGCTCCCAGTCACCCAGCGTGACGCCGTCGTCGTAGAACGGCGGGATGATGTCGCCCCACTGGTCCCCGTTGCGCGGCGTCGGGTAGAGGACGTCCGGGTCGCCGGTGAAGTCGAAGGCCGGGCCGGTGTGGCTGTAGTGGTCCTCGTTCTGCTTCGTCTCGGATCCGTCCACCGACGCCTTGTCGACGTTGTTCAAGGTGTACGGATTGGTGACGCTGTTCGTGCGGTGGCAGATGTCGACCTTGTGGACGCCCGGGTCCACCTCGGGCGTCGCCAGTGCGAGCGACGGCATCAGGGCAACGCCCAGCGCGCCCGCGGCGATCAGTGTGCCGATGCGATAGAACTTCATGGTTGCTCTCTTCTCTCCCCGATTTGGTGCTGCTGGACGATCAGCGGTGGGCTGTCGCCGATGAGTGCTTCCCCCGAGCCTGCGCCGGGGGATCATGATCGTGCGCCAAGGGACCATCGGCGTCCAGTACATCGGTATTGCCCTAAAGCGGCCTTAACCTCACGCGACCGGGCCCGACCCACGACAACCGGTGCGCTGGGGGCACCCAGTGGGTCCCAGGGACTTCTGGGGGACCCATCCTCTCCTCCCTAGTACTTCCGGTCCAGTACCGAGGGGCCCCCGATTCCTTCCCGATGCGCACGCCTTGAACGGCGAAAGACAGCGAACGGCCCGGCGGGCGAACCCTCCGGGCCGTTGCGAGTGCGATGTGGGCCGGCGATGACCCGCCGTTCGTTGGCGGGCCGCCGGGTCGAGGTGGCTAGCGGCGCTTGCGGGCCGCCGCGGGGATGACCACCAGCGAGGTCGAGAGGACTCCAGCCAGGACGAGCAGCAGGCTCGTCGAGACGGTCGAGCTCGTGGTCGGCTGGCCGATGGTGTCGGTCGACGGGGGCGTGAGCTCCTCGACCGAGCCGTCGGGCGTCGTCTCGTTCGACGTGGTCGTGGTGATCTCGTCGGTGGTTGTCGTCGAGGTCTCGTCGGACGTGGTTGTCGTCTCGTCGGAGGTCGTCGACTGATCGGACGTGGTCGTCTCGTCGGACGTCGTCGTGGTCTCGTCCGAAGTCGTCGTCTCGTCCGAAGTCGTCGTCTCGTCGGAGGTCGTGGTCTCGTCAGAGGTCGTGGTGGTCGTCTCCTCCGGCTGGCCGCAGCCGGCGTAGAAGATCGCCATGCCCGTCCCGTCCCAGTTCAGCGACGGGTAGCCCGTGAGGGTCTGGCCGTCGTTGTAGAACGGCGGGATGATATCGCCCCACTGGTCGCCGTTGCGCGGCGTGGGGTACTTGACGTCGGGATCTGCCGTGAAGTCGAACGCGTCGCCGAGGTGCTCCAGCAGGTGATCGCCCTGGCCGTTGTCGTTCCCGTTGTCACCGTCGACCGAGGCCTCGTCGACATCGATGACGACGTACGGCTTCGTGACGCTGTTCGTGCGGTGGCAGATCGTCACCTTGTGGAGGTCGTCCGGCTTGGTCGCCGAGACCGTGGCCGGCGCGATGAGGGCAACACCGATGGCCCCCACGGCGACCAGCGCCCCAATTCGATGCTTGTTCATGTGGTCCCCGTCTCCTATCGCTGGGTCGCGGCCGGTCTGTCCGACGGACGTCCCTGCCAGGTACCGCGTGCCTGTTGTCGCGGTGCCACTCCATCCTGCTGGACGGGTACCGGGTCGTCCAGTACCCAGGTACGTCCTCGGACCTGCCATAACCGCACACTTCCGTGCGTCCGGCGTGGCTTCCGTTGCGCTCGGTCAACGAAGGTCCTGCCCCATCCGTCCGAGTACGGCAGTACCAGGACCTTCGGCGGACAGCAAACGACCCGGCGGGCGAACCCACCGGGTCGTTGTCAGTTCAGGGTAGGGGTCCCGCCACGGCGGCGGGCACCCGAGCCAGCGTTACCGGCGGCTGCGGGCCGCGGCCGGGATCACCACCAGGGCGGCGGCGAGGATGCCGGCGAGGACCAGGAGCAGGCCGGTCGAGACCGTGCTCGAGGACGTCTGCTGCGCGAGCGCGTCCGTGGACGGCGGGGTCAGCTCCTCGACGGAGCCGTCGGGCGTCGTCTCGTTGGACGTCGTCGTCGTGATCTCGTCGGTGGTCGTCGTCGTCGAGGAGGTCTCGTCGGACGTGGTCGTCGTGGAGGTCTCGTCGGACGTGGTCGTCGTGGAGGTCTCGTCGGACGTCGTCGAGGTCTCATTCGAGGTCGTGGAGGTCTCATCCGAGGTCGTCGAGGTCTCATCGGACGTCGTGGTCGTCTCGTCGGACGTCGTCGAGGTGGTCGTGCCCTCACAGGCATGGCTCACCTTGAGCTTGGTCGAGTCGACCGCGCTGCCGGTGTACTCAGCCGACGCCGAGTCGATGTCACCCGGGGCGAAGTAGTCGCCGATCCACCAGCGCCAGCCATCGCTGTTGCCGTTCGACTCGCCGGGCGAGTACGTGTGCGCCACGCCGTCCACGACGATCGTCAGGGTGCCTCCCGAGAACGAGCCGGGCGTGAGGATCCACAGCATGCCGGTGCCGTCGGCGCAATCCTCGAGGTACTTGCCATCAGTGACGCCGTTGCCGGTCCAGATGATGGTGCCGTTCGCGAGCGTCGTGCCCGCAAACGTGAGCGTCAGCGCCAGCGCGGCGAGGAGCGCTCCGATTCTGTGCTTGTTCATGGTCCCCTGTCTCTCCCTGAGCTGCTGTCTTGCGATCAGCTGTCCTGTTGCAGTCGGCGCCGCGTGCCTGAAGCGGGTCGTCGACGATGACGTCAACCGCGGAGGGGCCCCTGGTCGATGGGGACGGACGGGACGCACTCAGGCGTGTGCGTCCCGTCCGGGTCTCGGGGACCCTCTGTTGGCCCGGCTCTCTCCCCCACGGAAGGCCGGAATCCCGCTGGGACGAGGCCCATCGGGTGGCCAAAGGTACTAGTACTTCCGGGGCTTGCATAGCCCTTTTGCGTCACTTGTCGTGCACGTGACACTAAGCAGACCGCCGTATCCGGTGCACTCGGGCACCAACGCGACTGCGGCGGCGCAGCCGGTACGATGGGCGCTCCAGCTGCCCGTCCCCCAGGAGCCGCCCGTGACCACCCCGGCCGATCCCGTCGCACGCCCCGAGGCGATCCGTGCCCGGGTCCGCGACGCGGTGGATGAGGCCTGGCGGGCGGCTGTCGCGGACGGGTCCCTGCCTGCCGTCGAGGACGACGCCGCAGCGCCCGCAGTCGAGGTGGAGCGACCGGCAAACGCCGCATTCGGCGACGCGGCCACGAACCTCGCGATGAAGCTCGCGAGGCCGTTGCGCCGTGCCCCGCTGGAGATCGCCGAGCGGCTCGCTGAAGCGATCGATGCGGGCGAGTCGAACCCCCTCATCGCCTCCGCGGAGGTCGCCCGCCCCGGGTTCCTCAACCTGCGGGTCGCCGACGCCGCCTACGAGGGGCTCGTCGCGGGGATCCTCGCCGCGCCCGCGCAGTGGGGCCGCATCCCCGCCGTGAACCCGCGGGCCGTGAATGTCGAGTTCGTCTCCGCGAACCCCACGGGGCCGCTCACCGTCGGCAACGCCCGCGGGGCATTCGTGGGGGACCTGCTGTGCCGGGTGCTCGAGGCTGGGGGGCAGACCGTGACGCGCGAGTACTACTTCAACGATTCGGGCGCGCAGGTCACCCACCTCGGCGACTCCGTGGTTGCGGTCCGTCGGGGCGAGCCGGTCCCCGAGGACGGCTACAAGGGCGCCTACGTGGAGGACCTGGCGCAGGAGCTCCCGGATGAGGTCTGGGCGGCATCGGCTGCCGACGGCGTGGTCCCGGGCGAGGTCGTCGGGGCATGGGCGAGCGCCCGCGTGCGCGAGGGCATCGAGGCCTCGCTGGCCAGGCTCGGCGTCCGCTTCGACGTCTGGAAGAGCGAGGCGTCGCTCCATGACGAGGGCTGGGTCGATCGCGCGGTCGAGCGCCTCCGCCAGGGCGGCCACGTCTACGAGCAGGACGGCGCGACCTGGTTCCGTTCGACCGACTTCGGCGACGACAAGGACCGGGTCATCTACCGCTCGGACGGCCGGCCCACATACTTCGCGGCCGACATCGGCTACGTCACCGAGAAGTTCAGCCGGGGCTTCGACCACCTCATCTACATCTGGGGCGTGGACCACCACGGGACGGTGGCGCGGAACAGGAACGCCGCCCAGGCCATGGGCTATGACCCGGACCACTACCAGGTGTTGCTCGTGGGCTGGGTGCGTTTCGTGGTGGACGGCGAAGAGGTGTCGATGTCCAAGCGAGCGGGAACGTTCGTGACGCTGGACGATCTGCTCGACGCGGTCGGCACCGACGCGGCCCGCTGGTTCTTCGCCTCGCGCGCGGCGCACGTCGCGTTCGACTTCGACATCGAGCAGGCGAAGCAGCAGAGCTCCGACAACCCCGTGTACTACGTCCAGTACGCGCACGCACGGATCGCGTCCATCCTGCGCAAGGCGGCCGAGGCTGGGCTGGCCCCCGCGGCCGGCGTGGAAGGACTGCTCTCAGGCGAGCCCGAGGCCGCGCTCGTGCGGGTGGTCGCCCGGCTCCCCGAGGTCGTCGAGGACGCGGTCCGCGCGGAGGAGACCCAGGCGATCACGGCCTATGCGACCGAGCTCGCGACCCAGTTCCACGCGTTCTACCGCGACGCGCGCGTCGTCGACACGGCCGAGCCGGAGCGCTCCGCAAAGCGGCTCGCGCTCGCCCAGGCGACGCAGATCACGCTCGCGAACGC
>DASXVG010000092.1:0-6183 GCA_036504355.1 Candidatus Limnocylindrales bacterium
CGGGACTCCAAGCTGACACCAGGACTCAGCGCGAGAAGGTCAGGTGCGTCGTCCCGCTCGAGGCCACCTCCGACGTGACGCTGTAGCCGTCCTCGAACCCTCGGAGGTCGTCCCACAGCCGGACACCCCGCCCGAGCAGGATCGGAGCGATGGCGACGTGCAGCCGGTCGACCAGCCCCGCCTTGAGGAACGCACGGACCACGGTCGGGCCGCCGCCGATCCGCACGTCCTTGCCGCCCGCGGCCGCGGACGCGAGGTCGAGCGCCTCACGTGGTGTCGCGGCGAGGAACTGGAACGTCGTGCCGCCTGCCATCTCGAGCAGCGGGCGCGGCCTGTGGGTGAGGACGAACACCGGGACGTGGAACGGAGGTTCGTCGCCCCACCAGCCGCGCCAGTCCGGATCGTCCCCGGCCACGTGAAGCCCGAACATGCCCGCACCCATGATCTCGGCACCGATCTCGGCGAAGTACGCCTGTGCGTACTGGTCGTCGACCCCGGTCGTACCCTCACCCGACGTCTCGTGCAGCACCCGGGCGCGGAACGTGCGGGTCCCGACGTAGGCCTCGACCAGGCGCGACCAGTCGTGCCCGAACGGGTTCTCAGGCGTCTGGTCGGTCGTTGTCGCAAACCCATCCAGTGAGATGTTCAGGTCCACGCGAACGGCCATCGACGTCCTCCGAAGTGACTGGCTGGAGCGCCCAGGCCCACCTGGCCCTGGATGAGCGCGGCGAACTGGAGGCCCTGGAGCGCGAGCGCAGCGTACGCGCAGATGGAGCGGATCGCGCCGCAGCCGGGACCGCAGGCCATCGGGTTCCTGCACGTCGATGTCCCAGTTCGGGCGGTCGTTCCGCTCGCCGACGGGAAACGTCGACCGGGCGGGGTCGGGGCGGCAGTTGCCGGTTCGCGCTGAGCCCCGACCCGATCGACGTCCATCCGTTGCGTGCGCCCGTGTGCCGGTCAGGTCCAGGCGACCGGGGCAGCGCCGGATGGGACCGTCGATGCCGACGTTCGTGGGGCGGCCGATGCCGTGAGAGCGGACGCGCTGAAGCCCTTGGCGATGAGCCACACCGCCATCACCATCTCCTGCAGCGCGAGCGGCGCCATCAGGACGCCGAGCGAAAGCCCGAACATGCCGCCGATCGCGGGAGTGAGGTACAGGGCGGCCCCGACGAGCCCCCAGGCGGACAGCCATCGCGGCACGAGGCGGGAACGGTAGAGCAGGGCGGAGAACAGCAGCGCGCCGAGCGCGAACGGGACGATCCCGACCTGCTCCCAGAGCACGGCATCGGTCGTGTGAACGAGGCGTGCGAGGGGCAGGGCGTCCGGCTGCGAGCTGAGCGGGATCAGGACGAGCCACCCGAGCGCGCCTACGACGTAGACGACCGTCTCGAGCCCGCCGCGGAAGACAACGTAGCCCATGGCCAGCGTCTCGTCGTGGCGCCGGCCGACCGGCCAGAACACGACCGGGACCATCGCGAGCGCGAAGCCCGCCACGAGCACGAGCAGGGCACCGATGGCCACCGTATCGGGCTGCGCGGCGACCTGGGCCAGGTAGTCGGCCCCCGACAGGACCCCACTCGTGACGATCGCGCTCAGGGCGAGGGTGACCGTGCCGATGACGTACAGGACGCCGATCCAGGCGGCGGCGCGTCGATCCGTTCGGGCGTCCACCCGGCGGGTCGTTGCTGCAGTGCGTGTGTTCCCGTTCATGTCCTTCTCTCTTTCGATTGCTGCAATTGGCTCCGGTGGTCGTGCCGCGGGGAGCGCGCGGACCCTAGGCGGAGCGCGGTGACAGGATCACGACGGCGGTCTCGCGGGACCGCCGGGACGCGTATTCGTCGAGGCCCTCGTCGAGGGCGGCCCACCGGGCCCACAGGCGGGGGCGCTCGTCCGGGCCGGCGGCGCGGGCATGCACCTCGCGCGTGCCACCCGGCAGGTCGACGGTGGTGTCCGGGTTGGCCTGGAGGTTGAGCCACCAGGCGGGCTCTGGGTCCGCCCAGCCGTTCCTGGCCATGGTGACGAGGTCGTCGCCGTCCTCGAAGTAGGCGAGGATGGCCGCCCGCTCCGCCCCGGAGCGGCGCCCGATCGTGTGGAGCCGCAGCATTCCCTGGTGGTCGGCGCCTGCCGTCCGGAGGCCGAGGCGGCCCGCGGTGAGCGAGTAGACGGCTCGCTGTGCCACCCAGAACGTGCGGATGAACCAACGTGGCGGCAGGGACGGTGCCTGCTGCGAGGGTTCGGAGATGGTGTGCATCACTGTTCCTCCGAGTACTGGAACACGTCGTCCAGCGGGACGGCAAAGACCCTTGCGATCCGGAACGCCATCTCGAGCGTGGGCGAGTACCGGCCCTGCTCGATGGCGATGATCGTCTGGCGCGTGACGCCCACCCGCTCCGCCAGCTCCGCCTGGGTCATCTCCCCGTTGGCGAACCTGAGCGTCCGGATCGAGTTGGTGACGCGCGTGGGCTTCACCATCGCTGGAACGGCCCGTGGTAGGCGGCGATCTTGGTCACGGAGCTGAGCAACGAACCCGCGATGCCGCCGAGGAAGATCGCGTTGCCGATCCAGAAGTGGTCCGCGACGGCCATTGCGAGGACGAGCGCGACGATCGCGCCGGCGACGAGGAGCCAGTTGCCCACCCGTTCACCGAACCGGTCGATCTCCCGGTCGCGCTCGTCGTTCATGTCCGCCTCGGCGGGATTGGTGGCCGCGGCGACCACGTTGCCCAGGACGTTCGCGACGACGAACCCGACGATCGCGCCGATCATCGGCTGCACCCACGAGACCTCGGCGATGGGCCGGGTCAGCAGCTGCGGGACGACGAGGATGGCGTAGGCGAGCAGCGTCGGCACCCCCACGATGAGGACAACCCAGTTGCTCTTCTCCAGGAAGGTCATCGGCGAATCTCCAATGTCAAACATCGTTGACATTCGAAATGTATAGCAGAGCGCACATCATGTCAAGTTTCTTTTACATGCTCCGCGATGGGCGCTTCGAGCGCGTACGCTCTCGCTCGTGAACACGCCGCATTCCGTCCAGCTGTACACGGTGCGGGAGGCCCTCGCGGCCGACCTCCCGGGCACGCTCGAGCGGCTCGTCGCGCTCGGGTTCCGCCGGGTGGAGCCGTACGACCTCGTCGCGTTCGGCCCGAGGCTCGCCTCGGCCCTCGCGGCAGCCGGGCTCGCGGCTCCGACCGCCCACCAGGGGGTCATCGGGCGCGAGCTGGGACCGATCCTGGACGCGGCCGCGGCCGCCGGTGTGGGAACGGTCATCGACCCATACGCTGCCCTCGAGCGGTTCGCGAGCATCGACCAGGTTGCGGCGGTGGCCGACGCGCTCAACGAGGCGGCCGGGCTCGCAGCGTCGAGCGACATCCGGATCGGCTACCACAACCACGCGCACGAGCTCGCCACCGAGCTCGATGGGATGAGCGCGCTCGAGCGCCTGGCGGAGCGGCTCGACCCGGCGGTCGTGCTCGAGGTCGACACGTACTGGGCGGCCGTCGGCGGGGTGGACCCGGTCGCCCTCCTCGAGCGGCTGGGCGCTCGAGTCGTCGCGCTCCACCTCAAGGACGGCCCGTTCACGCCGGAGACCCTCGACCAGGTGGCGCTCGGGCAAGGTCGACTCCCGGTGGCCGCCATCCTCGCCGCCGCCCCGCACGCCCTCCGGGTCCTCGAGCTCGACGACACACGCGGCGACCGGTTCGACGCCCTCGGGGTGGGCCTGGCCTATCTCGAGCTCGTGGACGCGTGACGGGCTCCGGCCGGGTCGGCGTCGGGCTCATCGGCGCCGGGAACATCAGCACGGAGTACCTCCGGAACCTGACCGCGTTCCCCGACCTGGAGGTCCGGTTCGTCGCGGACCTCGAGCCCGCGCGGGCGCGCGCCCAGGCGGCCACGTTCGGGGTCGCGCGAGCCGGGTCGCCCGAGGAGCTGCTCCGCGACGGGAGCGTGGAGCTCGTCGTCAACCTGACGGTGCCGGCGGCACACGCGGACGTGGACCTCGCCGCGCTCGAGGCGGGCCGCCACGTGTGGAGCGAGAAGCCGGTCGCCCTCGACCGGGCGACTGGTCGAGGCGTCCTGCAGGCCGCAACGGCGGCCGGGCGGCGGATCGCCGGCGCGCCTGACACGTTCCTGGGCCCGGGGCTGCAGGGCGCGCGGCGGTACCTGGAGTCGAACGCCATCGGGCGGCCTGGGACCGCGCTCACGCTGCTCCAGTCTCCGGGGCCGGAGTCGTGGCACCCGAACCCGGCCTTCCTGTTCAACACCGGCGCGGGCCCGCTGTTCGACCTCGGGCCGTACTACCTCACGGGCCTCGTGACACTGCTGGGTCCGATCGCCCGGGTCAGCGCGACGGCCGGTCGGGCGAGAGACGTCCGGGTGATCGGATCCGGCCCGCGGGCCGGGGAGTCGTTCCCGGTCCGGGTCGCGACCCACGTCGCCGCGCTGTACGAGTTCGCGGGTGGCGCCACGGCGACGAGCATCTTCAGCTTCGATTCCGCGGTGCGGCGGACGCTGTTCGAGGTGTCCGGGGCGGACGGCGTGCTCGTCGTCCCGGATCCCAACACGTTCGGCGGGGACCTGGTCGTCCACCGGGCGTCGGGCGTCGAGACGATCACGCTCCCCGAGCCGGTGGTCGGTCGCGGCATCGGCGTCCTCGAGCTCGCCCGGGCGATCCGGGCCGACCGACCGGAGCGGGCGTCCGGAGCCCTCGCGTTCCACGTCCTCGACGCGATGGCCTCGACGCTCGAGGCAGCCGATGGCGGCGCGCCGGTCGAGGTCACGAGCACCGTCGACGTCGCGCCGCCGCTGCCGGCGGACTGGGACCCGTTCGCGCGGACCCTCTGAGCGGTCAACCCGGGCGCGGATCGAGGAGGCTAACGTGCAGACACAAAGTCGTGCGCCTCGCGAGCGAGGTCAGCCGGCGCGGCGCCGACGCTCGTGGACCGCGTCGTGGACCTCTGCCGTCGTCCGGCCGTCACGGAGGCCGCCGGGGTTGGTGCGGGTGGACCGGTGCCGCGGCGGCGCCATCGTGAGGTCCAGCGAGCTCGAGACGATCTCGTGCCGGTGGGCGCGGTCGTGCGCGGTCGACGCCAGCCCGCCGCCGATGCCGGTCGTCCCCGGCAGCCACGAGACACCCGCCCCGAACACGTCCGCGAAGACCTCGACGAGCTCCGGGTCGAACTGGACGCCCGCCTGGCGACGCAGCTCGGCGATGGCCTCCTCGTGCGAGATCGCGTCGCGGTAGGGCCGACCGCTGACCATCGCCTCGTACGCGTCGACGATCGACACGATGCGGGCGCCCACCGGGATCTCGGTGCCCGCGAGGCCATGCGGATAGCCTCGCCCGTCGAACCACTCGTGGTGATGGAGGACGATCGTTGCCGCGTCGCGGAGCGCTCCCGCCTGCTCGAGGACGACCTGGCCGATCTTCGGGTGCTCCGTGACGACCCGCCACTCCGACTCGGCGAGGTCGCCGGGCTTGGCGAGGATCTCCTCCGGGATGGCGAGCTTGCCCAGGTCGTGGAGCAGGCTCGCCGTCCGGATCCGCTCCAGCTCGCCCTCCGGCAGGTCGATGGCGCGCGCGAGAGCGACCGATGCGTCGGCGATCATCGTCGACGGCCGCCCGGCCCACTCCGGCCGCCCGGCGAGCGTCCCGATGAGCGCATCCTGGGCGGCGAGCATCGCAGCCTTGCCCACGTCGACGGCCCGAGACCGCGCCTCGGCCGTGATCGGCGCGCGACGGACCGTCCCTTCGTCACCGGTTTCGCGAAACACGTACACCTGGTTGCGCCCGAGCGCCTTCGCGGAGTAGAGCGCGGCGTCGGCGTCGCGGATGAGCGCGTCGAGCCGGAGGACGTCGCCGAGACCGCCCGCGACCCCGGCGCTGAGCGTCACCGACACGACCTCGCCGTCGGGCAGCCGCATCTCGGTCCCGCCCACGATCCGGCGGAGCTTCTCGGCGAGCGATGCCGCCGCGTCGGGGTCCGTCTCCGGAAGGACGACCAGGAACTCCTCTCCGCCGTAGCGGCCGGCCACGTCGACCGTCCGCACGTTCGCCGCCAGCAGCTGCGCGACGTTGCGCAGGATGAGGTCGCCCGAGGCGTGCCCGTGCGAGTCGTTGCAGCGCTTGAAGTGGTCGAGGTCGACGAGGATCAGCGACAGCGGCCGGTGGTAGCGCGCGGCC
>DASXVG010000093.1:0-4653 GCA_036504355.1 Candidatus Limnocylindrales bacterium
GTTAGACGCTGTAGTGGAGCACGAAACCGAGCGGGAGTAGCTCAGCTGGCAGAGCGGCAGCCTTCCAAGCTGCATGTCGCGGGTTCGATCCCCGTCTCCCGCTCCACTTCCCCCGGCGGCCGCCGGTCATTGACGCGGCAAACAGCCTCCCGTAAGGTTTGGCCGTGATCGCGATCGCCCTGACGGGCTGTATGGACCAGCAGTGCTCCTGTCGCCGGCGAGCGCCGGCGAGGGTCGAGCACGCGGTCGCCTGAGAGGGCCGCTCACACTCCTCCCGCTCCGGGCCTCGCGCATCCTCGTCGCCCTGCCGCGCATGCCTGCGCGCACGTCCCGTCACGACCCGGAGCCCTTCCTTGACCTCGCTGCTCACTCCGACACCCGCCCGATCGATCGATCCCCGCGGCCAGCGCGTCGGCGCCGGGATCTCGGCCGTCGTCCTGGTCATCGCCTTCGTCCTCGATCTGCCGTGGCTCGCCGTCCTCGTCGGCCTGAACCTCGGTGTGTCCGCGTTCTTCGGGACGCGGCTGTTCCTGCCCGGCCGTGCCTGGCCGATCGTCAAGCGCACGCTCACGCTCGGCCGCACCGAGCTCGAGCACGAGTACCCGCCACGGTTCGCGCAGGCGCTGGGCGCGACGTTCCTGCTGCTCGCGGGTATCGCGTTCCTCGCCGGTCAGCCGGCCGTCGGCTGGCTGCTCGCGGGGGCTGTGGCGGGGCTCCAGACGCTGCTCGCCGCGACCGGGATCTGCGTCGGCTGCCGGCTGTACTTCCTGCGCTGGTTCGTGCCGTCGCTGTTCGCGCGGATCTTCCGCCGCACGGACGGGCTCGTCCCGCTCGAGGTGCCGTCGATCCAGCGCGTGGCCTGAGCGGTCGCCTCGGCCAGGGTCTTCGGGGAGACGGGTCGGCTGGACGAGGTCACCCTGCCCCGAGCTGCGACGACGCGGATGATCCGCGCGCCCGCCCCGTGCGAAGAGGTTGACGTCGGGCTGCTGCTGTCCGATGCTATTGCAACGCATTGCAATTGATACCGCTCGCAATGGACCGGGGAGACACGGGTTGCCCGCATTCGATCTCGCGCTCATCCACATGCCGCTGGCGGCCCTCAGCGCCGGCGCGCTCGGAATCCTGGTCACCGGTCTGCTGCTCGGGTTCCGGCACGGCTTCGACTGGGACCACATCGCCGCGATCACCGACATCACCTCGACGACGGCGGCAGCCGATGCGGGCACCGAGATCCACCAGGTCGACCACCAGCTCCACCCGCACGAGCACGCCCACCAGCACGGCGGGGCGGGCGAGCGCACGGAGCACCTCGGCGCACCGGTCCCGACGGCGGTCGCGGTGGCCCATGCGGTCGAGCAGCCGCACGTGCACCCGCACCCGCACGGCGGCGTCCACACGCCGACGCCGACGCCCGCCTCCACGAGCGTCACCTACCGCACGGGCGGCTCGGCGGCGGTCGCGACGATGCCGACGCTCGCGTCGATGCCCGTCGGCCGAACGCGCCTCGTCGAGGAGCAGAAGCACGCGATCCTGCTGGGGACGCTGTACGCCCTCGGGCACGCGCTCGTGGTGTTCTGCCTCGGCCTGCTGGCCCTCGCGTTCGGGGCCATCCTGCCCGACTGGGTCGACCCGATCATGGGCCGCGTCGTCGGGTTCACGCTGCTCGTGCTCGGGATCTGGGTGTTCGTCTCGCTGTGGCAGTACCTCCGCAACGGGACCGAGTTTCGGCTGCGGAGCCGGTGGATGCTCGTGTTCGACGGAGTTCGCTACAGCTGGCGCCGGTTCCAGGCCCGGCTCCACGGGCACGAGCACGTGGCCCCGCTCGAGATGAGCTCGTACGGGCGCCGGACCGCATTCGGCGTCGGCATGATCCACGGGATCGGCGCGGAGACCGGCACCCAGGCGCTGCTCATCGCGGCGGTCGGTGGAGCATCGGGCGCCGGGCTCGGGATCCCGATGCTCGTCGCGTTCTGCATCGGCCTCATCGCGTCCAACACGCTCATCGTCATCGTGTCGGCGACGGGCTTCGTCGCAGGCCAGGTGCGGCGGCCGCTGTACATCGCCATCGGCGTCCTGGCCGGGGTGTTCTCGATCGCGGTCGGGCTGGCGTTCCTGCTGGGCACGGAGAGCCTGCTCCCCGACCTCACGCAGCTCCTGGGCGGGAGCCTGTGAGCCGGGTGGCGCCCGGCGGCGAGCCCGTGAGTCCCGGTCCGCTCGCCGCGCGCGCGTCGGTCGCGCGCAGGACCGGGGACCCGCTCGTGGCCGGTGTGTCGTCGTGGGCGGACCTGCCGGCGCGCCTGCGTGCGAGCGGGCTCCGCTGGACGCCCCAGCGACGGATGCTGCTCGAGGTCCTCGAGGGGACGACGGGCCACGTCACAGGCGCCGAGCTCGTGGAGCGCTGCCGGGAGCTGGACCCCGCGACGATCCCGTCGACGGTGTACCGGACACTTGACGTGCTCGAGGACCTGGGGATCGTGTCCCACGCGCACCGGGTCGACGGCCGCGAGGAGTTCCACGTCCTGCCTGCCGCTGAGCACGGCCACCTGTACTGCACCGGATGCCACGCGGCCTGGGAGGTCGATGCGGCCGAGGCGCAGCCGCTGCTCGACGCGCTCGAGCGGTCCCGCGGGTTCCGGGTCCAGCTGTCACACCTGTCGATCTCCGGGCTGTGCGGCGACTGCGCGCCGGCGACCACATGACCGCCGACGCCGGCGCGCACCGGTTCGCCGGGCGGGTGCCGCGCGGCGTCGTGCCCGTGATCCCGGGTCCCGGCCAGGAGTCCGTGTGGGACTACCCCCGGCCGCCGCGCGTCGAACCCGTCCCGGAGCGCATCCGCGTGGTCGTCGGCGGCGTGACGGTCGCAGACACGACGCGGGCCGTGCGCGTGCTCGAGACGTCGCACCCGCCCGTGTACTACGTGCCGCGCGACGACGTCCTGTCGGGCACGCTCGTGCCGTCGCCGGGCTCGAGCGTCTGCGAGTGGAAGGGCTCGGCGCGGTACTGGGGAATCGATGTCGCGGGCCGGCGCGTGGCCGCCATCGCATGGTCGTACGACGACCCGCTGCCCGGCTTCGAGGCGATCCGCGGGCACCTGGCGTTCTACGCGTCCAAGGTCGACGAGGCGTGGGTCGGGGACGAGCGGGCCGTCCCGCAGCCCGGCGGGTTCTACGGGGGCTGGGTGACGTCCGCGATCACGGGCCCGGTCAAGGGCGAGGACGGCTCCTGGGGCTGGTAGCGAGCTCCCGCCGGCCAGTCACGCGACGGGTGTTCGGGGCGGGGTGCCCGCGCGACAGCCGCCCGCCGCCACCAGCACGAGGTCCGAGAACGCGGGCCACGCCGATACTGCCCACGCCCCGAACGTGCGGTCCGTCAGCGCCACGAGCGCGAGTCCCGCGTCCGGGTCGACCCACACGAACGTCCCGCTCCCGCCGAAGTGCCCGAACGTCCGTGGCGAGTTGCGGGTGCCTGTCCAGTGCGGCGACTTCGTGCCGCGCACCTCGAACCCCAGGCCCCAGTCGAGCGGGTCCTGGACCCCGAACCCGGGGAGCACGCCCCGCAGCCCCGGGAACGCGACTGCCGATGCCAGTGCGACGACCGGCGCCGGCAGCACGCGCGGCACGAGGAGCTCGTACGCAAGCGCCTCGAGATCGCGCAGCGTCCCGCGCAACCCTTCCGACGGCCGGCCCTCGAGCATCGCCCCCGTCATGCCGAGCGGGCCGAGCACCCAGCCGCGGACGAGCTCATCGAACGGCGCCCCCGTGGCCCGTTCCAAGACCGCGGCCGCCTCGTCGAACCCGCTGTTGGAGTAGATCCGCGTCCGCGCCGGCGCGGAGATCACGGTCTCGTCGTCGAACGCCAGGCCGGACGCATGCGCGAGCAAGTGGCGGAGCGTGGACCCGGGCGGCCCAGCCGGATCGTCCAGGCGGACGAGCCCGCGGTCCACGCCGAGGAGCACCGTGAGCGCGCTCACGAGCTTGGTGACCGACGCCCACGGCAGCGCGACGTCCCGCGAGCCGCGCTCCGCGACGAGGCCCTCGCGATCGAGCAGGGCAACGCCGGCCCGCCCGGCGCCCCACGTGTCGGCGGCCGCCAGCACGTCGCGCTCGAACGGCCGGCCTGACCGCGGAAGGGTGAGGCTCACGGCGACCCGCTCACGTTGGCCGGCAGCAAGCCGATGCTCCGACCCTGCCACGTGGACGGCGAGCTCGACGCGCGTCCACCGGCTACTCGATCGTCGGGACGCCGAGGATGTTGAAGCCGCCGTCCACGTACAGGATCTCGCCGGTGACGGCCGTCGACAGGTCGGAGGCGAGATAGAGCGCCGAGTTGCCCACGTCCTCGATCGTCATGTGCCGGCGCAACGGCGCGATCTCGTTGAACGGGCCGTACAGCTTGCGGAAGCCGGCGATGCCGCCCGCGGACAGGGTGCGGATCGGGCCCGCGGAGATGGCGTTGACGCGGATCCCCTCGGGGCCGAGATCGGCGGCGAGATAGCGGACCGTCGCCTCGAGCGCCGCCTTCGCGACGCCCATCACGTTGTAATGGGTGACGACCTTCTCGGCACCGTAGTAGCTCAGCGTCATGACCGAGGAGCCCGCGTGCATGTACGGCCGCGCCTCGCGGGTCACCGCCACGAGCGAGTAGGCCGAGACG
>DASXVG010000094.1:0-13433 GCA_036504355.1 Candidatus Limnocylindrales bacterium
GGCGGCGCGGAGATGATCATGCCCGGCGACAACGTCGAGATGACGGTCGAGCTGATCACCCCGATCGCCCTCGAGGTCGGCCAGCGCTTCGCCATCCGCGAGGGCGGCCGCACCGTCGGTGCCGGCGCCATCGTCAGCATCATCGCGTAACGAGGCACCATGGCTAGAGTCGAGGCGCGCCCGGTGATCCAGCTTGCCTGCACCGAGTGCAAGCAGCGGAACTACACCACGCGCAAGAACAAGAAGAACGATCCCAACCGGATCGAGCTGCTCAAGTACTGCCCCCGGGAGCGGCGTCACACGCTGCACCGGGAGGCGAAGTAGCCGAGGTCCGGCTCGCAGGGGCGTAGCTCAATTGGCAGAGCACCGGTCTCCAAAACCGGTGGTTGTAGGTTCGAGTCCTATCGCCCCTGCCACATCCTCAAGTCGTTGAAAAGGCATCCGTGAAGCGACTTCGCCAGTTCATCAATGAATCGTGGTCCGAGCTCAAGAAGGTCTCGTGGCCGACACCCCTCCAGGTACGGAATCTGACGGTCCTCGTGTTCGTCATCTCGTTCGTGGTGGGGCTGTTCATCACGGTCATCGACTCGGGGTACGACATCATGATCCGCACGCTGGCTGACCTGGCATGACCGAGCAGCTCGCCCCCGCGAAGGCGCCCGAGAAGCGCTGGTACGTGATCCACACGTATTCGGGCTACGAGAACAAGGTCAAGGCCAATCTCGAGCACCGCATCGAGTCGATGGGCATGGAGGACAAGATCTTCCAGGTGCTCGTCCCGATGGAGGACGAGATCGAGATCCGCCAGGGCCAGCGCCATACCGTCCAGAAGAAGGTCTACCCGGGCTACGTGCTCGTGGAGATGATCCTCGACCCGGAGTCGTGGTTCGTCGTCCGCAACACGCCGGGCGTCACGAGCTTCGTCGGCAGCGGCAACATCCCCGGGATGCGCAGCGAGCCGATCCCGCTGGACGAGACCGAGGTCAAGCAGATCCTCCGGCACATGGGCGTCGAGACGCCCAAGTTCCGGGTCGCGTTCACGAAGGGCCAGAGCGTGCGTGTCACCGACGGTCCGTTCGCGGAGTTCATCGGCACCGTCGACGAGGTCAACCCGGAGCGCAACAAGCTGAAGGTCCTCGTGAGCATCTTCGGCCGGGAGACACCGGTCGAGCTCGACTTCCTCCAGGTCGAGAAACTGTAACGAGGCAGGGAGCGACCACACCGTGGCCAAGAAGATCCGAATCGTCCTGACGCTGCAGCTGCCGGCCGGCAAGGCGACCCCCGCCCCGCCCGTCGGCACGGCGCTGGGCCCGCACGGCATCAACATCGTCGAGTTCACGAAGGCGTACAACGAGCGCACCGCGGACAAGTCCGGGCAGGTCATCCCCGCCCAGATCACGATCTTCGAGGATCGCTCGTTCACCTTCGTCCTCAAGACGCCGCCCGCGCCGGACCTCCTGCGGAAGGCCGCGGGCATCGACAAGGGCTCCGCGACCACCAAGCGCGAGACCGCCGGCCGGGTCACTCGTGACCAGGTCCGCCAGATCGCGGAGGCGAAGCTGCCCGACCTCAACGTCAACGACATCGAGGCCGGCATGAAGGTCATCGAGGGCACCGCCCGGAGCATGGGCATCGAGGTCGTCGGCTAGGACCGGCGAGGCGCGCGGGAGCGACCCCGACCCGCGCAACGCCATCGAAGGGGCAGGTCGCACGGACCGAAGGAGCACGGAACCATGGCCGCTCACGGCAAGCGCTACCAGGACATCAGGAAGCTCGTCGACCACACCCAGGTCTACTCCCTGGACGAGGCCGTCGCGCTCGCGCGCGAGACCTCCAATCTCAAGTTCGACGCGACCGTCGAGGCACACCTGCGCCTCGGCGTCGACCCCCGGCACGCCGACCAGATGGTTCGCGGCACGATCGTCCTCCCGCACGGTACCGGCAAGGTCGTCCGCGTGGCCGTGTTCGCCCAGGGCGAGAAGGCCCAGGAGGCCCTCCGCGCAGGCGCCGACGAGGTTGGCGCCGAGGACCTCGTGAAGAAGATCGAGGCCGGCTGGCTCGAGTTCGACGTCGCGATCGCGACCCCGGACACGATGGGCCAGGTCGGCCGACTCGGCCGCATCCTCGGCCGACGCGGCCTGATGCCGAACCCGAAGGCCGGCACCGTCACGTTCGACATCGAGCGCGCGGTGAAGGAGGTCAAGGGCGGCCGGGTCGAGTTCAAGGTCGACAAGGGCGCCATCGTCCACGTGCCCGTGGGCAAGGCGAGCTTCGAGGCGGACCAGCTGGCGGCCAACCTCGCGGCGCTCGTGGACGCGGTCAATCGGGCCAAGCCGAGCGGTGCCAAGGGCACGTACCTGCGGACGCTCACGATCGCCACGACGATGGGCCCCGGCATCCGGGTCGACATCCCGGGCGTGCTCGCCGCCGCGGCCGCCTGATCCGGGCGTACCGGACCACCCACCGCACGACGCGGCCGAGAGGCCGGCGCCGTATCAAGACAGACGGACAAGCCGCAGACAGCCTGCGCCCGCAGGACGCCGCCGCCACCGCGAGGTGACGAGGACGCCCGGGGCTTGATCCGCCGGACCGGACCGCTCGTCCGCCCCTCGGGGCGGCGGCCGGGGACGACGGCGAGCACGCCGAGGCAGACGGTATCGCCCCACCTCCGGGTGGGTCGCGCCCCCTGCTCGCCACGTGGCCCGTCGCAGGGGTTCAACCGGCCGAGGCCGGGCGCACCCACCGCCGCACGCCGGCTGCGTGCTGGAGAACGGAGGTCAAGGAGGCTCGATGCCGACCGAGGCCAAGCGCGAGACGATCGGTGAGCTTCGTGCCGAGCTGGACGCCAGCCGCACGATGATCACGTCCGAATATCGCGGCCTCACGGTGAAGGAGATCAGCGAGATCCGGCGCGCCCTGCGCAAGCAGGGCGTGAGCTACCGGGTCGTCAAGAACCGCCTGATGCGCATCGCCGCCCAGGACAACCCCGCGAGCGAGGCACTGTCGCCCCTGCTCGTCGGCCCGACGGCGATCGCCTTCGGCACCGACGAGTCGACGACCGCCAAGGCCCTGCTCGATGCGACTCGCCCGTACAAGATCGTCAAGATCACGGGCGGCGTCCTCGGGTCCCGGGCCATCGATGCGGACAGCGTCGGCCGACTGGCCGCCCTCCCGTCCCGCGAGGTGCTCCTCGCCGAGGCGGTCGGTGCGATCGTCGCACCGCTGTCCACCATGGCCGGCCTGTTCGACGCCCCGCTGCGGGACGTGGCAGGCCTCGTCCAGGCGCTCATCGACAGTCGCGGCGACGCGGCAGCCTGATCCCCACCGCAAGAGACCGACCGCGCCCTCAGGGGCGCCAACTTCCAGGAGATACCCGAATCATGGCCACGCTGACCCCCGACCAGCTGCTCGAGGCATTCGAGCAGATGACCGTCCTCGAGCTCTCGGACTTCAAGAAGAAGTTCGAGGATCGCTTCGGCGTCACCGCCGCCGCCCCGGTTGCCTTCGCAGGCGCCTCCCCGGCCGCCGGTGCTGCCCCCGCGGCTGCCGCCGAGGAGGAGCAGACCGAGTTCTCCGCCGTCCTCAGCGAGGTCGGCCCCAACAAGATCCCGGTGATCAAGGTCGTCCGCGAGCTCACCGGGCTCGGCCTCAAGGAGGCCAAGGACCTCGTCGACGCGGCACCGAAGGCCGTCAAGGAGGGGGTCGCCAAGGACGAGGCCGAGAAGATCAAGGCCGCCCTCGAGGAGCAGGGCGCCAAGGTCGACATCAAGTAGTGCTGCAGCGGCCGGCGTGTCCGGCCTGCACGCGGTCCAGGCGGACGGCGGCCCCCCGGCTGCCGTCCGTCTCGCCATGCCGCGTGGTTGACACTCGTTCGGAACGCGGTATCCTACTCCTTCTGTGAGCGCGGCCGTCCCCTCTTCTTTCCACTCCGACAAGGAGTCGTCCTTCATGCTGTCCGCCAAGTCGGCACCCCCCGTCGTCACGCCCTCCGGCCGTCTGACCTACGCCCGGATCGCCGAAATCAGGGACGGGGTGAGCGTCGACAAGTTCGAGGTGCCGAACCTCATCGAGCTCCAGCTCCAGTCCTTCCAGTGGTTCATCGAGAAGGGTCTGCGCGACCTGTTCGACGAGATCAGCCCGATCAAGGACTTCACCGGCAAGGTGATGGAGCTTCAGTTCCTGGACTACGAGTTCGGGGCCCCGAAGTACTCCGAGGAGGAGTGCCGCACGAAGGACCTCACGTTCAGCCGGCCGCTGTACGTGAACGTGGAGCTCCTGATCAAGGAGACGGGCGAGATCCAGCGCCAGCGCGTCTACATGGGCGACTACCCGTGGATGACGGACATGGGGACGTTCGTGATCAACGGCGCCGAGCGCGTCGTGGTCAGCCAGCTCGTCCGGTCACCCGGCGTGTACTACAGCGAGCTCGAGGATCCGGCGTCCGGCCGGATGCTGTTCTCGGCCAAGGTCATCCCGAACCGGGGCGCCTGGCTCGAGTTCGAGACCAACAACAAGGACCAGCTGTGGGTCAAGGTCGATCGCAAGCGCAAGATCGCGGCGACGACCCTGCTGCGCGCGGTGGGCTACGAGACCAACGACGAGATCGCCGGGCTGTTCGGCGCGGTCGACATCGACCCCGAGCATCCGTTCGTCGCGAACACGCTCGACAAGGACCTCACCAAGACGCCCAACGAGGCGCTCATCGAGGTCTACAAGAAGCTGCGTCCGGGCGACCCTCCCACGGGTGACAACGCGCGCCAGCTCGTCGAGAGCCTGTTCTTCAACTTCCGTCGCTACGACCTCGGTCGGGTCGGCCGCTACAAGTTCAACAAGAAGCTCGACGGCGTGGCGCAGCGGATGGGCATCGAGCTCCCGCGCGAGGGCCGCACGATCACCCGCGAGGACATCGCGGCGATCGTGGGCAACCTCATCGAGTCGAACCGCGGGCTCCATCCCAAGGACGACATCGACCACCTCGGCAACCGCCGCATCCGTGCCAATGGCGAGCTCATCCAGAACGCGTTCCGGATCGGGCTCCTGCGCATGGAGCGCGTGGTCCGCGAGCGGATGACGATCCAGGAGATCGACAAGGCGACGCCCAACGCCCTCATCAACATCCGCCCGGTCGTGGCGGCGATGAAGGAGTTCTTCGGCGGCAGCCAGCTGTCCCAGTTCATGGACCAGACGAACCCGCTGGCGGAGCTCACGTCCAAGCGGCGCCTCTCGGCCCTCGGCCCGGGCGGCCTGTCGCGCGAGCGCGCCGGGTTCGACGTCCGCGACGTCCATCACAGCCACTACGGCCGGATCTGCCCGATCGAGACGCCCGAAGGCCCGAACATCGGCCTCATCGGCTCGCTCGCGACGTACGGGCGGATCAACGCCTACGGCTTCATCGAGACGCCGTATCGGCGGGTGAAGCGAAACGTCGCGCATGACGATGCGTCGATCCTCGAGTACGAGGCGGGCGCCGACGTCGTGGGCAAGGACGGCAAGGTCATCCTCAAGAAGGGCGAGCGGTTCACCGAGGCCGCCCACAAGGAGCTCGCGCGCACCAAGGCGCTCGCGTTCCCGATCCGCCCGTTCGTCACCGACGAGATCGACTATCTCCCGGCGGACGAGGAGGAGGAGCACCACGTCGCCCAGGCGAACGCGCAGCTGGACGAGAACAACCACTTCGTCAGCGAGCGCGTCCCGTCGCGCTACCGGGACACCTTCCCCGAGGCCCGCCCGGACCAGATCGAGTACATGGACGTCAGCCCCAAGCAGGTCGTGTCGGTCGCGACGGCGCTGATCCCGTTCCTCGAGCACGACGACGCAAACCGCGCCCTGATGGGCTCGAACATGCAGCGCCAGGCCGTGCCGCTCCTCGAGCCGGAGAGCCCGATCGTCGGGACCGGCATGGAGGCGCGTGCCGCCCAGGACTCGGGCCAGGTCGTCCTCGCCCGCCACGCCGGCGTCGTGACCAGCGTCACCGCCGAGCGCGTGCAGGTCGAGGCAGACTCGGGCGAGCTGGACGAGTACCGCCTGCTCAAGTTCGTGCGCAGCAACCAGGGCACCTGCATCAACCAGCGCCCGATCGTCACGGTCGGCCAGCGGGTCGACGTGAAGACGCCCATCGCCGACTCCTCGTCCACGCAGGGCGGCGAGCTCGCGCTCGGCCGGAACGTCATGGTGGCGTTCATGAGCTGGGAAGGCGGGAACTACGAGGACGCGATCGTCATCAGCGAGCGCCTCGTCCGCGACGACCTGTTCACGAGCATCCACATCGAGAAGCACGAGATCGAGTCCCGGGACACCAAGCTGGGCCCCGAGGAGATCACGCGGGACATCCCCAACGTCGGCGAGGAGGCCCTCAAGGACCTCGACGAGGAAGGGATCGTCTACATCGGCGCCGAGGTCCGCCCCGGCGACATCCTCGTCGGCAAGATCACGCCCAAGGGCGAGACCGAGCTGACGGCGGAGGAGCGCCTGCTGCGTGCGATCTTCGGCGAGAAGGCTCGCGAGGTGAAGGACTCCTCGCTGCGACTCCCGCATGGCGAGCGCGGCAAGGTCGTGGAGATCCGCGAGTTCCGCCGCGAGTGGAACGACGACCTCCAGCCGGGCGTGAACCGCCTGGTCCGGGTGTCGGTCGCCCAGAAGCGCAAGGTCTCGGTCGGCGACAAGATGGCCGGCCGCCACGGCAACAAGGGCGTCATCGCGAAGGTCCTGCCGATGGAGGACATGCCGTTCCTCCCGGACGGGAACCCGGTGGACATCGTCCTCAACCCGCTGGGCGTGCCCTCGCGCATGAACATCGGCCAGATCCTCGAGACCCACCTCGGGTGGGCGCTCTCGGTCATGGGCTACAAGGCCGCCACCCCCGTCTTCGACGGTGCGACCGAGGACCAGATCCAGGAGGCGCTCGTGGCCGCGGGCCTGCCCAAGGAGGGCAAGATCGAGCTCCGCGACGGGCGGACCGGCGAGTCGTTCGACCGGCACATCACCGTCGGGCAGATCTACATGCTCAAGCTCCACCACCTCGTCGAGGACAAGATCCACGCCCGGTCGACCGGCCCGTACAGCCTGATCACCCAGCAGCCGCTCGGTGGCAAGGCGCAGTTCGGCGGCCAGCGGTTCGGCGAGATGGAGGTCTGGGCGCTCGAGGCGTACGGCGCCGCGAACATCCTCCAGGAGCTGCTGACCGTGAAGTCGGACGACGTCCTCGGGCGCGTCCAGACCTACGAAGCCATCGTCAAGGGCGAGGAGATCCAGCCCCCGCGGGTCCCCGAATCCTTCAAGGTCCTCATCAAGGAGCTGCGGAGCCTGGGGCTCAACGCGGAGATCCTCGACCAGAACGACGAGGAGATCCCGCTGGCGGAGGACGACGCCTCCGGCTACCTGCTCCCGGATCTCGGCGGGATCAACCTCGCCGGGTTCGAGGACTAGCACCGAACCCTTCCACGCGGGGCCGGCGTCCGGCCGGCCCGGTCCCGCTCGCACTTCACCACGATCGCGCCGCCTGAGCCGCGGCGGCGCGGAGGAGACCGATGCTCGAGGTCAACAACTTCTCGGCGATCCGTATCTCCCTCGCCTCTCCGGACCAGATCCGCGAGTGGTCGAAGGGCGAGGTGACGAAGCCCGAGACGATCAACTACCGGACGCTCAAGCCCGAGAAGGATGGGCTCTTCGACGAGCGCATCTTCGGTCCCACCCGGGACTGGGAGTGCTACTGCGGGAAGTACAAGCGGATCCGGTACAAGGGCATCATCTGCGACAAGTGCGGCGTCGAGGTCACGCGCTCGAAGGTCCGCCGTGAGCGCATGGGCCACATCCAGCTGGCGAGCCCGGTCTCGCACATCTGGTACTTCAAGGGCACGCCCAGCCGGCTCGGCATCCTGCTCGACATCAGCCCCCGCAACCTCGAGCGGATCCTGTACTTCGCGCTGTACATCGTCACCCACGTCGACGAGGAGGCGCGCCAGCGCGCCCTCAAGGCGCTCGAGGAGCAGGGCCAGGGTCGCGGCGGCGCAGGCGGCGAGCGCCTCGCGGAGCTCGAGGCGACGCTCAAGGCGGACGTCAACCGCAAGCGCGACGAGCTGCGTGCGGCGCTGGCGAGCACGAAGACCGAGATCGAGAACAGCCGCAACACGCAGATCGAGGAGATCGCGCGCGAGGCCCAGACCGTCGAGGCGGCGCTGACCGAGCTCGGCAGCGGCGAGGCCGCCGAGACGATTGCGTTCGCCTCCACGGGCGAGGTCGTCGTGGCGGCCGGCTCCAAGGGCGGCAAGGACGCCCTCGCGAAGCTGCGCAAGATCGCGACCGCCGAGACGGAGCGGATCAACAGCCAGTCCGAGCAGCGCGCCCTCGACGAGGAGCGCGGCACGGAGCAGAAGGTCGAGGACCTCGTCGCGGCGATGGACGAGAGCCTGCGCGCCGAGCGCGAGACGCTCGCCTCCGAGGCCCAGGGCCAGAAGGAGGAGCTGAAGCAGGCGCGCGCCGAGATCGAGGCCCTCAAGCCGCTGATGACGATCGGCGAGACCGAGTTCCGCCAGCTCGACGAGAAGTACGGCTCCGGCTCCAAGACCGGCCGCATCTTCTGGGCCGGCATGGGCGCCGAGGCCGTCAGGGACATCATCGTCCGGATGGACCTGGAGGAGCTCTCGCGGGCCCTCCACGCCGAGGTGCGCACCAGCTCCGGCCAGCGACGCAAGAAGGCGATCAAGCGGCTCCGCCTCATCGAGGCCTTCCGCCGCTCCGGCAACCGTCCCGAGTGGATGATCCTCTCGGTGCTGCCGGTCATCCCGCCGGACCTGCGCCCGATGGTCCAGCTGGACGGCGGCCGCTTCGCGACCTCCGACCTCAACGACCTGTACCGGCGCGTGATCAACCGCAACAACCGCCTCAAGCGGCTCCTCGAGCTCGGCGCGCCCGAGATCATCATCCGCAACGAGAAGCGGATGCTCCAGGAGGCGTGCGACGCGCTCATCGACAACGGCCGTCGCGGCCGTGCGATCGCCGGCACCGGCAACCACCGCCTCAAGTCCCTGTCCGACATGCTCAAGGGCAAGCAGGGCCGGTTCCGCCAGAACCTGCTCGGCAAGCGCGTGGACTACTCCGGCCGGTCGGTCATCGTCGTCGGCCCGGAGCTCAAGCTCCACCAGTGCGGCCTGCCCAAGAAGATGGCGCTCGAGCTGTTCAAGCCGTTCGTCATGCGCCAGCTCGTCGAGAAGGGCTTCGCCCACAACATCAAGAGCGCCAAGCGCATCGTGGAGCGCGTTCGGCCCGAGGTCTGGGACGTGCTGGAAGAGGTCATCAAGGACCACCCGGTCCTCCTGAACCGCGCCCCCACGCTGCACCGCCTCGGGATCCAGGCGTTCATGCCGGTCCTCGTCGAGGGCTCCGCGATCCAGATCCACCCGCTCGTCTGCACCGCGTTCAACGCGGACTTCGACGGCGACCAGATGGCGGTCCACGTGCCGCTGTCCACGGCCGCCCAGGAAGAGGCGCGGGCGATGATGCTCTCGACCGCGAACCTGCTCTCGCCCGCGGACGGCTCGCCGGTCGTGGCACCGACCCAGGACATGGTCCTCGGCTGCTACTACCTGACGATGGACGCGCTGCCGTCGAAGACGAAGTCGATCCTCCGCTCGTTCGCGACCGAGGACGACGCGATCATCGCCTACGAGCTCGGCGCCCGCGGCATCGAGCACGCGAGCCGCATCTCCTCGGAGCGCGAGGAGGGCGACGAGTCCAAGGTCCGCCACGTGGCTGCCAAGGTCTCGCTCCACGAGCCCGTCGACGTGGTCATCAAGGGCTGGGACGCCGAGAAGGGCGAGCTGGTCGACCAGCACGTCCGCACGACCGTCGGCCGGATCATGTTCAACCGGATCCTGCCGCCCGAGCTGCGGTTCGCCAACCAGCCGATGAAGCGCGTCGACCTGAAGCGCCTCGTCGACACCTGCTACCGCATGCTCGGCCCGGTCGAGACCGCCCACCTGGTGGACGGCGTCAAGACCATCGGCTTCACGTTTGCGACCCGCGGCGGGATGACCATCGGCCTGTGGGACATCGTCGTGCCCAAGGACAAGCGCTCGATGATGGACGGGGCCGACGCGGCCGTCGTCGCCATCGACAAGCAGTTCCAGCGCGGCCTCATCACCGAGGACGAGCGGTACGAGCAGGTTGTCGAGCTGTGGCAGCGGACGACCAAGGAAGTCTCCGACAAGATGATGGACGGCCTCACCGAGGAGAACCCCGTCCGGATGATGACGGACTCCGGGGCCCGCGGGAACAAGGGCAACATCGGCCAGCTGGGCGCCATGCGCGGCCTGATGGCCGACCCGTCCGGCCGGATCATCGACGTGCCCGTGCGGAGCAACTTCCGCGAGGGCATGACCGTCCTCGAGTACTTCATCAGCACCCACGGCGCCCGCAAGGGCCTCGCGGACACCGCGCTCCGCACCGCGGACTCCGGGTACCTCACCCGGCGCCTCGTGGACGTCGCGCAGGACGTCATCACGCGCGAGGACGACTGCGGCACCCTGGAGGGCAGCTGGATCATCCGCTCCGAGTCCGCGGACGAGCCCGAGGCGTTCCAGCGCCGCCTCGTCGGACGCCTCGTGGCGGCCGACCTGCTGGACACCAAGGCCAAGGTCAAGAAGGGCGAGACGCCCCCCGTCGTGCTCGCGCGCGACGTCATGATCGACGAGGACACCGCCCGCGCCATCGACGCCGCCGGCATCGACGAGGTCCTGGTCCGGTCGCCGCTCGCGTGCGAGTCACGCTACGGCGTCTGCCGCCAGTGCTACGGGCGAAACCTCGCCACCGGCGACATGATCGGCATCGGCGAGGCCGTGGGCATCATCGCGGCGCAGTCGATCGGCGAGCCCGGCACGCAGCTCACCATGCGGACGTTCCACACCGGCGGCGTCGCCGGCCAGGACATCACGCAGGGCCTGCCGCGCGTCGAGGAGCTGTTCGAGGCCCGGATCCCCAAGGGCAAGGCCGAGATCAGCCACATCGACGGCATCGTCGAGGTCATCAACAGCGAGGCCGGCCGCAAGGTCAAGGTGACGAGCCGCGAGGCGTTCGACACCCCGGTCGAGCTGCCGGAGGGCGCCGAGATCCTCGCCGCCGCCGGTGACATGGTCAACGCCAACCAGGTCATCGCGAAGGCGCCCTCGGGCGACGTCGCGGTGGCGGTCGCGGGCTTCCTCGCCCGGACCGACGACGGCCTGGTCGTCCGCTCCGAGGACGTGGTGGAGCGCGAGTACGCGATCCCGCACAGCGCGAAGCTGCTGGTCGACGACGGCCAGGAGATCCGCGCCGGTGACGCGATCACGGACGGCCCCATCAACCCGCAGGAGTACCTCGACACCCGGGGCAAGGACGCGGTCCAGCGCTATCTCGTCCGCGAGGTCCAGCGCGTCTACCGCAGCCAGGGCGTCACGATCAACGACAAGCACATCGAGATCATCGTCCGCCAGATGCTCAAGAAGGTCCGGATCGACCAGCCGGGCGACTGCGAGCAGCTGCCCACGGAGCTGATCGACAGACTCGACTTCGAGGAGGCGAACAACCGCGTCCTGTCCGAGGGCGGCGAGCCGGCGACGGCCCAGACCGTGCTCCTCGGCGTGACCAAGGCGTCGCTCAACACCTCGTCCTTCCTCGCCGCGGCGTCCTTCCAGGAGACGACCCGGGTGCTCACGGAGGCTGCCATCAACGGCGCCCGCGACCACCTGATCGGCCTCAAGGAGAACGTCATCATCGGCAAGCTCATCCCGGCCGGGTCGGGCGCGCCGCAGAACGTCGCCGCGATCAAGGAGCGCCAGCGCCGGGCCGCCCTCGAGGCGCTCGCGGGCGAGGCGATCGAGGGTCTCGGCGAGGCCGAGTACAACCCGTTCCTCGAGGACGGAACCCGCGCTCCCGACGACGAGACCGCCGGCCTCGCGCTGGCGGCAACGATCGCCGGGGCGGACGACGACGAGGTCGATGCGAACCCGTTCCTCGTGGAGGGTGACGGCGCGGCCAAGGCCGAGCCCGAGCCGGAGTTCAACCCGTTCCTTGCCGACGCCGAGGACGCCTCCGAGGAGGGTTGACCGCCCGCCATCCGCCGCACGACCTGACGCCCGGGCCTCTGCCCGGGCGTCGACATGCCGGGCGCCGGTGGCGCCCCTCGACGGCCGTCCGGGAGGGGAGGGGAGTGTTTGACACTCCCGACGGGCGATTGCTACACTTCGCGGCCGTGGCCTTGAAGGGCCCCGATCGCCGCATGGGCGTCGGGAACTCGCCTTCAAGCTCCGAGCGGTCCCCGGCCGGACCCCCGGCGCGGGTGCAATCCGCCGGTCCCGACCACAGCCAGTAACCAGCAACGTGAAAGGAGCCGCGTCTCCGTGCCGACCATCAGCCAGCTCGTGCGTCACGGGCGGAAGCCGAAGATCGAGAAGGTCAAGGCGCCCGCGCTGCGCAAGAACTGGAACAGCCTGCGCCAGCGCCAGGTGCCGATCCCCGGTGCCCCCCAGAAGCGGGGCGTCTGCCTGCAGGTCCGGACGATGACCCCGAAGAAGCCGAACTCGGCTCTGCGGAAGATCGCGCGCGTGCGGCTCACCAACCAGATGGAGGTCACGGCCTACATCCCGGGCATCGGCCACAACCTCCAGGAGCACTCGGTGGTCCTCGTTCGTGGCGGCCGGGTCAAGGACCTCCCTTCCGTGAAGTACCACATCATCCGTGGGACGCTCGACGCGGCCGGCGTGAAGGACCGCAAGCAGGGGCGCTCCAAGTACGGTGCCAAGGCCAACGCGGCACCCGGGAAGAAGTAGAGATGCCCCGTCGTTCCTCGATCCCCCGCAAGGCCAAGTACTCGGTCGAGAGCAACCGCGTGACGGATCGCTTCCGCGCGAAGCTGATGCGTGACGGCAAGCGCACGCTCTCGGATCGGATCCTGCGCCAGGCGCTCGCCCGCGCCGAGTTCCAGGCCAAGCGCCCGGGCCTCGAGGTGCTCGAGTCCGCCCTCCGCAACGCGACGCCGATCATCGAGGTCAAGCCTCGGCGGGTCGGTGGCGCTACCTACCAGGTCCCGGTGGAGATCCGGGGCGATCGCCGGATGTCGCTCGGCGTGCGCTGGCTCGTCCAGGCCGCGCGCAAGCGCAACGGCAAGAGCATGAGCGAGAAGCTCGCCGCGGAGTTCGTCGACGCCAGCAACGGCCTCGGCGCTGCGGTGAAGCGGCGCGAGGACACCCACAAGATGGCCGACGCCAACAAGGCGTTCAGCCACTTCAAGTGGTAGTCCAGAGCGCAGACAGGAGCTAGATCAACCGTGGCACGAGCCGTTCCGCTCGCACGAACGCGGAACATCGGAATCATCGCCCATATCGACGCGGGCAAGACCACCGTGACCGAGCGGATCCTCTTCTACACGAAGAAGATCTACAAGATCGGTGAGGTCCATGAGG
>DASXVG010000095.1:0-8392 GCA_036504355.1 Candidatus Limnocylindrales bacterium
CGGCCGGACCTCGAGCACGTCGACGAGCCGCGCCTCCCGGACGGGTATGTCCTGCGGTCGCCCAGGGAGGAGGAGCTGCCGAGCGTCTTCCAGATGCAGGTCGAGGCGTTCGCCGAGCACTGGGGACAGGCGCAGGCGGACGAGCAGCACATCTCGGAGTGGGTCGACGACCCGCGGTTCAGGAGGGATCTCGTGGTCGTGGCGTGGGCGGGCGACGAGCCGGCCGCGTGCGTCTGGAACATCGTGGAGGAGCGGGCCGGCGGGTCGCGACGCGGCCTCCTGGAGGCCGTCTCGACGCACCCACGCCACCGGCGCCTCGGCCTCGCCCGGGCCGCGATCCTGCGCAGCCTCCGGCTGCTGCGGGACGAAGGGGCGACGAGCGCGTACCTCGGCGTGGACACGGACAATCACAACCGCGCGTTCGCGCTGTACGAGTCCGCCGGCTTCAGGCGGGTGTCGGGCGGCGCGACGTACCGCAAGCCCTTCGGCGGGCAGGAGCACGCACCATGAGCATCACCCGTGACGCGGCGCGGATCGAGGTCGCCGGCCACCCGCCCGTGGCGGGCCTCGCGTTCCGTCATGCGACGAGCGCCGACTGGGACGCCCTTGCGTCCGTCCTCAACGCGTCGCGCCGCGCCGACGGCGTCGACGAGGTCAGGACCGGCGAGGATCTCCGCGCCGAGTACGAGCCGCTCGATGCCTTCCGCACCGAGCGCGACCTGATCCTGGCGGCGGTGGACGGAACCATCGTCGGGTTCGCCTTCGGGATCCTCGTCCATCGCGACGGGGCGCTGGTGGGTGAGACCTGGGGGTCCGTCATGGACGAGTGGCGCCATCACGGGATCGGGACGGCGATGTGGCGCTGGAACCGGGAGCGGCTCATCGGTGAGGCCGCCGCCGACCCGCGGCCGGGGCCCCGCCAGCTGCGTGGCTTCGCGCTGGACACCGAGCACGCCGACCTCGCACTGTTCGCGGACCAGGGATACGTGCCGATCCGCTTCGGCTTCGAGATGCGGCGGTTCCTCGCCGGCCCCCTGCCGGAGCACCCGCTGCCGCCCGGCCTCGAGATCCGGCCGGTCACGCCCGAGACCCAGCGCGCGATCTTCGACGCCGACAACGAGGCGTTCGAGGACCACTGGGGCCATCGCGAGCAGAGCGAGGGCGACTTCACGGCCCGGTTCCGCGGGCCCGACGTCGACACGAGCCTGTGGCGCGTCGCCTGGGACGGCGACGAGATCGCGGGCGTCGTGATGAACGTGATCTTCCGGGGCGAGAACGAGGAGCTCGGCGTGCAGCGCGGCTGGCTCGACCACGTGTCGGTCCGCCGTCCCTGGCGCGGCAAGGGTGTTGCGAAGGCGCTCTGCGCCTTGTCGTTCGGGGCGCTCCGGGACCGGGGCATGACCGAGGCATGGCTCGGGGTGGACGGGTCCAACCCGACGGGCGCCCTCCAGCTCTACGAGGGCCTGGGGTTCTCGGTCGCGCGCCGCTGGCAGGCGTACGGGCGCCCGATGGACCGGCCGGCACCGCCCCACTGGTCTCCGACAGCGGACGCGACCGGGACGAAGCAGGCCGCCACGCCCGATCGATAGCGCCTACAGCGGCAGGCGGCGGCCGCGGCGGACCATCTCCAGCCACGGGCGCTCGCGGCCGATCGTCGTCGCGGCGCCGTGACCCGGGAGCACTCGCAGGTGGTCCTCGAGCTCGACGAGCCGGCCGAGCGACTCGACCATGAGCTCCGGCGAGCCACCGGGCAGGTCGACACGGCCCCAGCCGCCGGGGAACAGGGTGTCGCCGCTGAACAGCAGGCCGTCGTCGGCCGACAGCAGGCATACCGACCCCTCGGTGTGGCCCGGCGTATGGAGCACGCGCAGCCGGATCTCCCCGAACCGGATCTCGCCGCCTTCCGCCAGCTCCACCGCGGGGACGGAGGGCGGGATCTCGAACGGGGCGAACAGGGGCCGGGGGTTGGTGAGGCGGTGCGCGTCGAGCGGATGGACCGCGATCCGGGCGCCGGTGTGCTCCGCGACGGCGGCGTTGGCGCCCGTGTGATCCCAGTGGCCGTGGGTGCTCACGATGAGCTTGAGCGTCCACCCGCGCTCCTCCAGCGCCCCCGAGATCCAGGGCAGGCACGGGATCGCGGTGTCGACGGCGATCGCCTCGCGCGTCGTCGGGTCGCCGAGCAGGTACATGTTCGTCGAGAGCGGGCCGATCACCGCATGCAGGCGCTCCATGCCCAGAGGATCGCACCTGTCGGGGCGTCCTGCGAACGGGGCCGTCGGACTCTGCCCTCCCCCGGCTACAGGCGCACAATACGGACGTGGAGGTGTCGCGATGACGACCGTGCACATCCGGGCGCGCCTCAGCCCGTGGGACGACCAGGCGTTCGTGAAGGCCTTCGAGCAGGCCCGGGACGAGGTGGAGCGCGCCGACGGCGACGACGCCGGACCCGTCGCGGCCGTGGAGGTCGAGCACCGTCTGCATGCGGCCGGCTACCCGCACGCACGGATCGACGTCATCCGGTCCGTGTCCGAGGCGCTCGAGCACGCCTCGCACTGGGACGTCCGGCGCGACGGCTGAACCCGACTGGCGGGCCCGGCCAGACGGCCGCTCGGCGTCGGCGCGGTCGTGCGCTCAGCCGGCCTCGAGCTTCGCCTTGATGCAGTCGAACGTCTGGCCGATCATCTTGTTGGCCGTCCCCTCGATCATCCGCGCACCCACCGACGCGAGCATCCCGGAGATCGTGACGTCCGCCGACCAGTCCATCGTGGTGGGCCCCTCGTCCGGCCCCGCGAGGCGCATGTTCGCCGTCGCATCCACCGCCGACCCGGGTGCCTGGCCGTGCGCCTTGAGAATCGCGAGCTCCGGCTGGTCGCGCTCGGCGACGGTCATGTCCACGACGAACCGGGCCGAGATGAACCCGACGCCGACCTTCGCCTTGGCCTTGAAATGGTCCGCGTCGATCGCCTCGATCGACTCCACGCCCGGCCCGCAGCCGCCGACCTCGTTCGGGTCCATGAGGAAGTCCCACACGCGAGCGCGAGGCGCGGCGATCTGGACGGTGCCCGAGAACTGCATCGATTCCTCCGTGGAGGGGCTCAGGCCCCGGCGCTGGTGGTGGCGTGTGGCCCGGGGATGTACGCCCCCGGCTCCTGGATGAACGCGGTCCGGCAGCCCATGCGGCAGAAGGCGTAGACCACGCCCTCGTGCTCGGCGAGGTGGCGCGCACGGGCGCGGTCCACGGTCATTCCGCAGACAGGGTCCACGAGCACGATGTCGTCGACGACGGGCGCGAGCGCGATCTCCTGCGCGGCGATCCCCGCCTCGCCCGCGAGCGTCGCCGGCCCCGGCGCGGCGACGAACGACGCCGTCCCGCGGCGGACCTGCACGAGCTCGCCGAGGATCGAGATGGCAATCTCCTCGGCCGTCTCCGCGCCCAGGTCGAGGCCGGCCGGCGCCCGGAGAGCCGCCAGCCGCTCATCGCTCACGTTGCCCTCGTCGCGCAGCCAGGCCCGGACGTGGTGTGCCCGGGTCGGCGAGGCCACGAGGCCCACGTACGAGACGTCGCGCCGGAACGCCGAGCGCAGCGCCTCCTCGTCCCAGATCCCCTGCGTCGCCACGACCACGTACGGCGCGACCTCGGGCTCGAAGCGCGCCAGCGCCGTCTCCTCCAGGACACGTTCGGCGCCGGGGAACGCCTCCGGGTCCGCTTCGGGGTCGAACACGCTGACCCGCCAGCCGGCGGCGGACCCCAGGGACGCGAGCGCCCCCACGATCGGCGTCGTGCCGACGAGCCACAGCTGGGGTGCGGGGACGTGCGGTTCCACGTAGATCTCCAGGGTCCCGCCCGAGTGGCAGGTCATGACGAGCTCCACGATGCCGTCCGCCCGGCGGCCTTCCGCGGAGCCGGACTTCGACAGGCGGAGCAGTCGCGGCTGGCCGTCGACGAGCGCGCGGAGCGCCTCGCGGACGACGACCGGCTGGGCGCAGCTCCCGCCGACCCAGCCCTCGATCGTCCCGTCGGGGTGGATGATCCCGCGCGCCCCGGGCTTGGCGGACGTCGGCCGCTGGACCGCCACGACCGTGGCGACCGCGAAGCGGCTCCCGTCCGCCTCCAGCGCCGCGATCCGCGGCGCCAGACTTCGGTTTGGCATCGCCTAGACGACGCCCTTCTCGTGGAGGATCCGCCACACCTTCTGGGGCGTGATCGGGATGTCCACGTTGGTGACACCGAGGTGGGACAGCGCGTCCACGACCGCGTTCGCGATCGCCGGCGGCGCGCCGACCGTGGCGGACTCCCCCACCCCCTTGGCGCCCAGCGGATGGTGCGGCGAGGGGGTGATGGTCTTGCCCGTCTCCCAGGCCGGCGTCTCCATGGCCGTGGGGAGCAGGTAGTCCATGAACGTCCCGGCGAGGTTGTTGCCGTTCTCGTCGTACGAGATCTCCTCGTACAGCGAGGGGGCCAGGCCCATCGTCAGGCCGCCGTGGATCTGCCCGTCCACGATCATCGGGTTGATGATGTTGCCGCAGTCATCGATCGCCACGAAGCGACGGACCTTGACCTGCCCGGTCCCCTTGTCGATGTCGACGACGCAGATGTACGAGCCGAACGGGAACGTGAGGTTGGGCGGGTCGTAGTAGTCGGTCGCCTCGAGGCCCGCCTCCATCCCGGCGGGATGGTTGGTGTAGGCCGCGAACGCGAGCTCGGCGATCGTCTTGAACCGGTCGGGCGAGCCCTTGACGTTCCACTGGCCGGGCGTCCACTCGAGGTCGTCGGGCGAGCACTCGAGGAGGTGCGCCGCGAGGTGGCGGGTCTTCTCCTTGATCTTGCGGGACGCGATCGCCGTGGCGGCGCCGGCCGTCGGCGTGGAGCGCGACGCATACGTGCCGAGGCCGTACGGCGCCGTGTCGGTGTCGCCCTCCTCGACCATGACCTTGGACATCGGGATGCCCAGCTCTTCGGCCACGATCTGCGCGAACGTCGTCTCGTGGCCCTGGCCCTGGCTCTGGACGCCGAGCCGGAGGATCGCCGAGCCGGTCGGGTGGACCCGGAGCTCGGCGGAGTCGAACATCTTGATCCCGATGATGTCGAAGTCGTGGGACGGCCCGGCTCCGACGATCTCGGTGAACGAGCTGATCCCGATCCCCATGAGCTCGCCGCGCGCCCGCTTCTCGGCCTGCTCCTTGCGCAGGTCGTCGTAGCCGATCATGTCCAGCGCCTTCTGGAGCGCCGTGTGGTAGTCGCCCGAGTCGTAGTCCCAGCCGGTGGGCGTGTGGTACGGGAACTGGTCCTTGCGGATGAAGTTCTTCATCCGGAACGCCGCCGGGTCCATGCCCACGACGCGGGCGGCCTCGTCCACGAGCCGCTCGATCGTGTGGACCGCCTCCGTCACCCGGAACGAGCAGCGGTACGCGACGCCGCCGGGCGGCTTGTTGGTGTACGCGGCGTCGACCTCGACGAACGCCTGCGGCATGTCGTACGAGCCGGTGATCACGTTGAACAGCCCGGCCGGGTACTTCGACGGGTCCGCAGCGGCATCGCTGTAGCCGTGGTCCGCGAGCGTCTTGACGCGCAGCCCCGTGATCGTGCCGTCGTTGGTGAGGCCCATCTCCGCGTGGACGTGGTAGTCCCGCGCGAAGCTGTCGGCCTGGAGGTTCTCGCTCCGGTCCTCGATCCACTTGACCGGGCGGCCGAGCGTGAGCGAGGCGACGATCGCGATGACGTAGCCCGGGTACACCGGCACCTTGCCGCCGAACCCGCCGCCGATGTCGTGGGTCTTGACCCGGATCGATGACTCCGGGATCCCCGACACGAGGCTGATGACGGTCCGGTAGACGTGCGGCGCCTGGCTCGTGACGTGGAAGTCGAGGTGGGCACGAACCGGGTCGTAGTCGGCGATGCAGCCACAGGTCTCGATCGAGGCCACGTGGATGCGCGGGATGTAGACGTCGATCGGGACGACCTTGTCCGACGCGGCGAGCGCCGCGTCGGTCGCTGCCCGGTCGCCGGATTCCCAGTGCCAGATGTGGTTGTTCTGCTTGTCGGGGCCGCGGTCGGGGCGCAGGACCGGGGCGCCCTCCTCGAGCGCCTTGTACGGGTCGACGATGACGGGCAGCGGCTCGTAGTCGACGTAGACCGCGGTGATCGCGTCCGCGGCCTGGTAGCGGGTCTCGGCGATGACCGCCGCGACCTCCTGGCTCTGGTACATGACCTCGTCGACGGGCAGCACCATCTGCTTGTCGCCGGCGAGCGTGGGCATCCAGTGGAGCCCGGCGGCCTCGAGGTCCTTGCCCGTGATCACCGCGAGCACGCCCGGCATCTTGAGCGCCTCGCTCGCGTCGATCGACTTGATCTTCGCGTGGGCGTACGGCGTCCGGACGATGTCCATCCAGACCATGTTGGGCAGGACCACGTCCTCGATGTACTCGCCCTGTCCGCGGATGAAGCGCGGGTCCTCCTTGCGCTTCTTGGAGTGGCCCATCCCGCCGACTTCCTCGGTGGTGGTCGGTGCCTGTGCCTCGGTCGTCATCGAAGTCTCCTCGGCGATCAGGCGGGAGCGCCGGCGGCGGGCTCGGCGGCACGCAGCTCGCCGGCAGCCTGCTGGACGGCCTTGACGATGTTCACGTACCCCGTGCACCGGCACAGGTTGCCGGCGATACCCTCTCGGACCTCGTCGTCGGTGGGGTCGGGGTTGTGCTCGAGGAGCCACGCGGACTGCATGATCATCCCCGGGGTGCAGAACCCGCACTGGAGGCCATGGCAGTCCCAGAACGCCTGCTGGAGCGGGTGGAGCTTGCCGCCCGCCTCCATCCCCTCGATCGTGCGGATGTCGGCGCCGTCCGCCTGGACGGCGAGCATCGTGCACGACTTCGCGCTGTCGCCGTTCACGTGGACCGTGCACGCGCCGCAGTTGCTCGTGTCGCAGCCGGTGTGCGTGCCCGTCAGGCCGAACGTGTCGCGCAGGAGATGGACCAGGAGAAGGCGGGGCTCGACGTCCGCCTCCCGGACGGTCCCGTTGACGGTGACCGAGATGTGCTGCGTCGTCATCGCTCGCTCCTCAGCCCTGCACGCGTGCGGCGGCCTGGCGGAGCGCCCTGGCCGTGATCTCGCGGACCATCGCCAGCTTGTAGTCGGCGGGCCCGTGGCTGTCGGTGACCGGCTTCGCCTGCGCCGCCGCGGCCCCGGCCGCCGTCGCGAAGGCGTCGTTGTCGGGCCGGGCGCCGACGAGCGCCGTCTCGGCATCCCCTGCCGCGAACGGCGCGTCGTTGACCGCGGTGAGGGCGACGCCTGCGGCGGCGATGGTCCCGTCGGCGGCCAGCGTCAGCACGGCGGCGACGCCGACGGTCGCGAAGTCGCCCGCGCGGCGCTCGAGCTTGACGTAGGCGCTGCCGGTGCGCGGAGCGGCGTGCGGGATCCGGATCTCGGTCAGGACCTCGGTCGGTTCGATTGCCGTCTGGAACGTGTCGAGGAAGAAGCCACGCGCAGGGAGCGCTCGCTCCCCGTCGATGCTGCGCACGACGATCGAGGCGCGGAGGGCGAGCAGGACCGCCGGCCAGTCGGAGCTCGGATCAGCGTGCGCGACCGAGCCCCCGATCGTGCCCCAGTTGCGGACCTGCGGGTCGCCGATGCCGCCGGCCGCGTCACCGATCAGCGGGTGCTCGGCGGTGAGGCCGCCATGCTCGCGGATGGAGCGGTGGGTCGCTCGGCTCCCGATCCGCCAGTCATCGTCCGTCCGGATGATCCCGTCGAGCCCGCCGACCGCCTGGATGTCGACCAGGACGCCCGGCTGGGCGAGCCGCAGCTTGAGCATCGGGATGAGGCTGTAGCCGCCGGAGAGGATCTTCGCCTCCCCCTCGCGGTCCTTGAGGATCCGCAGCGTCTCGTCCAGGTTGCCCGGGCGGACGTAGTCGAACTGACCGGGGATCATGCGCGGCCATCCCTCCTTCCGCCACGGGGGCGGAGACCTCCTGTCGGGCCCGTCGCACGAGGCGCGGGGCTCGGCGTTGCTGCCTGGACATTCGGTGTCGCGGGGTCACCGGTTTGCGGCACCCGCGAGCGCGGATCGATGGGATTGCTCGGAGCCGGAAGTATCGGCGCGGTGTCGTTGCGGCGTCAATGGGGTGTCGCGCCGCGCGGTGTCGCCTCGCCGTCGGCCGGCGCGACGGGCCCGTCTCAGTGCGTGATCGGCCAGGTCACGACGCCCAGCGAGCCCTGCGGGGGGTCGGTGAGCGTCCAGGCGCCGTCGCGGCGGGTGATGTGGTCGGGCAGGATCGCCCGGAAGTGGACGTCCTTCTCGCCGCCCTCCGTGATGAACAGCTGCCGCCGCAGGAACGCGGTCAGCGCCTCGACCGATTCGAACGCACGCAGCGAACGTTCCGCGACCGTGACGAGGGG
>DASXVG010000096.1:0-10444 GCA_036504355.1 Candidatus Limnocylindrales bacterium
CGGCGCGAGCCGCGGCACAGAACTCGGCTTACAGGCCGCCTCGCTGGCGAACCGTTCCCGCAGCTAGTCCTCGTCCGGCCGGAAGATGTGCGCGGCCGTGCACGCGTTGCAGATGGGCATCGCCGAGTCGAGGTCGCCGAGCGGCACGGGCACCTTGCGGTCCGGGAACAGGCACTCGACCTCGTAGATCCGCTCCTGCGCGCGGTCGAGCGACACGAGGCGCCGGTACGTGCAGCGCTTGATCCGGTGGGGCGCCAGGCGTGCCGGGTCGTTGTCCGGGTTGTCGACGGCATGCTGAGCTGCGATCGGGAACGCCATGGGCCGGGCGAATGTCTCCGAGCTGGTGGTTCAGCGCAACTGTACCGCCGCCGATTCACGCGCGGCGACGGCGGACGCGCAGCCTACCACCGCGCAAATCGCGCAGACAATGCACAGGAGGTACTAGACTCCCGGCGTCAACGCGAGCGCACGACACCGTCTCACCGGGAGGGATGGGAGCTGAGCGACGATACGACGATGGCGTCCGACGACGCCGTCCGAGTCCGGGGTGGCGCGGCAGGAGCCGCTGCCGACGCGGTGATGCCGCGTCCCACGCTGCCGATGCTCGACGAATCGACGCGCTCCCCGAACCCCGACGTCTGTCCGTTCTTCCGGCGCCAGGTGGACGGTGTCCTGTTCGCGCCGCTCGGCAGCCCGGACGAGGAGAACGCGTGCGCTGCCATCGGCGTGCCGAAGCCCCAGTCAGCCCGCCAGCAGGAGCTCGTGTGCCTCAGGGCCGCGCATGCGGACTGCCCCCGCTACCTCCGCGGGGCGATGGCCTATCCCGAGCCGCCGCGGCCACGACGCCAGGCGGCGGTCCCGCGCGCGACGCTGGCGGCCTTGCTGATCCTCGTGCTGAGCGCGGGCATCTCGTTCGGGTTCGTGGTCCAGCGTGGAGGAATCGAGCTCCCGGTCGTGGCCGCGGCCCCCAGCTCGACGGCAATCGCGGTGGTCGCGTCCGCGTCGCCGGCAGCAGCGTCCGTGGCCCCGAGCGTCATCGCCTCCTCATCGCCCACGACCGGCCCGACGCCGTCGCCAAGCCCCACGTCTTCGCCGACGCCATCGGCCACGCCGTCGCCCACGCCGAGCCCCACGCCCAAGCCGACGAAGAAGCCGACGAGCGACCGCTACAAGCTCCTCAAGCCATGCCCGAACCAGGACAACTGCTGGATCTACACGGTCCGCTCGGGCGACAACCTGAGCAGCATCGCGAACTACTTCGGGCACTCGCTCAAGACGATCTACAAGTGGAACCCCCAGTACCCGGGGACCGCGCTGCGGGTCGGCGCCCAGATCAGGATGCCGCCGCCCACGCGATAGGAACCCGGGGCATCGTGCCGGTTCGGTGCGCCCCGTTCGTATCTCGGCCGTAAGGCAGCCGCCGCACGCCCTCCGGGATGTTTGAGGTAGCGGGGTCGAGCAAAGGTAGCCCGCGACCCGATGGCGTGGTGGGCGCCGAAGCCGAGCATGCGGACATCGAACGACGCCGGTACCAGCGGCCCGAAGGACGGAGCCGGACAGGCGTCAAGGGAGGACCCCGATGTCCGCATCCACGCCCCGCACCATCTCGAACGCTCCCGACATGCGCCAGCTCCTGGTCGCCGTCGGCGCGCTCACCCTGGCGGTCGCGCTGCTCGTCGCCGTGATGATCAGCCGCCAGGTCTCGTTCCAGGGCGCGTCGGCCCCCGCCGTTCCCGCCTCGGTCGCCCACGACCACGGCTGGAGCACGGCGGACGGGTCCCTCGACCTGATCGTCCGCTCCGCGAACGGCGGGCTCCGCTACACCGGTATCCCGTACCCCACCGGCAACCGCGGCCTGATCGTCAGCACCGCGCATGGCGGCATCCGCTACACGGGCATCCCGTACCCGGCGCCCGACACCGACCGCCAGGGCGGCTCGAACGGCACACGCTTCGCACAGTGACCGCTCCGGCGCCGCCATGACGGCGGCGTCGGCACCAACGAAGGCGTCGTCCCCAGCTCCTCCGGGGACGGCGCCTTCGCCATGTCCCGGACACACCTGCAGAAATGGCATTGACGGGGGCCATCCGCGCGCTAGAATGCCGACAAGTGGCGCGAAGTGGTGGAAAGTGGGGAACCAGCCGGCGACGGTGAGGGCCCACGAGCTCAATCCACCAGGGCGCTGCCCGACGTCAGGAGCAGCGGATCGGTGTTCACCGGCGAGTACCGGCACGCGGTCGACGACAAGGGGCGCCTCGCCGTCCCGTCGCGCTTCCGTGCACAGCTCGCCGGGAACGTGGTGGTGGCGCGGTGGCTCGACACCTGCCTCGCGATCTTCCCGATGGCGGCCTGGGACGAGCTCTCGACGAAGGTCGGCAGCCTGCCCATGACCGACCCCAACGCCCGCCTGCTCCAGCGGCAGCTGTTCGCCGGTGCCTTCGAGACGGAGCTCGACCGCCAGGGTCGCGTCCTCGTCCCGGCCAACCTGCGGACCTTTGCCGGGCTCGAGAGCGAGGCGCTCGTCCTCGGCGCTCGTGACCACGCGGAGATCTGGGCGCCCGCCCGGTGGGAGGACTACAGCCGGGCGCTGGAGGGTGACGCGTTCACGGACGCCGTCGCCGGCCTGGGGATCTGACGTCGCACCACACGCGCTTCCAGGGTCCGCTCGGGATCCGCAACCGACCGATGGAGGAGAGATGGAGGAAGGGCATCTGCCGGTGATGCCGGACGAGGTCCTCGGGACCCTGTCCCCGCGCCCCGGCAGCCTCCACATCGACGCCACGGTCGGGGGCGGTGGGCACACCGAGCGGATCCTGGAGGCCGCCAACCCGGACGGCCGCGTCCTGGGCCTGGACGCCGACCAGGCCGCGATCGAGCGGGTGGGGGAGCGCCTCGCACGGTTCGGCGACCGCCTCGTCCTGCGCCGGTCGAACTTCCGGGAGCTGGCGACGGTCGCACCGGCGGCAGGCTTCGGTGCCGTCGACGGGATGCTGTTCGACCTGGGCCTGTCCTCGTTCCAGCTGGCCGACCGCGAGCGGGGCTTCGGCTTCCGGACCGGCGGCCCGCTCGACATGCGCTTCGACGCCGCCCGGGGCATCCCGGCGGCGGAGCTGCTCGCGACCCTCTCCGCCGACGAGCTCGCGGCCCTGTTCCGCAGGTACGGCGAGGAGCCATCCGCGTGGAAGTACGCGAAGGCGATCGTCGCTGCTCGTGCCACGGCCCCGATCGAGTCCGCCGAGGACCTCGCCACGCTCATCGAGCGGCTGTCGCCCCCGAACCCGCGGATTCGCCGTCGGACCCACCCCGCGACGCGCGTGTTCCAGGCGCTGCGGATCGCGGTGAACGAGGAGCTGGACGCGCTCGAGGACGGGCTCGCGGCTGCGATGGACCTCCTGCGGCCCGGCGGCCGCCTTGTCGTCCTGTCCTACCACTCGCTCGAAGACCGGATCGTCAAGCGCTTCCTCAACGCGGAGCGGCGCGGCTGCGTCTGCCCGCCCGAGGCTCCGGTCTGCGTGTGCGGCCATGAGCCGCGTCTGCGCCTCGTCACCCGGCCGTCGATGACCCCGACCGACGCAGAGGTCGACGCCAACCCCCGCGCCCGAAGCGCGCGACTCAGGGCCGCCGAGCGGCTCGCCGCCTGACCGAGCACGAGGAGGAGAAGACCCACCCGATCGCCGACGCGCCGAACCCCGAGCGACCCGTCGACACCGGCAGGAGCCGGCCCGCCCACGGCAGGAGGAGTCCCGTGAGCAAGCGTCACCAGAGCAACCGCCGCAAGACCTACGGCCGCCGCCAGCACGAGCTGCACGAGCGCCGCCAGCACGACTACCTGCCCGAGTCCGCCGACCTGGGCATGGACGACGCCGCCGGCGACGGCAACGCCGACCGGTTCTCGTTCCTGGATCCGCGCACCCCTCGCCTGCATTACGCGATCGGCGAGTAGGGGATGGCGGTCTACCAGGGTGCGCGCCAGCGCACCATCGTCCTGCCGCGCCGGCCCCGGGTGGATGTCGGCGCCGCGGCCGTCGCTGCCACGCTCCCGCGCCGCCGCACCCGTGCGGCCGTTCGCGCGCGGCGTGGCCCGTCCCGGATGTCCGTGCTGCTCGCCGCCATCGTCGTCGCCTTCTCGGGCGCCTTCTTCTCCCTGTCCCAGGACATCCGCGTGAGCGCGTCGGGGTACGAGGCAGACCGCCTGACGACCCAGCACCAGCGCCTGGAGGCCCGTGCCAACGACCTCCGGAACGAGCTGAACCGCCTGGGCAAGGCCCCGGCGATCCGCAAGCTCGCGATCCAGGCCGGCCTCGGGCCCCTGCCCGAGCCAGACGTCATCCCCGCCCGCTAGAGACCCGCAAACCCCGATGCTCGGCCGGACCGATTCCCGTGCCCGCGCCATCATCCTGCTCGTCGCGTTCGTCGTCGTGGCGGGCTCGCTGGGCGCGCGCCTCGCGTACTGGCAGGTGATGCGCCGCGACGACCTGGCCGCGATGGCGGTCAGGCAGTCGTCGATGACGTACTCCGTGCCGGCCAAGCGGGGCTCGATCTATGACCGCTCCGGCACGGTCGTGCTCGCCACCTCCGTCCAGCGCGACCGGCTTGCCGCGAACCCGAAGCTGCTGACCCCGGAGCGCCGCGCGGCCGTCGCGAGCCAGCTCGTCACGCTGCTCGGCCTGCAGGGCGACGCCGCGATCAACCTCACGATGCGCATGACCTCCGAGCGTGAGTACGTCGTCCTCGCGCGGGGCCTCGACGCCCGGATGTCCGACCGGATCCGGGACCTGTCCTCCGGGGACGACCCGCTGGTCTCGGGTCTGATCCTCGAGCCGGAGCAGGAGCGGCTGTATCCCCAGGGCGGCGGCGGCCCGGAGACCTCGCTCGCGGCCCACCTGCTCGGCTTCGTCAACCGCGAGGGCACGGGCCAGTATGGCGTGGAGCAGTTCTACCAGGAGCAGCTCGCCGGCACGCCGAGGCTCCTGGCAGCCCAGAAGGACGCCTCGGGCAACCCGGTGCCGGACTCGTCGACGGTCCTCGAGCCGGGGTCGCCCGGAGAGGATGTCCTGCTCACGATCGATGCCGGGCTCCAGGTCGCCGTCGAGCAGGAGCTGCTCGCCGCCTGGATCGCCGACCGGGCCAAGCGCGTGTCTGCGGTCGTCATGGACCCGTACACCGGCGAGGTCTACGCGTACGCGAGCTACCCGTCGTTCGACGCGAACCACTACCAGGAGATCGCGGCGCAGGACCCGGGCCGGTTCGTCGACCCGCTCGTGTCCACGGTCTACGAGCCCGGCTCGGTGTTCAAGATGCTGACCGCGACGGCGGCGTTGGGCGACGGCACCGTCACGATGAACACGAAGATCAAGGACGTCGGCACCCTCCGGCTGGACGGCGGACGCACCAAGATCGACAACGCGAACCGCAAGGGCATGGGCGTCATGAAGTTCAAGGACGCCATCGCGTTCTCGCGCAACGTCGTCGCCGCCAAGGTCGCCCTGCGGCTGGGCAAGACGACCGCCGAGGCTGCCGCAAAGCTCTACTCGACATGGACCCGGCTCGGCTTCGGGGCGAAGACGGACATCGACGTCGCCAACGAGGTCCCGGGGATCCTGCGCGATCCCGCGACGACACCGTGGCGCCAGATCGACCTCGCCAACGGCGCCTTCGGCCAGGGCGTCGCCGTCACCCCGATCCAGCTCGCGCAGTCCTACTCCGCGATGGTCAATGGCGGGACGCTCGTCCAGCCGCGGGTCGTGAAGCAGGTGGGCCAGACGACGGTGGAGCCGGTGTCGCGGGGGCGGGTGATGTCGCACAAGCTGTCGGACACGCTGATCGCGCTCATGCGCAACGTCATCACCAAGGTCGACTTCTACCGCGACCGCACGATCATCCCTGGCTTCGACGTCGGCGGCAAGACCGGCACGGCCCAGATCTGGGACGCCGCCCGGCACGCCTGGAAGGTCAACAAGTTCAACTACTCGTTCATCGGCTACATCGGCCGTGAGAAGGGCAAGCCAGACCTCGTCGTCGCCGTCCGGATCGAGGAGGGGACACCGACGGTCATCCGCGTGGGCCAGCTCGAGATGCCCGTGATGTCGTTCGAGCTGTTCCGGCGGATCGCGCACAACGCGATCAACACCCCCGACCTCGTGCCCGACGAGCGCATCACGCCGGTGACCTCGACGGCCTACCCGTGACGGCGGCCTGTGCGACACTCGACGCCGTGACGGATCACGGACGATCGTCGTTCCCCGACTCGCCCGCGCGCCACCAGGGTGTCGGCGCCGTCGCCCCGACCCTCTCCGCCGACGACCTGGTCGCCGCCACCGGCGGCACGCTGCTCCGCCGCAGCGATCGCCCGATCCGGGACGCCGCGGTGGACTCCCGGCTCGTCCTGCCCGGGTCGTTGTTCGTCGCCCTCGCGGGTGAACGGACGGACGGTCACCGGTTCCTCGGCGCGGCGACCGCCGCCGGCGCGGCCGCCCTCATGGTGGCCCGCGAGCCCGCGGCCGGCGAGCCGTCCCTCGCGCAGCTCGGGGACGTCACGATCGTCCTGGTGCGGGACCCGCTCCGGGGGCTCCACGCCGTCGCCGCCGCCTGGCGGCGACGCTTCTCGCCGCTCGTGATCGCGATCACCGGGAGCATCGCGAAGACATCCACGAAGGAGGCCGTGGCGGGCGTCCTCGAGCGGCGGTTCGTGACCCTGCGCACGCAGGGCAACCAGAACAACGAGGTCGGCCTGCCGCTGACCGTGCTCCGCCTGGGGCCCGAGCACGAGGCCGCCGTCCTCGAGATGGGGATGTACACCGGTGGCGAGATCCGCGACCTCGCGGCGATCGGCCTGCCGCGGATCGGGATCGTGACCGCGGTCCAGCCGGTCCACCTCTCGCGGATCGGGTCGATCCAGGCGATCGAGGACGCCAAGGCGGAGCTCGTCGAGGCGCTCCCGTCCGCTGCCGACGGCGGAGTCGCGATCCTCAACGCCGACGACGAGCGGGTGCGCCGCATGGCCGCACGCACGAGCGCGCGGGTGACCACCTACGGGTTCGCCGTCGACGCCGACGTCCGCGCGACGGACGTGCGCTCGCTGGGTCTCGACGGGATGGCGTTCCGCCTCGGCACCGGGGCGGGCGAGCGCGACGTCGTGATCCCGGCGCTCGGGCGGCTCGCGGTCCACAACGCGCTCGCGGCGACCGCCGCTGGGCTGGCGGCCGGCATGACCCTCGACGAGATCGTGCCGGGATTGGCCGCGGGGTCGACCGCGCCCCACCGCTCGGTCGTCCTCCGCGCGGGCGGGGTCGTGATCATCGACGACGCGTACAACGCGTCGCCCGGGTCTGTGAAGGCGGCGCTCGAGCTGCTCGCCGGCATCCCCGGTCGCCACGTCGCGATCCTGGGCGAGATGCGCGAGCTGGGCGACGCGCACGACGCGGGCCATCGCGAGGCGGGCGAGGCGGCGGGCCGGACGCTCGACCGGCTCGTGGTCGTGGATGGCGCCCCTGGGGCGGCCGCCTCCGGCATCGTCGACGGCGCGCGCGCCGCGGGCCTTGCGGACGCGGCGATCGAGACCGTCCCCGACGCGGACGCCGCCGTCGCCGCGCTCCGCGACACCCTCGCGCCCGGCGACGTCGTCCTCGTGAAGGCATCCCGCGGCATCGAGCTCGAGCGCGCCGTCGAGGGGCTGGTGGCGGCGCTCGGCGGCCCGGACATGGCCGGGGACACGGATGCGGGGTCGGGCGGATGACGCTCGAGCTCATCCAGGGCCTGCTGCTCGCATTCGCGCTCGTCGTGATCCTCATGCCGCCGTACATCCGGCTGCTCCGCCACTTCGGCTTCGCGAAGCAGATCCGCGAAGAGGGGCCGCAGAGCCACATGGTCAAGTGGGGCACCCCGACGATGGGCGGCCTCCTGATCATCTTCGTGGTCCTCGCGATCTTCCTCGCGCTCCGCTGGCCGCTCCAGGGCGGTGTGATCGCGCCGGTCGCCACGCTGGCGCTGGTGGGCATCCTGGGCGCCGTCGACGACTACCTCAACGCCCGGACGGGGGAGGGCATCCGCGCCCGCCAGAAGCTCATCTGGCAGACCGTGGTCGCGGTCTTCGTCGCGTGGCAGATCCAGAGCACGTACGCGATCAGCGGGATCCGCGTCCCGTTCGTCGGCGACGTGTTCATCGAGCCGTACGTGTACGTGCCGTTCGCGGCGTTCGCGATCGTGGCGGCGAGCAACGGCGTCAACATCACCGACGGCCTGGACGGGCTCTCCGGCGGGACGCTCGCGTTCGCCTTCGTCTCGTTCATGATCATCGCGATCCTCAACGTCCCGGCGCAGCCGAACATCGCGTTCCTGTGTGCGCTGATCATCGGCTCACTGCTCGGGTTCCTGTGGTTCAACGTCCATCCGGCCCAGGTGTTCATGGGGGACTCGGGCTCGCTGTCGCTGGGGGCGACGCTCGCGGTCATCGCGCTCATCACCGGCCAGATCCTGGTGCTTCCGCTGATCGGCCTGATCTTCGTCGTGGAGACGATGTCGGACATCATCCAGATCGGGTACTTCAAGCTGTCGCACGGCAAGCGCGTGTTCCGCATGGCGCCGCTCCACCACCACTTCGAGCTGGGCGGCTGGGACGAGGAGAAGATCACGCTCCGGTTCTGGATCGTGGGCATCCTCTCGGGCCTCCTGGGCGTCACGCTGTTCCTCGCCTCGATCGACCGGCTGCGGTGACGACCATGGCTGCGCGGCCGATCGACATCGACGCCCTCACGCTCGGGGACGTCAAGGCGGGGGCGCTCGACGGTCGGCCGGTCACGGTCCTCGGGCTCGCGCGGAGCGGCGTTGCCCTCGCCCGCTTCCTCCACGACATGGGGGCACGGGTGACGGTCTACGACGGCCGCGAGGCAGGCGCGCTCGAGGGGGCGATCGAGCAGCTCGGTGACCGGGCCCTCACGCTCGCACTCGGTCCCGGCATCGATCCCGCATCCACGTGGGCCGGCGCGGCGCTGGTGACGACGTCGCCGTCGATCACGCCCGACTACCCGACCACCGAGCCCCGCCTGCGCGCGCAGCTCCAGGCCCTCGTCGCGGCCCGGTCCGCCGGCGACGCCGGCGTGCCGGCGCTCGTCAGCGAGTCCGACCTGTTCCTCCGCCTGTGCCCCGCGCCGACGATCGGGGTCACCGGGACGAAGGGCAAGACGACGACGTCCTCGCTGGCGCACGCGATCCTCTCGGCGGACCCGGTCCACCCGGCGGTCCTCGGCGGGAACATCGGGACGCCGCTCGTGGAGCGCCTGCCGGAGCTCACCCCCGACCACCGCGTCGTCGTCGAGCTCTCCGAGCTCCAGCTGCCTGCCCTGTCGCGCGGCACGACGGTCGCCGTGTACACGAACGTGACCTCGGACCACCTCGACCGGCACGGGAGCGTCGAGGCCTACCGCCGCGTCAAGCGTCGCCTCGCCGAGCTCGTGGACCCGGATGGCGCGCTGGTCCTCAACCTCGAGGACCCGGTCGTGGGCGGGTACGCCGGCCTTGGGACGGCGCCGCTCGTGCTGTACCGGACGGACAACCCCGTGCCGGGCGGGCTGGGGGTCGTCGACGGCTGGATCGTGTCCGCGGCGGTGGAGCGCCTGCCGATCGCGGGCGGCGGGATCGCGGCCGCCGGTCCGGGTGGCGGGATCATGCCGGTCGACGAGCTCGGGATCCCGGGCCGCCACAACGTCTCGAACGCGCTCGCGGCCATCGCCGTGGGGATGCTGTTCGGGCTCGCCCCCGATGCCATCCGTCGCGAGGCGGCCGCGTTCACCGGCGTGGAGCACCGCCTCCAGTCGGTGGGCCTCGTGGGCGATGTGCGCTTCGTCAACGACTCGCAGGGGACGCAGCCGGACGCGGTCATCGCCGCGCTGCGCGCGTTCCCGGCACCCGTGGTGCTGATCGCGGGCGGCCGGGACAAGGGGATCGACCTCCGCGAGCTGGCCCGGGTCGTCGGGGGGACGGCCCACGCCGCGGTGCTCATCGGAGAGAGCGGCCCGACGATCGAGGTCCTGTTCCGGGAAGCGGGCCTCTCGCGAACCGCCCGCGCGACGACGATGGACGAGGCGGTGGCGACCGCCGCTCGGCTCGCCCGCGAGTCTCTCGTCGACCGTCCCGAGGGCACCGTCGCGACCGTCGTCCTGAGCCCCGCGGCCGCCTCGTTCGACATGTTCGAGGACTACGCGGCGCGTGGCCGGGCGTTCATCGCCGCGGTCGGCCGCCTGGCACAGGAGGGCGGCTGATGGCCACGACGCCCCTGACCGCGCTCCGCGCCCCCACCCGGGAGCGGCCGAAGAACACCCTCCAGCGCGAGCGCCACGAGCCCGAGTACGGGATCCTCGTCTCGATCGTCGCGCTCGCGGCCATCGGCATCCTGATGGTGTACTCGAGCTCCGCCATCAAGGCGTTCCTCCAGCGGGACGACACGTTC
>DASXVG010000097.1:0-51392 GCA_036504355.1 Candidatus Limnocylindrales bacterium
ATTATCGGTAGCTATTCAGACCCCTTCGACGCGTCCATCAGCCGCTGTTGACGTTCCGATCGAGGTTGCCCAGCGTCTGCGCGAGCAGCAGCGCGTTCCCGGTGTCACGGGCATAGAGCGCGAGGGCTGCATCGAGGAACAGCGCAAGGACGCGCGCCCGCAACAAGCTGGCCGAGCTGAGCGGTCCGTACGCGCCACGAAAGGCGCTCCGCGCTCCCTCGTCCAGGACGCTCCAGTAGAGCGACAGGTCGACCGCTGGGTCCGCGACGCACACGTCGCCCCAGTCGATGACGGCGGACGGCAGCGCCGCGGCGTCCACCAGCACATGCCGCACGTGGAGGTCGCCGTGGACGACGACGGCCTTCCCGGTCGGAGCGAGGGTCGATGCGGCCAGGAGGATGGCCTCCACGGCCGGCGGTGCCTGCCAGATCCCGGCCGCCGCCAGCTGGTCGAGCCGCTCTCGGGTGCGGGGCACCCGGACGAGCATGTCCGCTCGACCCAGCGGATCCCGCGGCAGCTGCGTATGCAGCGCCGTCACGACCCGGTCCGCGTGGAGGGCCCGCAGGAACCCGCCCAGGGCCGCGCCGAACGCCTGACGCCGCCCATCGAGGTCGACCTCGGCGATCTCCCGTCCGGCCAGCAATCGCGCCCCGAAGAATGGCCACGGAAACGCATCGGACGGTTGGCCAAGCCACTCGGGAACAGGGATCGGGAGAGGCAACAGCGGTGCGAGGGTTGGCAGCACCGCCATCTCGCGCTCGACCCCGCGTCGCGCGATCGCCCGGCGAGGGAACCGGAAGACGACCCGATCGCTCGTGGCCCAGAGCGCGTTGTCCCAGCCGCTCGCGAAGCGCGTGAGTCCTTCGAGCGACAGGTCGCGAAACTGGGCGTGCAGGAGCGCGCGGACGGCAGCCTCGTCGAGCTCGATCTCTGGGTCCCACTCGGGCATCGCCGCGGCTCGGGTGAATGGCGCTTGCTAGCGCGTTCCCGAGAGCTCGTCGCCGAAGCGCACGACGAGGTCGATCAGCATCTCAACTTCGCGTTCGGTCGTCCTCGGGTTGATGAAGCAGGGCCGGATGGCGAACCTCCCGTCCACGGTCGTGCTCGACGGGATGATGGGCGTCTCCGTCCGCAGCCGCTCCAGGATCCGGCGGTTGAGGCTGTCGATCGTTACGGCATCAGCGCCCGCCGCCGGTACGTAGCGGAAGCACGCGATCGAGAGCTGCGGTTCCATGAGCAGCTCCAGCCGCGGGTGCTCCACGGCAGCGTCCGCGACGGCGCGCGCGAACCCGACGTGGCGTTCGACGCGTGCGATCACGCCCTCGAGCCCGATCTCGCGCAGGACCGCCCACACGACGACGCCGCGCGGGGGTGCCGTCAATTCCAGGCTCTGATCGGCCCAGCGGCCGGCGATCGTGTCGAACTGGGACACGGGCGTGACGTCGAGCGGCGCGAACGAGCCCTCTAGGTAGGGGGCATCCCCTTCCGCGAAGGCTCGTGTGAGGACCCCTTCGTCGCGCACGTACACGGTGCCGATCCCGAGCCCCGTCGCGAGCCACTTGTGGGGATCGACCATCCACGAGTCGGCGTCCTCGACACCGTCGAACAGGTGGCGGAGGGACGGGGCCGCGTTCGCGATGAGGCCGTAGGCGCCGTCGACGTGGAGCCAGGTGCCGTGCCGTCGAGCCACCTCCCCTACCCTGCCGATCCTGTCCACGGCGCCCGTATCGGTGACGCCGGCATTGGCGACGACGGCGATCGGCACGATCCCGCGACGCACGTCCGCGGCGATTGCCGCGTCGAGCGCCTCGAGCGACATGCGTCCATCGCCGTCCACCGGGATCGCGGTGACGGACCGCCGCCCCATCCCGAGCACCGCTCCCGCCCGGTATACGGTGCGATGTGCGACGGCGGACGCGTAGATCCGGCCTCGCTCCCCCACCGGCATCCCGTCCTCCGCAACGTTGATGCCCCGCCGCTCGAAGGCAGCCTGACGCGCAGAGCCGAGCGCCAGGACCTGCGACGTCGAGCCACCGCTCGAGAACACGCCCGTGACCCCCTCGGGCAGGCCGCACAGCTGAGCGAGCCAGCGCAGACCGGTGTACTCGAGCGTGTTGAAGCTCTGGTGGAGGTAGCGTTGGCCGCCGGCCACGATCGTCGCGGCGTAGGCTGCCGCAGCGACGGTCGTCGCGCCCGTGGTCACGAAGCTGAGCCACCCGGGCGCGCTGATCCGACTGCCGTGCTCGACCGCGACGCCGAGTCCGTCGACGGCAGCCTCGGGCCCGAGGCCCCTGACCGGGAGCGGGCCGCCGTCCCCGGGGACGGTCCCCTTCACGTACGCCGGGAAGGACGATGCCGCATGGCCGTCCGTGTACGCGTCGAACGATGGCGTGAGGCGGGCGAACAGGCTCGCGATGCGGACGATCTCGGACGGTTCGGCCGGGAGCTGGATGGGCACAGGGGTGGGGTGCTCCTTCATCCGGCGCAGTGTGCCCGATCCGCGCGTTGACGCGGTAGCCCAAGATGGGCCAATGCGGGCGGGGTCTCGGGGCGTGGGCAGACGACGGCGCGTCGCGTTGGTGCTCGCCGTGGCGATGACCCATGGCGCCTGTGACGCGACCCCGGGCCCGCCGACGACATCCGCTCCGTCGCCATCGATCGATGCGACGCAGCTGCCGGTCGATAGCATTGCCGATCCCGGGACGGGTCCCTCCCCCACCCCGGGCCCATCAGCCGGCACGCCCGTCGAGGGCGACCTCGCCGGCTACTGGCGGGTCCAGGAGTCCGCCGACGCCGCTGCGCCCGTCGCGCTCGTGGGTTCGCTGGGCCGGCAGACGTTCGCCGTGTATCGCATCGAGCCGACCTGTGGCGACGAGCCGTGCGCGTCCCTCCGGGTGACCGTCCTGCTCCCCAGCTACTCCGCCCGGATCCGCGAGTACACGCTCACCCGGCGCGGCCGGCGCTACGCGACCGCCGACACCGCCCGCGACGCCGGGCCATGCCTGACGCCCGGCGGCGCGAGCGTCCCCGGCGGCGCCCGCATCTCCGAGCGGACGTCGATCTGGCTCGAGACCGTCGCCCGGGCAGGGACGGCCGTTACGACGGTCGAGCTGCGCGGCGAGATCGTCCTCGCCGGTGACCCGACGGCCTCGGGCGACGCCGCTGGCTGCGAGCCGTGGGCGACGCGCTACGCCCTGAGCGGGTCGCCCACCGGTGCGCCCCAGGACGGGGGCGTCGAGCCGCCGCCGACCATCGCGCCGGCGGCCGCCGATCTCGTCCCACGCCCCGAGATCCGTCTCGCGGTGAAGGGCGCGACGGTCGACTGGTTCCCGGTCACGGGACGGACCGTCCAGGGGCTCCTCGCCTCCGTGGCGGCTGGCGGGCTGAAGGCCTGCGGACGGATCAGCTACGAGTGGTACCGGGGCGACACCCGTCCTTCGGGCTGCATGTCGACGGACTGGAAGACGTTCAAGGTCATCGCCGCCTACCAGTCGGGTGGAGCGTGCCGCCTCGACGTGACCAGGATCACGGCCGCGTATGTCGTCCGCCTCCCACGCTGGACCTCGCCGGCGCGGGTACCAGCGCCGCTCGCGAAGTGGTGGCGCGCGACGGTCACGTTCATCCGCGATCACGAGGCAGGGCACGTGGCGATCGGCCTGCGCTGGGTCAAGAAGCTCCCGGGCCTCCTCGACGGCAAGGCATGCCCGAAGCTGGAGTCGATCATGGGCTCGTGGGCGGCGGGCCTGCAGAAGGCCCAGGAGGCGTACGACGCCGACGAGTACGAGGCGGCGTGGCCGCCCGCGCCCGCTGGCTACTGACCGCCCGGCGGTCCCGCATCACCGGCACAGCATCGTGGCCAGCAGGGGGACCGCGACGCCCACGTGCCAGGCCCAGGCGATGACGATCGACCGGGTCCGCGCCGTCACCAGGCCGGCCACGATGCCGGCCCCGGCCGCGGCGATCCCCATCGCGGGCCCCCAGCCCACCGCCGCGACCCACATCCCGTAGGCGACGCCCTGGACGAGGACCGCCGCCGCCTCGCCGGTCGTCCTCGCCAGCCAATGCTGCAGCACGCCGCGGAAGGCGATCTCCTCCGCGGTCGCGATCGCGAGCGCGCCCACGAGCACCGCGAGCAGGACGCTGGAGGCGGCCGGGTCCGCGGGGTCCGCGGGGCCCGGAACACCCCGAAGGACCGCGACGGCCGCCAGGCCGGCCAGCGCCAGCATGCCGGCCCCGGCGATCGCGAGCCGGACGGCGAAGCGCGCCGGTACCCGCATCCCGATGCTCGCCCGCCGCGTGCGGAGCGCGACGGCGAGACCGGTGAACGACGCGACGACGACGAGTGCCTCCGCGAGCGACCAGGGCAGTCGCGACGCGCCGAATGCCTGGCACGTGGCGTGGTCGTCGAACGGCACGACGCCTGACACGGCGCGGACGGTCGCGAGGGCCGCCGCGGGCACCATCCCGGCCCACGCCCAGGCAACGGGGGCGCGCCGCGCGATGCCCACGGCCGCACCTGCCGTCAGCGCGACGAGGCCGGCACCGGCGAGCCACGGGACGGCGAGCGACGCGAGCACGAGGAGGATGGGCGCGGCCGCCCTCGCGATCGTCGGTGCGGTCACCCCGCGGGCGACGATCATGCGCAGGGGCCAGGTTCGACGTTAGGCGCAGCGGCAGGTTCGAGCACAGGCCAAGCCTATCCGGGCGCGCGGCGTCCCGACGCGCCGGCCCACATCTGGATCCTCGCTGCCGGTCCCGGTCCTGGCACCCCCGACGGTATGATCCCGTGGCCGCGGATTCGACCCCCGGCGAGGAGGACCGCGACACCCCGTGACCGACCAGCTGCCGCCCGTGCCGATCCTGCCCAAGGCGTCCCCGTCACTCCTGGCCAGGGTCGCCTGGCATCCAGTCCTGTTCGCCGCGTACCCGGTGCTGTTCCTGTGGTCGCAGAACCTCGGCGAGGCGGGCGCCGGCGACGTCCTCCCGCTCGCGGTCGCCGCCGCGGCCGTGGCGGCGGGCGCAACGCTCATCCTGGGGCTGCTGTTCCGCGACCTCCGGCGTGCGGCTCTCGTCGTGACGCCGGTCGTGGTGGGCCTGCTGATGTACGGGCACCTGGCGAACCTGCTGCACCCGGTTCACGTGCGTCCGATCCTCCAGCAGGCCGGCTGGGTCGCGCTCGTCGTCCTCGGGGTCGTCGCCGCCATCAGGCTCGGGGAGTCGCGGGTCGCCAGGCTGACCTGGGTCCTCGACCGCGTCGCTGCCGTCCTCGTCGTCGTCGTGCTGGTCCAGATCGTTCCGTCCCAGCTGGCCGCGATGACCGAGGCCCACCCGGAGGCCTCCGCCGCAGCCGTGCCCGGCGCCCCCGACCGGCCGCTGCGCGACGTCTACTACCTGATCCTCGACCGGTATGGGTCGGATCGCGCGATGTCCCTGCGCTTCGGCGTCACCAACGACCTGACCCCATGGCTGACCCAACAGGGGTTCACGGTCCTGGCCGACAGCAACGCGAACTACGTCAAGACGACGATGTCCCTCGCGTCGACCCTCAACATGACCCACCTCGTGGATCTCGCGGCGCGAATGGGCAAGGACAACGCCGACCACGCGCCGATCTTCTCGATGCTCCAGAACACCGCCGTCGCTCGCCAGTTCAAGGCGCTCGGGTACACCTATCTCCACCTGGGCAGCTGGTACAGCCCCACGCAGACCGACACCTTGGCCGACCGCAACCTGTACCTGGGTGGCCCATCGGACTTCGCCGCGACGCTGTACGACACCAGTGCGGTGCCGACGCTCCTCAAGCGCCTGCACCTGAGCCGCGGCAAGGCGATCGACGAGCGGGCCTATGCCGTGAACAGCTATGCGTGGCAGGCGCTCGCGTCGATCCGCTCCACGGCGGGCCCGAAGTTCGTGTTCGGTCACATCCTGCTCCCGCATCCGCCGTACGTGTTCAACAGCGACGGCTCGTTCGTCGACCACGAGAGTGGCGCGAAGCTCCCGGAGTCGCAGCGCCTTGCCGCCCAGCTCGCCTGGACGAACACCAAGCTCAGGGAGTGGATCGAGGGGCTCCTTGCCCTCCCCGAGCCCCAGCGGCCGATCATCATCATCCAGGCCGACGAGGGGCCGTACCCGATCCCCTACCAGCGCAACACTGGCACGTATGACTGGGCCAAGGCGACGACGGACGAGCTCCTGGAGAAGTACGGCATCCTCAACGCCTGGTACGTCCCGGGCGGCGTCGACATCGGCCTTTACAGCACGATGTCGAGCGTCAACACGTTCCCGGTCCTGTTCTCGGGCTACTTCGGGCTGGACGTGCCCCGGCTCGAGGATCGCTCGTACACCTCGGCGAGCAAGGTCCGCCCGTACGACCTCACGGAGATCACGGACCGGCTCGCCGTCAGTCCCTGACCGTCGCCGGCCGCGGGCGTTTCGTCGCGGGCCTCGCTCAGCGGCGGAGGAGGAACAGAGTGCGCCCGCTGTCCTCGATCGGCGATTCGGCCTCGACGCGGAAGCGCGTGCGGGCGGCCTCCCGGAACCCGTCGAGGGAGTAGCGCGGGAAGACATCCCGTCGAGCCGCCAGGAGCCGCCGGACCATCGGGTCCTCCTTCGGCACGAACTCCACGATCGCCGACGGGGCGAGGTCGGCCAGCAGGTCGATGAACAGCTCGAGCGGGACGTTCCGCGAGATCGCGAGGTGATGCACGAGCGCGAGCGACATCGTGAGATCGGGGTTCGCACGGTCCACGAGCGACCGGCGTTCGCGGCTCGCCCAGCCGAGACCCGGGCTCGGGTTCGCGAGGTCCATCACCAGCGGCAGGATGTCGGCGCGACCCTCGGCGGACAGCGCACGGTAGTTGCGCTCCGCGGCGGCCGGGTCGATATCGAACGCGATCACCGCTCGCCCGACGTCGGCCGCGATCCGGCTGTAGCGACCGGTGTTCGCACCGAGGTCCCACACGAGCCGGCCGCCCGCGGCCGTCACCAGGTCTCGAACGAGCCGTTCCTTGGCCGTGGTCGCGTGGTCCGTGTAGCTCGTGTTGTCGGCATAGTCGGCCCACTCCGTGCCGGCGGGCGCCCAGTGGAGCCCGGCGATGGTCGAGCGCAGGTTCGTCACCAGCGCACGCAGACGGGACGCGGAGATGCGCGCGCCGCGCGCCGCGGCCCCTTCGTCCTCGTTGTCGCGGTGGCGCGACTGCGCGCCGGCATGGAGGTAGAGGTGGGAGAGCAGCCCGAAGTTGAGCCGCGAACGGCGGGGCAGCAGGCGCGTGGCGAGATCGAGCGGGATGCCGTCGAGATCGGCCCTCAGCAGCCGTGAGAGCCGGATGTCACGCCGGGCGATGAGGGCGAGCGGGGCAAGGAACTGCTCGCAGAACTGGCGGTACGCGACCCACGGCGCGCCGTCGACGAGCGGTTCCAGCGACAGGAGATCGATCAGGATCGGCCGGCCCGCGCGGAACTGGATGTTGTAGGCGGAGGCGTCACGGAGGGTCCAGCCGGCCGACATTGCCTCGAGCTGGACGTCGAGCGTGAGGAGGGCCGCATCGCGCAGCTGTCCGAACGTCCACTCGTAGGGATAGGAGATGAAATCGAGCGGCTCGGGGCGCAGGACGCGGCGAGCGTCGGCGGTCGCCGCGAGCTCGAGCGGCGCATCCGTCCACGGCAGGAGTCGCCCCTGCTCGACGAGTCGCGCCGCGAGGCCGCTCGCGACGAAGCGATCCCAGTCGCCGACGAGGGTCTCCCCGACCTGGCGCAGGATCTCGCCGTCGCGACGATAGACGAACCCGCCCGGGTCGCGGTACGAGCCAGGGTCCCGCTCGATCGTGCCCGCGGCCGCCACGTCGTGGCCCGGCGCGGTATCAGTCCTTGACAGGCGTGCCATCCGTCCGTTCGGCCGGGTCCTTGGAGCGGCGGAACGCACGGGACAACTGGGCCACCTTCGCGCGGAACAGCACCGGGATGGCGATGATCGACGCAATCACGACCTGGATGATGAGACTGCCTGAACCGGGATCGATGTAGGCCAGGATCGGATGCAGCATGCACTTCTCCGCGAGCGTTGGCGATCGGTGCCGCCGTCTCGGCGCATGGTAGCCGCTTGTCGGCCACAGGACGTGCCGCACGGGGAATCCCCGGTGCGCAGCAAAACGCCCGAAGGAACCGTGTCCCCGCTTTCGGTCCAGTCGATGCAAGCACCGTCCGATCCGTCGTCGGTTTCACTGCCCCTTCGGGCAAGACGAATCCTACGCCCGCCCGGGGGCCGTCCACAACGGCGTTATCCACAGTTTCCGGACTTCCTGTGCCGATTCGCCGAAGTTGTCCACAGCCGGTCCACGAACGCGGCCGGCGGGAGGGCTCAGCCTGGCGAATCGAGCTCCAGCGGCCAGTCCTCGGCGTCGACGAGGAGCGGGACCCCGTCGCGGTCGAGCGTCACGCCGGTCTGCTCGCCGGTGTCTGCGGTCACGAACCACCAGCCTCGCGGACCGACACGGGCGACGCGGAACGTGGCCGCACGGACGACCAGGCGGACGTCGACGCTGACACCGCCGATCGTGCATCCCTGGCCCACGCCGACGCGATCACCCAGCGTGCGTGCCGCCGCCGCCGCGGTCGAGGGCGTGCCGGCAACGAGCAGGATCTCGTCCTCGGTCCATGGCAGGCTCAGGTGCTCGACACCGTTCGGACGGACGACGTTGCCGTGCAGAGCCGACCCGTCCGGGTGGAGCGTGAGCAGCCCGGCCGCGGTCCCCAGCTCGAGCTTCCCGAGCCGGCCGTCGGGCCTCGTCTCCAGCAGGAGCACCCCCACGACCTCCCGGTCGTCGAGGAGCATCGCGCGCCAGCGGCGTCCACGGGCACCATCAGCGACCGACCACGTCACCCGGCCGCCCCACGGGAGCAGGCCCGTGCCGGCGCGCCGAACCACCGGACCCGCGCCGACGGGCCTCAGGTCGGAACCCCCTCAGTGGCGAGGGTCTCGGCCCAGCGATCCGCCGCGGCGCGCAGCTCGCCGGCGAGTCCGGGCGCCATCCGGCCCCGTACCCGCACGTCGCGATTGCCGTACTCGAGGTCCACGGTCCCCCGCTCGCGAACGCGCGCGAGCAGCTCCCCGGCGGCGTACGGGACGGCCACGTCCACCGCCTCCCACAGTGACGCGAGGAGCGCCGCGATCTCGGCCCGCAAGGTGTCCAGGCCGAAGCCCGTCTGGGCGGCAACGAGCACGGATCCCGTGACGGCGGGCGCCGGCAGCGATCCGTCGAGGTTCGGGTACAGGAGGTCGGCCTTGTTGAACGCCGTCAGTCGCGGCTTGTCGCCGGCGCCGAGCTCGTCGAGGACGGTCTGCACGGTCGCGCGGTGCTCGACCTGGTGGGCGTCGGCCACATCGACGACCTCGACCAGCACGTCGGCGCGGGTGACCTCCTCCAGGGTCGCGCGGAACGCGTCCACGAGCTGGTGCGGGAGCTTGTGGATGAAGCCCACGGTGTCGGTGATGATCGCCGTCTGCCCGTCCCCCAGCTTCACCTGGCGGGAGGTGGGGTCGAGCGTCGCGAACAGCTTGTCCTCGGCCTTTGCGACCTCGCTGCCCACGAGGGCATTGAGCAGCGTCGACTTGCCTGCGTTCGTATAGCCGACGATGGCGACCGTGGGGTACAGGCGCCGATCGCGGCCGCGCGCCGCCGTCTGGCGCTGCTGGCGGACGCTCTCGACGCGTTCCTTCATCTTCTTGATCCGCTCGCGGATGAGGCGGCGGTCCGTCTCCAGCTGCGACTCGCCGGGCCCCCGGGTCCCGATCCCGCCGCCGGTGCGCGAGAGGTGGGTCCACAGGCGGGTGAGGCGCGGCAGCTGGTACTCGAGCTGCGCGAGCTCCACCTGGAGGCGGCCCTCGTGGGTCTGCGCGTGGAGCGCGAAGATGTCGAGGATGAGGCGGCTGCGGTCGATGACCTTGACGTTGAGCAACGACTCGAGGCTCTTCTGCTGTGCGGGCGAGAGCTCGTCGTCGGCGACGAGGACGTCGAACCCCGTCTCGCTCTTCGCCTGGAGGAGCTCCTCCGCCTTGCCCTTGCCGACGTACCAGTTGGGGTCGACGTGGCGCCGGTTCTGCCACTCGGCGCCCACGACGTCGGCGCCCGCCGTGGTCGCCAGCGCGGCGAGCTCGGTCAGGCTGTCCTCGGCGCCCCAGCCCTCGTCGTCGCCGGTGTCGACGGCGACCAGGAACGCCTTCTCGACGGGGGGTGCAAGGTCGATGGTGTCGCGCGGAGCCATGGTCCGCCCAGCATACCGGGTGGACTCCCCCACCCTGCCCCGCGTCACCGCGTCCGGGCGATCTTCGCGACCTCCTTCGCGAGCGCCTCGTTCGCGCGCCGCAGCCGGACGACCTCCTCCGCGAGGTCCCGGAGGCCGCGCTTGACGTCGTCGAGCTCCGCGCGGACCGCCCGGCGGATTGCCGCGTCCGCATCGCTCGTGGAGCTCGTCGTGCGGGTCGTGCGGCGACGCCGCTTGGGCGGCTCCGTCACGTCCCGCAGGATCTTCCCGATATCGATGAAGCCGAGCTCGTCGTTGGTGTCGCTCATGGGAACACGGTAGCGCTCACGATGCGCCGCGTCACGTCGCGAGCGAGGTCAAGGCGGCGGGGCTGCGAGCAGCGCCTGTGCCCGCATGGCGGCCTCGATTCGCGTACGGGCGCCGAGCTTGCCCTTGATGTTAGCGACATGCACGCTCGCGGTCTTCGCGCTCATGCCCAGCTCCGCGCCGATCTCGGCGTCGCTCTGGCCGCGCGCCAGCAGGCCCAGGACATCGACCTCGCGCGAGGTCAGTGACCCGAACTCGACCCGCAGCCCGTCCTCGCGCCGCCGGGTGGCGTCGGCCGTGCTCCGCACCTCCTCGAGCAGGTCCGTCACCGCCGTCGCACGGCCCGCCTCACGCTCGACGACGAACCGCCGGGAGCCCAGGGCCCGCTCGAGGGCGGCGAGGGCGTCGCGCGTGACCGGACTCTGGACACGCGGCCGTTCGCCGCGGCGATCGAAGGCGTCGAGGCAGCCTGTCGCGCGTGCTGCAAGGGCTGGCTTGCGTCGGGCGAGCACGACCACGGCGGCCTCGAGCACGTACTCGCCTGCGCGCTGGGTCCCGGCCCGCTCGACCATCTGGCACGCCTCGGCAAGGGTGCCCACGCTCGCGGTCTCGAGCCCGTTGAGGACCTCGCACGTGGCCAGGGTGGCGAGGGACGTCGCCAGCATGTCGCTGTTCGGCCAGCTCACGCGGGTGATCTCCACCGCCTCGTTCGCGAGGGCGAGGCCGGCCTCCTTGCGCCCGAGCATCGCGTTGAGGTCGGCCATCGCCGTGAGCGCGGACCCCAGGCCACCCGTGTCGCGACTCCGATGGGTTGATGACTCGAGCCGTCAGCGCGGTGCCGTCGCGGTCGTGCGCACCGGTGGGCCGGCACGAGCCCGCCGCCGCGGCGACGGTCGGCGAGCCTGCTGACAGCATCGCCGCGGCGAGGGCAGCTCCGAGCAGCAGATGGCCGAACCGGCCCGCTGGGTCGCGTCGCATGGTTGTCCTCCAGTCGCTCGTCGTCCGCCACGTGGCGGATCGCCTGCGTACCGTCGGCGGTGTCCGTGCCGGCCGGAATGGGAGATTCCTTAGACGCCGAGATCAGGCGTCGAGCCAGCGCTCCAGCGCGGCAGCCGCCGCGGGCAGCGGGGCGACGGTCGCGTCGATGACGGCGAGCGAGGGCTCGCGGCGGAACCAGGTCGCCTGGCGCTTCGCGAACTGGACGTTGCGCCGCGCGTCGGCCTCCACCGCCTGTGCGAGCGTGCACCCGCCGTCGAGGTATGCCCAGCTCTCCCGATAGCCGATCGAGGTGAACGCCGGGAGCGACGGGTCGAACCGCTCGCGGAGCGAGCGGGCCTCCTCCACGAGTCCCGCGTCGAACTGGGCCTGGGCGCGCTCCTCGATTCGCCGCTGGTGCGTCGGCGGGTCCACGACGAGCTGGATGCCGAGGACGCGCGCCCCGTAGCCGACCGCCGCGGGGAGTGGACGGTCGCCGCGGAGGGTCGCGATCTCGAGGGCGCGCGCGACGCGACGCGGGTTCCGCAGGTCCGTGCGCGACGCGAGCTCTGGCGCGAGCGCCACGAGCGATGTCGCCACGCCTTCGACGCCAGCCTCCGCCAGTCGCTCCTCGATCGCCGCTCGGACGACCGGGTCATGCGGCAGCGTGTCCGTGTCAATGCCGGCGGCGACGGCCCGCAGCCAGAACCCGGTCCCGCCGACCAGGATCCCGACGCCGCCGCGAGCACCCAGCGCCGTGAGGGCGCCCAGCGCATGCGCCCGGAAGTCGGCCACCGACCAGGACGCATCGGGATCGACGAGGTCGATGCCGTGGTGGACGATTCGGTCGCGCTCCTCTCGGGTCGCCTTGGCCGTGCCGATGTCGAGGCCCCGGTAGACCTGGCGCGAGTCTGCGCTGACGATCTCGGCGGGCATCCCCAGGGCATGGAGCCGTTCCGCAAGCCCGATCGCGAGACTGGTCTTGCCGGTCGCCGTCGGCCCCCCGATCACCACGAGCGGCGCCGGGGTCGCGGTCATGGGAGCCGCCGGTTGCTCAGGCGAGCGTTCCGCGGAGCGCGTACGGGCCGGCGTGGTCGACGCGCACGCGCACGAGGCGCCCCACGAGGTCCGGCGAGCCCGCGACGTGGACGAGCTTGTTCTCGCGCGACCGGCCGGCGAGGTGCACGGTGCCCTCGGGGAGGCGTGCGAACGCGTCGCGCGACTCGCTGGCACCGGCCGCCTCCTCGTCGTCGTGATCGTGCATCTTCGGCGGGACCACCGCGTCAACGAGGACCTCGGTCTCGCGCCCGATCCAGGCCCGGTTGCGCTCCAAGCCGATCCCCTCCTGCAGGTCGAGCAGCCCGACCAGGCGGCGTCGCTTCTCGGCGGACGGCACGTCGTCGGCGAGCCTCGTGGCCGGCGTTCCGGGGCGCTCGCTGTACGCGGCGGCGAACACCTGGTCGTAGCGAACGGTCTGGAGCAGCTGGAGCGTCGCCTCGTACTCGGGCTCGGTCTCGCCGCAGAAGCCCACGATCACGTCGGTCGAGAGGGCCAGCCCGGGGACCGCCTCGCGCAGCCGGGCGAGCCGCTCGAGGTAGTGGTCGATCGTGTACTGGCGGCCCATCCGCCGGAGCATCGAGTCGGAGCCGCTCTGCACCGGCAGGTGGAGCGCCTCGCACATCGACGGGCAGTCGCGCAGCGCGTCGATGAGGCGGTCCGAGAGGTCCCACGGGTGCGAGGTCACGAACCGCAGCCGCGGGATCGCCGGCGCGCCGTCCGCGGCCCGCAGGCCATCCACCGCGCGGATGAGCTCGGCGAGGTCGGGGCGCGCGGTCCGGTCCTGGTGTCGACCCACGGTGCGTGCCGTGACCACGTGCGCGAACCGGTCCTCGGGCGCGAGGTCGTGGCCGTAGGAGTTCACGTTCTGCCCGAGCAGCGTCACCTCCCGGTACCCCCGGGCGGCGAGCGCCCCTGCCTCGTCGACGATCTCGTCGAACGGGCGGCTGCGCTCCGGCCCACGACTGAATGGGACGATGCAGTACGTGCACGTCTTGTCGCAGCCATAGATGATCGGGAGCCATGCGGAGATCGCGCTACCCCGCAGGACCGCGTTGCCGGCGATCGCGTCGGCCCTCGCCCGCACGAGGTGCGTCGCGTCGGAGACCTCGAGGCCCTTGACGGAGGTGAGGGCGCTCGTGCGTGCGAACGTGCCGACGGCCGCCTGTGCGGAGGCGAGTCCCAACCGGTCGACGAGCTCGGGCTCCTCGTCCGGGCGCAGGAACAGGTCCACGGCCGGGTAGCGACGCTTGAGGCCGGCCCGGTTCGACTCGCGGATCGAGCAGCCGGTCATGACGACGCGGAGCGAGGGGTTCGCGGCCTTGAGGCGGTTGAGGTGCCCCTGCCGCCCGATGACCTTCGCCTCCGCAGCCTCGCGGATGGCACAGGTGTTGATGACGACGACGTCGGCCGCCTCCATCGAGGGAGCCTCGGGACAACCGGCCGCGAGCAGGCGCCCGGCCATCTCCTCGGAGTCGCTCCTGTTCATCTGGCAGCCGAGCGTCCAGACGAAGAAGGCAGGCAGCGCGCGCGCCTCGGGCCGGAACTCGGCCAGGCGCTCGTCGTCGGGCGCGAACGGATCTCGCGGGCCCGAGGGTCCGGTGACTGGCGGCGCGATGTCGAGGACGGGCAGGCTGCGCGTGGTCATGCGGTCGCTGATCGTACCGGCCCGGCCGTCAGACGCCCAGCGCCGTGCGCAGCCCGGCGACGAGCGGGTCGGGCATCACGAGGCCCGCGTGCGCTGCCGCGTACGGCCCGAGGTCGCCGTGATAGTCGGTCCCGCCGGTTTCGACGAGCCCGAGGGCCCGCGCCGTCTCCCCGACGGCCGCGCGGGCTTCCTCGTCGAACGATCGGTGGTGGCTCTCGAGGCCGTTGAGACCCTCATCCATGAGCTCGCGCAGGAGCGGGGTCCGGTCAGGCGCCTCCCGGAAGTGCGCGATGGACGCCAGGCCGCCGGCGGCCCGGATCGCGCGGATCGCCTCCACGGGACCGAGTCCGGTGCGCGGGACGTAGCCCGGCTGGCCATGGGTGAGGATCCGGCGGAACGCGTCCTCCACGCTGTCGGCAAACCCGGCCCGCATGAGCGCGCGGGCGACGGTTGGCCGGCCGAGCGCGTCGTCGCCGGTGAGATCCAGCTCGGCGACCTGCGCGTCGATCGGGAGTCCGATCTCGCGCAGCAGGTCCACGGTCGCGTGGAACCGGGCCCGTCGGGCGCCCCGTTGCCCGACGAGCGCGGCCTCGAACGCTTCGTCGGCCGGGTCCACGCCGATGCCCAGCACGTGGAGCTCACCCTCGGCGAGCTCGAGGCCGAGGCCGCGGGTGATGGCGTTGATCTCGACGGCGGGCACGAGCACGAGCCCGTCGGGGAGTGGTGCCGCGCCGGGCGCGACGAGCTCCCGGTAGCCCGCGAGGTTGTCGTGGTCGGCGAGCGCGAACAGCCGGACGCCGGCGGCGTGGACCTGGCGGACGAGCTCCGCCGGCTCGAGGACGCCGTCGGAGCGGGTCGAGTGTGCGTGGACGTCGGCGACCGCGTCGCCGGGCTCGTGGACCTCGGCCTCGCTCTCGTCCGGTCGCGGCGCGTGGCGCGCGGATCCCGCCGACGCCACCCTCAGACCTCGACGAGGCGCTGGATCCGCTCGATCTGCAGCGCCCGTCCCGTCGCCGGGTCGACATCGACCTGGCAGGCGTTCAGGATCACCGGCCCGTCGCCCACCTCGAATCGCGTCGGCAGGGCATTGACGAAGCGCGGCAGGACGGTGTCCGGGTTGAAGCCGATGACGCTCCAGACCGGTCCCGTCATCCCGAGGTCCGTCTGGTACGCGGTCCCCTTGGGCAGGATCCGCTCGTCGCCGGTGACAATGTGCGTGTGCGTCCCGACGACGACGCTCACCCGACCGTCGAGGTACAGGCCGAGCGCGTTCTTCTCGGACGTGAGCTCGCAGTGGAAGTCCACGATCCGGATCGGCGGCAGGGGCTCCGATGCCTCATCGAGCAGCCGGTCCGCGTCCGTGAACGGGTTGTCGATCTGCTGCATGTAGGTGCGGCCCTGCAGGTTGATGACCGCGATCTCGGACCCGTCGAGCGCCTCGTACGTGCCCCAGCCGCGGCCAGGCACGTTGTGGGTCCCGTAGTTGAGCGGCCGCAGCACCCGGTCGCTGGAGTCGAGGAAGGGGTAGATCTCGCGCTTGTCCCAGATGTGGTTGCCCGACGTGATGACGTCGACGCCCGCCCCGAACAGCGCCTCGGCCGTGGACGGCGTCAGGCCCATCCCGCCCGCGACGTTCTCACCGTTGGCGGTCACGAAGTCGATGCCCCGCTCGTCGCGGATGCCGGCGAGCTCGCGCTCGATCACGACCCGGCCCGGCTTGCCGATGATGTCGCCGATCATGAGGATCCGGCACGCGCCGGGGGGCCTCGGGGCGTTCCCGTTGGGCGGGTTGCCCAGCCCCGCGCGCTCGCTCCGACCGGTCACCGGGGTGCCCCCGTCGCGCTCACCGGGCGCTACTTCGCGTTCTTTGTTGGACGCCAATGGATGTAATCGCCACTCAGAGTAGCCGCCAAATGGCGGCCTCGGACCCGGCTAGGTCCGCCGTATGCACCGGAATTGCACCGGGTGCGGTAACCGCCACTGCAGAGGCGCTCGCCTCGTCGGCCTCGACCTCGGTCGAATCAGGGACGCAGGATAGGAACGCGCAGCGGACCTCCGCGCGACCTCCATCGGGCCCGGCATGCTGGTAGTCGCTCATGAAATCCGTGCCATCACACAGTCACATTCCAAGAGCCGCAGCGCCGTATCGCGACCGACGGGGTAGAACCCGGTGGGCTTGAATCCGAGACGCTCGAACTCGCCAAGAGCTTCGAGCCACGGCGGCATCCCCTCGTAGAGCGCCTGGACAGACAGCTCGGACTGGAGCCCGACAACCGATGCGAGGCAGCCGGAGGCGCCGGCGACGACCTCAAGATCGAAGCCCTGCGTATCCATCTTCAAGTACGTCCGCGGGCTAACCATTGGCGCGGCGACCTCGTCATACAATTCGTCCAGCCGGCGCATGTCGACCTGCTCCTCGGACGCGGTCTGGAGAGTAGGGATCAGCTCACGGCCAAGGTCGCTCGGGACGAGGAACGAAGACTGCGCAGTCTTCTGCATCACGTTGATCGATCGAGTCCCGGACTCGCGGCCAAGGGCCATGTGGTAGACCGACCAGAGGGGGTCGTCCGAGGCAGCTCGCGAGAGCTCGTCGAACGCGGAAGCGACTGGCTCGAACGAGGCGATCCGCCCGGCATAGCCTGCTCGGCGCAAGAGTTGTCCGTACGTTCCGACGTTGCCGCCGACGTCCAGCACCAGCTCTACGTTCCATTGGCCAAGGAGCGCGGCGAGATGGCTCGCGAGCGTCAGATGAGGGTTTGCAGGCCTTGGTGGAGTTGGGGTTGGCGGACGGCGAAGCTTGGCGTGAGGAATGCGCTGCAGATCGATCAAGGCAAGCGCTTGACGTGCAATCGATCGCAGCCGAGCAGCGGCCGTCACAGGCTGCGTCATGGTCGCCCTCCGCTTCAGGTCGACGAGCGGGCCGGTCGCGTCTGCCGACCGGCTCGCGCATCGGCTGGGAGTCGAGTCTACCGCCCGGGGTTCCCGCCATGACGCCGCCAGCTTCACTCCGGGCCGTGGAGCGGCGATCGCCGACCGCGGCGCTGCCGCGCCTCCGACGTTGCGGCTACTTCGCGTACTCGACCGCGCGCGTCTCGCGGATGACCGTGACCTTGATCTGGCCCGGGTAGGTCAGGTTGTCCTCGATCTTCTTCACGATGTCGCGGGCGAGGCGGGTCGCCGTGAGGTCGTCGATCTCCTCGGGCCGGACGAGGATGCGCACCTCGCGGCCGGCCTGGACGGCGAACGATCGCTCGACGCCGGCGAAGCTCTCGGCGATCCCCTGGAGATCCTCGAGCCGCTTGACGTACGTCTCCATCGTCTCGCCGCGCGCGCCCGGTCGGGATGCGCTGATCGCGTCGGCGATCTGGACGATCGGGGCCTCGATGCAGGCGAACTCCACCTCCTGGTGGTGCGCCGCGATCCCGTTGACGACCTTCATCGGCATGGAGTGCTTCTGGGCGATCGCCGCACCGATGGCCGCATGCGGGCCCTCGACCTCGTGGTCTACGGCCTTCCCGATGTCGTGGAGCAGCCCGCCGATCTTCGCCGCCTGGACGTCGGCACCCATCTCTGCCGCGATGATCGACGCGAGGTGGCTCGTCTCGACGCTGTGGACGAGCACGTTCTGGCCGTACGAGGTGCGGTACTTCAGCCGCCCGAGGAGCTTCAGGAGGTCGGACGGGAGGCCGGGGACGCCGGCGTCGTAGGCGGCCTGCTCGCCCGCCTGGCGGATGATCAGGTCGACCTCGGCGCGAGCCTTGTTGACGACCTCCTCGATGCGTCCCGGGTGGATCCGGCCATCGGCGATGAGCTTGCCCAGCGCGACGCGCGCGACCTCGCGCCGGACCGGGTCGAAGCCCGACAGCACGACCGTCTCGGGGGTGTCGTCGATGATCAGGTCCACGCCCGTCGCCTGCTCGAGCGCCCGGATGTTGCGCCCCTCGCGGCCGATGATCCGGCCCTTCATCTCGTCGCTGGGCAGGTGGACGACGCTGACCGTGTGCTCGGCCGTGTGGTCGGCTGCGACGCGCTGCATCGCGGTGACGATGATCTCGCGCGCCTTCTCCTGGGCCTCGTCACGGGCGCGCCGCTCGATGGACCGGCCGAGCTTGACCGCGTCATGCTCGGCCTCCTCGCGGATGGCCTCGAGGAGGACGCCCTTGGCGTCCTCGGCAGACATCCCGGAGACCTGCTCCAGCGCGGCGACACGCTCCTGGCTGAGCTTCGTGAGCGACTCACGCTCCTTCTCGAGGTCCCGTTCCCGGTCGGTGATCTTGCGGCTCTTCTCCTCGAGCAGGTCGGCACGCTGGTCGAGCTGCTCGTCACGCGAGAGGAGCCGGCGCTCGAGGTTCTGGAGCTCGGTCCGCTTGATGCGGGCCTCGTCCTCGGCCTCGCGCTGCTGACGCAGCTTCTCGTCCTTGGCCTCGAGGATCATGTCCTTCTGCTGCGTGCGCGCCTCGGCGACGATGCGCGCGGCCTTGTCCTGGGCGGCCTTGATGGTCTGGCTGGCCAGGATGCCGCGGGCGACGAAGCCCAGGGCCACGCCGACGACCGCGGCGACCAGCGCCGCGAGTACGACGATCGGTTCCATCTTCGGGTTCCTCCCCTCCGGCGGGGTGGATGCGCCGGAGGCGTTCGCGAAATCGGTGTCGGGCGACGCAGCGCCGGGGTTCGCTTGGGCTTCGGGAGCGGACAGGCTCGGTGGCTCGTTCCGCTCTCAGCCGGTGCTGCGGCTCGCCCGGAAGCGGCCTCACAGGTCCGCGTCCGGTTATCCGGAGAGCGTACTACGGCGCAGGCGAACCGGTCTCCTGGTCCGCCTCGTCGGTCTCCGTCCCGACGCCGGCGAGCACGCGCCGGCTGACCGCCGCGCACACGTCGGGCCCGAAACCGTTGCGCGCCAGCAGCGCGTACGCCCGTTGCCCCCGCTTCCGCGGGTCCGTCTCGCGGAGGATCGGCGCAAGCTTCCGGCGCAGGAGTCGCTCCGCGGCCGCGTCATCGGGGCTGGCCGGCAGCTCATCGAGCGCCTCGGCTGCACCCAGCGCCTCTTCACGGCGGTCACCGAGGACGGCGTCCACGATCGCCTTGTCCACGCCCTTGATCCCCAGCTCCCGACGCAGCGCGTGCTCGCCGCGCGGCCGTGCGCGGTCGCGGGATTCCACCCATCCGTGCGCGAACGCCTCGTCGTCGAGAAAACCCAACGCCGCGAGGCGCTCCACCGCACCCGTCACGAGCTCCAGCCGGTATCCGAGACGGCTGAGCTTGCGCCGCACCTCCGCGACCGAGCGGGGCCGGGCCTCGAGGAACCGCGCGCCGGACTCGAGAACCGCCGCCGGGTCCTCGACCTGGGCCCGTTGGGCGCGGCGCTCTTCGGGCGTCGGCTTCCGGACACGCGAACGGGCGCCGGAACCCGGCGCCCGTTCATCGTCATCCATGGACCGCGGCCCTCGCCGCTCGCCGCCGCTCGCCGCCGCCCGCCGCCGCCGGCTACTGGGCCTCTTCGATGCCCTCGACCGGCAGCGCGACCTCCGACATCTTGGCGCGGATGCGGCGGTCGATCTCGGTCGCGACGTCGATGTTCGTCTTGAGGAACTCCTTCGACGCCTCGCGGCCCTGGCCGAGCCGGGTCTCCCCGAACGTGAACCACGCGCCCGTCTTCGTGACCACGTCCATCGCCACGCCGACGTCGAGGAGGCCGCCCTCCTTGCTGATCCCCTCGCCGTACATGACGTCGAACTCCGCGACGCGGAACGGCGGAGAGACCTTGTTCTTGACGACCTTGACCCGGACGCGGTTGCCGACAGACTCCGTCCCCGTCTTGATCGTCTCCACGCGGCGGATATCCAGGCGAACCGACGCGTAGAACTTCAGCGCGCGGCCGCCCGGGGTCGTCTCCGGATTGCCGAACATGACGCCGATCTTCTCGCGCAGCTGGTTGGTGAACACGAGGGCAGTGTTGGAGCGCGAGACCGCGCCCGTGAGCTTGCGCAGCGCCTGGCTCATGAGCCGGGCCTGGATGCCGACGAAGCTGTCGCCCATCTCGCCCTCGATCTCCGCCCGCGGCACGAGGGCCGCCACGGAGTCCAGGACGACGATGTCGACGCCGCCGGAGCGGATCAGCGTCTCGGTGATCTCCAGCGCCTGCTCGCCGGTGTCCGGCTGCGACACGAGGAGCTCGTCGACGTTGACGCCGCAGGCGCGGGCATAGCCGGGATCGAGGGCGTGCTCGACGTCGATGAACGCGGCGATCCCGCCACGCCGCTGGGCCTCGGCGATGACGTGCTGGCACACGGTCGTCTTGCCCGACGACTCGGGGCCGAAGATCTCCGTGATCCGGCCGCGCGGGATGCCGCCCACGCCGAGCGCGAGGTCAAGGGCGATGGAGCCGGTGGGGATCGAGTCGACCGACTGCCGTTCCGCCGACCCGAGCTTCATGATCGAGCCGCGTCCGAACTGCTTCTCGATCGCGAGGATGGCGGCGTCGACCGCACGCCCCCGCTCCGCGAGCGCCTTGTCGGTCCCGAGCGCCTTGTCGCTCCCGCCATTGCGGGCATCCATGTCCTTGCCGGTGATCGTCATCGTGTCCTCGCTCCTGGCGGCATCAGCCGGTCCGACGGAGCGGGACCCGGTCCCCGCCCGTTCGGCGCGTCAGCCCTCGCCGGACTCCTCGTTCCAGCGTGGCTTGCGCTGCTTCCGGATGAGCTCCGCCTGCTGCGGGGCCTCCGACATCGGCGCCAGCTTCTGCTGGGTGGACTTGTCCTTGGGCTTCTTCTTGACTTCTTTCGCGGGGCGGTCTCGTGAACCCATCGCTCGCCTCCACGTGCTTCGACGGTAGTGACATGGACTTCACGCGGGCTTCGCGGCGCCTTCACCGCCACTCATCCGGACGGCGCGTGCGCGCAATTCCGGCAGCTCGGAGGGAAAGGTTCCGGCGCGGATCGCGGCCCGGATTCGGTCCATGAAGTCTAGGGTGAAGGTCAGGTTGTGACAAGTCGCGAGGCGGTACGCGAGCATCTCCTTCGCCCTGAACAGGTGGCTCAGATACGCCCTCGAGAACCGGGTGCAGAGTGGGCACGGGCAGTCCTCCTGGACCGGCCGCGGGTCGTCCCGGTACTGCTCGTTGCGCAGGTTCAGCCGACCACCTGGGACCCACAGCTGGCCGTTCCGCGCGACTCGTGCCGGGAGCACCGAATCGAACAGGTCGATGCCCCGGTGGACCGCCTCCAGCAGGTCCAGCGGCGAGCCCAGGCCCATGAGGTAGCGGACCCGCGTGTCGCCCTCGAGGTGCGGGATCGTCGCGTCCAGGGTCTCGTTGCGTTCCTCGGGCGTCTCGTCGCCGGCGAGGCCGCCGATGTTGATGCCGTCGAACGGCAGGGACGCGATGAACCGTGCCGACTCCGCCCGCAGGACCGGGTCCAGCCCGCCCTGGACGATCCCGAACAGCGCCTGGTCCGTCCTCGTGTGCGCCGCGAGCGACCGCTCCGCCCAGCGGTGGGTCCGGTCCATCGCGTCCCGCACGATCGCGCGCGACGAGCTCGGGAACACCGGCTGGTCGAACGCGACCGCGATGTCCGGCCCGAGCGCCTGCTGGACCTGGACCGAGTGCTCCGGCGTGAACCGGTGGATGGAGCCGTCGAGATGGCTCTTGAACGTGACGCCATCGTCGTCGATGACCCGCAGGTCGCCCAGCGACACGACCTGGTACCCGCCCGAGTCGGTGAGGATCGGCCCGTCCCAGCCCATGAACGTGTGCAGCCCGCCGAGGCGCTCGATCCGCTCGTGGCCCGGGCGCAGGTACAGGTGGTACGTGTTGGCGAGGAGGATCGTCGCGCCGGCATCTCGGACCTCGTCGGGATGGAGGGCCTTGACCGTGGCGTTCGTGCCCACCGGCATGAACTGGGGCGTCTCCACGACACCGTGCGGCAACGTGAGCCGTCCCATCCGCGCGCGCGTCGACCCGTCCGCGGGCGGGGGCGAGAGGAGCTCGAAGGACGCGGCGCCGGTCATCAGTGGGTGGGGACGTCGTCCCAGAGCGCGGGCATGTCCGGCTCCGATCGGCGGGGGGGCGGGATCTCGAAGCCGAGCGACGCGAGGTGCGCGCGCGCAGACTCGGTGGCGATGCGGCCCTGCGGCGTGCGGTCCAGGAAGCCGAGACGCAGGAGGAACGGCTCGTACACGTCCTCGATCGTCTCAGGCTCCTCCGCCAGGACGGCCGCCAGCGCCTGGACGCCGACGGGACCCGACGCGAACTTCTGGATGATGGCCGCGAGCAGCTTGCGGTCCGTGGTGTCCAGGCCGAGCTCGTCGATGTCGAGGATCTTCATCGCCTCGATCACCGCGTCCACGTGGATCGTCCCGTCCCCGTGGACCTCCGCGTGGTCCCGCACCCGGCGGAGCAGCCGGTTGACGATGCGCGGCGTCCCCCGCCCGCGCTTCGCGATCAGCCGGGACGCCTCCGCGTCCACCTCCACCCCGAGGATGCCCGCCGACCGCTGGACGATGGCCGTGAGGTCGTCCTCGCCGTAGAAGTCGAGCCGGTACGTCATCCCGAACCGGTCCCGCAGCGGGCCGCTGATCCGCCCGGCGCGCGTCGTGGCGCCGACGACCGTGAACGGCTTGAGCGACAGCCGGAGGCTCCGGGCGCTGGGGCCCTTGCCGATCATCACGTCGAGGGCGAAGTCCTCCATCGCCGGGTAGAGGATCTCCTCCACGGCGCGGTTGAGGCGGTGGATCTCGTCGATGAACAGGACGTCCCGCTCGTCGAGCGCCGTGAGGATCGCGGCGAGGTCCCCCGCCCGCTCGACGGCCGGCCCGCTCGTATAGCGGACGTTGACCCCCAGCTCCCGCGCGATGATCGTCGCGAGCGTCGTCTTGCCCAGGCCCGGCGGTCCGTACAGCAGGACGTGGTCCGCGGCCTCTCCCCTCGCCTTCGCCGCCTGGAGCAGCACGTCGAGGCTCGCCTTGACCTCGCGCTGGCCGATGTACTCGTCCAGGGTCCGCGGACGCAGGGACCCCTCGACCGCGAGCTCGCCGAGGTCTGAGGCGCCGGCCGCGAGGAGGCTCAACGGGTCGTCGGTCATCGCGCGGAATATAGCAGGTTGGAGCACGGATTGGTACAGATGTTCGATCCGTTGCGACGAGGCCTCCGCAGCGGCCGCGGACGGTGCGAAGATGCCGTCATGAGCCAACCGTTCGACATCGACGCGATGCTCCGCCTCCCGCGCCTGTCCTCCCTCCGACTGAGTCCGGACGGACGTCGCCTCGTCGTCTCCGTGGGCGGGGTCGCCCCAGATGGCACGAAGATGACGAGCTCACTGTGGCAGGTCGATCCCGAGGATCGCGTGCCAGCGAGGCGGCTCACCCGGTCGGTCGAGGGGGAGGGTGCCGGGATCGGCTTCCTCCCCGACGGGACCGTCCTGTTCGAGTCCGCCCGGCCGGACCCGGATGCGAAGCCCGACCCCGACAGGAAGGTCAACGCCCTGTGGGCCCTGCCCGGCGAGGGCGGCGAGGCCCGGATGCTCGTTGCTCCCGAGGGGGGCGTGTGCGGGATCTCGGTCGCGCGCCACGCGCACGCGCTCGTGTTCGGTGCCAATGTCCAGCGGGGCGCCTGCGACTTCGAGGGCGACGCCGAGCGCACCAAGGCACGCAAGGATGCGGGCGTCGAGGCCCTCCTGTTCGAGGACTACCCCATCCGCCACTGGGACCACTACCTCGGGCCGAGGGTCCGCCGGCTGTACGCCGCGACCGTCCCCGAGGGCGAGGAGCGGATCGACGGAGCGCGCGACCTCGACGCCGATGTCAGCGGGTTCACGTTCGACGAGTCAGACGCCGACATCAGCCCGGACGGCTCGTTCATCGTCGCGGTGAAGCGGGTGTTCAACCGGTTTCCCGAGACGCTCGACGATCTCGTGCGCTACGAGACGGCGACCGGCGACGCCAGGCCGCTGACCCACGGCGATGCGGCGTACGGCCTGCCGGCGATCTCGCCCGATGGGCGCTGGGTCGCCGCAATCCGGTTGACGTACGCAACGCCGGCCCAGGCGGAGCGGGTGACGCTCGTGCTGCTCGACGCGGACAGCGGCGAGCAGCGGACGCTCGCCGCCGAGGCGGACCGCCGCCCCGACCACATCACCTGGGGGCCGGACGCCTCCACGCTGTTCTTCACCGCGGACGACGAGGGTCTGCACTCCGCATACCGCGTGGACCTGCCCGCCGGAACGGTCACCCGGCTGACGGCCGCGGGCGCGGTCTCGGACCTGTGCCCCACTCCCGACGGCTCCACGCTGTTCGCCCTCCAGTCGACGCTCGTCTCGGCGCCGCGCATCGTGCGCTTCGACGCCCGGGCGGCCGACCAGGTGCCGACCGAGCTCGCCCGTGGCATCGACGAACATGGCATCACCGCGCCCGGCCTCCTGGAGCGGCTCACGACGACTGCCGCGGACGGCACGCCGCTGGGCGCGTGGCTCCTGCGACCGCCCGGCGCGACAGACGCCGCGCCGGTCCCGCTCGTGATCTTCGTCCACGGCGGCCCGCTGGGGACGTGGAACTCGTGGCACTGGCGCTGGAACCCGCACATCCTCGTGGAACGCGGCTACGCCGTGCTGATGCCGGACCCGGCCCTGTCGACCGGCTACGGACAGCACATGCTGGACCGCGGCTGGGGCCAGTGGGGCGGGACGCCGTACACGGACATCCTGGCCCTGACCGAGGTCGCGCTCGCTCGCGGGGACATCGACGAGGACGCCGTCGCGCTCATGGGCGGCTCCTACGGCGGGTACATGGCGAACTGGGTCGCAGGTCACACGGACCGGTTCCGGTGCATCGTCACCCACGCCTCGCTGTGGGAGCTCGTCGGGTTCCACGGCACCACCGACCACGGGCCGGCCTGGGAGCACGAGATGGGCAACCCGTACGAGGACGTGTCGGGCTACCTCGACTGGTCGCCGCGCGAGTTCCTGTCCGCGATGGCCGAGTCGAAGACGCCGATGCTCGTGATCCACGGGGAGAAGGACCACCGCGTCCCGATCTCCGAGGCGCTGATCCTGTGGACCGACATGCAGCGCATGGGCATCCCCGGACGGTTCCTCTACTTCCCGGACGAGAACCACTGGATCCTCAAGCCCCAGAACGCCCGGCTGTGGTACGGCACGGTGCTCTCGTTCCTCGACGAGCACGTCAAGGGCATCCCATTCGAGCGCGACCCGCTGCTCGGGGGCTGATCAGCCCCCGAGTCGTCCGTCCGCGCCGGTCGCGGCCAGCGCCTCCAGGGCGGGCAGCACCTCGGCCGGAGCGGGCATGGCCGCGATCTCGTCCCTCGCGCGCGCCGCGGCGCCGCGCCACGCGGGCTCGCCGAGGAGCGCGCGGGTGGCCCGTTCGATGTCGGCCGCAGCACGCTCGTCGGGTGCGAGGGCGATCCCCACGCCCGCCGCCACGCACCGGTCCGCGTTCTCGGGCTGGTCGGCGGCGACGGGCAGCAGGACGAGCGGCAGGCCCGCCGCCAGCGCAGCGAGCATCGTCCCGGAGCCCGCGTGGAACACAAGCGCGTCGCACGTCGGGAGGAGCTGCGACATCGGGACGTAGCGCTCGACATGGATCCGTGCCGGTCGCGGCCCGAGCGCCGCGGGGTCCAGCCCCGGTCCCACGGTCGCCACGACCTCGACGTCCAGGCGCTCGAGCCCGTCGAGGATCGCGGTCATCGCGTCAAGGCGGCCCGGGAGCATCGTGCCCAGGGTGACCGCGACGCGCGACGGGCTCCCCGGCTCGCGCGCGAACCCTGCCGGCGCATCGTCGCTCAGCTCGTCCTGGGCCACGGGCCGCAGCGGGATCGTCGTCGCCGGCATCGGGTCGTCGGGGTTCCACAGGGCCGCGGGCCGGGTCGTGAGGTAGCCATTTCGGTGCCAGCGCTCGAGGCCCGGGTCCTCCGACAGGCCGAGCGACGCGCGGAGCCGCCCGAGCGGCGACGATGCCAGCCTGATCCCCGTCCCGCGCCACGCCGTCGCCTGGAGCGACACGTGCGGGATGCCGAGGCGCTCGGCGCCGATCCACGAGCCCAGCTCGCTGTCGTCGTGGACCAGGAGGTCGGGGCGCCACTCCCGGGCGAGGCCCATGAGCCCGGCCGCCATCTCGGGCGCGATCACCCCGCCGAACACGCGCTCCCACGTCATCGCCGCGAGGCGCCGCCCGGTCAGGCCGGCGCGCTCCGGGACCTGCTCGAAGGCCGTCGGGAGGTCGGGCGGTCCGGCGGGCGCCCGGCGGAACCCGGCCCGGACCGTGGGGCCCTCCAGGGACGAGCCGCCGAGAAACGCGACCTCGTGGCCGGCCTCGCGCGCCGCGGTCGCGAGCGGCAGCAGCGGGAGCAGGTGGCCGAGGGCCGGGTTGCAGGAGAACGCGATACGCACGGTCGGCGCCGCCGTCAGTCCCGCAGCAGGGTCCGGAGCGCCGCCTTGACGCGCTCCTCGAGCCCGGCGCCCACCGTCGCGTCATTGAGCGCGAGCCGGGAGGCCTCGCGCGCCTCGCCCAGCGAGTAGCCGAGCGCCTGGAGGGCCGCCACGACCTCGCCCTCCGACGCCGTGGACACGGCCGCGGACGTTCCCGCAGCGACGCCCGCCGCCGAGACCTTCTCCTTGAGCTCGAAGATGATCCGCTCCGCGAGCTTCTTGCCGATGCCCGGGATCGAGACGAGCACGGCCTGGTCCTGCATCAGGATCGCCAGCTGAAGGTCCGCCGCGGGGCGCGAGCCGACGATCGCCAGGGCGACCTTGGGGCCGACGCCGGTGACCGTGAGCAGCAGGTTGAAGAACCCGAGCTCCTCGGCGGTCCGGAACCCGAACAGCGCCTGCTGGTCCTCGCGGACGAGGTGGTACGTGTGGAGCTTGAGCGTCGACCCCGGCGGGGTGACCGAGAGCACGGCAGGCGCCACGAACACCCGGTAGCCGATGCCGCCGACCTCGATCACGAGCGAGTCCGCGGCGATCGCCCCGACCCGGCCCTCGACGGATGCGATCATCGGGCGCCTAGCCCCTGCCCCTCGCGCCGGCGGCGGCCCTGGCGGCTCTCGCCTCGGTCACGAGCGCCTCCCGCACCGCGCGCTCATACGGCGTCTCCCCGCGCGCGATGGGCGCGACGGCGGCCCGGTCGAGCACGCCGGCCTTGGCCCCTGCCGTCCCGCCGTTGAGCCGGTCGCCCGCACGCTCGGCGTTGGCGGTCGAGATCGCGATGGCCAGGGCGTCGGCGGTGTCGTCGGGCGTGGGCACGTCGGTGAGCTGGAGGATCACGGCAACCATCCGGCCCACCTGGTCCTTGTCCGCGTTGCCGTAGCCGGTGACGCCGACCTTGACCTCGTTGGGGGTCGCCTCGCGAACGGGGACCTCGGACTGGGCGGCCGCAAGCAGCACGACGCCACGAGCCTGGCCCACGCCGAACGCGCTCTGGGCGTTCTTGGAGAAGAACAGCCGCTCCACGGCGAGGAGGTCCGGGTGGTGGGTCTCGATGAGCTCAACCACGCAGGCGTGGATCGCCGCGAGCCGCTCCGGGAGCGGCAGGTCCGCCGACGTGGTCAGCGCCCCGTAGTCGACCGCCCGCAGGCTGCCACCGGTGCGCTCCACGATCCCGTAGCCCATGGTGGCCGTCCCGGGGTCGATCCCGAGGATGATCACCCGGCGAGCTCGGCGAGCACTTCCTCGGGGATGTCCACGTTGGTGGTGACCCGCTGCACATCGTCCAGGTCCTCGAGCAGGTCCACCATCCGCAGCGCCTTGCGGACGTGGTCCACGTCGAGGCTCACCGTCTGCTTCGCGAGCATCGCGTTCTCCGCGTCCTCGACGTTGATGCCCGCGGCACCGAGCGCCTTGCGCACGCCCTCGAGGTCCGCGGGCTCGGTGTAGATCTCGATCGGGTCGGCCTCCGTGTCGACGTCCACCGCGCCCGCGTCGATCGCGGCGAGCGCGATCTCGTCCGGGTCGGCGCCGTCGCGAGGGACGGTGATCAGGCCGCGCGCCTCGAACTGCCAGGCCACGGCACCCGAGCCCGCGAGCTGACCGCCGGTCTTCGCGAAGATGGAGCGCACCTCGGCCGCGGTCCGGTTCCGATTGTCGGTGGCGGCCTCGACGAGCACCGCCACGCCGCCCGGACCGTAGCCCTCGTAGACGATCTCCTCGAACTGCTCGGCTTCGCCACCGCCCGTCGCCTTGTCGATCGACCGCTTGATGTTGTCGGCGGGCATGTTGATCGAGCGCGCCTTGTCGATGGCAAGGCGCAACCGGTAGTTCGCGTCCGGATCACCGCCCCCGGCGCGCGCAGCGACCGCGATCTCCCGCGCGACCTTCGTGAACATGGCGCTGCGCTTGGAGTCGTTGACGCCCTTCTGGCGCTTGATGGTGGACCATTTGGAATGACCTGACATCGGGCCGGAGTATACCGACTATCATCGGGCGAAAGGGTTCGTCGTCCGGCGCCTCGAGCGCCGAGGTCCCCGCTGTTCGGGCCCGCAACCGCAAACCTGCGCACCAGCGTCCACCGTCCCGTCGCGACCGGGCACTCCGGTCCGGCGGTCTCACCGAGAGGAACCGCGCGCGATGACGTTGAAGAGTCACGACCTCGCCCACATCCGGAGCGTCGTGCTCGCCGGCCATGCCGGGAGCGGGAAGACGACGCTGGCGGAGCAGGTGCTCTTTCGAGCCGGCGCGATCCCGCGTCTGGGCAAGGTCGACGACGGCTCGGCGCACCTGGACTACGAGCCGGAGGAGCAGAAGCAGCACCGCTCGCTGAGCCTCGCGGTCGGGACGTTCGAGCACGGCGAGCACGAGATCACGCTCGTCGACACGCCCGGCTACCCGGACTTCGTCGCGGAGATGGTCCAGGGCTTTCACGCGGCCGACGCCGCCCTGTTCGTGATGGACGCGTCGGGTGGCGTGGAGTCGGGCCTCGAAGCCGCGGTGAAGGCCGGGCGCGCCACGAGGACTGCGGCCTGCTTCGTGCTCAACAAGTGCGACCGCGAGAACGCGAACCCGTCCGCCGCGCTCGACGCGCTGCGCGCCTCGTTCGGCAACAAGATCGCCCCGCTCCACCTCGCGATCGGCGCCGCCGAGACGTTCAGCGGCTACGTGGACCTCGTCCATCGCAAGGCGTACCGCTTCGAGGGCGGCTCGGAGGTCGAGATCCCGATCCCGGCCGAGCTCGGCGACGAGGTCGCGATGCGCCGCGACCAGCTCCTCGAAGCCGCCGCCGAGGCGGACGACGACGTGTTCGAGAAGTACCTGTCGGAGGAGGAGATCACCGACGCGGAGCTCGATGCCTGCCTCCACAAGGGCGTCCGGGAGTCGATCCTCGCGCCGGTCGTCGTGACCTCGGCGGCCAGGGGCATCGGGCTCAACGCGCTCCTGGACGCGATCGTCCGCTACCTGCCCTCCCCGGAGGAGGAGGGTCCGTACGCGGCGGCCGACAAGGCGGGCAAGGAGGTCGAGATCCCGGCCGATGCGTCGACGGTCCTCGTCCGCGTGTTCAAGACCGCCGCGGACCCGTTCGTCGGCCGCCTGACCTACCTGCGCGTCCTCGCCGGCACCATCAAGAGCCAGGGGACCGTGTTCAACTCGACCAAGGGCGAGGACGAGCGCATCGGGCAGCTGCTGTACCTCCACGGCAAGGAGCAGGAGCCGGCGGCGGAGCTCCGGGCAGGCGAGATCGGCGCCGTCGCGAAGCTCGGGGTCACGGAGACCGGCGACACGCTCACGACCCGCGACGCCGCGCTCCGGCTGGCGCCCATCGACTTCCCCGATCCCACGCTCCAGGTGGCGATCGAGCCCGTGTCCAAGGGCGACCTCGACAAGATGGGCCCGGCCCTCACGCGCATGCTCGAGGAGGAGCCCACCGCGCGCGTCGAACGGTCGGAGACCGGCGAGCAGATCCTGCGTGCCATCGGCGAGGCCCAGATCGCGGTCATCACCGAGCGGCTCAAGCGCAAGTTTGGCGCCGCGATCATGACCCGCACGCCAACGGTCCCCTACCGGGAGACCATCCGCGGCACGACGAAGGCACACGGCCGCTACAAGAAGCAGACCGGCGGACACGGCATGTTCGGGGACGTGTGGATCGAGCTCGCGCCGAACCCTGCGGCGGGCGTGGAGTTCGCCGAGAAGGTCGTTGGCGGGTCCGTGCCCAAGGGCTTCTTCCCGGGCATCGAGAAAGGCATCCGCGAGACCGCCGCGGAGGGCGTCCTCGCCGGCTTTCCGCTGATCGACTTCAAGGCGACCCTCTACGACGGCTCCTTCCACCCGGTCGACTCGAACGAGCTGTCGTTCAAGATCGCCGCCTCGATGGCCCTCAAGGAGGGCGTCATGGAGGCAAAGCCCGTCCTCCTCGAGCCGATCATGACCGTCGAGGTCCACATCCCGGAGCAGTACATGGGCGAGGTCAACCGCGACCTCAACGGGCGCCGGGGTCGCGTGCTGGGCATGGACCTCGCGGACGGGATGCAGATCATCAACGCCCACGTCCCCCAGTCGGAGCTGTTCTCGTACGCGACGGAGCTCCGGTCGCTCACCGGGGGCCGCGGCACGTTCAGCGCGGTCCTCGACCACTACGAGGATGTGCCGTCCCACCTCGCCGACAAGATCATCGACACGCACCGGAAGGATGCCCATCCCGACGGGCACTGACGAGGGCGTCCCCGGCGGAGCGGCCGCCGGCGATCAGCGAGTGGCGTCGCGCAGCGTGTCGAGCAGGCGGGCGAGGTCCACGCGACCCTCGTAGATCGCCTTGCCCACGATGGCGCCCGCGCAGCCGGCCGCCTGGACCGCGAGCACGTCCTCGATCGAGGAGATGCCACCCGACGCGATGATCCGTCCGCGTCCGAGTCCGACGAGGGATCGCAGGAGGCCCAGGTCCGGCCCCTCGAGGGAGCCGTCCCGCTCGATCGCGGTGACCTCGAAGGTGTCGATGCCGCTGGTCGCGAGCGTCTCGATCGCCTCGACGGCCGGGACGCCCGCGGCTCCCTTGCGCCAGCCCTCGCCCAGGGCCAGGCCGTCACGGACGTCGATCGACACGACGATCCGGTCGGGGCCGTAGCGCCCGACGAGCTCGGACGCGAAGCCGGGGTCGCGGAGCGCCGCCGTGCCCACCGAGACCCGGGCAGCGCCCGTCCCCAGCGCCCCGGCGACGGCAACGGCGGACCGCAGCCCGCCGCCGACCTCCACGTGCGCGCGGCCGTGCGTCTCGGCGACGATCGCCGCCGCGAGCTCCAGCTGCCTCGGCTCACCCGCGCGTGCGCCGTCCAAGTCCACGACGTGGAGCCACGTCGCCCCCAGGGCGACGAACCGCGCTGCCACCGCGACCGGATCGCCGTGGTACGCGGTCTCGCGGGCGAAGTCGCCCTGCTGCAGCCGCACAACCTGCCCGCCACGCAGGTCGATCGCCGGCAGGAGCTCGAAGGTGCCCCCGGTGGTTGACACGTGCTTCCCCTGTTGCTAGCGTTTTAGCACGCTACTACGATAGCATGACACCCGCGGCACCGGACACGATCACCGCGACCCCACCCCCAGGAGGGACTTCCAGCCCGTGGCCGACCAATGGCGAACGCCCGACACAGACGCCCTGGTCGAGGCCATTCTGCGCCTCGACGACCGCGATGACGCGGAACGATTTCTGCGCGACCTGTGCACGCTTGGCGAGCTCCGCGACATGGCCCAGCGCTGGGCCGTCGTCAGGCTGCTCGATGAGGGCCTCCATTACGCGGAGATCTCCAAGCGCACCGGCGCCAGCACGGCCACCATCACCCGGATCGCGTCCTGGCTGAACCACGGCGAAGACGGCTACCGGCGCGCGCTCGCGCGGATCAGGAACCCCGCCGAGCAGGCGCCCTCCCCGGCCGGCGGCGGTCGATGAGGGACCGCCTCCGGCTCGCCATCCCCAACAAGGGCCGCCTCCTCGACGCCACGCTCGCCCTGCTCGAGGACGCCGGCCTCGTGTTCGAGGCGCACGACCGGAGCCTCGTCGCGCGTGTCCAGAACCACCCCCTGGACATCCTGTTCGTGCGCACGAACGACGTCGTGGAGTTCGTGTCGGACGGCGTCGCCGAGGTGGGCATCACGGGCGGCGACATCCTCGCCGAGTCCGGCGTCCCGCTGCCCAGGCTGCGCGACCTGGGCTACGGTCGCTGCCGCCTCACGGCCGCGGTCCCGGCCGACGCCCCGTACGCCACCATCGGGGACCTGGGCGGCGTGCGCGTGGCGACCTCGCACCCGAACGTCACCCGGGCCTTCTTCGCCGACCAGGGGATCGCCGTCGATGTTGTGACGCTGTCGGGCGCGGTCGAGGTGGCGCCGCGGCTCGGTCTCGCAGACGCCATCGTCGACCTCGTCTCGACGGGCTCGACGCTCCAGATGAACGGCCTTCGCGAGATCGGCGACATCCTCGCGTCGGAGGCGATCCTCGTGACCAGCGAGGCGTCACTCGCGCAGCACGCCGACGAGCTCGGCGCCATCGTCACGATGTTCGGTTCGGTCATCGCTGCGCGCGGCCGCAAGTACCTGATGATGAACGCGCCCGCGGCCAGGCTCGCGGAGCTGGAGGACCTGTTGCCGGGCCTCGAATCGCCATCGGTGATCCCGCTCGCGCACGAAGGGATGATCGCGATCCACTCCGTCGTGGGGGCAGATGAGGTGTGGGGCCTGCTGCCGAGGCTCAAGACGGCGGGCGCGTCGGGGATCCTCGTGCTGCCCATCGAGAAGATCCTCCCGTGACCACGACGACCGACGACGCGACGCTCACCCTGCGCCGGCTCGACCTCCGCGACCCGGACGAGGCGGCCCTTCGCGCCCGTGACGCGCTGTTCCGGCGCGGCGCCGTGCCGGATCCCGCCACGCGAGAGGCGGCCCGCGCGATCCTCGCCGACGTCCGTGCCCGGGGTGGCGTCGCCGTCCGCGAGGCCGCGGCGCGCTTCGGCGGTGGCAGGCCCGACGGCCGATTGCTCCTGGACCGCGACGAGCTCCACGCGGCGGCCGATGCACTGCCCGTCGCGGAGCGGGATGCGCTCGAGACCGCGATCGCCAACGTCCGACGGTTCGCGACGGCCCAGCGTCCCCTCGCGTCCGCGAGGACATCGATCATCGAGGGGGTCGAGCTCGAGCGGCGCTGGCTCCCGGTGGCACGGGCTGGCGTCTACGCGCCCGGGGGGCGGGCGCCATACCCGAGCTCGCTCGTGATGGGCGTGGTTCCGGCGCGCGTCGCGGGCGTGGAGACGGTGCTCGTGGCCAGTCCCGCCGACCGTCAAGGCACGGTCGATCCGATCCTCCTCGGCGCCGCTGGGCTGCTTGAGGTGGATGCCCTGCTCGTCGCCGGCGGCGTCCAGGCGATCGGGGCGCTCGCGTACGGGCTCCCGGACGAGGGCCTCGCGCCGGTGGACCTCGTGGTGGGACCAGGCTCAGCCTGGGTGACCGCCGCGAAGATCGAGGTCGTGGGCGACGTGGCCATCGACCTGCCGGCCGGCCCGTCGGAAGGCCTCGTCCTCGCGGACGGCTCCGCGGACCCGCGGACGGTCGCGGCCGACCTCATCACCCAGGCCGAACACGGTCCCGACTCCCCCGCCCTGCTCGTCACCGCAGATCCGGCGCTCGCCGACGCGGTCGAGGCAGAGGTGGGACGACGGCTCGCGACGGCGGCCAGGCGCGACATCCTCGCCGCCGCCCTCGGGAAGCACGGCCGGATCGTCCTCGTTGCGGACCTCGCCGCGGGGATCGACTTCGTCAACGGCTACGGCCCCGAGCACCTGTCCGTGGACGTCGAGGACCTCGAGCAGGCCGTTGCCCGCATCCGGAACGCGGGATCCATCTTCGTGGGCCGCTGGAGCCCCGAGAGCGCGGGCGACTACGCATCGGGCGCGAACCACGTCCTGCCCACGGGCGGGCTCGCGCGCTCGTGCGGGCCGCTCGCCGTGGAGACCTTCGGCAAGTTCAACCAGGTGCAGCGGATCACGCGCGAGGGTCTCGCCGCGCTTCGGCCGGCCATCCGCACCCTGGCCGAGGCGGAGGGGCTCCTCGCCCACCGCGACGCCGTCGAGATCCGGTTCGAGGGAGACGACGCGTGAGCCCCAGCCCGTTTGCCGTCACCTCCCCGACCGATCCCGCCTCGTACAGCTGGGAGGCGACCGACGAGGGCGTCGCCGAGCGTTTCGGCATCCCGGTCAGCCAGGTGCTCCGGTTCGACCTCAACACCTCGCCCGATCCCCCGGCGATGCTCGCTGGGATGCTGGCCTCCGGCCGCTTCGAGACGAGCCTCTCCGAGTACCCACCCGGCGATTACCGGCACCTCGTCGAGGCCGCGGCGGCCCGGTACGGGGTGAGCGTCGACGAGGTCGTTCCCGGCGCGGGCGCGGACGAGATCCTCGACATGTGCACGAAGGCCTTCCTGCCCGGGGGCGAGGCGGCGGTGATCTCGATCCCGACGTACGCGATGTACCGCGTCCACGCCGAGCAGCGGGGCGGCCGCGTCATCGCGGTCCCGCGCCTGTCGAAGGCCGAGGGCTGGGCGATGGACATCCCGGCCGTCCGTGCCGCCGCACGCGAGGCGAGACTCGTCTGGGTCTGCAACCCGAACAACCCGACCGGTCGTGCCGAGCCCGCGGGCGCGATCGAGCGGCTTCTCGAGGGCGTTGCCGAGGACGCAGCGGCCGACGGGCGAGCCGTCCCGGCCGTCGTCGTCGACGAGGCCTACAGCGAGTTCGTCGATGCCTCCGTGATCCCGCTGCGCACGCGGTTCCCGAACCTCGTCGCCGTCCGCACCGCCTCCAAGGCGTACGCGATGGCCGGACTGCGCGTCGGGTTCGCGGTCGCCGTTCCCGAGACGCTCCGCCGGATCGCGCTCTACCGGCCGCCCGGTTCCGTGGGCACCATCTCGGCCACGGTCGTCGCACGCGCGCTGACCCAGACCGAGTCGATGGAGGCGAACGTCGCCCGCGTGCTCTCGGAGCGGCCACGGTTCGCCGCGGCCCTTGCCGAGGTCGGCTGGGATCCCCAGCCGACGGTCACGAACTTCATCCTGCTGGACCTCGCGAGCGCCGAGCGCGCGGAGGCGGCTGCCATCGCGCTCATGCGTCGCGGCCTCGTGCCGCGAACGTTCGGGCACGGGCACCCGCTCGCGCACTGCCTGCGTGTCACCGTGCGGGACCCGGCCGCGAACGACCGGCTCGTCGAGGCCGCCCGCGAGATCGCCCCGACCCTTCCGCCCGTCCCCCCGTCCGCACGCCCGGAGACCACCGCATGACCACCCCCCTCGGCACGCTCGACGTCCCGGAGCGCGAGGGACGGCGCGTGCGCGTCGCCCGTCGGACCCGCGAGACGGATATCACCATCTCGCTCGATCTCGACGGGACGGGCCGCGCCGACATCGCGACGGGGATCGGCTTCTACGACCATCTCCTGGGATCGCTCGCGCATCACGGCCTGTTCGAGCTCGAGGTCCGGGCGACCGGTGATCTGCAGGTGGACGAGCACCACACCGTCGAGGACGTGGCGCTCGTCCTGGGTGCCGCGTTCGCCGAGGCCCTGGGCGACCGAGCCGGGATCCGCCGCTTCGGCGACAGCTCGGTGCCGATGGACGAGAGCGTCGCGACGGCCGTCATCGACGTCGGCGGGCGCCCCTACGCCGTGATCGACCTGCCGTTCCGTGGGGAGCGCGCGGGCCAGCTCCCGCTCCAGCTCGTCGACCACGCGCTCGAATCGTTCGCCCGGACGGCCGGGGCGACGCTCCACCTCCGTGGCTCGGGCCGCAACGACCACCACCTCGCCGAGGCCGCGTTCAAGGCGCTCGGCCGTGCGCTGCGGGTCGCCTGCGAGCCAGATCCCCGCCGGACCGGCGTTGCGTCGACGAAGGGCTCGCTCGGGTGACGGCCCCCGAGGTCGTCGTCGTGGACTACGGTGCCGGCAACCTCGTCTCGATCGAGCAGGCGCTCACGACGGCGGGTGCCCGCGTGCGGCGTGCCACCGACGGCGCGGGGATCGCGGGTGCGGACCTGCTCGTCGTCCCGGGGGTCGGTGCGGCCGCGCCCGCGATGGAACGGCTTCGGGCCGGCGGCTTCGTCGAGCCCATCCGGGGCTGGGTTGCCGCGGACCGGCCGTTCCTGGGCATCTGCCTCGGGCTCCAGCTCCTGTTCGAGGGCTCGGACGAGGACGGCGCGACGACGCTGGGCGTGCTGCCGGGCCGGGTGGTTCGCCTCGACGACGCGCCGACGCTGCCGCACATCGGCTGGAACCAGGTCGTCCGTCGACGCGGGCATCCGGCGTTCGACGGGATCGGTGCCGCGGCCGACTTCTACTTCGTGCACTCGTACGTGGGCCGGCCCACGGCCACGGCGGCCGACGACGTGGTCCTCGCCGACACCGAGCACGGCTCGTCGTTCGTCTCCGCGGTCGCGCGCGGCCGCCTGCTGGGCGTCCAGTTCCACCCGGAGCGATCCGGCGAGGACGGCCTGCGGTTCGTCGCAAACGTCGTGAGGCTCGCCGCCGCCGATGCCCGCGCCCGCGGGAGCGCCGCCTGATGCTCCGTCGCCGCGTCATCCCCTGCCTCGACGTCGCCAATGGACGGGTCGTGAAGGGCACCCGCTTCGTGGACCTTACCGACGAGGGCGATCCGCCCGAGCTGGCCGAGCGCTACGCGCGGGAGGGTGCTGACGAGCTCGTGTTCCTCGATATCTCGGCCGCCCCGGAGGGCCGGGGCACCCTCCTTGATATCGTGGAGCGCACGGCGCGGCGCGCCTTCGTGCCGCTCACCGTGGGCGGCGGGGTCCGGAGCGTCGACGAGATGCGGGAGGTCCTGCGCGCAGGCGCGGACAAGGTGAGCCTCAACACCCGCGCGGTGGCGGACCCGGCGCTCGTCAGCGCCTGTGCCGCCCGGTTCGGGAGCCAGGCGGTCGTCGTGGCGATCGACGCCCTGCAGGTGCCGCCCGACGATCGTTGCCCGTCCGGCTACGAGGTCGTCGTCAAGGGTGGCCGCGAGCCGGCCGGCCTCGACGCGGTCGCCTGGGCGGAGCGTGCGGTCGGCCTCGGCGCCGGCGAGCTGCTCGTGACGTCCATCGACAGGGATGGCACCAGGTCGGGCTACGACACGGCACTCCTGCGCGCGATCACCGCCCGCGTCCGGGTGCCGGTCATCGCGTCGGGTGGCGCGTCCGGACCGGATCACATGGTCGAGGCGATCGTCGAAGGTGGCGCCGACGCCGTGCTCGCCGCGTCGATCTTCCATCGCCGGGAGTACTCGATCGGCGAGGTGAAGGCCGTGCTTGCCGCGGCCGGGCTCCCGGTCAGGCTGGACCGCAGCACGGCGGAGGTGAAGGCATGAGCCCGCTTGCGCGCCCCGGCCCGATGGACCTCGAATCGGGGATCGACCCCGCGACGATCAAGTGGGATCGCAACGGCCTCGTGGTCGGCGTGGTCCAGGACGTGGCGGACGGGCGCGTGCTCATGGTCGGCTGGCTCGACGTCGAGGCGCTGGCCGCCACGCTGGGGACCGGCGACGTCCACTTCCACTCGCGGTCGCGCGGGCGGCTGTGGCGCAAGGGCGAGACCTCGGGCAACGTTCTCAAGCTGCGCGCCCTCGCGCTCGACTGCGACGGGGATGCGCTGCTCATCGGCGCCGAGCCACTCGGTCCCACCTGCCATCGCGAGACGCGGTCGTGCTTCGACCCGGACGCGATCTCGCGTGCGGTCCCGGGCTACGACACGGATCCGGACGTGCACCCCGGGCCCGGCTCCGACCCGGTGGAGCTCCCTGACGCCAACGACGGCTGGCAGGGATTCGCCTGGCTCGAGCACCTGTGGGCGACGATCGCCGAGCGCGAGGAGCGCCGGCCCGAGGGGTCGTACACGGTCCAGCTCCTTGACGGCGGTGTCGACGTTGCCGGCCGCAAGGTCGCCGAGGAGGCGACGGAGGTGCTGCTGGCGGCCAAGAACGACGAGGCCGCGGAGCGCGCTGGCCACGACCGAGTGGAGCTCCGCGAGCTCCTCGCCGGGGAGGCCGCCGACCTCGTGTACCACGCCCTGGTGCTGCTCGCGGAGCGCGGCCTCGAGCCGCGCGAGGTCGTCCGCCTGCTCCGGGTCCGCCACGGGGGCGAGCGCACGGGCCGCTGAGGTCGGGCGCTATCCGGCGCGTTCCACGAGGCGCACGTGCTTCTTGCCCGTGCGCACGACCCAGAACCGGCCGTGGAGCGGTTCCGGGAGGGCGGCCGTTGGGTCCGTGATGCGGACGTTGTTGACGTAGAACCCGCCGTTCGCCATGTGGCGTCGCGCCTCGCCCCTGGACGGGAACGCGTTCGAGCCGATCGCGGCGTCGAGTGCGTTCGCCAGTGCGTCGCCGGTCAGAACGAAGTGCGGGACCTGCTCGCGCATCGCCGCCAGGTCGTCCGCCGAGAGCGCCGAAAGATCCTGCGTGAACGCGGTACGACCCTGGCGCTCGGCCTCGTGCGCGGCCTCGTCGCCGTGGACGCGTGCCGTGACGTCGAAGGCCAGGCGACGCTGCGCCTCGCGGGACTCGGGCCGCGACACGACCGCCCCGTCGAGCCCCTCGATCTCCTCGCGCTCGAACAAAGTGAACCAGCGCAGGTACATCCCGACGTCGCGATCGTCCGTGTTCAGCCAGTACTGGTAGAACGCGTACGGCGTCGTGCGCGCCGGGTCGAGCCAGACGGAGTCGCCGCCCTCGCTCTTGCCGAACTTCGCGCCCGACGGCGAGAGCAGGAGCTTGTAGGCGATCCCGTGCGCCGGGCTCTCGTCATGGTCCGCGCCGGCGGTCCGGCGGATGAGCTCGAGACCCGCGGTGATGTTCCCCCACTGGTCGGCGCCACCCATCTGCAGCTCGACGCCCTGCTCCCGGTAGAGGGTGGCGAAGTCGAGCGCCTGGAGCGTCATGTAGCTGAACTCGGTGAACGAGAGGCCGCGCTCGAGCCGCTGCTGGACCGAGTCCTTCGCCAGCATGTACGGGATCGTGAAGTGCTTCCCGGTGTCGCGGAGGTACTCGATCAACGACAGCTTGCCCAGCCAGTCGAGGTTGTTCGCGATCCGGGCCGGGTTCGGACCCGGCGAGAAGTCCAGGAACCGCTCGAGCTGGGCGCGGATCGCGGCCACGTTGTGGGTGAGCGTGTCGAGATCGAGCAGGTTGCGCTCGGTCGAGCGGCCGGAGGGATCGCCGATCATCCCGGTCCCGCCGCCGACCAGCGCAACGGGCGTGCCGCCGTGACGCTGGAAGCGCAGGAGGCCGAAGATCGGGATCAGGTGGCCGACATGGAGGGAGTCCGCCGTCGGGTCGAAGCCGATGTAGGCGGCGATCGAGCGGCCGGTCGCCAGGCGCTCCCGGATGCCCGGCGTCGTGGCATGGAGGATGCCGCGCCACTCCAGCTCGTCGAGGAACCCGACGAGCTCGGCGTGCGTCGAGGCGGTGACTTCCGTCATGCTCGCGTCACAGCGGCACGAGGGAATCCGTCCTGTTCGCGGCTCGGTCGGGTCGATCGGGCGTCCATTCCCTGCATGGTATCGTTCCGCCCGTAATGCAAACCAGCCTCGTCCGGAGGCAGCGTCGTCGCCGCTTGGGCGAGAAGCGCCGCCCCCGCGGAAGCGGCGCCGTCCGAGCTGCGGCCATTGCGCTTCCCCTCCTGCTGTTCGGCGTCCTGCTGCTGCTGGGCACGACCGCTGCGCTCGCGTCGGTCGCCGGGTACACGTACCTCGCGAAGGACCTCGAGGATCCCAAGGCGGCCCTGGAGAAGATCAACTTCACGTCGCAGTCCGTCGTGTACGACCGGACGGGCGAGGTCCTCCTGGCGAAGCTCGGCGATGACCGCCGCGAGGTCGTGACCTTCGACCAGATCCCGCCGACCCTGATCGACGCGACGACCTCGGTCGAGGACAAGACCTTCTGGGACAACTCGGGGTTCGACCCGGCGGGCTTCGTCGCCGCGGCGATCGACACGATCAACGGCAACGACCGCGGGGGCTCCACGATCACCCAGCAGCTCGTCCGCGCCCGCCTCCTTCCGTCCAGCGCGTTCGCCGGCTCGGTCTACGAGCGCAAGGCCAAGGAGATCATCCAGTCGATCCGCCTCACGGAGGCGTATCCGGGGATCGTGGGCAAGCAGCAGATCATCGAGAAGTACCTGAACCAGAACTTCTACGGCAATCGCAGCTACGGCGTCGCCGCGGCCGCCCACAGCTACTGGGACAAGGACCTCAAGGACCTCACGCTGGCGCAGGTGGCGCTCCTCGCGGCGATCCCGCAGTCCCCCTCCCAGTTCGACCTCGTGAAGAACGCCATCGAAGAGGACTACACGGACAGCAAGGGGGTCGACCGCACCCGGCTCGTGGTTCCGCTCAACAGCGAGGTCATCGCCCGGCGCGACTTCATCCTCGACCTGATGAAGACCCGCAGCGTCCTCACCGCCGGCCAGTTCACGCCGGCGGATTACGAGGCGGCGAAGGCAGAGCCGGTCATCCTCGCCTCCCAGGCCGCCGACAAGTGGCGCGCCCCGCACTTCGTGTGGCAGGTTCGCGACGAGCTCGGCCAGATCCTGTGCGGCACACCGGCCGACGAGTGCGAGGCGATCAAGACCGGCGGCTACCAGGTCCAGACGACGCTCAACTACAAGATGCAGCGCATCGTGGAGAAGTGGGTCTACGCGGCAGCGCTCATCCCGAACGCCAAGAACCCGGACAAGCTGCTCAAGGACCGGGCCATTCCGCGCAGCGAGTGGAGCTGGATCAAGGGCCTGCGGGGCCACAACATCCACAACGCGGCAGGCGGGGTCATGGACTACCGCACCGGTGAGGTGCTCGCGTACGCGGGCTCGGCCTCGTACACCGCCCGCGCCAACCGGAAGTTCCAGCCACAGTTCGACGTCCTGGGCGATGGCTGGCGCCAGCCCGGGTCGTCGATCAAGCCGCTCGTGTATCTCGTCGGCATCGACGACAAGACGATGACCGCGGCGACGATGTTCATGGACGTCGTGACGAACTTCGCGTCGTCCGGGGCGCGTGCCTGGTACCCCACCCAGGCCGACAACCTCGAGCGCGGACCCGTGCGCGTCCGCAACGCCCTCCAGTTCTCGCTCAACATCCCGGCCATCAAGGCCGGCTTCGTGAACGGCCTCGACCACCAGTTCGAGCGGATGAAGGAGTTCGGCATCGCCATGCCGAGCAGCGCGTCGCCGGTGCCGTCGATGAGCATCGGCACGATCGAGGACCACCCGATCGACATGATCAGCGCCTACGGCATGATGGGCAACGGCGGCGTGCTCATGCCGCGCCACTACATCCAGAAGGTCGTCGACTCCAGCGGCAAGCAGGTCTGGCCACCGGCGAACACCAAGATCAGCGGCAAGCGGGTCGTCTCGCGCCAGGCCGCCTACATCCTCACCGACATCCTGGCCGGCAACACCATCCGGAGCGTCAACCCGTTCTGGGGCAAGTGGCAGATCACCGATGGCGTCACGGGGTCGAGGGTCCGCCCTGCCGCGTACAAGACGGGTACCACGAGCGACAACCGCGACGTGCACGCGTACGGCTACCTCGCGCCGCCGCAGGACAAGACGCTGCCGGCACTCGTGGCGGGGATCTGGATGGGCAACTCCGACAACTCGCCCAATGACGGCAAGCTGTCCCTCGACACCTCCGCGCCGCTGTGGTCGGCGATGCTGTCCGACGTGGCGAAGGGCATGCCGATCGACAAGTTCAGCCGCGTCAAGCCCAAGGGCCTGGTCACCGCCACCGTGGATGCCTTCACGGGCCTCAAGCCGAGCGGTTCGACGCGCCGCACCGTCGACGAGCTGTTCATTGCCGACACCGAGCCCACCAAGGCCGCGAGCGGGGCGGTCGTCGTCGACATCGACAAAGCGAGCGGTCTCCGGTGGCGCGACGGCTGCGTCGGCCCGGTGGTGACCCGCGCCTATCTCGACTACTCCAAGATCGAGGGCGGGCCTCGCACCTGGGTCAAGGCCGACCAGGGGTGGATGGCCCGTGCGTCACGTGGCTCGGGCGTCTCAGGCGGTCCCAAGGGGACGCGCACGGCCTTCTTCTACGGCGGCGGGTTCTATCCGTTCGGTCGCACCTGGGGCAGCAGCGGCGTCCCGCCGTCAAAGCAATGCCCGCTCGCGCCGCCGTCTCCGACGCCGTGCGTGCCGGACTTCTTCACCTCCTGCCCGCCGCCCCCCTCGCCCGGTCCGGGCAACGGCAACGGCAACGGCGGCGGCCCCGGCAACGGGAGCGGCAAACCGTAGGCTCCGCCGGGCGCGTTCGGGTCAGAGTCGGACGATCGTCGCGCCGTCGCCACCCTCGCCACGTTCCCCGGCGCGGGAGCTCCGGACCAGCGGGTGGGCGGCAAGCTGTTCCCGGACCGCATCCCGCAGCGCGCCCGTCCCCAGCCCGTGGATCACCAGGACCTGCTCGAGGCCCGCGAGCGACGCGTCGTCCAGGTAGCGGCCCAGCGCCTCCAGCGCCTCGTCCACCCGGGCGCCGCGGAGGTCCAGCGACGAGGCGACGCTTCGCGCCCGGCCAAGCTGGAGGTTGCTGATGCTCGATGGCGGTGCGGACCCCCCGGGCGCCGACGGCCCCCGTCCGCGCGGTGACCCACCGCCACGCGGCGCCGGATCCGGACCCGCCGGTGACGCCCCCGCTCCTCCCCCGCCGGCGCTCCCCACCGCCTCCTCCAGGTCCGTGACGGCAACCGACACGCGCATCCCCCCGGCCTCGATCGTCGCCCGGGTTCCGCCCTTCTCGAGCGCGGCGATCCTGCCCTCCCAGCCACCGCTCCTGCTGCGGGCGCGGTCACCGAGGCGCCAGGTGCGGGGCGTCTCCACTGGCGCGGGGGCGCGGACCGGCTTCGCGTCCGGGATGCGGTCCAGCGTCTGCTCCGCGCGGGCCAGCGCGGCGTCGATCGCGGGCGCCGTCACCGTCTCGCGCTCGAGCCTGCGGCGCACCCCCGCCACGTCGTCCTTGAGCCCCTCCACGAGCCGCTCCGCCTCCGCGCGGGCCGCGCGCACCGCCTCGTCGCGCTCGCGCCGGGCGCGCCGCCGCTCCTCTTCGGCGGTGCGCAGCGCGTCGGTCGCCCGGGCCTCCGCCACCCGTGCACGGTCCACCGACTCGGCGATCTCCCGCTCCTGGGTCTGGATGGACGCCAGGGTGGCCTCGAACGCCGCCTGGTTCTCCGTGAGCCGGCTGCGCGCATCGGCCACGATGTCCTCCGGCAGCCCCAGGCGCTCCGCGATCGCGAACGCCTGCGACCCGCCCGGCAGCCCGATCGTCAGCCGGTAGGTCGGCGACAGGGTCTCCAGGTTGAACTCGACGTTGGCGTTGCGCGCCGCAGGCGTTTCGTGGGCGTACACCTTGATCTCTGCGTAGTGCGTCGTCGCGGCGACGAGCGCCCCCGACCGGATGAACCAGTCGAGCAGCGCCTGCGCGAGCGCGGACCCCTCGGTCGGGTCGGTCCCCGCCCCCAGCTCGTCGAGCAGGACGAGCGTCCCCGGCCCCGCGTGCTCCACGATCCGGATGATCGAGCGCAGGTGTCCCGAGAAAGTCGACAGCGACTGGGCGATCGACTGCTCGTCGCCGATGTCCGCGAACACGTCCCGGAACACGGGCAGCATCGACCCCGCCTCCGCGGGGACGTGAAGGCCGGCCTGGTGCATCAGCGACAGCAGCCCCAGCGTCCGCAGCGCGACCGTCTTGCCGCCCGTGTTGGGACCCGTGATGACCAGCGCCGTGTAGCCGTCGCCGAGGCGGATGTCGATCGGGACCACCCGTCCCGTCAGGCCGGGGTGGCGGGCGGACAGGAGCACGACCTCCTCGTGCGGCGCGGGTGCGGCGCGGATCCCGTCCATCTCGGCGGCGAGCTGCGCCTTGGCGACCCAGAAGTCGAACAGGGCGAGCGCCTCGAGCGTCTCCCTGAGCATCGTCGCGTTGGCCGCCACGAGCGCCGACAGCTCGTCGAGGATGCGACCCACCTCCTCGTCGACCGCCGCCTGCGCCTCGCGCCACGCGTTGCCCAGCTCGACGACCACGAGCGGCTCGACGAACAGCGTCTGGCCGCTCCCGGAGGCGTCGTGGACGATGCCCTTGACGCGAGCGCGGGCGTCGGCCCGGACCGGGACGACGTAGCGGCCGTTGCGGAGCGTCACGATGGGTTCCTGGAGCGCGCCGCCCAGCTCCGAGCCGACGAGCGAGTCCAGGCGGCGGCGGAGCCGGTCGTAGGCGACCCGGACGGCACCCCGCAGCGGGCCGAGCCGCGGGGAGGCGGTGTCGAGCAATTCGCCCACGGGGTCGAAGCTGCGCGCCAGGGTGCTGCGCAGCGCGGGCAGTGGATGGACTCGGCGCCCGAGGTCGCGGAGCAGGGATCGGCGCTCCTCCGCGAGATTGGTCGACAGCCGCGCCGCAGCGTCGAGCGTCTCGGCGATCTCGATGAACTGGGGGGCGTCCAGCCGCCCCCCACGCGCTGCCCGTCCGACCCATGGGTCGATGTCGTGCGCCGACCCGATCCCGACGCCGGCCCGCTCCTGGAGGAGCTGGCGGGTCTGGTCGGTCTCGTCGAGGCCGCGGGCGACGATCACCGGGTCGGCCGACGGCTCCAGGACCTCGGCCAGCCGGCGCGACGGATCGAACGACGTCTTCTCGGCGAGCCGGGCCCGCACCTGCGGGAACTCGAGCAGGGCGATCGAGCGGGCGTCCATGCGGGTCGCGGCCATCAGGCGCGCGGGCCGCTGAGCGAGCCGCTGCCGGCGACGATGAGCCGCCACGGACGCGAGACCCAGGGCTCACCCGCGAACGCGATGCCGATCCGCGGCGTCTCGACGACGTCCGGCGCCGGTTCCCCGTCCGGCCGTGGCTCCAGGCGGAGCGGCGACGCGGGGTCGCACAGGTCGAGCCCGGTACACGACCGGTCGACGCCGAACGCCGCGGCGACGAGCCCGGGGCCGGCCGCCAGGCGCTCGTCCGGGACGCGCCGCCGATGAGCGGGCATTGTCGCGGGATCGCGGCGGCGGGACGTCGCGGCAGCGTCCCGCGCCAGGCGCATCGCGTCGGCGCCCTCGACCGGCTCGAGGGCACGCAGGAGGAGCGCGGCGGGCCGACCCTCGCGCTCCGTCACGACGTTCAGGCAGTGGTGCATGCCGTAGACAAGGTACACGTAGGCGACCCCTGCGGGCCCGAACATGACCCGGTTGCGCGCGGTCGGCCCCATGCGGGCGTGCGACGCCCGGTCCTCGAGGCCGATATAGGCCTCAACCTCGACGATCCGGCCCACGCGCCGCGCGAGCCCGTCGACGGGGTCACGGACGAGGCGCGCCCCAAGGAGGGCACGGCCGGCGTCGAGCGAGGCGCCTTCGAGGATCGCGCGGGAGAACGTCCGGGCCGGCGCTGTGTCCGGCCCCACCGATGGCGGGCGCGCGTCGCGCCGTCCGGTCACGTCAGCCCGTAGAGCGCCATGACGCTGTCGGGGATCAGGAACGACACGACGTTGAGGAAGTTCGGAATCACCGTCTCGTGGAGGATGCGCCCGGTCTCCGCCCCATTGATGGCGGTCCAGAAGTCGCGCAGGAACGGCAGCTCATCCTGGTCCTTGGGGAGGTTCGAGTAGAGGAAGAACTGGTCGAGGATGATCACGATGAACAGCAGCAGGAGGCCGCCCTGGAGCACGCCGAGCAGTCCGCCGAGCACCTCGTCGATCACCGGGTACTTCGCGAAGATCTCGGTCTTCCGATAGGTGCCCTGGAGGACCAGCGTGGACGCCCCGACCCCGGCGAGGAAGATCAGGAGGTACCCGATCATGACCGAGTACTCGGGCGGGTACTGCTGCCAGTTCTGGGCCAGGAAGTCGCCCAGCACGGCGTCGTTCAGCTGCATCGCCAGGAAGAACGAGAACACGATCGACAAGATCCCGAGCAGCCGGCGCACGGTGCCCTGGATGTAGCCCAGGACGAACATCCCGAACAGGAACAGGATGACCAGCACGTCCACGACGTTGATCGACTGCAGCGTTTCGCCGATGTTCAAGTGGTCGACCCTCATGACGCGGGCGCGCTCGATCGGCCCGATGCCCGGGCGAAGGGTAGCAGCGCGTCAGCGCGCGCCGCAATGCGTTGCGGGTGGCGAAGCGACCCAGGTGGTGCCCGGCTGCGCCTGGACGATCGGCCTACCGGCCGGGTTCACGTCCGGACGCGTCCCCCGAACGGCGGCAGTGCGGCGACGACAGCTGCGACGGCGGCGTCGACCTCGGACTCGGTGAGGGTCCGCTCGGCGGACCCGAGCCGGAGCCGGAACGCGAGGCTCTTCTCGTCGCCGGCGAGCGGGGCACCCCGGTAGATGTCGAACAGGGCGACGTCCCGCAGGAGCTCGCCGGCATGCGTACGGACGACATCAAGGAGGGTCGCCGCAGCCACCGCCTCGGGCACGACGATCGCGAGATCCCGCTCGACCTCCGGAAAGCGGCCGATCGCCGGGGCTCGCTCGGGCACCAGGCTGCCGCCGGCGAGACCCTCGATGGCGACCTCGGCAACCAGGACCCGCTGCGCCGTCCGGAGCTCCCACGCGTCGGCGATCTCCGGGTGCAGCTCGCCCACGACCGCTTCGAGACGGCCGGCGATCCGTGCCCGCGCGGTCCGGCCCGGATGGAGCACGGGCTCGTCGGCCTCCACCGAGAACGCGACCTCGCCCAGCCCCAGTCGGGCCGCGAGCAGCTCGAGGATGCCCTTCGCGTCGTCGAGGTCGTACGCGCGTGTCGTGCGGTTCCACGCCGCGGGTGCCGCGGCACCGACCAGCGCGAACCCGAGGCGCCACCACTCGCGCGGCTCGCCGCCGGCAACGGCGTATCCCTTGCCGATCTCGAACACCGCCACGTCCGGCGTGCCATGGCGGAGGTTCGTGCCCACCACGTCGAGCAGGCTCCCGAGGAGGTTGCGGCGCAGGATCGAGTGGTCGCGCGAGAGCGGGTTGCCGACGCCGATCGGAGCGCCGCCCGGCTGGGGATCGTCGCCCACGGAGGCGACCTCGCGCCGCATGACGAAGGTCTCGATGTGTCGGGGGCTCACCAGGGCCGTCGTGACGACCTCGGTGATCCCGGCACCCGCGAGCGTCTCGCGGACGAGCTCGCGGACCGCGAGCGGGGACGGCCGGTAGTGGGGCATGGCCGTATCGGGTGTCACGGACGGGACGAGCTCATAGCCACGGACGCGGGCGATCTCCTCCGCCACGTCGGCCTCGATGGCGATGTCGCGGCGCCATGTCGGGACGAGCGCGATCACGGCCTCCGACGAACCCGCGGACACAACGAGTGGCTCCGGGCGGAGCGCGACGGTGATCGTCGAGCCGGCGTCCGCCGTCTCCGTCGCGACGCCCACCCGCGCAAGGAGCTCGCGCTGCTCGTCCGTCGGGAGCGACGTGCCCAGCAGGCGGTTGATCCGCTCGGGCCGGAACGTGACCCGGGCGCGCTCGGGCTCCTCGGGGGCCGTGTCGACGCGACCGGGTGCGACCGAGCCGCCCGCCCACTCGGCGAGCAGCTGCGCGGTGCGGTCGGCGCCGATGCGCGCGAGCCGGACCTCCTGGCCCTTCTCGAACCGCGAGCTCGCCTCGGAGCGGAGCGCGAGGCGCTGCGCCGTGCGGCGGATGCTCACCGCGTCGAAGATCGCGGACTCGACGATGACATCCGTCGTCGTGGCCGAGACCTCGCTGTCCGCACCGCCCATGACGCCCGCGATGCCGATCGGCCCGTCGGGGTCCGCGATGAGCAGCGTGTCCGCGCTGAGCCGGCGGACGACGTGGTCGAGCGTCTCGAGCTGCTCGCCCTCGGTTGCCCGGCGGACGACGACCGCCGGCAGACCGTCCGTCCCGGCGTGGACCGCCCCGGCGTCGAACGTGTGGATCGGCTTGCCCAGCTCGAGCATGACGTAGTTGGACGCGTCCACGACGTTGCTGATGGGGCGCTGCCCCGCGGCCAGAAGCCGCATCTGGACGCGGTCGGGCGACGGGCCCACGGTCACGCCGCTCACCCAGCGGCCTACGAACCGCGGGCACAGGTCGGGATCGCGGACCGCGACCGTGAAGCGCTGCGACGCGGCGGCGCCGCTCCCCTCCTCCACGACCGGTTCGGGCCACCGCACATCGCGCCGGGTCGCAGCGGCGACCTCGCGGGCGAGCCCGAGGATCGACAGGGCGTCGCCGCGGTTCGGCTTGACGTCCACGTCCAGGACGACGTCGCCGTACAGCTCCGTGAGCGGGACGCCGAGCGGCGTGTCCGCCGGGAGGATCAGGATCCCGTCGCCGTCGCCCGTGAGGTTCAGCTCCGCGCCGGAGCACAGCATCCCGTTGCTCACGACGCCCATCTTCTCGGCGCGCTCGATCCGCCGGTTGCCGGGCAGGACGGCTCCCGGGAGCGCGACCGGGATCCGCTGGCCGGGCGCGATGTTCGTGGCGCCACACACGATCGACAGCGGCTCGCTTCCGTCGCCGAGGGTCACGGTCGTGAGGCTGAGCCGGTCGGCGCGCGGGTGCTTCTCGACGGTCAGCAGCTCGCCCGTGACGACGTGCTCCCAGTCGGCGCCCCAGCGCTCGATCGTCTTGACCTCCATGCCCAGCAGCGTCAGTCGCTCCGCGAGCTGCTCCGGGGAGAGGTCGATGTCCACGAACTCGCGGAGCCACGACAGCGGGACCCTCATCGGAACGCCCCCAGGAACCGCAGGTCGTCCTCCATGTACGCGCGGAGATCGACGACGTGATGGCGCAGGTTCGCGATCCGCTCCACGCCCATCCCGAACGCGAAGCCCTGGTAGCGCTCCGGGTCGATCCCGCCGTACCGGAGCACGACCGGGTGGACCATGCCCGCGCCCAGGATCGTCATCCAGCCGGTGCGCGAGCAGGCCGGGCACTTCTCGCCGTTGCAGATGACGCACAGGATGTCGAACGCGACGCTGGGCTCCGTGAACGGGTAGTAGCCCGGGCGGAAGCGGGTCGGGCGGGTCTCCCCGAACATCGCGTGCGCGAACTGGTCGAGCAGGCCCTTGAGGTCGGCCATCGACGTGCCCCCGTCGATCATCAGCCCCTCGACCTGGAAGAACTCGCTGGCGTGGCTCGCGTCCACGGCCTCGTAGCGGAAGCAGCGGCCGGGGAGCAGCGCGCGGATCGGCGGGCGCTCCTGGTGCATCACCCGGATCTGGCCCGGGCTCGTGTGCGTGCGCAGGAGCCGCCCCTCGAGGTCCAGGTACAGCGTGTCCCACAGGTCCCGGGCGGGATGGTCGGGCGGGATGTTGAGCATCTGGAAGTTGGTGACGTCGTCCTCGATCTCGGGCCCCTCGTAGACCACGAAGCCGAACTGGGCGAACACGTCCGCGATCTCGCGCGCCGTCTCCACGATCGGGTGCAGCGAGCCGCGCCGGATCGGGCGGCCGGGCGTCGTGACGTCCACGGTCTCGGCCGCCAGCCGGGTCGCGAGCTCCGCGCCGCCCAGGCTCGTCCGCGCCGCGCCGAGCGCAGCCTCGACCGCGACGCGCACCTCGTTGGCGATCGCCCCGACCTTCGGGCGGTCCTCCGGCGGCAGCGCGCCAATGCCACGAAGTGTCGCCGTGAGCGCACCCTTCTTGCCCAGCACCTCGACCTCGAGCGCGTCGAGCGCCGCGGTGTCGGGCGCCGCGTTCGCGGCATCGACGGCGCGCGAACGGAGCGCCTGGAGGTCTGCGCTGATCTGGGCGAGGTCCATGCTGGGTGGCGCTTCCTGGGTGACGGGTGGCGGGCCGATCGGGACCCGGGAATCACGAACCCCCGAGCGTCGTCGACGTCGAGGGTCCGGGCTGGGTGACCGGGAGGGTCAGGCGCCGCGGGCGAGCTCGGCGATGCGGCCGAAGGTTGTCGCGTCGCGCACGGCAATGTCCGCGAGAGTCTTCCGGTCGAGGTCCACGCTCGCCTTCTTCAGGCCGGCGATGAACGCGTTGTAGCTGAGGCCGTTGAGGCGGGCGGCGGCGTTGATCCGGATGATCCACAGCTGGCGCATGTCGCGCTTCCGCTGCTTGCGGTCCCGGGTCGCGTAGGCGAGCGCGTGGAGCTGCGCCTCGTGGGCGCGCTTGACGAGCTTGCGGTTCGTGCCGGTCTTGCCTTCGGCGGCGTTCAGCAGCCGCTTGTGGCGCTTGTGCGAGGTAACGCCGCGCTTGACGCGTGCCATGAGGTGCTCCTAGAGGTGCGGCAGGAGTCGCCGGAGCTGCTCCTGGTGCTCGGGGCCGATCACGGCCTTGCCCGCGTAGCGGCGGGTGCGGCGCGACGACTTGATCTCGAGGTGGTGGCCACTCCAGGACTTCACACGGATGAACTTCCCCGTGCCAGTCACGCCGACGCGCTTCTGGGTCCCCTTGTGGGTCTTCATCTTCGGCACGCTGGCCTCACTCTCCTGCTGGCGCCGCCTCGACCGCCGGCTGGGCGGAGGGCGTCGGGGCGACGGCGGGGGCTGCCTCTTCCTGCTCGTCGAGTGCCTCGGGGGCATCGACGGCGCCATCGGGCTTGCCCGCCTGGTTTCGGTGCTCGTGCGGCTTCGGCTTGTGGACCGACGCGAGCGTCATGAACATCGACTTGCCTTCGAGAGCCGGTGTCCGGTCAATGACCGCGTGGTCCTTGACCGCGTCGCCGAACTTGGCGAGCAGGTTCCGGCCGATCTCCGGGTGCGTGAGCTCCCTGCCGCGGAAGCGGACGGTGACCTTGATCCGGTCCCCATCCTCGAGGAACTCGATCGCGCGGTGGACCTTCGTGTCGAAGTCGCCGATGCCGATCTTCGGCGTCAGGCGGACCTCCTTGAACTCCACCGCCCGCTGCTTCCGCTTCGCCTCCTTCTCGCGCTTGGTCAGCTCGTACTTGTACTGACCGTAGTCGAGAAACCGGACGACCGGGGGGGCCGCGGTGGGCGCGACCTCGACGAGGTCGAGCCCTCGCTCCTGCGCCATCGCCATGGCCTGTGGCGTGGGCATGACGCCCAGCTGTGAGCCATCCTCGTCGAGGACCCGGACCTGGGGGACACGGATCATCTGGTTGATGCGCAGGTCTCGGCTGATGACAGGGTCCCTTTGTTCCAGTGACGTTGGGCGTGCGGCGCGCATGAACAGACGCCCTGCGCGGTCGCCGCGGGAGGATAGCACGAGCGTTCGGGGAGCCGCAACGGCGCG
>DASXVG010000098.1:0-58053 GCA_036504355.1 Candidatus Limnocylindrales bacterium
CCGAGGCAGGTGCCCACGTGGCGCGCGGCGGCGATCCACGGGTGGTCGGCCGGGACCACGTTCCGCCTCCCGGCGACCTCCCCGAGCGCCACGGCCTCGGTCGTGTCGCCGCGGGCAGCGACCATCACCCCGAACGTCCCGTCCTTCACGAGGTCCGCGGCCGCCGATCCCACCCGCGTGGCCAGCAGCCGGTCCACGGGCGACGGCGTCCCACCACGCTGGACGTAGCCCAGGATCGAGACCCGCGACTCGAGGCCCGTCAGCTGCTCCAGCTGGTGGGCGAGGCGCAGCGTGTTGCCGACGTGCTGGAGCTCGAGCAGGTCGTACTCCGCGCGGGCGGCCTCCTTCGAGGTCCGGTCGGAGGCCATGTCCATCCGCAGCTGGGCAGCCGTGAGCGCCTTCGCGTCCTCGACCGAGCGCGCGCCCTCGGCCACGGCCACGATCGAGAAGTTCGTGCCCGCCTTGACCCGCCGCTTGATCGCCGTGGAGATGCTCGCGACCGAGTACGGGATCTCGGGGATGAGGATCACGTCCGCGCCACCGGCCAGGCCCGCCCCGAGCGTCAGCCATCCCGCGCCGTGCCCCATCAGCTCCGCGACGATGATCCGGTGGTGGCTGTGCGCAGTGGAGTGCAGGCGGTCGATGGCATCGGTCGCGATCTCGAGCGCCGTCGCGAACCCGATCGTGGCGTCCGTCATCGCGAGGTCGAGGTCGATGGTCTTGGGCAAGGTGATGACGTTGAGCCCCGCCTTCGACAGCCGGAGCGCGTTCTTCGCGGTCCCTCCGCCGCCGATGCAGATGAGCGCGTCGAGGCCCGCCTTGCGGTAGTTGGCGACGATCGCCTCGGTCATGTCGCGCGTCTCGCCGTCCACCAGCATCCGGTGCGGCTTGTCGCGGCTCGTGCCGAGGATCGTCCCGCCCACCGTGAGAATCCCGGCGAGTGCGGACTTCGTGAGCCTGACCCGCCGGTCCTCGGCGAGGCCGCGGAACCCGTCGCGGTAGCCGATCACCTCCCAGCCATAGCCGATCGCCGCCTTGCCGAACCCGCGGATCGCCGCATTGAGGCCCGGGCTGTCGCCGCCCGCCGTGAGGATCCCGACCTTGCGCGTCGTCGTCATCGTCTGCCTCCGCTACCGGGCCCAGGCCTGCTCGAGCACCCGGAGCGTGTTGCCGCCGGTCGCCATTGCGATCTCGTCGTCGCTGTACCCATGCGTTACCAGCCAGCGGACGATGTTGGGGTAGTCACCGATGTTCTCGAGCCCCACGACGTACTCGGGCACGACGCTGTCGTACTCGGAGTCGCCGCTCGCAAGGAGGGCGCCGTGTGGGGTGAGGTACGTGCCCGCATGATCGCCGAAGAACGTGTCCGGCCCAAACGTGACGCCCTCGATGCCCACGAGGTCCACGCAATATTCGAAGTGGTGCATGAACGTCTCGATGCTCGCCTCGACGAGGTCGGGCCTGACCATCGTCGTCCCGGGCGCGGCCTCGATCCCGATGATCCCGCCGCGCTCGGCACATGCCCGGATGACCTCGTCCGGCTTGCACTTGCTGATCGGCCACAGCTCGCGCGAGCCGGAGTGGCTGATGCACACGGGCACGCGTGAGGCCCGGATGGTGTCGAGGCTCGTGCGGTCGCCGGCATGGCTCACGTCGATGAGGATCCCCAGGCGGTTCATCCGCTCGACCGCGCGGCGCCCGAACCCGGTCAGGCCGCCGTCGGCCGTCTCCCGGCAGCCAGAGCCCAGCGCGTTCGACTCGCTGTAGGTGACGCCCAGCATCCGGATCCCGAGGCCGTACAGGACGTCGATGCGGTCGAGTTCGTTCTCGAGCGGGGTCGCCGCCTCGAGCGCGCCGATGAGGGCGACCCGCCCGCTCGCGAACGCCTCGTGGATGTCCGCGCGCGTCTCGGCCTTCACGACGAAGTCCTGGTGCGCCCAGTCCGCGAAGCGCATCCCGACGTCGTGAATGACGTCCGACCACTTCCAGCCGCTCTTGCTGGTGATCGTCGCGGTCCCGTCACCGAAGTTCTCGAACACCGCCGCCAGCCCGGAGCGCGCGAGGCCCTCGTAGCCCGTGAACGGGTGGCCATCGCGGACCCAGTCGTCACCCCGGGCGAGGTCCACCGGGTAGACCTCGAGGTGGTCGTGGAGGCTGATCGCCGGGTGGGTCGCGAGCAGCCGCCACACGCGCGCCTCCTCGGCGTCGGTCACCTCGACCCGGAACGGCGGGACGCGCTCGGTCTCGCTCGCGAGGTCGAATACGCGGTAGTCGCGGCCCGGCTCCAGATACCCGTAGGAGCGCTCGCCCCGATACCGGAGCGGGCGGGACGCGGGCACCTGGTCGTCGGTCATCGTGGCTCCTGGCGGTGTGTGCCGGATCAGCGTACGGGCCCGGGCGGCGCGAGGTGGGGCCATGCGGGTGGCTCCGGTCGTATAGGATCGCGCAGGGGGCAACGAGCCACGAGGGGTGATGCCGCTCGAGTCGATCGCACTGATCGGTGGAGCGCTCCTCGCGATCGTCGTCGCGGCGGTCGTCGGGAGCCTGCTCGGACGACGCTTCCGCAGCTGGCGCGAGCACCGCGCCGCCGCGGACAGCCCGGCCGCCGCCCCGTCGACGCTCGAGACCGCTGCGCCGCCTTCCGTCGTCCGCGGGGATCCTGCAGCCGCCCGGGCGGTGCCGCCTCGGTCCCCCGGTCCCGACCCATCGCCCGAATCGACCGTGGCCACGGCAGCGCTCGCCGGCGACGGCATCAGCGCCGAGCGCGTGCCGGCGCCGCCGACCGCGAACGGACCGTCCGTGACGATCGTCGACCCGCTCGCCCGGTCCGCGATCCAGCGGACGGATGGGGACGCGACGTTCGGTTCGAACGCGACGTTTGGACGACGGCTCTCCGACTCGCCGCCACCGGTCGCAACGCGGACCACGTCCAGCCTCTCGCCGGCGATGCGGGACCGCGGCGGCGCCCCGATCAGTGACGCGGGTGACACCCGGACCCGGGCGAACCGCGCCGACGGACCCGTGGCACGGGCATGGGCGCGCCCAACCGACGAGCCCAGGGTCCAGCCCGCGGAGGCGAGCCCGTCCGGTGAAGCGCGGCGCGACCGCCGGCGGGCGACGGCCGTCATCGCGGGCCTTGCGACCGTCTTCGCGCTCGGCGGCATCCTGGCCGTGGGCGCGCTCCGGGCCGAACCCGGCGGCCGCGTGGCCGAGGCCACCGGGGTGCCCCAGCAAGGCTCGGCCAGTGCCGGCCCGTTCGATGCCGCATCGGGTGTTGCGACCTTCGCGCCGGGTGATCCGCGCGGCATCGGAGAGATCGGCGGGATCCCGACGTCGGGAGCGACGACCGGGACCGGATCGGACGTCACCGGTGGCGGCGTCGACCCGGGCGGACCCGGGCCCGAGGTGCCGGGCGTCACGCCCACCCCGCCACCCGGTGGTCCGACGGCGACTCCCCCGCCAACCGCCACGCCCACGGAGACCCCGCCGCCGACGGACACGCCCGCGCCAACGGCCGCGCCCGCGCCCACGGACACCCCGGCCCCGACGCCCGCCCCGACCCCCGCGCCCACGCCGGCTCCGACGGCGACCCCGAAACCTCCCGTTGTCGACTTCACCTACACCGTGAGCGGCCTCACGGTCTCGTTCGCGAACCGGTCCAAGAACGCGGCAACGTGGGTCTGGTCGTTCGGAGACGGCACGACGTCGACCGCGCGCAACCCGACGCACGCCTACGCCTCGGCAGGCACCTGGACCGTCACCCTCACCGCGACCTCCACCGCCGGCGCAACGGCGAGTCACAGCGAGAGCGTGACCGTCGGCAACTAGCCGCGTCGCGGACGCAGGGCCTCGTAGCGCAACGTTCCCGCCCCGAGCACGATCGCGTCGAGCTCGAGGCCGTTGGGGTCCATCGCGCTGAACTCCTCGTTGAGCCAGCCCACGAACGACCGGTCCGCGTCGACGGGAAGCGAGATCAGCAGGTCCCGCATCGGCGCGATGAGGCACTGCGGGCCATCGCCGAAGATCCGGGCAAGCTCATCCGGGGCAAGGACGAGCGCCGACGCGCAGCCCAGCCCGGACTGGAGCACCCGGACCGGGACGCCGTCGATGTCCTGGCTCACGAGGTCGCGGGCGCGGACGTTCCGCATCCGGGCGCGCAGGTTGTCGAGCCCGGTTGCGACGAGGTCGGCGGGACCGATCGGCCAGGATTCGAGGAGCGACGTCCCGACGACCAGGAACGCGGGCCCGATGTCGATCCCGAACCCGGTGGGGATCCCGGGCGGGAGCGTCACCCGGAACGGCTCGCCGGCCTGGGGCGGGAGCGGCCGGCGCCGCGGCAGGATGGGGATGACGTTCGGCGCCAGCACCTCCCAGTCGAGGTCCGGGGGCAGGCCGCCCATCGCCCGGAACACCGCCTCCGGGGTCGCCTGCTCGATCCCGTTGCCGAGATCCCAGGTGCGGTACTGCTTGCCGGCCTTGCGCCGGCGCTTGGCGCGTCGCTTCTCGGTGTCGTTCATGCCCCGAGCGTGACACTGGCGGCTTCACCGGCCCTCACCCCCAGCTCACCCGCGGCTTGCGACGCCCGGACCTGCCGCCCGCGGCGCTGGTCTCGACGCGCAACCCCGGTTCGCGAACGTATCGGACGATGCATGCCGGACGATCGGCGGGCCGCTCGGATCGCCGCGCGTTCCCGACCTTCGGCACATGGAGCGCCGGGCCACCTCCCCCTAGGCTCGGACCACCGGGCAGGGCCCCCGGTGCCGCTTCGAGGTGTCCGATGGAGCCGAATGTCGTCCTCCCGCTCCTGTCCGCAACCCTGAGCTTCCTGTTCGCGCTGCTCCTCCTGGACCAGTGGCTGGAGCGGCGTCGCACGTACCAGCTGATCTGGTCGCTGGGCATGGCGTGGTTCGGGATCTCCGCCGGCACGGAGCTCCTCGGCGGGGTGCTCGGGTGGAGCGAGCCGCTCTATCGCGCCTGGTACCTGTTCGGTGCCGTGTTCGTCGCAGCGTGGCTGGGGCTCGGGACCATGTACCTCCTCGGCCGGACCCGGTTCGGGTATGCCGCCGCGGGGAGCGTCCTCCTCGCGGGCCTGTTCACCGTGCTGTCCCAGGTCAGGCAGCAGTACCCGGACACCGGCATGCTCCCGTACGCCGCGTTCGCGATCGCGCTCGTCGGTGCCGTCGCGATCACCGTCGAGACGCGGCGAGGCAGCGGCCGCTGGGCGCGGATCGCCGGTGCGCTCGTGATCGGCGGCTCGATCGCCGCGGCCCCGATCGTGCTCCTCGCGCCGGTCCAGGCGCCTGGATACGCTCTCGACGCCGCGGGCATCCCGGTGGGTTCGCTCATGCCCGGATCCGTGCGCCTGCTGACGCCGCTGTTCAACGTCACCGGCGGGTTCGCGCTGGTCCTCGGCGCCCTGTACAGCGTCGCCGCCGCGGTCCGGGCCCGCAGGCTCGACAGCCGAGTGCCCGCGACGATCCTCATCGCGCTGGGCGGCTTCGTGCCGTCCATGACGAGCGGCCTCACCCGGTTCGGCATCACCGAGACGTTCTACCTCGGTGAGCTGCTGGGGGTGCTGTTCCTGTTTGCGGGCTTCCTCGTGTCCATCGACGTGTTCCACGTGATCCGCGTCCCGTTCACGCGACGCGTCCTGTACGCCAGGCACGAGGCAGCCTGACCGTCGCGAACGTTCCTCCGGCGGCCGGTCCCTCAGCCGGCCGCCGGGTCCACCGGGCTCATCGGCTGCCGTCGAGGCGCACGCGCGGGTCGACGAACGCGATGAGCACCTCGACCGCGAGGTTGGCGAGCACCACGCACAGCGACGCGAACAGGACGGTGCCCATCAGCATCGGCAGGTCCTCGGCGGTCACGGCGTCCACCGCGAGCTTTCCGATCCCGGGCCAGCTGAACACCGCCTCGATCACCACGACCCCACCCAGGAAGAAGCCCAGGTCCAGGCCTGCCTGGGCGAGGATCGGCGGGATCGCGTTGCGCAACGCGTGGTGCCAGGCAATCCGTCGCTCCGCAAAGCCCTGCGATCGGGCGGTCCGGATGTAGTCGAGCCCGAGCTCGTCGAGCATCGCGGTTCGCGTGATGCGGGCGTAGTACGCCGCCCCGCCCAGCCCCAGGGTGAGCGCCGGCAGGGCGAGATATCGGAGGTCCAGCGGCCGGTACTGGCCGATCGGGAACAGCTCGATGCCAAGCCTGGCGGCCGGCAGGAACGCGAACGCGAACAGGAGCATGTACCCGACCCAGAACGAGGGCGCCGCCACGAGCGCCGAGGTGAGCAGCCCCCCGACCCGGTCCACGCGGCCGCGCGGGTGGCGCGCCGAGTGCATCCCGATCGGGATCCCCAGCACGAGCGCGACGACGAGTCCGCCGACGGCGAGCTGGATCGTCGCCGGGAGCCGGGCAACGATGTACGGCAGCACGTCGGCGTCCTTCTTGAACGAGTGGCCGAAGTCGCCGTGCGCGATCCGGCCCACGTACCCGGCCAGCTGCGCCAGGATCGACTGGTCCAGCCCCAGCGCATGGCGGATCCGCTCGACCGACTCGGCGCTGGCGTTGCGCCCGGCGATGGCACGGGCCGGATCGCCGGGCGCGACGAACGTGAGCAGGAACGTGATCAGGCCGATCGCGACGAGCACGAGCAGCGTCCAGGCGAGTCGCCTGGCGAGGAACGGGATCATCCGGGGTCAGGAGGGGCGGCCGGCCGGGGCCGCGAGAGCCACCGGCCGGCCGGGCGACCCATGACGCCTGGAGGAGCCAGCGTCGGGGTCACTGGGTGACGTCGATCTCCGCGAGGTCGATGTAGTAGGCGGGATGGAACGGGTTGCCGACGACTCGCGGGGAGACGAGGATCGCGACGTCCGGATAGAACAGCGGGACCGACGGGAGGTCGGCCATCACCATGTCCTGGAGATCACCGAACTGCGCGTTGCGCGCGGCCTCGTCCTGGTTGCCGCGGGCGGTCGTGGCCAGCGCATCGGCCGCCTTGTTGCAGTACCAGCCGAAGCTGGCGCCGCCCGGGACGTCCGCCGCGCACGAGAAGATCGGGTCGTAGAAGTCGGACGGGTCAGGAAAGTCCTGGAACCAGCCGATGTACGTCAGGGGGGCCGCGTGCGGCGTCGTCAGCGTCCCGATGAGGACGTCGAAGTCCTGCTGGACGATGTCGACCGTGATGTTGATCCCGGCCAGGTCCTGGACGATGGACTCGGCGAGCGCCTTGGACAGGTCCTGCGTGTCGGTGTACAGCGAGGTCTTGAAGCCGGCCCCGTACCCTGCCTGCTCCATGAGCGTCCGGGCCTTGGCGACGTCACGGGGGTACGGGTCGCAGGCCGCGTCGTACGAGGTCATCTGGGGCGGGAAGATGCAGCCCGCCTTCGTGCCCCGACCGTTGTTCACCCGGAGCAGGTTGTCCTTGTCGATGGCCAGGCCGATCGCCTGGCGGACGCGCACGTCGGCCAGCGCCTTGTCCGGTCCGCTGCTGTCGATGATCAGGAAGTTGGTCGCGACGAGCGGCTCGCGAATGACCTGGTCCTTGAGCGCAGGATCGCTCGTCGTCGCCGTGAACCCGCCGGCGGGGATGTCGTTGCCCATCACGTCCAGCTGGCCCGCCTGGACCTGCTGCAGCTGCGTGTTGGCATCCACGCCCAGGCGGTACTCGATCGTGTCGACTCGCGGGTAGCCCTCCCGCCAGTACGCCTGGTTGCGCTGGAGGACTGCCTTCTCGCCGCGGGTGTAGGCGGCGAGGTAGAACGGGCCGCTGCCGACCGGCGCGGCCGAGAATGCCGTCGTGTCCTTGCCCGCGAGCTCCCTGGGCACGATCGAGCCGAAGTTCATCGCCAGGACGTTGAGGAACGCCCGGTTGGGCGCCTTGATCGTGATCGCGACCGTCTTCGCGTCGACGACCTTGAGGCCGCTCGCGGTCGCGGCGCTGCCGTCGAGTACCTTGTCCGCACCCTCGATCGGGGAGAAGAATGCCGGGCCGACCGGAGACGGTGTCGGCGTCAGCTTCGGGTCGAGGATGCGGTTCAGCGACCAGACGACGTCCTCTGCCGTGACCGCCCGCAGGGCCGATCCATCCTGCTTGGTGAACGTCGCGCCGTCGCGCAGCGTGAACGTGTAGGTCAGGCCATCCGCCGAAACGTCCGGCATCGCGGCAGCGAGCCCCGGGCGAAGCGTCGCGGCGTTGGGATCGTAGGCGACGAGCGAGTCGAACAGCAGGTGGACGAGAGGCCCGCAGTTCGTGTCGTAGCAGATGGCCGGATCGAGGCTCTGGAGATCGCCTTCGACGGCCATCGACAGCTCGCCGCCGCCGGCCGCGGCCGGGGCAGTCGTGACATCGACGGTGGGCGATGCGGCGGTCGACGTCGCGGGTGTGCTCGACGCGGACGCCGCTCCGGCAGACGGGCTGCTGGTGGTAGCGGGTGAGCAGGCCGTCGCCACGAGCGCGATGCTCGTGACGAGCAGTGCCGGCAGTGCTCGGCGCATGAGGTCCTCCTCCCTCTCGGGGCGCTGGATCGAAGCCGGATCGGCCCCGTCATCCCAATGAGGGCGACGGGCGTCCCAGCGTTCGAAGATCGGTCCCAGCGTGCGCGTGGCGTGCACGGGCCGCATCCGGGAATTCCTTAGGAGGCTCCTTGGATTCGCGACGTCCGGACGCCCGCGGACCTCAGGGCGCGATGCGCGACTGCGCCCTGGGATCCAGGGCATCGCGGAGCGCGTCCCCGAGCAGGGTGAACCCGACGACCGTGAGCATGATCGCGAGACCCGGGAGGAGGACGAGGCGGGGATCCGTCGCGTACCACGAGATGTGGTCGGCGATCATCCCGCCCCATGCGGGGGTGGGCGCCGGCACGCCGGCGCCGAGGTACGACAGGGTCGCCTCGAACAGGACCGCGGACGCGACGCCGAGGGCGCCGTACACGACGGCGAGCGGCGCCAGGTGGGGAAGGACCTGGATGCGAAGAAGCCGGCGCCCGCTGATCCCCTGTGCGCGGGCCGCCTCGATGAACGCCGCCTCGCGCAGCACGAGCACACGACCGTAGATGATCCGCGAGACGCCGGACCACGACACCGCGGCGATGATGACGACGATCAGCGGGATGCTCGGCCTCAGGACGGCCGCGAGGGCGATGGCGAGGAGCAGGACCGGGAACGAGAGCGCGAGGTCGGTGAGCCGCATGAGGATGGATCCCAGCGGGATCGGAAGGTGGCGGCGCGTGCCGGGAACCCGGAGCCGGGCGACCGGCCAGAAGGCCGCGACCGAGCCAACGGCCACGCCGACCACCGTCGCAATGAGATTGGCGATGAGCGCGATCCCGAGCGAGGTGCGGGCGCCGAACAGGAGACGGCTGAGGTAGTCCCGCCCGGTGCGGTCGGTCCCCAGCGGGAACATGGCGGTGGGGCCGAGGGGGTCGCCGGTCGAGGCAAGGCCCTCCTCGCGGAACTGGTGGATCGGGTCGTGCGGCGCGAGGACCGGCGCGAGGATCGCGAGCCCCAGCATCACCAGGACGATGCCCGCACCCAGCCAGAAGAACCGGTCAGCCCGGAGCACGCGCCACGTCCTGGACCGCCGGTCGAGCGTCACGGGCCCGAGCATGTCCGGGTCGGCGGGTCGTGGGGTTTCGAGGATGGCACCGCGCACAGGTTCCCCTCGGTCCGGTCGAAGGTGACCGGGTGCCGTCAATCTAGCGGTGTCGTCAACGGCGGCAACCGGTTGGAGCCGTGGCCGTGGGGCGCAGCCGACGGTCTGCAGGACGTCTCGCGCCGCCGGACATGCGGACGCCCGGCTCGCGCCGGGCGTCCTCGAGTGCGCGATGGGGCTAGAACACGCGGTACGACACCTCGGCCGGGGCGAGCAGGAGCTCCTTGAGCTCCGGATCGACCTTCAGCAGGGAGATGTGCGCGCCAGCCATCTCGAGCGAGGTGCAGTACTCGCCGACGTAGCTCCGGAACACCGAGATGCCCTGCTCGGCGAGCCGCTTGTGCGCGATCCCGTAGAGGAGGTAGAGCTCGCTGATCGGCGTCCCGCCGAGGCCGTTGACCATCAGCGCGACCTCGTCGCCCTTGACGAACGGCAGGTCCGTGACGATCGCCTCGAGGAGCAGGTCGACGATCTCCGTCGCCGACATGATCTTCGTGCGCTGGCGGCCGGGCTCGCCGTGGATCCCGATCCCGACCTCCATCTCGTCGTCGGCGATCTCGAACAGCGGCGTGCCGCGGACCGGCGGCGTGCACGACGAGAGCGCGACGCCCATCGTGCGCACGTTGGCGATGACCTTCTCCCCGACCCGGACGCACTCCTCGAGCGATCCGCCCTTGTCCGCCATCGCGGCCGCGGCCTTGATCACGAAGAAGTTGCCCGCGACGCCGCGCCGACCGACCGTCCAGGTGGAGTCCTTGACCGCGACGTCGTCGTTGACGAGGAGGTAGCCGATCTTCTGCCCTTCGGCCTCGCACAGCTCGCGGGCCATCTCCCAGGCCGTGCGGTCGCCCGTGTAGTTGTTGACGATGTACAGGACGCCCGCGGGCGTGTCCATGAGCTTGGACGTCTCGGTGACGAACTCCACGGGCGGGCCCGCGAAGACGTCGCCGGGGCACGCGGCGTCGAGCATCCCCGGGCCGACGATCATCGTGTGCGCCGGCTCGTGACCCGAGCCGGAGCCCTGGATGATCGACACCCGATCGGGCTTGGGCATGTCCGCTCGGTAGATCAGGTTGTACTTCGGCTCGTACTTCAGGGCGCCCCCGCTCGCGAGCTGCACGCCCTCCAGGAACTCGGCGACGAACTGCTTGGGCTCGTTGACGAACTTCTTCACGTCTCGTATCCCCTACTTCGTTCCGTGCTGGTCGCGCCAGGCCGCGGCAATCGCCTGGAGAATGACGCCGATCGCGGTGGCGCCTGCGTCCACCGAGTCGCGGCTGCGTTCGCCCGTGTACGCGGCCCGGCCGCGCAGCGCGAGCATGCCCTTGGTGTCCTCGGCCGCCTTGACCGCGACATCGGCGGCCCGCTGGATGGCCGCCGTGCCGTGGTCTGCGAACGTGGCGGGATCGGCGAAGCTCGCCTCCAGGCTGTCGGTGACGGGCGCGAGGGCGTCGAGGAGCGTCTTGTCGCCGAGGGACGCGCCGCCGCGCAGCATGATCCCGGCGATCGCCGCCCGCAGCATCTCGATGACGTCCGCGGGCGTCAGCTCCTCCTTGTCGCCGGCGGTGACGCCGGCACGGAGGAAGGCGGTGCCCCACATCGGGCCGCTGACGCCGCCGACCTTCGCCGCCAGCGTCATGCCGATCTTCTTGAGCACCGCCCCGGTGGTCGGCCGGTCCCAGGAGTCGTAGTCCGAGAGGACCACCTCCCACCCGTTGCGGAGCGAGTACCCGAAGTCGCCGTCGCCCACGATCGAGTCGAGCTGGGCGAAGTAGTCCGCGTTGTCGACGATCGTCTTCGCCATCGTCCTGATGACGAGATCGAGATCGTCGAGGGATGACGTCGCCATCCCTGCCTCCCTTCGAGGGTTGCGCCTCCTGCCGCCGCGTTACGAAGCCAGGACGGCCTCGAGGTCCGCGAGCGTGATGTAGCCAACCGGGGACGCCTGGCTGCGGTTCGCGATGACCCGCGTCCGCTCGCCATCTGGATCGCCGAGTGACGAGACCACGAGGATTGCTTCGGTGTTGTCCTCCTCCTCCGTGTAGCCGTTGACGGTCATCAGGCAGCGCAGGCCCGCCCCGACCGCGGCGAGCAGGCCATTGCGCGAGTCCTCGACGACGAGCACCTCGGCCGCAGGAACGGCCAGGCGCTCGAGGGCGAGCAGGTAGATGGCGGGATCGGGCTTCTTGCGGGGGACGACGTCGCCGGCGAGCACGAGATCGAACCGGTCGGCCCGGTCCTTCCCGACGGCGTACTCCAGGATCGCGCGCACCGACGGCTCCGCCGAGGTGGAGGCGACGGCGAGCGTCCAGCCCGCATCCTGGGCGGCAGCGATCACGCGCCGGATCCCCGGACGCGGCGGGAGCTTCCCGGCGGCGACCATCTCGGTATACAGCGCCGTCTTGCGCTTGTGCCAGCGCGCGACCTCGGCCGCGAGCGGCTCGGGATCCTCGGGCAGGCCGGCGGTGCGGATGACCTCGGGGGTGAGCTCGCTGGTCATGCGTTCCTTGCCGCCGCCGATGGCGAGCTTGCGTCCGTAGTCCTCAGGGGACCAGCGGAACGGCAGCCCGAACTCCTCGAATGTCTGGTTGAACGACGGCAGGTGGCCGTAGCGCTCGGTGTCGGCGAGCACGCCATCGCAGTCGAAGATGAGGGTCGGCATCGGCTACCACGCCTTCCCTTCGCTGCCAAACATGCGGATGTGGTCCATCGCCATCGTCTTCACGGCTTCTCGCTGCGCCTTGAAGATCTGGGGCGGGTCGTATTTGCCGGGGTTCGCGGTCATGAAGTCGTAGCCCGACTGCATGAACGCGATCTTGAGCGCCGTCGAGATGTTGACCTTCGCGCAGCCCCGGGCGATGAGGTCGGAGAACTGCTCCGCGGTCATGCCCGTGCCGCCGTGGAGCGCCACGGGGATCCCCGTCGCCTCGACGATGTCGGTCACCCGCTGGGCGTCGAGCGTCGGCGCGGTCTTGTAGGTGCCATGCGCGTTGCCGATGGCCGGCGCGAACACGTCGACCCCCGTCTCGCGCACGAAGTCCACCACCGTCTCGAGGGTCTGGACGTGCTGCGCCTCGTCGCCGGTCATCTCCTCGGTGCGCTTGAAGCCCTCGATCTCGCCCTCGACCGCCGCGCCGACGCGGCGAGCCTCGGCCACGACCTCGATGCACTGGCGCTTGTTCTCGTCCACGCTCAGCTTCGAGGCGTCGAACAGGACGGAGTTCCAGCCCGCGGCGAGGCAGGCGGTGATCACGGACCGGTCCGGGCAGTGGTCGAGGTGGAGGGCAACCGGAACCCGAAGGTCCTTCGTCATGGCCGTCCACATCGCGAACATCACGCCGACGCCGGTGAGCTCGACGTGCTTGACCGACGTCTGGACGATCAGCGGCGCCTGCAGCTCCTCGGCCGCGGCGAGCACGGCCTCCATCGTGAGGTCGTTGATGACGTTGATCGCCGCGACCCCGTAGCGCTCGTCCACCGCCCGCCTGAGGATCTCCTGGGTGGGAACGACAGGCACGTCACACCTCCGTCATGGGACGCAGCGTTGCTTCGCGCGCCGGCTCCGCGAGGAAGCGCGCATTTCCCTCGTCGATGACGAGGACGTCGACGACGCCCGTCCGCAGGACGCCCAGGATCGCGAACGGCTTCTCGGCCTCGCTGACCACCACGACGACCGTGTCGATCGCGTGGAGCTCGTCGAGCGACAGGCTCACCAGCCGCGCGGTCTCCGGCGACTCGACGAGCCCGCCGTCCACGTCCACGTAGTTGCCCAGGACGTCGCCCACCGCGCCGGCCTCGCGCAGCCGCCTGATCTCCTCGAGCGAGACGCTGCCGTTGCGGACCATCGTGCAGCCGTCGTCCGTGCCGCCGATCCCGACCAGCGCGATCGACGCCCGGGCCGCGATCCCGAGGGTCTCCGCGACGGCCGGCTCCCGCAGCAGCTGCGCGCGCATCCGGGCACTCTCCACGGACGCCGGCGCATACAGGCCCACGGCCTGTCCCCCGCAGCGGTCGGCGAGGCGGCGCACGATCTCGTTGGGGTTGGTCGGCGAGTCCACGAGCGGCGAGCCGCCCATGGCGCTCACGAAGGTCGCGGACAGGCGTCGCCGGGGAGCGAAGAACCGGGGGACCTCGCCCGTGTCTCGCCCGTGGCTCACGGCAACCACGACCCCGTCCTCGAGGCGGCGCTCGAGATACGACGCAGCCGCGCGGGCGACCTCGGCACGCTGCGCCTCGGGGTCGACGCGGGCGGGGGCGACGATCGCCTCGCTGAGCCCGAACCGCTCGCGGAGGGCGTGCTCCAGGTCGAGGTGCAGCCCGGGAGGCGTCGCGATGCGGATGTCGACAACCCCCGCTGCACGCGCACGATCGAGGAGCCGCTGCACCTTCGGGCGCGACAGCCCGAACTCGCGCGCCAGCGCCTCCTGCGTCAGCCCGTCCGCGTAGTACCGGTGCGCGACCCGGGCAAGCAGCTCGAACTCGTCATGGCCGAGATCGTCGAGCGACGGCATGATCCCCCTTGCCTCGGCTGAGCAAATGCTCGCGGGCGGGCACATGTGCAGTGTGCATTGTGCGCCTCGCCGCACGGTCGCGCAACCCGGTCCGGCATGCTGCGGCGCGCACGGTTGACCGCCTCGCGGCGCGGGCATACAGTCCGATTCGCCCCCGGCCCGGACACCGGTTCGGGGTGTCCCGCACCGCACGAGGATTGCTCCCAACGTGGAGACCGGACCTAGTTCCGCCGGCCGTCCCGCCGGCAGCCCCAGGGTCCTGCCCGTTCGCTGACGGTCCCCGGCACGCACCGGGGCAGGCCACCGCGGCGGGTTCGACCCGCCCCAACGCAGGTGGCCCGCCATGCGCTTCCTCAGCCAGTGCATCGGCCTGCCGGTACGCGATCCGTCCGGCGAGCCGCTCGGCACCATCGCCGACCTCATCGTGGCCATCGGTGACCGCTATCCGCCCGTCACCGGGCTGGTCGCCCGCACCGATCGGCGCAACATCTTCCTGCCCTGGCACAACGTCCGAACCCTCGACGAGAGCGGGGCGCAGCTGCGCGTTCGGACGATCGACATCGGCAAGTTCCGCCAGCGCCAGGACGAGATCCTGCTCAAGGCCGACCTGCTGGACAAGCAGATCGTCGACATCGAGGGCCGCAAGGTCATCCGCGTCAACGACGTCAGCCTCGACGAGATCAAGGGCCGTCTGCGCGTCGTGGCGGTGGACGTCGGCGCCGCGGGGCTGTTCCGCCGGCTCGGGCTCGAGGGCGCATTCCGGACGCTCGCGCGCAACGTCCGGGCGACCGTTCCCGAGCGCTACATCGACTGGGAGGACGTGGACCCGCTGGACTCCACGATCGCGTCCGTGCGGCTGCGCGTCCCGCACGCCAAGCTCGCCGAGCTCCACCCCGCGGACCTCGCGTCGATCATCGAGGAGCTGACCCCGCGCGACCGGCTCGGCGTCCTCGCCACCCTGGACGACGAGGCCCTCGCGGACGTCGTCGAGGAGATGGAGCCCGACACGCAGGTCGAGGTCCTCGAGGACCTCGAGCCCGAGCGCGCGGCCGACATCCTCGAGGAGATGAGCCCGGACGACGCCGCGGACCTGGTGGCCGACCTGTCGGACCGATCCCGGAACGAGATCCTCGCGCTCATGGAGGTCGACGAGGCGGACGAGGTCCGCGACCTGCTCGCGTTCCCGGAGGATTCGGCGGGTGGCCTCATGACGACGGAGTTCGTCGCCGTCCCGGCGGAGCTCACCGCGGCGGAGACCATCGAGAAGCTGCGGGAGCTGGAGCCCGACGCCGAGACGATCTACTACGTCTACGTCACCGACGACGATGGCCGCCTGGCGGGGGTCCTGTCGCTGCGCGACCTGATCGTCGCCCGGCCCGACGCAGCGGTCGCGGACGTGATGATCGACGAGCCGGTCGCGGTCGGCGTCCTCGAGCCCGCGGAGTCCGTGGCAGAGACGATCGCCCACTACAACCTGCTCGCGGTCCCGGTCGTGGACGACGAGGGGCTGCTGGTCGGCATCGTCACCGTCGACGACGCCATCGACACCGTCGCGCCCAGTGCGTGGCGGCGTCGGCTGCCGCGGGTGTTCGCCCGCGCGGACCGTGACGACGAGCCGAAGACGCCGGCGGCCGCCGGCGAGGGCCGGGGATGACGATTGGGCGCGGCCTGCGCGACATCGTGGTCGCGCAGCGCCGCCGCGTGGCCTCGCGCCTGCCGGACGTCCCGCTCCCCCGCCTCCGTGGCCGGTTCCGGCGCCGGGGCCTGCTCGCATTCCTCGCGGTGATGGGTCCGGGGATCATCGCGGGTGTCGCCGGCAACGATGCCGGGGGCCTCACGACGTACTCCGTGCTCGGTGCGGAGACCGGCCTCAGGATGCTCTGGATCTTCCCGCTGACGATCGTCATCCTCGCGATCGTCCAGGAGATGGTGGCGCGGCTCGGGGTCGTCACCGGCCAGGGGCTCTCCGACCTCATCCGGGAGCGGTTCGGCGTCCGCTGGACCGTGTTCGCGATGGGCGTCCTGCTGCTCGCCAACGTCGCCAACACGATCGCGAACATGGCCGGGGCGGCTGCCGCCCTCGACATCTTCGGCGTCCCGAAGTGGATCACGGTCCCCGTCGTCGCCGTCGCGATCTGGAGCCTCGTGCTGTTCGCGTCCTACCGGATCGTGGAGCGCGTGTTCCTGCTCGTGATGCTCGTGTTCCTCGCCTATCCGATCGCCGCGGTCATGGCCACGCCGGACTGGACGCCCGTGCTCAGGGCGTTCGTCACGCCGTCGATCCCGCTCGACCCGCGGACGCTGCTGCTGCTCGTCGCGGTCGTGGGCACCACGATCACGCCGTACATGCAGTTCTACCTGCAGAGCGCGGTGGCGGAGAAGGGCATCGGCGAGGAGGAGCTGCGACTGGAGCAGGCCGACGCGGTGGTCGGGTCGATCTGGACCAACGTGATCGCCGTGTTCATCGTCGTGGCCACGGCGGCTGCGGTCGTGGCCGGCGGGGCGGCCCTGGCCATCACCTCGGCCGCGGACGCCGCGCATGCCCTCGAGCCCGTGGCCGGTCCGTTCGCGGAGGTGCTGTTCGGCATCGGGCTGTTCGGGGCATCCGTCCTGGCCGCCACGATCATGCCGATTTCCACCGCGTTCGTGATCTGCGAGGCGTTCGGCTGGGAGAGCGGGGTCGGCAAGCGGTTCAGCGACGCGCCCGTGTTCTTCGGGATCTACACGTTCGTGCTGGCGCTCGGCGCGATCGTGGTGCTGCTGGTGCCCGAGGGGTCTCTCGTGGGAATCATCGTCGGATCGCAGAACCTCCAGGGCCTGCTCCTGCCGATCGTGCTCGTGTTCCTCGTGCTGCTGGTCAACGACAGGCGGCTCATGGGGACGCACGTGAATGGGCGCCGGGGCAACGTGCTCGCGTGGGGCGCGGTGGCGCTCGTGGTGGCGCTCAACGCGATCCTGCTCGGGGTGACGGTGCTCGGCGTGCTCGGGGTGTCGGTGGGCTGAGGACCGGGAAGCTGCGCCACGGTCCGCAGTCCCGTGTCGCCTGCGAGTCGACGACAACGCCGGACGGGCGGGCCGACGCCATTGATCGAGGTCGGATCAGGCGAAGCGTCGCCCGGCAGTCGACGATCGCATCCTTCCGGGACTGACGGACCCTGTGCGCGGGTCCGAATCGGCGAAATGGTCGACTCCCAGGCGACGCGACGAGGGTTGACGATGCCCGGACGATCGTCCTGACGCCCGCAAGCAGCTCGAACCGGAGGCCTCCCGATGACCGACGCGACGTCCGGCCTGACCACCATCGGCCAGGTCCTGGTCCCCGTCCACGACGCGGAGCGGGCAACCGCCTTCTATCGCGACGCCCTGGGGATGCGCTTCCTGTACGCGTTCCCGCACATGGCGTTCTTCGACGCCGATGGTGTCCGGCTCTATCTCGCCGAGCCCGAGGCGCCCGACTTCCGCGGCCACGCGACGCTGTACTTCCGCGTGCCGGACATCGGGGCCGCCGTCGCGGCGCTCGAGGATCGCGGGGTGGTGTTCACCGACCGGCCCCACATCGTCCACCGCGACGGCACGAGCGAGCTGTGGATGGCGTTCACGAAGGACCCGGACGACAACAACATCGGCCTGATGTCGGAGGTCCCGCAGGCCGGCTGAGCCGTTCGCGCACCCCCTCAGCCGGCCGTCCCGCGCGAGCGGACCTCGGCGATCCGGCGCTCGAGGAACGCCCGCTCGGGGCCGTTCTCGGCCAGCGCGAGCGCGCGCCCGTACGCCTCCGCGGCCTCGCCCCAGCGACCGAGCCGCCGAAGCAGGTCCGCGCGCGCCGAGTGGTAGAACCGGTACCCGGCGAGCGACGCGTCGCCCGCCATGGCGTCGACCGCGGCGAGGCCTGCCCCGGGTCCGGCGACCTCGGCCACGGCGACCGCGCGGTTGAGCGCCACGACCGGCGACGGTGCGACCCGGAGCAGCACCTCGTACAGGCCGAGGATCTGGCGCCAGTCCGTCTCGGCGGCCGTGGCCGCCTGGTCGTGGACGGCGGCAATCGCCGCCTGGAGCTGGTACGGACCGACGCGCCCCGCCCGAAGCGCCCGTTCCACGAGCGTCGCGCCCTCGTCGATCTCCGCGCGCGACCAGCGCGTGCGGTCCTGGTCCTCGAGGCGCACGAACTCGCCCGACGGCCCCTCGCGGGCGGGCCGACGCGCATCGGTGAGGAGCAGCAGTGCGAGCAGGCCGAGTGCCTCAGGCTCGTTCGGCATCAGCGTCGCCACGACCCGCGCCAGCCGGATCGCCTCCGCGCACAGGTCGCGTCGGATGAGCGCGTCCCCGGACGAGGCATCGTACCCCTCGTTGAACACGAGGTAGAGCACCCGCAGCACCGCGTCGAGCCGGTCCGCGAGGCGGTCGCCCGTCGGCACCTCGTACGCGATGCCGGCGTCGCGGATCTTCTTCTTCGCCCGCACGAGGCGTTGCGCGAGCGTCGGCTCCGGGACGAGGAATGCTCGCGCGATCTCGGGCGTCGTGAGGCCGCCGAGCGTGCGCAGGGTCAGCGCTACGGCGCTCTCGGGCGCGAGCGCCGGGTGACAGCACGTGAAGATCAGCCGGAGCTGGTCGTCCGGGATCGGGTGCATCTCGTCCTCCACCGCTGCGAGCAGCGCACCCCGCCGGGCCTCTGCGTCAAACGCCGCGTCACGAGCCACGAGCGCGACCTTCTCGGTGAACACCCGGTCGCGGCGGAGCCGGTCGATCGCCCGATTGCGCGCGGTCGTGGTGATCCACGCCCCGGGATTCCGGGGCACGCCATCGACCGGCCAGCGCTCGAGCGCCGTGACGTAGGCGTCGGCGACCGTCTCCTCGGCGAGGTCGAAGTCGCCGAGGACCCGGATGAGCGTGGCGATGGCCCGCCCGTGCTCCTCGCGGAAGACGCGGGCGACGACATCGCCGTGGGCCGTGCTCAGCCGAACTCCCTGATCGGCCGGATCTCGACCCGCCCGAGGGCGGCACCCGGGATCCGGAAGGCCGTTTCGATGGCGTCGTCGAGGCTCGGGACGTCGATCACGTAGTACCCGCCGAGATGCTCCTTCGTCTCCGCGAACGGCCCGTCGGTCACGATCCGCTGGCCGTCGCGGATGCTCACGGTCGTTGCCGTGGACACATCCTCGAGCGCCTCGCCGCCGAGCACCCAGCCCTTCTCCTCGGCCCACGCCCCGAACTCGTTGTACTTCTCGAGCATCGCGGCCCAGTCGGCTTCGCTCGGCGGGGTGGCGGGCGGCTCGCTCGCGATCAGCAGCAGGTAGCGCATGCGTTCTCCAGTCCGGTCCAGCTGGCCGGCCCGTCCGGCCCATGCATCGTAGCGACGAACGCGGCCGGCGGGAATCGACACGTCCCCTACGATCGTGGCGTGGCACCCAAGAAGGAACTGCTGGAGATCGGCGGTCGCGAGGTCTCGATCAGCAACCCCGACAAGGTCTACTTCCCGCGTGCAGGGCACACGAAGCTGGACCTGGTCCGCTACTTCCTTGCCGTGGCCGACGGCGCGCTCACCGGTGTCCGCGGCCGGCCGATGGCGCTCAAGCGGTTCGTCGATGGCGCGGAACAGGAGCCGTTCTTTCAGAAGCGGGCACCCGACAACACCCCCGACTGGATGCGCACCGCCACGTTGACCTTCCCGTCCGGGCGAACGGCGGACGAGATCGTCGTCGACGAGGCTGCGGGGCTCGCCTGGATCGCGAACCTCGGCTGCCTCGACCTCAACCCGCACCCCGTTCGCGCCGAGGACCTCGACCACCCCGACGAGCTGCGAGTGGACCTCGACCCCGTCCCCGGCGTGCCCTGGTCGCAGGTCCGCGACGTCGCCCTCGTGGTGCAGGAGTCGCTGGCGTCCGTCGGGCTCACCGGCTGGCCCAAGACGTCCGGCTCGCGCGGGATCCACGTCAACGTCCGGATCGAACCTCGCTGGACGTACCCCGAGGTTCGCCGTGCGGCGCTCGCGCTGGCGCGGGACGTGGAGCGGCGGGCGCCGCAGATCGCAACCTCCAAGTGGTGGAAGGAGGAGCGCCACGGCGTGTTCCTCGACTACAACCAGAACGCGAAGGACCGGACCGTCGCGTCCGCGTACTCGGTGCGGCCCACGCCCGATGCCCGGGTGTCCTTCCCCCTCCGCTGGGACGAGGTCCCGACCGTGGTCATGGAGGACTTCACGCTCGCGACCGTGCCGGGGATCTACGCCGAGCGTGGCGACGCCGGAGCGGGGATCGACGAAGCGGTGGGGACGCTCGACGCGCTGCTGGAGCTGTCCGCCCGCCACGAGGCGGAGGGTGAAGGCGACGCCCCGTGGCCGCCGAACTACGCCAAGCAGGAGGGCGAGCCGCCGCGCGTCCAGCCCTCGAAGATGCGCCGCAAGCCGGACGAGTACGCCGGCCGGGGCAGGGACGGCGGGCCGCCGCCGGAGATCGCCGAGGCGCGCGCCGCGGCCGTCGCGGCGGGCGACCCCAATGCCGGCCTGCCGACCGAATGGGAGGGGTCGCGACCCTCGCCGACGGGCCGTCGCCGGTCCAGAATCCCCGTCATCGAGCTCGGCCGCGCGCCCACCAAGGCCGAGGTCTACGAGGGCCTCGACCGCTGGAAGGCGCGGCACCCCGAGGCGGCCGCGCACCTCGAACCGGCAGACGTCATCGAGACGGCGATGCGCGGTCGCGCCTACGCCTGGTACCGGCTGCGGCTGAACCTGAGCCACGTCCCGGAGCTGCTCCGTCCGCCCCAGGAGCCGCTCGACCCCGACGCGGCACCCGACGACTGGGCGACCCTGTCCGATGACGAACGCGCCGCCTGGATCGCCGGTCGGGCGCCGACCCGCCGGAAGCGCGCCCCCAGCGAGGAGCCAGATGCCTGACCGCGCCGCCGCCGAGCGGTTCATCGACACCTATCGCCGCACCTTCGAGTCGTACGACGTCGCGGCGATCGCCGCCTGCTATGCATTCCCGGTCCAGGTCGTCGGCGAGGCCGACGGGGTGTCGGTTGCGTCCATCCCCACCGCCGAAGGCTGGGCCGCGCAGGTCGATCGGATCGTCGGGGCGTACCGGCTGCTCGGCGTCGCCGGCGCGATGGTGGCGCGGCTGGACGTCGACGAGGTGACGCCCGGGATCGCGCACGCCACGGTGACCTGGTCGCTGCGAACCGCCGCCGGCGACCCGGTCTACGACTTCACCGCCTCGTACACGCTTGCGGACCTCGCCGGGGGGACGCGGATCGTGGCCATTGCGCACGACGAGACGCCGAAGCTGCTCGCCGCCATCGCCCGCGCGCGCAGCGCGTAGCCCGTGCCGCTGACCCGGCTCCGCTGGAGGTGCGAGGCCGGGCGCCGGAGTCGAGCCGTCCGACGTGATCGTCGAGCCGGCCCCGTGCACGGGCGTCAGCCGCCGCCGAAGATGCGCGCGAGCTCGTACGGCGCCGTCGTCTCCAGCTGGTCGTAGCGGCAGTCCGCCGGCTGCTTGTCGGGGCGCCACCGTCGGAACGTCGTCGCGTGGCGGAAACGGTCGCCCTGGAGGTGGTCGTAGGCGACTTCGACGACACGCTCCGCACGGAGCGGCTCCCAGGAGAGATCCTTGCCCCGGTTCCAGCGGCTCGTCGCGCCCGGCAGACGTTGCCCGGACGCGTCCGAGCCCGCGGACGCCCACTCGGCCCACTCGCCCCACGGGTGCCCGTCGAGCGCGCCCTCGCGGAGCGGCGCCAGCTCCGCCACCAGCGCCGCGCGCCTGTCCCACGTGAAGGAGCTCGTGATGCCGACGTGGTGGAGGTGGCCCTCGGCGTCGAACAGGCCGAGCAGCAGGCTGCCGACGTGGGTGCCGGGGCCGTTCTTGTGCCAGCGGAACCCGGCCACCACGCAGTCCGCGGTCCGCTCGTGCTTGATCTTGAGCATCGCGCGTTTGCCCGGGAGATAGGTGCCCTCGAGCCGCTTCGCGACGACGCCGTCCAGGCCCGCCCCCTCGAACCGGTCGAACCAGTCTGCCGCGAGCGCCCGGTCGCGCGTTGCGGGCGTGAGGTGGACCGGTGGCGCCACGTTCCCGAACGCCCGCTCGAGGCGGGCTCGGCGCTCGCCCTGCGGCACGCCGCGGAGGTCCTCGTCGCCGATGGCGAGCAGGTCCCACGCGACGAAGCTCGCCGGCGTCTCCGCGGCGAGCATCCGCACCCGCGAGGCAGCCGGGTGGATCCGGAGCAGCAGCGACTCGAACGCGAGGCCGTCCGGTCCGGCGATGACCACCTCGCCGTCGAGGACACAGCGCTCCGGGATGTTCGCCTTGAGCGGCTCGAGGAGCTCCGGGAAGTAGCGGTCGAGCGGCTTGAGGTCGCGACTCTGGATGTACACGTCGTCGCCGTCCCGGAATACGAGCGCGCGGAAGCCGTCCCACTTGGGCTCGTACAGCCAGCCATCGCCCTCGGGCAGCGCGTCACTCGCCTTCGCGAGCATGGGCTCGACGGGGGGGCCGAACGGGAGTCGCATGGCCGCACGATAGCGCGCGGAACGGCAGCGGGAAGCCCGCGACGGGGATTGCGGGACATCCCGGAGCGCGGGCTGCGGGTCGCGGGCGCAGCATCCGGCCGGGGAACCGGGCGCCCACGGGACGCGTCCCCCAAGCGCCGCACCTGCGGCGGCTCCGGGCGCGGGGAGCGCGCCCATCGGAGGTACTCGACCATGGGGGAACCCGGTCGTCGGAGCACTCCGCTCCGCGTGTCTGTGCTGATCGGCGCGGCCGTCGCCGCGATCGTGGTCGCCGCCTGCGGCAGCGCAGGGTCGACGGCCGTGCTCTCCACCGTCGGGAGCTCCGTCGACGGCTACGGAAGCCAGCCCGAGGCCATGCCCGCCGCGTCCGCCGCCGCGTCCGCCGCGCCCGCGGCCGAGGACCCGCTGGGCCTCCTTCCGGGCCGCGCTGGTGGCCAGGTCGACAATGGCGCCCCTCGCGACGACCTGAAGATCGTGTACACCGGGTCGCTCCAGCTCGTGGTGGACGACCTCGCGACCGCGCTCGCCAAGGCGAAGACCGCCGTCCTCGCGACCGGCGGCTACATCGGCGCCTCGCAGGAGTCCAATGACGGCGACCGGTCCATCGCCACGATCACATACCGGATCCCGGCGACCCGCTGGGAGGACGCGATCTCGGACCTGCGCGCGCTCGCGGCCAAGGTCGTGGCCGAGGAGACCCAGGCGACGGAGGTGGGCGGCCAGATCGTCGACCTCGAGGCCCGGATCCGGAACCTCCGCGCCAGCGAGACCTCGCTCCAGGAGATCGCGAAGGGGACCGGCAAGGTCAGCGACCTGCTCGAGGTCGAGGCGCAGCTTTCCCAGGTCCGCGGCGAGATCGAGCAGCTCGACGGCCAGCGCGCCCAGCTCCAGGACCAGGTCGCCTACGGGACGCTCGTCACGACGTTCGGACTCGAGGCCGTCCAGCTCCAGGTCCAGGCGCAGGGCTGGGACCCCAGGACGGACGTGGACGGGGCGTTCGCGACGCTCATGCGCGCCGGGCAGACCATCGTCTCGGGCGTGATCTGGTTCGCCATCGTGTGGCTGCCGGTGCTCGTCGTGCTGCTCGTGTTCGCGCTTATCGCGCGCTGGCTGTTCCGCCGGTTCGCCCCGAAGGCCGGCCCCGGCTCTGGCGCCATCCCCGGCTGGGGCGAGGGACCCGGCGGGAGCTGACCCGCGAGGTGGCCGGGGCCCGAGGACCCTGACCGCGAGGTGGCGTGGGCCCGACGACCCACGATGGCCGAACAGCCCGCCCGGGCCTCAGCGCCGGTCGGGCTCCCAACCCGCGAGCGCGGCTCGTGCCCGCTCGCGGGTGAGATTCCAGGCAGGCCATCCATGCAGCCCGGACTCGGCCGCGAGCGCGGTCCGTCGTGCCACTAGGAAGGCCTCGAGCGCCCTGCGCGCGTCCGTGGGAAGGCTCGGGTATGCGGCGACCACGGCAGGCACCGCCTCGTCGCCGAGCGTCGACAGATAGTCCGCATCCAGCCCCGTCCGACCGCCCGCGGGCACGATCGAGGGGTTGAGCGCACGCTCGAGGTTGCGGTCCGTCACGAACGCCTGGGGTCCCACGACGTTGACCGCGGCCACGGTGACGAGGACCATGATCCCGAGCCCGTGGAGCGTCCAGCGCGTCATCCGCGCGGACAGCAGCCACGCCGTCACGACGAGCGCCACCGCCAGCCAGCCGATCGCGACGACCACGACGAACCGGAGCTCCGTCCAGCCGTACATGTCCTGGTACAGGCGGAGCCGCACGAAGGCGGACAGGAGGACGACGCCGGTCAGCCCGAGCAGGGCCAGTGAGGCGACGAGCTGCGCGCGGCCGCGCACGGCGACGACGACGTCGAGCGCCACAACGAGCGTCCCGGCGAGGACGGCGACCGCCACGAGCTCGAAGAACCCGCGGCGGGCGTACTCCGCGTAGCCGAGGCCGGCAACGGTCATCGTGTCGCGTCCGCCGAACAGGTAGGTGAGCTGGAGCGCGACGAAGCCGGCAAAGAGCGCGACGACGAGCGTGATGACCGTCGCCGCCTCCACGCTCCCGAGCCGCACCGGCTGGCGGAGCTCGGTGACGCTCGCCGCGCCGAGTGAGCGATTCGTCCACCACGGCGGGGGCGGCGGGCCGTCGGTTCGACCGGCGTGCGGGCGGCGACCGCCAGCGGAGGTGGCCAGGGGACTGGGCCCGCGACCCGGGATCAGCGACGGCAGGAGGCCAGCGGCAAGGGCGAGCAGCCCGGCGGCTCCCCACGCCACGACGGAGACCCACATCGCGCGGTCCACGACGCTCGAGAGGTCGAGATCCACGCGCCACCCGAGCGCCGTCCGGGCGAGCTCGGCGAACACGGCATCGGCCGAGGCGAACAGGAGCGCGAACAGCGTCAGCACGGGAACGGCGATGAGGAGCCCTCGCGCGACGGGCAGGAGGCCAACGACCCAGGAGGGGACGCGGCGCCCCGTCGTGCCGGACTCGACATCGACGGTGACCGCACCTTCAGCGGCGCCGGTCGGGCGCCTCGCCCGCAGGGCGCCCAGCACCGTCACCGCCCCCGTGACGGCGGCGGCCACCACGGCGACGGCCGTCCCGACGACCGCGGGCACGAGACCGCGCGTGATCCGCGCGCCGGCAAGACACCCGATCGTCCCGGCGCCCAGGATCGTCGCGAAGGCGAGGTCCACCGCCACGAGCCAGTCGTCGGCGCGGATCGAGGGCATCGCCGCGAACGCGACCGCGGCCACGGGGATCCACGCGTCGACCGGGTCGACGCGCCGGAGCCCGTCCCGTCCCGCCACGACCGAACCCGCCCCGAAGAGGGCGGCCACGACCATCGCCACGTTGACGCCGGCAGCGTTCCCGGGAAAGAGGACGTCGACGAGGACGCCCATGCCCAGCGCGAGCAGCAGGATCCGGCGTGCGGCGGGCGTGGGGAACGGCATCGGGCGACTCTCCGGCTGCGGGCCACGGGTGCTGTGGCCGCGTCGGAGACGCGCGGGGACGCCCGTCGTGTTGCGCGCAGGGTCGCTAGACGGCCTCGTACGGGACGTACGCCGGGCGCCACATCGCGGCCCCGACTGCCAGCGGGATCTGCTCCGGCGTGAACCGGCGGCCGACGCCGAGCTCGCCGAGGTGGGCCACGACTGCGATCGCGATCTCGCGCGCCACGGTCCGCAGCTCCCCGATCGGCGGGAACAGCTGGCCCGAGGTCAGGGTGTCTCCCGGGGCGAGGTCCGCGAGCCGCCGTGCGGCCACGAGGAACGCCGACTCGGGGAGCGTGCGCGCCTCGGACACGATCGCGCCAAGGCCGATCCCCGGGAACACGTACGCGTTGTTCGCCTGGGCGATGCGCCGGGCGACGCCGTCGATCTCGACGGGCGGGAACGGCGAGCCCGTCGCGACGATCGCCCGCCCGTCGGACCACGCGAGCACGTCGGCCGGCCGGGCCTCGGTGTTCATGGTCGGGTTCGACAACGGCAGGATGATCGGGTGCTCGTGCGCCGCTGCCATCGCGCGGACCGTGGCCTCGGTGAACGCCCCGCCGGTCCCGGTGGTCCCGAGCAGAACCGTCGGGCGGAACGCGCGGACAACGTCCTCGAGACCGGTCTCCGCGTCGGGGTTCAGGCCGAGCGCCGAGACGAGCGCCCGTGGCAGGGCGGCATCGAACTTGTCGTCGTCGAGCCCGGGCCGGCCCTGCACGAGGAGCCCGCAGGAGTCGAGCACGGCGATCGCGTCCCGGGCCGCGTCGGAGGTGGCACCCTCCTGGACCTTCGCCTCGCGCAGCAGCCGGGCGATGCCCGTGCCCGCCGCGCCGGCACCCGCCAGGACGAACCGTGCGTCGCGCAGCGGCTGGTTCGAGGCGCGGAGTGCGGCGAGGATCCCGCCGACGGCGACCGCGGCCGTGCCCTGGATGTCGTCGTTGAAGCTGCACACCCAGTTGCGATAGCGCGCGAGGAGCCGGATCGCGTTGTGCTGCTTGAAGTCCTCCCACTGGAGGACCGCGCGGGGATGGACCTCGCGCACACCGGCGACGAACGCCTCCACGACCGCGTCGTAGGCCTCGCCGCGGAGCCGCGGGTGACGCCAGCCCACGTACAGGGGATCGTCGAGGAGCGCCGCCCGGTCCGTGCCCACGTCGAGGGACACGGGGAGCGTCATCCCGGGATGGATCCCCGCCGTGGCGGAGTACAGCGCGAGCTTGCCGATCGGGATGCCCATTCCGCCGGCGCCCTGGTCGCCGAGGCCGAGGATCCGCTCGTTGTCGGTCACGACGATGAGGCGGATCTCGTCCCGGGCGGCGTGCCGCAGGATCTCGGGGACCCGCTCGACGTCGTCAGGCGTGATCCAGACGCCCCGCGGGCGGCGATAGAGGTGGCTGAACTCCTGGCACGCTCGACCGACCGTGGGCGTGTAGACGATCGGCAGCAGCTCCTCGAGGTGGTCGCCGAGGACGCGGTGGAACAGCGTCTCGTTGCGGTCCTGGAGGGCGGCGAGCCCGATGTATCGCTCGAGGTCGTCCGTCTTGTGGCGGACGTGCTCGAGCTCCAGGCTCACCTGCTGGTCGATGTCGACGACCCGCGGCGGGAGGAGGCCGCGAAGCTCGAGCGCGTCGCGCTCCGCTTCGGTGAACGCTGCGTCCTTGTTGAGCACCGGGTCGGCGAGCAGCGCCAGCCCGCGCAGCACGACCGGCGCCGGGCCGGAGCCGGACCGGAGCGCGTCGAGGATCGTGCGCGACAGACGGTGTGCGTGCCCACGCGGGGTGGCCGGCACGGGCGGCGGCTCGAGCAGCGTCATCGCGCCACCACCACGGTGGCGTTCGCATGAGTCGCGACGTGCTCCGAGACGCTCCCCTGGAGCGCCCGAGCGACGCTCGAGAGGCCGCGCGACCCGATGAGAATGGTGTCGTAGCCGCGCTCCTCGGCGAGGCGCTCGATCGTCTTCGCCGGATCGCCCCCCGGCTCGTACAGCTCGGGCTCGATGCCGGCCTGGCGCAGCTCCGTGCGCGCCTCGAGCAGCTCTTCGGCGTGGATCGAGCGGTCGTCCCACGGGTCGATGGCGTTCCGGCTGGCCCGGAGCGGTACGACGCTGATCACGCCGACCTGCGCACTGAAGCTGGTCGCGAGCTGGATCGTGAGCGCAAGCGCGCGCTTTGCGGGCTCGGCGCCGTCGTAGGCAAGGAGGATCCGCTTCATGAACTGGCTCCTTTCGGGCGCATGCGCCTGTTCGGGGCGGGCGACGCGTCCCTCCACGCTTGCCAGCATCCATCCCCCGGGGGCCGGGGCCATCGGCCGCCGGAACCGGCGACCCGGGCCGAAGTTCCCGAAAGCGACATGGCACGATCTGCGGGTGACCGACCAGGAGGCGCGCTACGACCGGATCGCGGAGGGATACGCCGCGTGGTGGTCACCCGTCCATCGGCCGGGCACCCTGGGCCTCCTCGACGAGGTCGCGGGCGAGGTCGCTGCCGGGGCGCGACAGATCCTGGATGTGGGCTGCGGGACCGGGGCGATGGCCGCGGACGCCGTGCGGCGGTGGCCGACGGTCGAGGTCGACGGCATCGACGCCTCTGCGGGGATGCTGGAGATCGCGCGCCTCGAGACGGCGTCGCTCGGCGCGGGCGAGGCGGCCCGGCTGCGCTACGCGCAGGCGATGGCCGACCGGCTGCCGTTTGCCGACGGGCGCTTCGACATCGCGCTGTCGGCGTTCGTGCTCCAGCTGGTGCCGTCACGATTCCGGGCGCTGCGCGAGATGCGCCGAGTGCTGCGGCCGGGCGGACGGCTGGCATACGTCACCTGGCTTCGCGGCGGAGCGCGCTTTGCCGGCGATGACGCGTACGACGCCGCACGACTGGACGTCGGGCTGGAGCCCCGATGGGACGACGATGAGGCACTCGCGGGCGATGCCACGGCCGAGGACGACATCGATGACGCCGACCCGAGCAACGACAACGTGCCCTCGCCCGAGGCGGCCGTCGCGCAGCTGCGGCGGGCGGGCTTCTCGTCCGTTCGAGCGCGGGCGGACCAGGTGGTGCACCCGTTCACGCCCGAGGCCTACGTCGGCTTCGTCTCGCGCTTCGACGACGAGGACGAGTTCGCCACGATGCCCGGCGGCACGCGCGAAGCGCTCGAGCATCGCCTTCTCGAGCGACTGCGCGCCATGCCGCCCGAACGCCTCGTGATGCGCATGCCGATCGTGTATGCGTCGGGTGTGCGGACGCGCTGACACGACGAAGCCGGCCCCGGAGGGCCGGCCTCGAACAGCGTCGTGCGGCAGCGCCGCGGGGGTCAGCCCTCGGAGGACTCGCCCTCGGCGCCGGAGCCGGCGGACTCGCCGGCGGCAGCGCCCTCGGCGGTCTCGCCCTCGGCGGTCTCGGCGGTGGTGACCGCCTCCTCGACGCGCGGCGCGAGGACGCGGGCGATGACCTCGGCCGGGTCGGCCTGGATCGTGACGCCCTCGGGGGCGACGAGGTCGCCGGCCGTGATCGTCGTGTCGAAGTCGACGAGCGACGAGAGGTCGTAGCTGAGCGAGTCGGGCAGGTTCGCCGGCAGGGCGCGGACCTTGACGCTCGAGGTCGGGTGCACGAGCGTGCCGCCGTTCTCGACGGCGGGCGCGGTCCCGGTGCTGACGAGCTGGACCTCGACCGTGAGCTCCTCCGTCATCCGCACCGCGAACAGGTCCACGTGCAGCGGGCGGCGGTTGACCGGATGGACCTGGATGCTGCTGATCAGCACCGGACGGGCCTTGCCGCCCTCGACCTTGAGGTCGACGAGGGTGGACGCGCCGGCATGCTTGCGCAGCTGCTCGAACTCGTGGGCATCGATCGTGACGGGCTCGGAGTCGGTGCCGTGCCCGAAGACGACGCCGGGCAGGCGGCCGTCCTTGCGGAGACGGGACACGGCCTTGCCAATCACGGTGCGGCGCTCGGCCGCGAGCGCGGGACGGTCAGCCATGGTGTGAAGAACCTCTCTGGTGGCGGGCGATCCGGCCCTCGGGTCTGGGCGACGCCCGGTCGCGGCGGGCGGCCTCGCCCGCGTGCGCGTGTCCCGGGGAGGCTACCACACGCCGCCACCGGGGCCCTCGCGCCCGGCCCTGGCGACCCCCGGCGCGCCGGAGCGTGTAGGATCGCGGCGCCGTGGCCACCATCCTCATCGTCGAAGACGAGTTCGCCGTCGCGCGAGGCATCGAGTACGCCCTCCAGACGGAGGGGTACGAGGTCTCCGTCGCCCGGTCGGGCGAGGACGGGCTCGAGTACGCCACCACCCAGGCCCCCGACCTCATCGTCCTCGACGTCAAGCTCCCGGGCATGGACGGGTTCGAGGTCCTGCGCCGCCTCCGGGCATCGGGTTCCAAGGCGCCGGTCCTGTTCCTCACGGCGCGTGGCGACGAGTTCGACAAGGTGGTGGGCCTCGAGCTCGGGGCGGACGATTACGTCACCAAGCCGTTCGCGCTGCGCGAGCTCCTGAGCCGGATCCGCGCCCTCCTCCGCCGGGCCTACGGCGATCTCGCCAACGCGGCGGGCGGGCGGGTCATCCGCCACGGCGACCTCGTCATCGACCTCGAGCGCCGGCGCGTCCAGCGCGGCAACCGCCGGATCGCGCTCACCGCGACGGAGTTCGAGATCCTGCGTCACCTCGCGAGCCGGCCCGGCCGCGTGTTCTCGCGCCGCGAGCTTCTCGAGCTGCTGCGCGACTACGAGGCCCTCGACCAGGACGAGAAGACGATCAACGTCCACGTGAGCCACCTGCGCGAGAAGATCGAGGACGACCCCTCGCTGCCGCAGTTCGTGCTCACGGTCCGGGGCGCCGGCTACCAGTTCGCCGAGCACTGACGTGGCAGACCCGCGGGGGCCGGACCCGGCGGCGCCCGGCGCTCCGAGCGGCACCGACGGCCACCACTTCGACTCCGGCTGGGAACCCCAGGCGCGCGACGCCCGCCCGCTCCGGCCGGCGGTCCCGCAGTCGTTCCAGACGCGGCTCACGTTCGCGTTCATGGGTGTCGTCGCCCTGACGCTCGTGCTCGTTGCGCCGGTCGTCATCAATCGCCTCGACGACTACTTCCGGCAGCTCGAGGAGCAGACCCTCAAGTCGCGGGCCAACGCCACGGCGCAGATCCTCGTGGCGTTCATGCTGTCCTCGGTCCCTGACGACCAGGACGTTCTCCGCGAGCTTCCGGACGGGACCATCCAGCTCAACCCGCGGGCGCGCCAGCTGCTCCAGGGCGACGTCCTCGAGCTCACCGCGCGGACCACTGCCCAGGCGGACACGGTGGTCAGCGTCGGCCTCGTCGGCCCCGACACGGACGGCGCGGAGATCGTGAAACCGGACCCGGACCTCGTGTTCACGGCGAGGCTGCAGGGCGGTGGCGACGCGGGCCAGCTGCGCGACCCGGCGATCGCACCGCAGGACGTCGAGTACAAGGCGAACGGCTCCCCGCGGTGGGGTCTGCTGGTGACGCTGTCGAACCCGTACACGAGCCGAGCGGCGACCCTCGCCAACGTCACGGCCCTCATCCTGATCATGGCCAGCGTCGCGTTCCTCGTCGCGGTGCTCGTGGCGGCGTTCCTCGCGCACCGGTTCACGACGCCGCTGACCCGCCTGACCGAGGCGAGCCGGCGGCTCGCCGACGGCGACCTCACGTCGCGCGTGGCGTCGGACGAGCTCTCGACGGGCACGCTCGAGATCCGGGAGCTGAGCCAGCAGTTCAACGCGATGGCGGACCGGCTCGAGGAGAGCGTCAGCATCATCCGCCGTGATCGCGACTACAGCCGCGACTTCGCCGCGGACGTCAGCCACGAGCTCCGGACGCCGATTGCCGCGATGAAGATGCACGTCGAGCTGCTGCAGGGCCCGGCGGGCCACGACGAGGCTGCGCGGGCCGAGTTCCTCCACTCGTCAGCTCAGCAGCTCGACCGGCTCGACTGGCTGGCCCAGAACCTGCTCGAGCTCTCGAAGCTGGACAGCGGCCTCGTGCTCCTCGACCTCCGTCCCGAGGACGTGCGGGCGACGATCGAGTCCGCGGTGGAGCAGCAGCGCGCTGCGGCGGAGCGCAAGGGGATCACCCTCACGGCGACGCTCCCGGGCGGCCCGCTCCGGATCCGCCACGACCCGCCGCGCGTGGGCCAGATCGTGAGCAACCTCGTCGCCAACGCGATCAAGTTCACGCGGGCCGGCGGCGACATCCGGGTCGTCGCCAGGGCCGAGGAGGACGGCGGGGCGCGGATCGAGGTCATCGACACCGGGGTCGGGATGGCGCCCGAGGAGCTGCCGCGCATCTTCGAGCGGTTCTACCGCGGCTCCGAGGCGAACGAGGCACGCTCGACCGGGTCCGGGCTGGGGCTCGCGATCGTCAAGTCGATCGTGGACATGCACCACGGCTCCATCGCCGTCGAGAGCCGGCGTGGGGTGGGCTCGCGCTTCGTCGTCGAGCTGCCGAAGGACCCGCGCGAGGTGGCGGCGGTGGACCATCCGCGCGTCGACGAGCACCCGTCGGGGGCACGAGTCATCCTCGACGGCAGCGAAACCCGGAAAGGTGGATGATTCTTCACCGATCGCTCCCCCGCCCCTGAATCCGGGCGGGGCACCCTAGAGCGTGGCCCCGGCCGTCACCCGCGCCGGCCTCGCCCCGAACCAGAGAGAAGACCGCCCACCCCATGAACGACGAGCCCACGCCGAGCGCTCCCCAGGGCGCCGGCAGTTCCGATCCGCTGGACGACACCCAGCGCATCGACGTCCCGCGCTACTCGCCCGCCCCGGATCCGCGGCCCGACGCCCGCTGGGCGTGGGCAGCACCGGGATCGGGCTCGCCTGCGGCGCAGGAGCGCTGGTCGCAGCCCGCCCCGGCGGAGCCGCCGCTCACGCCGCCCAACGCCACGGCGTGGGGCGCCCCCTCGCTGGCGGGTGTCACGACGCCGCCGCCCGCGTACAACGCGCCCGTCCAGCCCGCGACGCCCAAGCGCCGCGGCGGCGCGGGCGTGGGCACCGTCGTCACGGCGTCGCTCCTGTCCGCGGTGCTCGCGGCCGGCGGCACGGTCGTCGTGCTGGATCGCACCGGCGCGCTCGATCGCACGGTGGTCACCACCCAGACCGGGGCCACGCAGCAGACGGGCACCCAGGTCCCGGTGACGATCGACGAGTCCTCGGCGGTCATCGATGCCGCCGCGAAGGCGGGCCCGGCGGTCGTCAAGATCACGACCACCACCGGCAGCGGCAACACCGGCGTGTTTGGCACCGACATCCCGAGCACGGGCGTCGGGTCGGGCGTCATCTACGACGCCCATGGCTGGATCCTCACCAACCGTCACGTCGTCGACGGCGCGACGAACAACACCGTCCAGGTCGAGCTCAAGGACGGCCGCGAGTTCCAGGGCCGGGTCTACGGGATCGACACCCTCACCGACCTGGCGATCGTCAAGGTGGACGAGCCCAACCTCCCTGTCGCTCCCATCGGCGTCTCCGACGGGCTCAAGATCGGCCAGCTCGTCGTCGCGATCGGGTCCCCGCTGGGCATGTACTCGTTCTCCGTGACGAGCGGCATCCTGTCCGGCAAGGGGCGCGACATCGCGGTCGACAGCGGGCAGCGGATCACGAACCTGCTCCAGACCGATGCGGCGATCAACCCCGGCAACTCCGGCGGTCCGCTCGTCGACGCGACCGGCGCCGTGGTCGGCATCAACACCGCCGTCGCCACCGACTCGTCGGGCATCGGATTCGCCATCCCCATCGACATCGCGAAGCCGATCATGGACCAGGCCGTCGCCGGCGAGGCCCTGAGCCGCCCGTGGATCGGGATCCGGTTCGAGTCGATCGACCAGAAGGTCAAGAAGGCCTACAGCCTGACCGTCGACAACGGCGCATACGTCTCGACGGGAGCGAGCAACGGCAGCGCGATCGTCGACGGCAGCCCCGCGGCGAAGGCGGGCGTCCAGGACGGCGACGTGATCCTGTCGATCAACGGCATCCAGATCGACCAGGAGCACCCGCTGGATGCGCTGCTCGTGCAGTTCAAGCCCAACGACACGGTGCGCCTCGACGTGCTCCGGGACGGCAAGCAGCTGACGCTCCAGGTCACCCTCGGGACGCGCCCCGGGAACCTGTAGCTCGAGCCTCGCCGCTACGCCGGGCGACGCCGCCGGATCTCGATGCCCACGGTGCGGAACGTGCCGCCGAGATCCACGGCGGGCTTGCGGATCCGGACCGTGACCTCGTCTGCGGGAAAGCCCGCGAGGAGCTCCTGCGCAATGGCCTCGGCGAGCGCCTCGATGAGCCTGAACCGGGTGGACTCCACGATCTGGCCGCAGACGTCGAAGACCCGGCTGTAGTCCACGGTCGATCCGAGGTCGTCGCTGAGGCCGGCAGGCTGAAGGTCGAGCGCCAGCTCGACGTCCACCTCGAACGGCTGGGGATGCAGCTGCTCATGCTCGTGGACGCCGTGGATCCCCTGGAAGACCATGCCCTCGAGGAGCACGCGGTCGGTCATCGGGCACCCTCCCAGCCGTCGGGGCGCCAGCCGCGGACGATCGCATCCGCAACGCGGGCGACCCGGACGTTCGGGCGGACATCGTGGACCCGGACCATGTCGACACCGGCGGCGATGCCCAGGGCCGTGGTGGCGGTCGTCGCCTCGACGCGATCGCCGGGCGGCAGGTCGAGCACCTTGCCCAGCGTCGACTTGCGCGATGTTCCGAGCAGCACGGGGCGCCCCAGCATGCCGATCGCCGCGAGGTCGCCGAGCAGCGCGAGGTTGTGATCGGGGGTCTTGCCGAAGCCGAAGCCCGGGTCGATCACGAGGTGCTCCCACGGGACGCCGGCGTCGAGGGCGCGGTCGAGCGCCCGCTGGAGGTCAGCCACGATCTCGGCGACGAGGTTCCGATATCTGGCCTCGGCCCGGTTGTGCATGAGCACGACCGGGACGCCCCGCTCCGCCGCAAGCCGGAGCATGCCGTCGTCCTGGGCGACGCCCCAGATGTCGTTGAGCAGGTGGGCGCCCGCGTCGAGCGCGGCGGCGGCAACCGTGGGGCTCGACGTGTCGACGGAGATGGGGGTGTCCGGGAGCGCCTCGGCCAGCGCCCGGATGACCGCGTCGACCCGCGCGATCTCCTCGCCGGGCGGCAGCGGCACGTGGCCCGGACGGCTCGATGCGCCGCCCACGTCGAGCAGGTCCGCGCCGTCGGCGACCATGGCTGCCGCCTGGGCGACCGCTGCGGCGACGGGGTCGTCCGCCGTGAGGAGCCCGTCGCCGCTGAACGAATCCGGCGTGACGTTGAGCACGCCCATCACGAACGTCCGCAGCCCCCAGCGGAACGTCGCCGGGCCGATCACCAGCGGCATGGGAGCGCCAGGCAGCCCGTCGGTGGCGTCGGTGGGGAGTGCGTACGACGGCGTGGCTGCCCCGCCGCCGAGGTCGGGGCGGCCGGGGACGGCGCCACGCATCGCAGGCAGCGCGCGGTCGGGTCGGTCGTCGTCTGTCATGCGGGTACAGGATCGCGCAGGAGCGGGTCGTCGACCAGCCGTGCGCGCACCGCGCCTACCAGGTACAGCGAGCCGGCGACGACGACCATGCCCGTGCCCATGGACAGCGCGTCGTCGAGGGCGGCCATCGGCGTCGGTGCCGTCCGGACCCGGACCGCTCGCCCGGCCGCGGCCGTCCCGTCCCGCCAAGCGGTCGCCAGGGCCCCCGGCGCCATCGCGCGAGGGAGGTCGACGGCGGTGCACACGACCGTCGCCCCGTCGAGCAGCCGCGAGGCGGCGACCGCCCGCACCGTCGCCGGCACGTCCTTGTCGCTCATCGCCGCCCAGACGAGCGTGAGGGGGCCGGGAGCCACGTGTGGCGCGAGATCGTCGAGCGCCGTCGCGAGCGCTCGGGCCCCGTCCTCGTTGTGGGCGCCGTCCAGCAGGATCTCGCGGCCGGCGGCCGTGACGAGCTCCAGGCGGCCGGGCCAGCGGGCGTCCGCGTACCCGCGCCGTCGCGCCTCGGCGGGGACCGTCGCGAGGCCCGCCGCTTCGAGCCCATCAAGCGCGGCATCCACGACGGCGACGTTCGCCGCCTGGTGCCGCCCGCGCAGACCGACGTCGACCGGGCCCAGCCCAGGCAGGGCGACCTGCAGCACGTCGCGCGTCCAGCCGAGGATGGGTGCGGGCGTCGCGACCCGGAGCGGCACGTCGAGCCGGGCGCAGCGCCGGCGCATGATCGCGAGCGCCTCGTCCTCCGCGCCGGTCACCGCGAGATCGCCCCGCTTCACGATCTGCACCTTCTCGCGGGCGATCGCGGCGATCGTCGGGCCGAGCTGCGCGGTGTGGTCCAGGCCGACGTTGGTGAGCACCGCAACGCCGCCGTCCCACGCGTTCGTCGCGTCGAGGCGGCCGCCCAGACCCACCTCGACGAGGGCGAGGTCCGGCCGTGTGCGGGCGAAGTGGAGGAACATCACGGCGGTCAGCAGCTCGAACTCCGTCGGCGGCCCGAGTCGGCGCGTCACGCGGTCCGCGAGCGGCAACACCTCGGCGACGAGGGCAGCGAACGCGCCGGGCTCGATCGGCCGACCGTCCACGACGATCCGCTCCCGGTACGTGACGAGGTGCGGCTTCGGCGTCTCCCCCACCCGGTAGCCCGCCGCGCGAAGCGCCGAGCTGGCGAGCGCGATGACGGACCCCTTGCCGTTCGTCCCGGCGACGAGGGCGCCGCGGACCTCGAGCTGCGGGTCCCCGAGCTCGCGCAGGAGCGCCCGGACGCGGCCCAGCCCCAGCCGGATCCCGTAGCGACCCCGGGCCTCGATGGCGGCGAGCGCGTCGGCGTAGGTGATGCCGGTCCCGCTCATCCGCTCACTCCTTCGTGAGCTCGTCCTCGTAGAACACGCACTGGTTGAACCGGGGCGTGAGGCACACGTCGTTGACGTAGCCCTCGTCGAGGTGGACGCCGCCACGGAGCTGGCAGCGCGACACGTTGTTCGGCTGGCGGAGCAGACCCTTGAGGAGATGCGGCGCCTGGATCGGGATGGCTCCCCGGCTGCCGGTCATGTAGAAGTGCGGGCAGACGTTCCGGCGCAGCGACGGGAGCCCGAAGCCGCCACGCGTCGGCGGGACGAGCGGCCGGCCGGCCTGCGGGAGCGGCTGTCGCATCGGCTGGTAGGGCGGGTACGGCGGTCGGCGGGGCGGGGCGGGCGCCGTCGCATACCGGCTCGTTCGCTGCTGGGGCGGCGGGGTCGGATCGGCGGCGGGCTCCGGTTCCGGGTCCGGGGCGCCGCCCGCGCGCGGCTGCACGCGGGCGATGGGTCCGTGGCTCCACGAACCGCGATCGCCCGGGGTCGGTCTCACCGGCCTCCGGTCTCGGGCCTCCATCCCCTCACTCGCAGTCGCGTCCTCGGGCACTCGGTGCAGGGGTGCCAGGGCCGCATGGGGAGCGTATCACCGGGCATCGACCCGGGTTGGCGCCGTTGCAGTCAAACATCCGTCACCGCGAAACGCCGGGCGGGCCCCGCCAGCGCGAGCGTTCCTGCGTGCCGTGCGACAATTCGCGCCGATGGACTCCCGATCAGGGGGCCGGCCGCCGCAGGTCCGGCCCCGCCCTGCCTCGACCGGCCGGGCGAACCCCGTCCGGACCCGCCCGGTCCAGCCCTCCCCCACGCGCCTTACCAGGTATCGCCGCGTGGAACGCCGTCGCGCCCTGCCGATCCCCATCAAGGCCGCGATGGCCGCGTCCGTGCTGCTGCTCTCGCTGGGCGTCCTGTGGGTGGCCAGCGGGGCCGTCGGGCCGATGGTCGATGGCGCGGCCAGGGGCCTTGGCAACGTGGTGAGCTCGATCGGCAACGCCGTCTCGAGCCCGGCGCCCACCGCGCCGCCCGCGATCGCGGACGCGCCGTCGATCGTGGCGCCCAGCGAGGCGTACACGAATGACGATGTCATGGACCTCACGGTCAATGTGCCCGCGGCCTGGGTCGGCAAGGACGGCTACACGGTCCGGCTGTGGCTCACGCTGCCCGACAAGAGCCCGGAGCTGCTGGACGAGGTGCCCGTCGGTCCGACGTCCGTCCTGGTGATCCCGAATATCGAGCTGCAGAAGGGCCGGAACGACTTCCAGGCCTCGATCAACGGCCCCGGCGGCGAGGGCGAACGGTCGGGCGTCGCGACCTGGATCCTCGACCAGTCGCGACCCAAGATCACCATCTCCTCGCCCAAGGCCAGCTCCACCACGACCAAGGACTCGGTCACGGTCAAGGGCAAGACCCAGGCGCGCAGCACCGTGCGCGTGAAGAACGACCTCACCGGCGCCGTGGCCACCGTCGTGGCCGGCCAGGACGGGCTGTTCGAGGCGAAGGTGGGGGTCGACGCCGGGATCAACACGATCACGATCACGGCAACCGACCCGGCGGGCAACCCGAACACGGAGACCTTGACCGTGCGCAAGGGTTCCGGGGACATGCAGGTGACGCTCACGGGCAACATGTACCGGTTCACCGCCAAGAAGCTCCCCCGGACCGTCTCGTTCACGGTCGTCGTGAGCGATCCGGACGGGCGCCGCCTCGCCGGGGCCGTCACGCTGTTCACCGTCACCGTCCCCGGGCTGGAGGCGATCGTCTCCAACGAGCAGCTCACCGACGGCAACGGGGTGGCCTCGTTCACGACGAGCATCCCCAAGGGCGCCCTGCCCGGGTCCGGCCTCGCATCGGTCCTCGTCACGACGGACAGCTACGGCCAGAAGACCGACCGCCAGGTCCTGACGGTCCGCTAGGGCAGACGATCAGGCGTTCGACGGGCGTGCGATTCCGCTCGACACGTACGCGTCGCGCAGCTACGATCCGCGCATGCCGGTCTGGCGATGTCCCCACTGCTCGACGCCGCAGGCTGAGGCGGCCCGCTGCTGGGTCTGCCGCCGCTCGACCACCTCGTGTGCCACGTGCCGCAACTTTCGGCGCGGCGTCGCAAGCGGCCTCGGCATGTGTGGCCTCGATCCCCGGCGCCTGGCGCTGAGCGGCGCCGAGATGCGTGCCTGCTGGGCCGCGCCGGACCCGGTCGAGGAGGCGGTCTCCGGTCGCACCGTCGTCCAGCTCACCGGCCGCGGCCACGCGGACACCGGCCGATCGCCCAGAACGTTCGTTCCCGTCGACGAGCTGGCGGCGCCGATGGCCCCGGAGCCTCGACCGGTCATCGCACCGACGCCGACGGCCCGCCCGTCGACGGCCTGGTCCCTGTGGGGCGACCAGGAGCCGTCGTAGCTCGCGGACCGACGCCGGGCGCGGGCGCCCGATCGCTCAGGGGCAGGTCGCGACGGTCGCCGGGTCGGCCGGATCCCCCACCGTGAGGGCGATCGGTGCGCCGATGTCGGCCTTGCTGCCCGGGTTCGGGCTCTGGTCCACGACGATCCAGCTGTTGTCGTATGTCCCGGGTGACGCAGGCGTGACCTCGCCCAGCGAGAACTCGTCGACGTCGATGTTCGTCGTCGCCACCTCGAGCGTCTGGCAGCCGTAGTCGCCCACGTTCTTGGGGGTCGGCGGCGGGGTCGGCGTGGGCGTCGGCGTCGGGGTGGGGGTCGGGGTCGGCGTGGGGGTCGGGGTCGGCGTGGGCTCCGGTCCCTTCGAGACAACGTAGTCGATGGGGGTCGCCGGGGCGACGATCACGCCCGCACCGGGATTCGTGCTCACGATTGCGCCGATCGGGATATTCGGGTCGAACGCCTCGGACCGGGCGCCGACCCCGAGCTGGGCCTGGACGAGCTGCTGGACGGCCTCGGCCTCGGCCTTCGCGCGCACATCGGGCACGGCGACCTGGGCCGGACCGCGGGCCACGATGACCCGGACCTGCGAGGGCACCGCGACGACCGCGCCCTCCAGCGGGTCCTGGCTCAGGATCGTGCCGGGCTCCTTGTCGGCGGACTCTTCCGTGCCCGAGATGATGAGCTCGAGCCCGAGGTCGCCCGCCTGGGTCTGGGCGGCATCGATGAGCTGGTCCACGAAGCCCGGCACCGTGACCGTCTCCGCGGACGCGCTGGGCTCGAGCGACGGGGACGGCGATGCTGCGGCCCCGCTCCCCGTGAGCAGCCGGAACAGCAGGAACCCGATGATCGCCAGGATCAGGATGCCCAGCAGGCCGGCCACCCATGCCCACGGGCTGGAGCCGCCTGCGTCGTCCTCGCCGTCGCCGGAGCCGGGCGGTGGCGGCGGCGTGCCGCGGCTCGTGGACACCGTCGCCGGTCGTGCGTACGCATCGGGCGGGTACGGGACGACCTTCGGCGGGTTCGGGCGGGCGGTGGCGGCCGCGACCGTCGAGGCGGCGGCTCCTGCGGCCAGCGCGGCCGGCAGGGGACCGGTCCGCTCGCTCGCGTCGGACAGGTAGCCCTCGAGCGCGCTCGCGAGCGCGGCCGCGGAGGCGTAGCGCGCCCCGGGATCGAGGGCCATCGCCTTGGTCACGATCGAGTCGAGCTCGGGTGGGACGCCCTGGCGAAGCGCGGACGGGCGGGGCGGCGTCGTGGTCAGCCGCGCGAGCGCGATCGCCGCCGAGCCATCACCGGAGAACGGACGCTGGCCGGTGAGCGACTCGAACAGGACGATGCCAAGCGCGTAGATGTCCGACGCGATGGTCGCCGGTTCCCCGCGCGCCTGCTCCGGGCTGAAGTAGTGGACCGAGCCCATCGTGACGCCGGGCAGCGTGAGCTGCGACTCGTTGAGCGCGCGGGCGATGCCGAAGTCCGCGACCTTGATCCGCCCGTCGCGGCCGACGAGGATGTTCGATGGCTTGACGTCGCGGTGGACGATCCCCCGGACATGCGCCGCCTGGAGTGCCTTCGCCGCCTCCGCGGAGACGCGGGCCGCCTGGCGGGGCGCCAGCGGGCCGTTGCCCCGGATGATCGACGCGAGGTCCTCGCCCTCGACGAGCTCCATCACGAGATACGGGCCGGACTCGCCCTCGCCGAAGTCGAACACCGACACGATGTTCGGATGGTTGAGCGAGGCGGCTGCGCGGGCCTCATCGCGGAAGCGGGCGAGGAAGTCGGGGTCCTGTCCGAACTCGGGCCGGAGGAGCTTCACCGCCACGTCGCGATCGAGCTGGGCGTCGCGAGCACGGTAGATCTTGGCCATGCCGCCCTGGCCCAGCAGCTCGACCAGGCGGTATCGGCCGCCGAGCGTGGTCCCGATCTCGGTCACGGTGTGGGTGTCTCCCCTCTGTCCTGGCCGCGTCCGGCGACCGCTGGCATCCTAGCGCACGGATCCGGTGCGACCCCGTGACGAAGGTCCCGGGCCGCGCCGCGGCTCAGATGTCGAGCGTGCGCAGGTACTCCCGGAACTCGCCACCCGTGTCGGGCCGCGCGAGCGCCAGCTCAACGGACGCCTGGAGCCAGCCCATCGTGGTGCCCGCGTCGTACCGCTTCCCCTCGTAGGCGTAGGCGAACACGCTCTGCTCGTCCATGAGCGCCTGGATCGCGTCGGTCAGCTGGATCTCGCCCCCGGCGCCGCGCTGCGTCTGCTCTAGCTTGTCGAAGATCTTGGGCGTGAGCACGTAGCGTCCGATGACCGCGAGGTCCGACGGGGCGTCTTCGGGAGCGGGCTTCTCCACGATCTGCGTCACGCGGTAGGTGCGCTCGCGGTCGGAGCCCTCGGTGACATGCTCGCCGGCGATGACGCCGTAGCGCCCCGTCTCCTCGTGCGGGACCTGGGTCACCGCGACGACCGAGCCGTGGTGCTCGTGGTAGGCGTGGATGAGCTGTCCGATGCACGGCCGGTCGGAGATGACCACGTCGTCCGGCAGGATGACGGCGAACGGTTCGTGGCCGATGAGGTCCTTCGCCATGAGCACCGCGTGGCCGAGGCCCAGCTGCTCCTTCTGGCGGACGTAGGCCACCTGCGCGAGATCCGAGATGTGGCGGACGGTGCGCAGCTTCTCGATCTCGCCCTTCTCCTCGAGTAGGTGCTCCAGCTCGTAGTTGAGGTCGAAGTGGTCCTCGATCGCGCGCTTCTGGGACGAGGTCACGATGATGACCTGCTCGATGCCCGCGGCCACGGCCTCTTCGACGGCGTACTGGATCACCGGCTTGTCCACCAGCGGCAGCATCTCCTTCGGCTGCGCCTTCGTGGCGGGCAGGAAGCGGGTGCCCCAGCCAGCGGCGGGGAAGACGGCTTTGCGGACGCGCATGACACCTCACGGGCGGGGGAACGGGGTCGGGTCGAGTATACCGGTGGCCCCTCATCGACCCCTTGCGGGGCGTCTCCCGATCCCTGCCCCGCGCCCTGGCCGCTCGCCAGGCGGGGGTCAGCCGGCGACGCCGGGGTGGGCGAGCGCGTCCTCGGCGGCACCCGCGACGATCCGGGCGAAGGTGGTCGGGCGGTCGAGGTTCGAGAGGTGGAGCGCCCACGGGATGAGCACGTGCCTGCCGCGGCGGGCCGCGGAGGCCCACGGGTCACCACCGGGCCCGAACACCGGGTCGAGGGCACCGTTGACGATCGTGACCGGCGTCCACAGCCGGCTCAGGCGATCGATGAAGCGCCGGCCGAGGAGGATCCGGATGGCCCTCGCGCCGCCTGCGTGCCAGAACCCACCCTCGATGATCGGCTCCGCGATCGGGCGCCGGTAGCGGGCGCGGAAGAACGCGACGTTCAGCACGCGGAGCACCCCGGGCGACAGCCGCTCCATGAGCGTGGCGAAGGCGCGGAACGGGGCCGAGCTCGGGCCGACCGGTTCCGCGGAGCATCCCGCGAGGACCAGCCCCAGGACGCGGTCCGGGTACGCCTCCGCCGTCTCCAGGGCCATGTAGCCACCGAGCGAGAGTCCAACGACGAGCGCGCGGCCCGACGCCGCCTCCGCGTCGATGGCCGCGACCACGGCCGCGGTCGCGGCGGTGATCGTGAATGGCTCGGCGGCACGGGTCCCGTGGCCCGGGAGATCGACGCTCACACAGCGATAGGAGCCCGAGAGACGGCGCAGCTGGGGTGCCCACTGGGCGCGCGACAGCCGGGTGCCGTGGAGGAACACGATCGTCGTCGCGTCGCGTGGCCCGACCGCCGTCCAGTGCCGGGCGTCGGCGACGTCGGCCGTCCTGTCCCCATCTGGGTCCTGCGGGTCGGGGTGGGTGGACCGCCGACGTCGTCCGGGCGCTCGCGTTGCAGGATCGGTCGTCGCGGCCATGGATCAGCTCACCTTGTGCTCGATCGCCCACAGCGCCGCCTGGGTGCGGCTGGCGAGGTCGAGCTTGCCCAGGATGTTGGACACGTGCGTGCGCGCCGTCCGCTCCGTGATGTCGAGCTGGGCGGCGATCTCCTTGTTCGAGTGGCCCTTGGCCACCAGGCCGAGCACCTCCCGCTCTCGCTCGGTGAGCGGTTCGTGGGCCGGCTCGTCATCGTGGCGGCTGCGGATCCTGCGGGCGAGGAGGCGGGCGACCTGGGGGTCGAGATGGACCTCCCCCGCGTGCGCGCGCCGGAGGGCGACTGCCACGTCGTCGGCGTCGGCGTCCTTGAGCAGATACCCGGTCGCGCCTGCCTCGAGGGCCGCGGTGACGCGCTCCTCCTCGATGAAGCTCGTGAGCGCGACGACCTCCACGTCCGGGAAGCGCTGCTTGATCTCCGCCGTGGCGGCGATCCCGTCCATCACGGGCATCAGCAGGTCCATGAGCACGACATCGGGCTGGTGCTGCTCCACGAGCGCGACGGCCTGTGCGCCGTCCTCTGCCTCGCCGACGATCTCGATGTCGTCGAGGAGCTCGAAGAACCCGCGAAGCCCGCGCCGCACGACGGCGTGGTCGTCAACGAGGAGCACGCGGATCCGCGTGATCCCGTCGGTCTCGCTCGATCGAGCCGATGCCCCATCCATCGCCGTGAGCATAGCCGTCCCCCACAACCGGCGGACGCGGGCCCGGAGCTACGCGCGCGGCGGAACGGCGTCCGGCTCCGAGGGCGAGGCCGACGACGCCGCGACCGGCCCATCCTCCCCCACCGCCACCTCCGCGTCGCGGCGCGCGGCACGGTCGCGACGCGCGGTCGACAGGCGGATGGACGTGAACGGGATCCGGACCTCGCGGAACACCTCGACGGACACGAGGAAGCCCGCGAACAGGAACACGACACCCAGGAACTTGCCCAGCTGGAACAGCTCGGTGGACCCGGCGCGGTTGAGGGAGTCCGTGATGGTCGGGAAGAACGCCCCGAACGCGATCAGGATCGTCGCCGGGACACGCGAGTGGAGGCGGCCCGCCACGAGATCGCGAAACGCCGCGGGCAGCGACGCGACGAGGTTGACGACGATTGCGACCGGCGCAATGAACAGGTTGAACAGGAATTGGTCGCCGGGCTGGTTGGGGTCGAGCGAGTACGGGAGGATCCGTTTCTTGGGCATGAATACGTAGGTCGAGAACACGGCCCCCAGCAGCAGCGCAAGTGCGCCGGGGATGTTCAGGACCGGCGTGAGCAGCCGGAGGTAGCCGGGCATCGCGTCGCCCACCGGCTGGCCGGTCGCGGGCGACAGCGCGTACCCGGGCGCCGGCAGCGGTGGCGTCAGGACCATGAGCACGATCGACAGGATCGTCACGCCGACGATCGCGCCGGCCGCGAACCGGGGCCACCTGTCGTTCTGGAAGTACGTCTCGACGCCGATCGCGAGAGCAAGGATCAGGGTCCCGATGAGGTAGAGGAGCGGCAGCGGCCCCGCGCCCGCGTAGTTCGGGCTGTTGCGGATCATGAGCGCCACGAGACCCGACAGCAGCAGCAGGATCGCGTACGTGTAGCCGAACCGGGTCCGGCCCAGGAGAAACGCGGTCCCGAGTCCGAGCCAGCCCGCCGTCCACACCGCCCCCGTCAGGTACCAGGTCCGATACAGCGGCTCACTCCAGCCGTTGAGCGCGGCCACCGCCTCTGCGCCGGCCCCCAGCCCGTAGCAGACCATGCCGAAGCACCACACGGCCTGAAAGCCCTGGCGGCGCTCGCGCCACTGGTCGAGCAGCATCAGGGCGAACGCGAAGGCAAGGACCGACGTCAGTGCCGGCAGCAGGGTCGTCACGTCAGTGCTCCGCGCCGTGGCCCGGGTCGGGGAGCTCGCCGCTCGTGGTGGCGTGCGCGGTGACGAAGGCGAGCAGCAGCCGGTCCAGGAGCCCCGTCGAGGCGTCGTACAGCTGGCCGATTCGCGCGGCATCAACGCCCCGCCTGCGGGCCACGACCGACAGCTCGGACAGGAACGGCTTGCGGGCTGCGACGAACATCGACACGGCGTCGCTCATCGGCACCCCGCCTTCGGCGAGGCGAGCACCCAGGCGCTCGGACAGCTCGACCGCGTCGCGCTCGGCGGCGAGCCGCGCCGGGCCCGTCTGGTCGAGGTGGCGGACGAGCGCGTCGACGAGACGACGGCCGGAATCACGGAAGGCCTCGCGCTCGTCGACGGGGACGTAGAACCGGGGATCCGGGCCAGCCCCGTGGAGCTCGCCATACCGCCGGCGGTAGGCGGCGCTCAGGCGATCCGGGGTCGCCCCGAGGCCCGCGAGCCCGTTGGCAGGTCCGGTCCGACGAGACGCCACGAGTCGCTCGAGGGCGCGGCGCTCGAAGCGGCGGTGGCCGCCCGGCGTCGTGAACGCGGGGACACGGCCCTCGTCCGCCCAGCGGCGGAGGGTGTCGGGATCGACGCCCAGGAGCCGGCTCGCCTCACCCAGTGGCAGGCGCTCCGGAAGTGGCCGATCCGCGCGCGACCGGGTGTCGGACACGGGTGCTCCGAGAGGTGGCGCTCCGGGCGCCTCGGACGGCCCGAAAAACTGTGCAAATCTTGGTATGCACGGCGGGCCCGGAGGCCGCGAGTGTAGGCGCGGCGTGGGGGGTCGTCAACCGCATCGGACGAGCGGGGCCAACCGGCCTCCTGGGCCGCTGCAGGTCCCCGCGACGGGCGGGATCAGGCCGGGACGAACTCGTGCTCGTCGCGGTGGATGCCGTCGCACAGCCCCCAGGCGGGCGGCTCGATCGGCAGGGCGACCGGGCGCATGATCTCGCGGATCTCACCCCGGCGGCACAGGTAGTGGCCCTTCTCGGCCATCCACCGCCGGACGCACGCCGGGTCCGAGTGGAACTGGTGAGGGCCAGGGTTGAGCGGGGTGCTCTCGTCCCAGCCGACGGCGACCTCGGGGGACACGATGTCCAGCAGGTTCACGCGCCACGGCGTCCCCGGGATGACCTCCCGGCAGCCATCGCAGCGGATCGCGACAGTGTCGTTGACGATCGTGCGGATCGTCACGCCCATGAGCTCCATCGCGGACGAGGATAGCGCACGCACAGGCGCACGGTTCGTGCTCAGGCGACGCCCGGAACCGTCATCGGCGGCAGGCGTCGCGCGAGCGAGATCGCGACCGGTGTCGCGTGCCGGGACCAGAAGCGGCTCGCCTCCCCGTTGGCCGCCTCGTGGTCCACGGCACAGCGGACATAGCGCTTGGCTCGCGCCCATGCGACCGCCTCGGCGAGGAGCGCACTCCCGATGCCCGTGCCACGCAGCTCGGGGGCCGTGTATGCCCCGGTGATGCTCGCAGTCCCCTTGTCGCGCACGATCGTCGCGACATCGTCCGCCGACGGTCCGATCCGGAGGAACGCCACCGGGCGGTCTTCGACGGTCGCGATGAACACGGCACCCGCCGGATCCGCGATCCGGCGACGCTGGATCTCGATGGCGGGGGCGTTCGGGATGCGCAGGAACACCGGCGCGGCGCGGAGGTGGCGGACGAGCCCGGCGTGGAGCTCGAGGACCGCGGGAGCGTCGCCGGGAACCGCGCGGCGAACGTCGCCGCCCTCGGGGAGTGACGCGCCCTCGACGGGCCGCAGGTCGCGGACGAGATCCACGACGTGCGGCGCGAACCCCAGCCGCCCGTACGCGGCGATGGTCGCTTCGTCGTCGGCCAGCACGGTGACGACGTGCTCCACGCACGCCTCCTGGACCCAGTGCTCGGCGAGCCCCGAGTACAGGCGCTCTACGGCGCGATCCGTGTCGAGGGTCCCGGCGGTCGCGTGCGCGATGTCCGGGGTGTACGCCCAGCGCCCGCCGTGCCCGTCGAGGATGGTCGCCGCCTGGAACCCGAGCAGCGTCCCGTCGTCTCCCATGAGGGCGGCGCCGGTCCCGCGCTCCGCGAGCGCGCGAATGAGCCGCGCGACGACACGCTCGTCAGCCCATGCAGACGGGAGGACCGGGACCCGCTCGCGGAGGCGCGCGACGCCGGCCGTGACAAGGGCGGCAGCGGCCAGGACGTGCTGCGCCGCGAGCGGGACGGGCGCTGCGGGCATCGTGAACCTCGGAAGACGACCGGTGACGGGCCGGGAAGTGGTACCCCCAAGGGGATTCGAACCCCTGATCTCCACCTTGAAAGGGTGGCGTCCTAGGCCTCTAGACGATGGGGGCACGCGCCGGGAACGGGTGCCCGAGTGTACCAGTCAGCTCGCGCTGGTCCCCGTCCAGATCATGCCCATGATCACCGCTGCGGCCAGGCACAGCATCGCGCCCACCGCCAGCAGGCCCCCGAGCAGCGAGGTGAAGAACGCCCGCGCGTCCCGGCCATCATGGCCGGCGCTGATGACCCCGCCGATCGACATGAACGCGGCGATCGCGAACACGATCCCGAGGATCGCGAACCCCGTGGCCATGAGCGGCACCTGGAGCGCATCGCGGAAGAAGATCGAGTAGCCGAGGAAGCCGAGCCCGCCGAGGAGGGCGACGAACAGGAACACGCGGGCGGGCGTGATCCCGATCGGGCCGACATGCGGGCCGCGACGCCGGGCGGCCGTCGAGCCGCGGGCGAGCTCGTCGAGGTCGTCGGGTGGCTGACTGGATCGTCGGGTGCTCATCGGGCCCGAGGGTAGCAGGGGCCGGCCGATCCCGATCTTCCGAGGTTCCCCGATCCGGGCCTGCGGCGCCGCCCCTAGGCCCCCTGGTGCACCGCGCTCATGAGGGTCCCCTCGGGCTCCACGCCCCCGCGCCAGCGGTGGTAGACGGCGACGTTCCACGAGAGCCTGGGCCGCCTGAGGCTCATGCCCGCTGCAACCCCGCGTTCGCCGAACGCCTCGCCCAGGAAGGCCTGCGCGTCCTCGATCGTCTCGAACGTCCAGAAGCAGTGGAGCACCCGGATCTTGAACCCGGCGCCCCGGAGGAACGGGCCCTCGCGCCGGCTCCACGCGCCGTACTGCGGTGCTCCCGGATCGACGAGCGAGCTCACCTCGTCGCGACCGTAGTCATGGACCACGAGCAGGCGACCGGCCGGGGCGAGCACCCGGTCGGCCTCGGCGAGCGACGCGTCGCTCACGCCCCGGAACGCGGACCACAGGCTCACGATCGCGTCGAGCGACCCATCCGGGCGTTCGAACCGGAGGGGATCCCCGACGGGGAGCGGCGCCACCTCCGCCACGTCCGCGCTCAGCGTGTCGCGCAGACGCCCGGCGGGCATGTCGACAAGACCCACCCGGCGGGTCGTCAGGGGACCGAGGGCCTCGAGGGCGCGGGGGATCTTGCCCTCGATATCGATCGCCGCACGGAGACGCTGGGCGAGGGGCTCGGCAAGGTCGAACGGGATGTCAGCCACTCCGGCCGAGCATACGCCCGCATGCGCGCCGGAGTTCGAACGTTGCGCTCCCGGCGGTCACCCCCGGACGAGGATGCGCCCCGTCCGCGGTCCGACGGTCACGCGAGCCCGGCCGTCGGTCTCGACCGTCACCGGCGACGGCCCGGCGGTGTCGGGCAGCGGCACGTCGTCGAGCGGAGCCCCACCGATCGTCGGCGCGAACACGGGCACCTCGATGGGCGCGTCGCCGGCATTGACGACCACGAGCGCGTCGCCGTCGCCGGACCCATCGAGCCCGCCGCGCACGAACGCGATGGCATCGGCTGCCGCCCCCACGACGGCGAACGAGCCGCGCCGCAGGGCGGGGATGCGATGTCGCGCCGTGTACGCCCCACGGGTCCAGGCGATTCCTGCCTCGTCCCACGCGGCCTGGTCCCACGGGAACGCCCCGCGGCACCAGGGATCGTTGTCGCCGGTCAGGCCGACCTCGTCCCCGTAGTAGGTGCACGGCGCACCCGGCAGCGTCGCCTGGAGGAGCACCGCGAGGTGGTACGCGGCGCGGTCGTTGCCTGCCATCGTCCGGTAGCGCGGGCTGTCATGGCTCCCCAGGAGGTTGAGCTGCACCTCGGTGATCGCGGGGTCGTAGAGGTGCATCAGCCGCTCGAGCTCGAGGCCGAACGTTGCGCCGTCGCGACGATGGACGCGCCCGCCGTACTCGTGGTGGGCGCCCACGACGCCGTGGTCGAGGTGCCCCTGCGCCGCGAACCCCAGGATCGCCTGGGCAAGTGGGTAGTTCATGACGGCGTCGAACCGGTCCCCTGCGAGCCACGCGGGGGCCTCGTGCCAGATCTCGCCGACGATGTAGGCATCCGGGTTGACCGCGCGACAGCGTCGCCGGAACTCCTGCCAGAACGCCTCGTCCCGGATCTCCGTCGGCACGTCGAGGCGCCAGCCGTCGATGCCGAACGCGAGCCAGTGCTCGGCGACGCCGAACAGGTACTCGCGGACCTCGGGGTTGGCCGTGTTCAGCTTGGGCAACGCCGGGAGTCCCCACCACGCCCGGTAGCCGTAGCGTCGGACCGACTCGTCGCCGTGAACATCGTCGATGGCGTGGAGCGCGGGTTCGTCGGGCGCGTCGTCTGCGTCGCTGGGCCACGGATAGGGCCTGAACGGACGACGTCCGGCGAGCGCCTCGGGGTGGAACTGGAACCAGTCGACGTACGGTGACCCAGCGCCGTTCTCCAGCACGTGGTGGAACGCCCAGAAGCCCCGACCGGTGTGGTTGAACACGCCGTCGAGCACGACCCGCATCCCGCGGGCGTGCGCCGCATCGAGGAGCTCCCGCAGCGCCGAGTCGCCGCCGAGCAGCGGGTCCACCGCCAGGTAGTCGTAGGTGTGGTACCGGTGGTTGGACGCCGATGCGAAGACCGGGGTCATGTACAGCGCGTTGACCCCCAGGCCGGCAAGATACGGCAGCCGTTCGGCGATGCCCAGCAGGTCGCCGCCCTTGAACCCGTGGTTGGTCGGCGGCGCGGCCCAGGGCTCGAGCGGACCGGGCTTGGGCACCCGGTTCGACGCCGCGAAGCGGTCGGGGAAGATCTGGTAGAAGACGGCGTCGCGGACCCAGTCGGGGGTGTCGATGCTCATGGCCGCGAGTCTATCGGCTTCTCGACGCCCCCCTCCGGCCGAGTGCGGCGCGGTCCTGGGCGGTGCTGCGTGGCCGGGCTGGCGTTGCAGTCGCGGGAACGGCGCGTGGCGCGGCTCGGACGGCTCATCGGCCGGGCCTCTCGGTCGGGTCAGCGTCCGAAAGATCGGCCGGGTCTCCCGGCCGGGCCTCTCGGTCGGGTCAGCGTTCGGAAGATCGGCCGGGCCTCCCGGCCGGGCCTCTCGGTCGCGTCAGCGACTTCGTTTCATTCCGAACGAACGGCGGGCGCCCCATTGGCTGGTCGAGACGGCGATTCCACGGTCGAGTCTCCGATCCCTTCGCTCCGATTGAACAAGCCGGGTCGACAGGCTCAATCGAGCATCCATTCGGGGCGGGACCAGCGCTGGCTGCTCGTTCGGAAGGGAAATCACCGATCGGGACCGGCCTGGCGCCGAAAGACACAACGCGACGAGCGGCGGGGCGGGGACCACGACCCGGCGGAGCCGACCGAGTGCGGCGCGGTCCTCAGTGGGGCTCCCGCGGCCGGGCGCACGGCGGACCACAGTAGACTTCCGCGATGCGTGCCCCGATCCGCCTCACGAGCCTCGCCGTGGCCGCCGTCATGCTGGCCGCGGGCTGCGGAGCTGCCACACCGAGCGCCGCGCCCGCCGTGGTCAGCCCCACGCCGCCGGCCGCGAGCGCAACGGTGGCACCGGGCGCCGCCTGCACGCCCGCGACCACGCCGACGGCCCACGACTGGAACGAGCGCACCTGGTACGAGCTCTTCGTCCGCAGCTTCGCGGACGGCGACGGGGACGGGATCGGCGACTTCAAGGGTCTCACCGCCAAGCTCGACTACCTCAACGACGGAGATCCGACGACCACGACCGACCTCGGCGTCGGCGGCCTGTGGCTGATGCCGGTCGCCGAGAGCCCCAGCTACCACGGCTATGACGTGACGGACTACCGTGCGGTCGAGCCGGACTACGGCACGAAGGCCGACTTCCTGGCCTTCATCGCCGCGGCCCACGAGCGCGGGATCAAGGTGATCGTGGACCTCGTGATGAACCACACGGCGAGCGACAACGCGTGGTTCACCGCCTCCGCCACGAGGAAGGGCGCCAAGGCCGACTGGTACGTGTGGTCGGACGACAACCCGGGCTGGCTCGGCCCCGGCGGCCAGGTCGCGTGGCATCCGCTCGACAACCGCTGGTACTACGGCGTGTTCTCCGACGCGATGCCGGACCTCAACCTCCGCAACGACGCGGTGACGGCGGAGCTGAAGGACGTCGCCCGCTACTGGCTCGCCGACATGGGCGTGGACGGGTTCCGGCTCGACGCGGCGAAGCACCTCATCGAGGACGGCAAGGACGCGCAGACCAACACCCCGGAGACACACGCCTGGCTGGCGGGCTTCAAGGCCTCGGTCGACGCCGTGAACCCGGGCGCGATGCTCGTCGGCGAGGTCTGGGACCCGGCGTCCGTCGCCGGCGGCTACGTCCCCGCCAGCCTGGATCTGACCTTCGACTTCGGCCTCGCGGCTGCGTACCGCGTCGCGCTCCAGAACGGCCGCGCGGCGCCGCTCAGGACCGCGCTCCTCGATACCGCGGCGGCGTGGCCGGCGAACCAGGATGCGAGCTTCCTCACCAACCACGACCAGACGCGGATCATGACCGAGCTCCGCGGCGATCCCGCGGCCGCGAAGCTGGCGGCATTCCTGCTGCTCACCGGGCCGGGCACGCCATTCCTCTACTACGGCGAGGAGATCGGCATGACCGGGACGAAGCCTGACGAGCGGATCCGGACGCCGATGCGCTGGACCGCAGACCCGGCGACCGCGGGCTTCACGACCGGGACCCCGTGGGAGGCGCTGTCGGACGACGACCCGGCGACCGTCAACGTCGCGGCGCAGGCTGCGGACCGCGGCAGCCTCCTCGCCGCCTACCAGGACCTCGTTCGGGTGCGCGGACAGCAGCCGGCGCTCCGGGACGGGGGGACGACCCTCGTCGACAGCGACGCGGAACCGGTCATCGGCTGGCTCCGCACCACCGCGGACGCCACGATCCTCGCGCTCGTCAACGTGTCGGACCAGCCCGTCGAGGGCTACACCCTGACCCTGCGTGACGGACCGTTCTGCGGGCCGGAGGCCGCGACGCTCCTCGGGTCCGTGAACGGCGACCCTGCCACCTCGGTGAGCGCGCCGCGGGTCAACGCCGAGGGCGGCGTGGACGCGTGGACGCCCGTCGCCACGCTGCCGCCCCGCACCGGGTTCCTGGTCAGCCTGGCGCCGGCGCCGTGAGCGACCCGCGGGCCGGCCGCACCCGCGCGGGCGAGGACATCGAGCCCGACGATGATGACGCCCCGCTCCCGTCCCGGCGCGGCCGCCCCGGGGGCAACCCCTCGGGGCTCCGTGACGCCCCGCACGGGCCGCAGCGCCCGCACCGGCCGGCCATGGTGGAGCTCGCGACCGCGCTGCTCATCGTGTCCGGGCTGTTCAGCCTGGTCCTGAGCCTCGGGGCGGTCGCAAACCTGGCGGATCGCGAGGAGCTGTCGCCGCTCCTTGCCCTGGTCGCGCTCGTGGTCGGCGTCGCCATCCCCATCGTGGGGATCGGGATGCGCTACGGACACTGGTGGCTGCTGGGGGTCAACCTGGCGGCCGTCGCGTCATTCCTGGAGCTCACGTCCGGCTCCCCGCAGGGGCTGCTGTTCGGCGGGATCGACCTGTTCGTGGTCGTGGTGCTGCTCGCGCAGCGGCCGTGGTTCGCGTGGACGCCGGCCGCGGGCGCCGCCGCTGACGCTGACGCACACGCCACCGACCGCTGACGAACCGCGGCAAGGTGGCGGACAACGGCCCCGCCGGGCGAACCCGGCGGGGCCGTGACACATCCGTCGTTGCGCGTGGTCAGCCCTTGACGCCGCCACCCGCGAGACCGCCGACCAGGTAGCGCTGGAAGAAGAAGAACACCAGCGAGACCGGGAGGGCGAACAGGATCGCGAACGCCGCGAACTCGGACCACGGCGTGTTCCGGGCGTACTGGCCGACCATCGAGTTGAGCGCGATGGACAGCGTCCAGTCCGGGACCTGGCCGCCGATGAACATGTACGCGGTCAGGTACTCCGTCCAGCCGCCCAGGAAGCCGAGGAACCCGGTGACCGCGATCGCCGGCGTCGCGAGCGGGAGGACGACCCGGAGGAAGGTCTGGTTCTGCGTCGCACCGTCGACCGCGGCCGCCTCCTCGAGGTCGCGCGGGATCGTGTCCAGGTACCCCTTGAGGTTCCAGATCGCGAACGGGAGCTGCGCCGAGATGACGGCGAGACACACCCCCACGAGCGATGCCCGGAGGTTGAACGTCAGGTCCCCGAAGCTGATCCGGAACTGGTTGAGGAAGACATACAGCGGGATGATCGTCGCCACGGCGGGCAGCATGAGCACGCCCAGGATCCCGATCATCAAGACCTCGCGGCCCCTGAACTTGAGCCGCGAGAAGGCATACGCCGCGGTGACGCCGAGCCCCACGGCGATGGCGGAGCTGAACAGCGCGATCTTGAGGCTGTTGAGCATCAGCCCCAGGAAGCTGATGTTGTTGCTCGTCGGCTGCGTCAGGACCTTCTGGTACGACTGGAACGTGATCTCGGCCGGGATGAGGTTCAGGCCGTCGGGCCGGAACAGGCCGCGGGCGTCGATCGAGATGCTGAAGATCCACAGGATCGGGAACAGCACCGTTGCGGTGATGAGCAGCAGGATCGCCTGGAGCAGCAGCTGCCTGCCCAGCGGCAGCCGCTTCTCCTGCTCGCCGCCGCGAGCACCTGCGCGCCGGCCGAGCCGGAAGAACGCTGTGAAGTCGCGGCCGCGCCGGACGTTCGCGAGGTCGGTCATCGTCGGGTCCTCGTCAGGGCTGTGCGCCCGTCAGTCCGCATAGCTCTTCGTCGCCTTCGCGAGACGGTTCGTGATCAGGGTCACGAACAGGAGGAGGAAGAACAGGTACACGGAGAACGCCGCGGCGACGCCGAACAGCTGGCGGTCGTTGGCCAGGCGGTAGGCCTGGGTCACGAGGATCTCCGTTCGCCCGAATGGCTCGCCACCCGTCATGAAGAACGGGAGGAAGAACAGGTTGAAAGTGATGACGAAGCCGTAGATGGCGTACGGCAGCATCGCCGGCCGCAGGTACGTCAGGGTGACGACGCGGAACTTCTGCCAGCCGTTGGCGCCGTCCATCTCGGCCGCCTCGTACAGGTCACCGGGGATCGACTGCAGGGCGCCCGTCGCCACGACGGAGTTGAGCGGCCAGCCCAGCCAGGTGTTCGCGGTGATCATCGCGAAGTACGCGAGCGGCAACGGGATGAACGGGATCGGATCGTCCACCTGCCGCAGCCAGTCGAGGTTCAGCCCGGGCGCATCTGCCGGGATGCCGATGACCCCGCCAAGGGCCTGGAGCAGGTAGTTCACCGCGCCGCCGTCGGGGGTGAACATGTTGCGCCAGACCGTGGCCACGATGATCGAGGGGATGACGACCGGGAGGATGAAGATCGCCCGGTAGATGCCGCGGCCCAGGAGGCCCTTCGTGTTCAGCAGGACCGCGATCGCCACGCCCAGGATGACGTGCACCACGACGTTCGAGAGGGCCCACCAGAGGTTGAACAGCACGAGCCGCCCGAACTCGAAGTTCGGGATCTGGAGCTTCGACGTCGCGATCCGGACGTAGTTGTCGATGCCCACGAAGTTGGGCGGGATCCCCAGCCGGACGTTGAAGTTCTTGGCGCCGAAATCCGTGAAGGACATCCACACCTGGTAGATCAGCGGGTAGAAGGTGATGATCGCCATCACGGCCAGCGCCGGCACGAGGTACAGGTAGGGCTGCGCTCGCCTCCGCCATTGGCGCCTGGGCTTCGGGGGCGGCAGCACGGCTGCGGTGGTGGCCATCCCTGGACTCGCCTCCTCCTGCGTCGTCGCTCGGAATCGCTCGGGTGTCGGGGGCAGTATCGGCCCCGGATCGGTCTCCTGCTGGGCTGGAGCGCGGACCGGGGACGATTCGGGGGCGCCGCTGGGCGCCCCCGTTCGTCAACTCGATGCGAAGGCTACCTGCCGTTCGCGTCGTTCATGGTCTTGCAGGCGTTGGCCACCACGGTGGTGGCGTCCTCACCCTTGTCCAGGACGAGGTTGAGGCCATCGCCGAAGGGGCCCCAGTAGTTGTTGAACTCGGTGCGCTGCGGGCGCGGGAGGCCGGCGGCCGCCGCGTCGGCAAAGCCCTGGACGAGGGGCGAGTCGATCGTGACGCCCGGCGCCGCGGGCACGTGGCCGGCGTCCGAGGTCATGACCTGCTCGCTGGCGGTGCTGACGAGCTGGAGCGCCAGCGCCACGGCCAGGTCGATGTTGGGGCTGTTGGGGTTGATGTACCAGCCGTCCGTGCCCGTGAGCGGGTTCGCGGGAGCGGTTCCGGCCGGGATCGGCGCGACGGCGAGCTTGTCGCCGAGAGCCTTGGTGAAGTCGGCGGTCTGCCACGGGCCGTCGATGACGGCGTTGAGGGCACCCGTCTGGAAGTCCTGCTTGAGGGCGTTGCCGTCCGTGTAGAACTTGGCGCCAGCGGCCTTGAGGTCGGCCTGGTACTTGAACGCATCAGCGAAGCCGCCCTGGTCAGCGACGCACTTGCCGGTGTCGTCCATGAGCTTGCCGCCGAACGCGCCGCTGAAGCCGAAGCTGTGGTACGCGTTCTGGTTGAGGCCAAGCTTGATCGAGCCGTCCTTCACGCCGGCCATGAGGGCGTCGAGCGTTGCCGGGGCGGTCGTGATGGCGGACTTGTCGTACCACAGGGCGACGGCCTTCAGGGACTCGGGGACCATGAAGAACTTGTCGCCGACCTTGGAGCCCTCGACCGCGACCGGGTTGAACCCGTCGAGCTTGCCCGTGAGCGCGCTCGTGAGGTCGGCGAGCACGCCGGCATCGGACTGCGAGAAGAGGTTGTCGTTCGGGGCCACGAACATGTCGGGGCCGCCGCCCGCGCCGACGTCGGTCGTCCACTTGTTGAAGATGTCGCTGAACGGCTGCTCGACGACGTTGACCTTGAGGTCCTTGTTGACCACGAGGATGGCGCCGAGGGCCTTCTGGAAGGCGCCCGTCTCGCCACCGCCGGAGCCGTAGCTGTGCCACAGCGTGATCTCGCCGCTGAGCGGGGCCGCTGCCGGGGACGCGGGAGTGCCGCTCTCGGGAGCCGTGCTCTCGGGTGCGGTGCTCTCCGGGGCCGCGCTCTGCGGCGCGGTGGTGGCGGTACCGCCGCCGCAGGCGGCGACGAGGATCGCGGCGCCCGCAACGAGCGACGCGAACCGAAGCTTGGTGTTCATCCTGGTCTAGCTCTCCTCCACGAGAAATTGGTTCCTGGTGTTCGACCGGCGTGGCCGGTCGCTCTGTCGGGCCGGGCCCGGCCCTGGGCCGATATCGGCGGTCGACTGCCACGTTGCATGCGATGCGGGCGTGGCATGCCGGGCGAACTCTCGTCCGCACGCCGCCCCTCGGCCATCAGTGTTGGACCCGGTCCACCTCCTGCCGTCGTCGCGGCGCCGGTCCGGTCGATCCTCGCACGATGAGGCGGGTCTCGAGCCGGATATGCTCGGGACGTTGATCCCGTCGTTCGACGACGGACAGCAACATGCGCACCGCGCTCTCACCCTTCTGGCGGATCGGCTGGTGCACCGTGGTGAGCGGTGGGTTCGTGTGCTGGGAGATGTCGATGTCGTCGAAGCCCACGACGGACACGTCCTCCGGCACCCGCAGCCCCAGCTCGCGCGCAGCGCGGAGGACGCCGATGGCCATCGCGTCCGACATCACGAGCACGCCCGTCGGCCGCAGCCCGTCCTCGGTCGCGCGGCGCATCGCGGCGATCCCCCCCTCGATGCTCGCCGGGCCCACGACGAACGCGTGCGGTGGAAGCTCGATGCCCTTGTCCGCGAGCGCCTGCACGTACCCCCGCATCCGCCGTCCCATGACCCCTTCGGGTTCGAGCGTCGCGCCCGGAGACGGCGGTTCGACGCCGACCACGAGGATGTCGCGATGACCCAGCTGGAGCAGGTGGTCCGCGGCGGCACGCGCCCCGCCCTCGTCGTCGATCTCGACGACCGACAGGTCCTGGAGGGCGCTCGAGTCCACCATCACCAGCGGCAGCCCTGCCGCGCGGATCTGCTCCACCTCGGGGTGGTTCGCGGACAGGCCGATGGCCACGACCCCGTCCACGGTGGCGCGGCCCATCGCCCGGGCGAGGCTCCCGTGGAGGGGCGAGATGAAATGCAGCGCGTACCCCTCCTGTTCGGCGGCCAGCGCCACGCCCTCGCTGAAGGCGCCGAAGAACGGGTTGGAGAAGATGACCGACAGTGCCTGCGGCGTGAGCACCCCCAGGGTGTGGGTGGTGCGCTGGGTGAGCATCCGCGCGACCGGGTGCGGCCGATAGCCGAGGGAATCGGCAACATCCCGGATCCGGCTCGCCGTCTCGGGGGCAAGCCGGTCGGGGCTGTTGAAGGCGAACGAGACCGCGGTCTTCGAGACGCCCGCCTCCCGGGCGACGTCGGCGATCCGCGGCCGGCGCCGGGTCCGCTCCTCCACGGTCTCCTCGGTACGCAGGTCCTGTGAGGGGTCACTGGGTGCTGGCGGGCTCCGCGTTGTTGGAGCTCCCGCGCACCGCGCACAGGCCATCGGCTCAATCAAAACCGGTTTAGCAAACCGGTTTAGCCGACAGTAGTGGGCGTTTCCCCCCGGTGTCAAGCGCCTTGCGCCACGGTCACGGATGTGAACGTTCACGGTCCGCATCGGTGTTGATTCCGGCCCGGGATCGGCTCTCCCGCGTCGTGCACGACGGCCGGCGGACGGGTGGCATCATCAGCGCGTGCTCGACCAGCTGCGCGCGATGCCCGGTGGCGTCCGCATCTTCCTCGGCTATGCGTTCCTCATCCTCGGCGTGCTGGGGCTGTCCCTGCGCTGGGTCGTCGACCAGGCGATCAGCGCCCCGATCTCGCCCGTCGGGATCGTCGCGATGGTGCTCCTCGCCTACACGATCTTCACGACGACGCTCGTGCTCCAGCGCAAGGAGGCCTCGCGCGGACTCGCGCTCGGGCTGTCCACGCTGACGATCCCGGCGATCCCGCTCGCGCTGCTCGCCGCCCAGCCGGTGTTCGCGCTGTTCGCCACGGTGCTCGCGATCCTGCTGTTCTTCGGGCTCACCCGCCCCGAGGTCCGGACCTGGCTCAGCGAGCCCTGACCGGCGCCGGCGATCG